>CAZTFQ010000004.1:0-125022 GCA_964613035.1 uncultured Christensenellaceae bacterium | reverse complement strand
TGTGGAAATGAGATTAAAGAGCACTTTTTTCGTACCGTTCCTTTTCTAATATTTCTTGTATAATAGCGTAAATTCAAGAAAAATTCAATCGTTTTTATATGTTGAGATAAAATATTGCATTTGATTTTTTTCAAAAAGGCACTGTGACGGGTGCTTGACTATACAAGCGCGTCAGTTCGCTCCTCGCAATGACGAGGTGGGGCGGTGCTCCTTGTAATGACGGGGTGGGGGCATACCGCTTTTTGCAATGACGGTGAATATCAAATATTCGCGTATAAAAAAGAGAAACCCGAATCAACACAAGGGTTTGATTTAGGTTTCTCTTGGTGGACGATCAGGGACTCGAACCCTGGACCCACTGATTAAGAGTCAGTTGCTCTACCAACTGAGCTAATCGTCCGAGGAATTGTTTGGGCGAAAACATCGTTTTCGCCCTTGTTGGAGCGGAAGACGGGATTCGGACCCGCGACATTCGCCTTGGCAAGGCGACACTCTACCACTGAGCTACTTCCGCATATTTAATCTGGTGCGGCCGAAGGGACTTGAACCCATACGGTCTCCCACTAGATCCTAAGTCTAGCGCGTCTGCCATTCCGCCACGGCCGCTCGACTGCTTTACTATAATAGTATATGGCGAAAAAAAATGCAAGCACTTTTATAATTTTTATATAAATTTTTTTGCAACTTTCTTTTAAGCCCTTTATGCCCTTTATATCTTGAAAATTATTTCCGCCTATTGTATAATAATTTTATGGCAAAATATCAAGGTCAGTACGAAGGAGAAGTCCGCAAAGTTTACAAAACGGTCGATAACAAAAAACTATCGACTCTTTGGATTATGTGGAATAACTTTTATAATATTTTCGTCATCGCCATGATGATTTCGGTTACGTCCGGATTGTATTCGGCTTACGTCAAGTTTACCGATTCTGAATTTATGTGGGTTATATATATATTGATAGCGATTACGGCATTGTATGCTTTGTTCTACGTGGTCGTTTTGATATATTCTCATAAAGAAAAAGACGACGACAGAGCCATACGCAACGTCGGATATTTTCGTAACGTCGTCAATATAACCAAGAGCTCGATGTCGGTTTTTTATGTTATTTTGACTTTCGTTTTGCTTCTCGACGGATGGACCAGCGATATCGGTCTGGATCCTAAATGGTCGTACGTCGTTGCCGCAATAATGGTGGGACACTCCGTCATCAGTATATTGTTACAGATATATTTTTTCAGAAAAAAGATGGTCATTTATAAAGAAAAAGAAGAGGACCGTCAAGAGATGAAACGAGTCCATGAAGAACTTAAAGAAGATATAAGAGACGCCAAGGCTCTTCTGAAGCACAAAGAAAGAGATTTGGAATTACAAAAAAAGAGTATGATGTACAGACTCTGGAGTCTGTATAGCCATAGATACGTGCAACCCAAGCTGGTGGAAGTGGACAACGTTTTGGATTTGTCGACGGAAGAAGATTCCGACGACGTGCCGGATATTAAAATAATATATCGTGAAGAACCCGAAAAACTTGAGGAAAATCACGAGGAAAAGCCCGAAGAAATTAGCGTAAAAGATATTTTTAATCAAGATGATACGGAATATTTTTACGACGCTCCCGATTCCGTCGAAGACGACGGAGATTACGACAAGGAAGAGATAACGCTCTCTTTAGCCGACGTTATATCGGATTATAGTTCGGTATTCGATTTCCCGGACGGTAAAAGGAGAAGCGACGATTAAAAAAAGAAATCGGCATTCAGCCGATTTTTTTATAAAAAACGCACGTCCACTCCGACACGAAATACCGAATCGGCATACTTGCCGGTGGCTCCCGTAAAGCTACCTTGTGGCACACTTTCCGAATTGTTTAGTGCTGCTGCGGTCAAGCCCTGACACGGTTCGCAATGGAAAGTTGCACAAGACCTTACGATCAACACTCCGTACAAGCATCGGCTTTCCATACTCCGAGCCTCGGTGGATGTTCGATCCTGCTGTAGCGGGTTGCAGGTTACAGGGCACCGCTAGCTCCCCATCTAGTGCATATCGTATTATATCCGAATTTTTTCGGTTATGCAATAGTTTTGAAATATTTTAATCCGTGTTTTGTTTCTTGCTTGACGAAATATTCCGCCTTATATATAATGTTAAATATAATAATATGCGCACACGCGTTATTTAAGGAGCCAAAATGAAAAATTTTAAGCACATCGCAATCGTTTTATCGTTAGTACTGGTCATCGCTTTATTCTCAGTAACGATGGTCGCCTGTAACGATGAAGAAGAAACCGTTATCAAAAGTTTCGACGACGTCTTGGAAGTCAACGTCGGAGATACCTTCAATCCCGTCGTTTCCTATAAGCTTTCCGACGGCACGACCAAGAGCCTGACTCTTCTTACTAATTCCGCGGTAGTTATCCTGACTGAGGACTACGAAACGGCTCTTCATATCGTAGAAGACGAAGACGAAAATTCGGTTTACGGAGAAGTCGGCGAATATGAGCTGTCTTTCTTGTTCTGCCAGAAGGAATATAAAATCACCGTCAAGGTAGTAGAAGAGGAAGCCTAATCTCATGTTAATGTCCAAGCTCGTAGGCGAGCGTACTAAAAACAACCCCGGAGACGCGGTTGTAAAAAGTCATCAGCTTTTGGTTAGAGCGGGGTTTATAAAAAACGTTGCCAACGGCATCTTTTCCTTTGCAATGCCCGCTAAGCGTATCGCTCAAAAGATCGAAAATATCATCAGAGAAGAAATGAATAAGCTGGACGGTCAGGAATGTATGTTCCCCGTCGTTATGCCCAGAGAAATGTGGGACGAGTCCGGCAGATATTCTTCGATCGGATCTGAGATGCTTCGTTTCAAGGACAGAAACAATCGCGATATGCTCCTCGGAATGACTCACGAAGAAGCCGCCGTCCATTTTGTCAGAGATGCCGTTACCAGCTATCAACAGCTTCCCTTTATGGTCTATCAGATACAGACCAAGTTTAGGGACGAGGCTAGAAGCCGCGGCGGACTTATCAGAGTTAGAGAGTTTACGATGAAAGATGCGTATTCTTTTCATATGACGCAGGAAGACCTTGAATCGTATTATGAAAAGATGTACGAGGCGTACAACAATATATTCAGAAGGATCGGGCTAAAACGCTTTGTTGCGGTCAAATCCGATTCAGGAATGATGGGCGGAAATATTTCGCACGAATATATGCTTCTTACGCCAATAGGAGAAGATACCATAGTCATCTGCCCCGAGTGCGGATATATGGCTAATATGGAAGTTGCGACTTCGGTTAAAGAAGTCTCTAGAGACGAGGTCTCGGAACAGCTTCGAGAGGTCTATACGGGAGCCGCCAAAGAAATATTCGATGTATGCGAATACCTGCATATAGAGGCTTGCAAGATGATAAAAGCGGTCGCTTATATGATACCGGACAGCTTAAAATTAGTTATGGCGTTTTGCAGAGGCGACCACGAAATCAACGAAGCTAAGCTGAAAAAAGTCATCGGTTCCGAGATAGTTCCCGCCAATCTCCAAGAATACGAAGGAGTCGTAGCGGGCAACATCGGTGCGCTGAATTTCCCGATTAAGGACACCGCGATCGTTTTGGACGACGGACTGAAAGGATGCAACAATATGTGCATCGGTGCCAATAAAGAGGAATATCATATTTTAGGCGTCGACGTGGACAGAGATTTGTCGGGATATACTTTTGCCGATATAACCAAAATCAACGTCGGAGAGCGCTGTCCCGTTTGCGGTCGGCCCCTTACCGTAGAAAACGGTATAGAAATAGGTAATATATTCCAGCTCGGTACCAAATATACTCGCGCCATGAATATGACCGTGTTGGATAAGGACGGAAAACAGGTCAATCCTATTATGGGATGCTACGGCATAGGCGTAGGCAGAGCGATAGCCTCGGTTGCGGAAGAGTTATCCGACGACAAGGGACTCGTGTGGCCTATGCAGATTGCCCCGTTTCACGTCGATCTGTGCCCTCTGCGTATCGATAACGAAAAGGTCGCTTATGAAGCCGAGAGACTTTATAAGGAATGGACCGCGCGCGGAATAGAAGTATTGTATGACGACAGAGCGACGGTTTCCGCAGGCGTTAAGTTCGCCGATTGCGACCTTATGGGTATTCCTATAAGAGCCGTCATCAGCCCCAGAAGTCTTGAAAACGGAGAGGTCGAGATTCAGCTCCGCGCTACCGGCGAAAGACGTATGATAAAGCTGGAAGAAATAACCGGAGAGATAGAAAAATTAGTAAAAGAAACTCGTTAATAACATTGCTACTGATCGTAGCGACGATATTATCATTGTTATTGGTGGCGTGTGACGACAGCACAACGCCTCCCTCTGATGTACCAAGCGGAAACCAATCTCCTTATTTGTTCAGGACCCCCGACTTGGTCACGGATAAAAACGGAAAAGACAGCAGTGAGTTTTGGGAAGACGGACTCGAAGCTTATCTTACCGCGAATATTTTAAATTGGGCGTCGGAAGACTGCGGTTCCGTTACCGTGTCTTCCGATTATACCGTCAATGACGATACTTATCGCATAGAATATAATTTTTCGTACGTCGTCGACGACGTTCATAAAGAATTAGCTGCTTTAATTAAAATTCAATCCAGGCATAGCTATATAATAGGAATTAAAAACGGCAACGTTTATTTTTTCGGCAATCAAGGCAATCGAGGTTTTAATATGGTCTTGAGAGATTATGCGCCGATTATCGCCATAGAGGACAGCCTGCCCATAGCGGCGGACAGTCTGACCTCGATAATGATAAGATCGTTGCTTAAGCTCGGAGATAACGTCATATACGGTAAAAACGGGAAAATTTCCGAATATATCGCCGACGTCAATTTCGTCGGTACGTTAAATAAATTCAAAAGCAGCGGAAAACCTGCGGAAGAACTCGGTCCCGCTCAGCGTGCGCTGGAAAATATAGGGGCATTCATCGAATATATGTCCGATACTTATTTCGGTACGGAATTGACTTCACTCTCCTCTGACGACGGAGTCGTTGCTTTGCAATATCCCGTTGAAGATCTTAAATTGAATGCTTCGTACGTTATGCAGGGAGAAAAACCCCTCGCCGAGATCGAGTCGTTCTATATAGATTTTTATTCTCCCGCAAGCAGCAAGAGGGCATTTTTCGGGAATGAATACAAGTCGAGTATAAGTTTTTACGTAATGAAGAAAAACTCTTTCGACGGTGACGTGTATTCGTCGATAGGCGACGATGACGATTATGAAGCGGCTTTTAGCTTGGAAGAATACAAAAAGTGCGTACAAGACGTCAACGTCGTTATGTTGACGGATGCTTTTTTAAGAATTATCGATATGCTCGGCTAAAGATATCGACGATAATAAAAAACGCTCTGACGAGCGTTTTTTCATTTAAGAATGTCTTGCATATTGTATTTGCCGCAAGGCTTATCTTTTATATATTCGGCGGCGTTCAATGCTCCTTCCGCAAAAATTCTGCGATTTTCGGCGGTATGTTTAATGGAAATAACTTCGTTGTCGAGTGCGAATAAAACTTCGTGGATGCCGACTACGGTGCCGCCTCTTACGGAATGAATGGTGAGATCCTCGGGAGTGCGCTTTTCCATACCGCTTCTTCCGTATTTGTAAGAAATCTCTTCTCTTTCCGACTTAACGGCATCCGCCAGCATGATAGCGGTACCGGAAGGCGCGTCGAGTTTTCTGTTGTGATGCATTTCTATGATCTCTATGTCGGCGCTTTTTCCTAGTGCTTTAGCCCCCTCTTTGACAAGTTTGATTAACAGGTTGACGCCTATCGACATATTACCGGAGCGGAACACTGCGATTTTTTTAGACGCTTCTTCTATAATATTTAATTCCTCGTCGGTGTATCCGGTTGTCGCCAGCACGACGGGTACGGAATTTTTCGTTGCATAATCCAGTATGGAATATACCGCGCCGTGATAAGAAAAGTCTACGATAACGTCGACAGGCTCCGAAACCGAATCAAAATTTTTATAGACGGGACAAATGAATTTTTTGTCGCAGTTGACGTCTACGCCGTATGCCACTTCGATACCGCGTCCGAGTGCCGCTTCATAAACGTATCCGCCCACAACACCGCCGATTCCTACGATCGCTATTTTCATCTTATACCTCGTATCCTAAGCCCGATAAAGCGTTTTTTATAAGATCGGTCTTTTCCATAGGAGTCAGAGGAAGTCTCAGCTCGTTACGACATATACCTAATAAAGAAAGTGCGTATTTTGCGGGAATAGGATTGACTTCCGCGAACAATGCTTTGACAAGAGGCGCTATTTTGAATTGAATTTCACGTGCTTTTTCCATATCTCCGATCATCGCGGCTCGAGTAAAAGCAACCATTTCTCGGGGGATTACGTTGGATGCCACACTGATTACTCCGGATCCGCCGGCTGCCGCCATTATAGGAAGAGTAAGTCCGTCGTCACCGGAATAGATATCGATTTTACCTCGAGTCAAACGCGCGATTTCCATCGACTGCTCTACGTTGCCGCTGGCTTCTTTTACGGCGGCTATATTTTTGTATTCCGCCAGACGAGCTACCGTCTCGGGTAAAAGATTGACACCCGTGCGTCCGGGGACGTTATATAGTATTATAGGAATATCGACGCTTTCGGCTTGCGCCTTAAAATGCTCGATTAATCCGTTTTGCGTACATTTGTTGTAATACGGAGTGACGCTCAATACGGCATCGGCACCGAGTGTTTCGGCAGCCTTGGCAGATTCGATTGCGGTAGCGGTGTTGTTACTGCCCGCACCGACTATTACGGGGATGCGATGTCCGACCTCCGATATGACGAATTCGATTACCTTCGTACGCTCGTCTTGAGTCATTGTAGCGGGTTCTCCCGTCGTTCCGTTGACAACCAGAGCGTCTATACCGTTATCCAGTTGAGACGCAACTAGCCTGCGCAGTGAGGCAAAATCTACCTCTCCGTTATTAAACGGCGTTACCAGAGCCGTTGCGACGCCCTTAAAAATACTCATAATGTCCTCACTTTTTATCGTTTTCGATAAGATATTCTACAATCTGGACGGCATTCGTAGCCGCACCTTTTCTGATATTGTCGGCAACGACCCAGATGTTGCATCCGCTTTCTACAGTGTCGTCAAGTCTTATTCTTCCGACATAAACTTCGTCGTGCCCCTCTACGTATATGGGCATAGGATAATCTTCGCCGCGCTCGCATACGATAAGGTTCTTCATTCCCTTAAGAGCAGTCACGATCCCTTCAAGAGTAGAAGGGCGCTTGAATTCTATATTGATCGACTCGCTGTGTCCGTGAAAAACAGGTACCCTTACGGTTGTTGCGGTAGCTTTAATCTCGGGATTGCCCAGTATCTTCTTTGTCTCATTGATCATTTTTTCTTCTTCTTTGGTGTAACCGTTATCTAAAAAAACGTCTATATGAGGAAGTACGTTGGCAAAAATAGGATGAGGGAATTTTTTGGTAGGCTCGCCTTTAATTCCGTCTTCCAGATCCTTGTATCCTTGTACGCCCGCGCCGGATACCGCCTGATAGGTGGAGTATACGATTCTCTTTATCCCGAATGCGTCGTCCAGAGCTTTAAGAGGTAACATCGCCTGGATAGTAGAACAATTGGGGTTGGCTATTATTCCGTGATGATTGAGAGCTTCTCGACCGTTGACTTCGGGTACGACGAGAGGTACGTTTTCGTCCATTCTCCACTGACTGCTGTTGTCGACTACGATACAACCTGTCGACGCGAAGAGCGGAGCATATTCCTTGCTTACGGAACCGCCCGCGGAAAACAATGCGAAATCCAGTTTTTTATCCAGAACGTTTTCGGGCTTGAGCTCTATGATTGTGTGAGGCTTCCCCATGAAATCTACGGTTTTTCCCGCTGATTTTTGAGACGCATACAGATAATAATTGTCTACGGGGAGATTTCTTTCTTCCAGTACCTTCAAAAACATTCTTCCGACCATTCCGGTCGCGCCGACGACGGCTACGTTATATTTTTTCATTTATTTTTCTCCGATTGTCGATAATCTATAAAATGTTAACAACGTTTGATTCTTTTGTCAATTAAAGAGACTAGGAATATATTATATATTACCGATTTTTTATTGCCTTTTCGAGACATTTATTGTATTATAAACGTAAATTAAAAAGGAGTGTTAATATGGCTCAACCTCAATCCAACAAAAAGGAAAGACCCTCTTTATTGATGAAAATTACGCCGGTTAAAGAAAACCGCGCGGGCAATGAATTCCCCTCTATAGGCAGATTTAAGTATTTCAGTTCAGTTTATAAAGCATATTCTTCCCAGCTTATGCTTATCAATTTGTTCGCTTTCATATTCTTCCTGCCGTTGATAGGTTTCGTTTGTTACGTCAACTTTATCGGTGTGGAACAGTTCGCATACCTTCTTGCGGGCATAACCGATATCCCGTATTTCATGGGCGGTATCGGCGTA
Organism: uncultured Christensenellaceae bacterium; assembly: GCA_964613035.1. Taxonomy (GTDB): domain Bacteria; phylum Bacillota; class Clostridia; order Christensenellales; family DTU072; genus CAVIQK01. The sequence goes on along the minus strand of CAZTFQ010000004.1, from coordinate 116,539 downwards.
GGACTCGGATCGGGCACCAGCGCTATCGTCGGTGAAGTACATATCCTGTATGCAAGATTGATTGAATTCGTTCTCATAGGAGCGGGGCTCACTTTTACCGGTATAGGTTTATCGGGACTCTTTCACGTAGCCAACGTGATGCTTTGGAGAGAACCTTTCTCAAAATACAAGCTCAACAAGAAGACCGGTATGTACGAGCCGAAAGTCTTCGTCGAATATCTTATAGGTATCAAGAAGTATTGGTTCCCCACGACGGTCGTCACTTTCGTTTTGGGCGCGCTGTTTTCGGGGACTTTTGCCTCGGTGTTTTGGTTGGCCGGAGACGTTGCTACGGGGACTGCTGTCGCAGGACAGTACGTTTTGGCAATCTTCGCTTGTATCGTTTTGTTGATAGCGTTTATGTTCTCGTTCGTGTTTTTACCGATGATATCTCAATACGATTGCAAGATGTCCGTAAAGCTGAAAAACTCTTTAATTCTCACGATCAAGCAGCCCTTGCAGTTGATTTTTATCGCTGGCATACTGGCACTGATTTCCTATCTGGCGTCCGTGGGCGGTTTTTGGCTGATTTTGTTCGTCGTTTTCATTGCGATTTTTATGCTGGAACTTCTCGTCCTCATGCTCGACAACCTATCTCAATATAATGCACAGGTTATCATGAAGCCTCTATACGACAGAATGGAAACCGCTAAGAAAAGAACGGAAAGAAAGAAGCGTAAATAATGGATAAAATAATCAGAGCGGTAATTCTGGACAAGCAAGCCAGAGTCGCGGTAATAGAAACTACGGAAACGTTAAAGAAGGCAGTGGAAAAACACTGTCTTTCTCCTCTTGCGGCGGCTGCGCTGGGCAGAACTCTCACCGCAGGCGCATATCTAGGCAGCAATCTTAAATCCGACGACGGCAAGTTTTCCGTAACGGTCGGCGGTAAAGGACCGTTGGGCAGAATCGTGGTCGCAGGCGACTCTTACGGTAATTTGCGCGGATTCGTCGATAATCCTACGTTTTACGTCCCTGCAAGAGAAAGCGACGGTAAGATAGACGTTCGCGCGGGAGTCGGTACGGACGGAGAGATAATAGTCGTTAAGGATCTGGGACTTAAAGAGCCCTACGTAGGGCGTACTCAATTGGTGTCGGGAGAAATAGCAGAGGACTTCGCAACGTATCTGTATCGGAGCGAAGGCGTCCGCAGCATCGTGGCGTTAGGCGTATTGTGCGATAAAAACGGCGTCTTGTCTTCCGGCGGCGTGATAGTAGAAGCTCTTCCCGGCGCGGATGAAAACGCGCTTACGATAATAGAAGACGTTATGTCGAATATGACGCATATTTCATCGCTCATAGAAGAGAAGGGCGGTAAGGAAATATTCGATTTTTATTTTTCGCATCTTAATTCGGAGATTTTGGAAGAAGACGAGATTCGCTGGCAGTGCACTTGTTCCAGAGAAAGAGTGTCGCAATTCGTCAAGAGTATGGGGAAAAAAGAAGCTCTCGCGGTTGTCGGCGAGAGCGGATGTATCGAGGCTAAATGTGAATTTTGTTCGACGTCTTATATTTTCGATAAGGACGACGTCGAAAAGCTTTTTTCTTGATTATTAAAACACTATTCGCTCGTTAATATAATCGATCAATTTATCCAGAGGCACGCGGACTTGTTCCATCGTGTCTCTGTCTCTTATTGTGACGGAATTGTCTTCGAGCGTATCGAAATCTACGGTTACGCAGAAGGGCGTGCCTATTTCGTCCTGTCTGCGATATCTTCTTCCTATGCTGCCCGCATCGTCGTACGTTGCGGAAAACTTTTTGTTGAGCATATGTAAGACTTCGGTCGCTTTGTCGCCGAGTTGCTTTTTCTGTAAAGGCATTACGGCTACTTTATAAGGCGCCAGCACGGGATGCAATCTCAATACGACTCTGACGTCGCCGTCGACTTCTTCTTCGTCGTAGGCGTTGCATAATACGGCAAGGAAGGTCCTTTCCACGCCTAGGGACGGTTCCACGACGTACGGTACGTAACGCTCGTTGGTTACGGGGTCGAGATATTCGAGATTCTTGCCGCTCTTCTTTATGTGACAGTTAAGGTCGTAATCGGTTCTGTCTGCTACACCCCACAGCTCTCCCCATCCGAAGGGAAACTTGAATTCGAAGTCGGTCGTTGCGCGGCTGTAGAAGCAGAGTTCGTCGGGATCATGGTCTCTTAGCTTGAGATTTTCGTCCTTAATGCCTATATCGAGCAACCATTTGTGACAGAAGTCTTTCCAATAAGAGAACCATTCCAAATCCGTACCGGGCTTGCAGAAAAATTCCAGTTCCATTTGTTCGAATTCTCTTACGCGGAAGATAAAGTTTCCGGGGGTTATTTCGTTACGGAAAGATTTTCCGATTTGACCGATACCGAAGGGAACTTTCATTCTGGCTGAGCGTTGCACGTTGAGGAAATTGACGAATATGCCTTGTGCGGTCTCCGGAAGAAGATATACGGTGTTGAGAGAATCTTCCGTTACGCCTTGGAAAGTTTTGAACATCAGATTGAATTTTCTGACTCCCGTGAAGTTACTTTTGCCGCATACGGGGCATTTGATCTGATTGTCGATGACGAATTTTTCCATCTGCTCGTTACTCCATCCCGCGATGGACATCGTTTCACCCTTTTTTGCAAGATATGCTTCGATGAGATCGTCGGCGCGATGGCGAGATTTGCATTCCTTACAGTCCATTAAGGGATCCGAAAACCCCCCTATATGTCCGCTGGCTTCCCAAGTGGAAGGGTTCATGAGGATGGCACAATCTAGACCTACGTTAAGGTCGTTTTCGGTGACAAACTTTTGCCACCAGGCGCGTTTTATATTGTTTTTAAGTTCCACGCCGAGGGGACCGTAATCCCAAGTGTTGGCGAGTCCGCCGTATATTTCGCTGCCCGGGAAAACGAAACCTCTTCCCTTGCAGAGCGCTACAAGCTTGTCCATAGTGAGTTGCGACATAAATAACCTCTCAAAATAGTTGTTTTGTAACTATAATGATAATTGTAAATACTTTTTAAGTCAAACGATAAAACCGTAAAATTCACATTTATAATTTGTTTTCGGCGATTATTTCGGAGACAAACGCCGTTTTTAATCCCGAGTCGGAGATTTTCTTTATAATATCGGGCAGAGCTTCGACGGTAGCCTCGGTGGGATGCATGAGTATAAGATCTCCCGAGAGTAAATTTTTCGTCGCGCGGCGTACTATTAAATCCGAGTCGTGATCTCTCCAGTCTATAGTATCTTTGCTCCACATGATCGTTTTATGCTCGCAATTCGCGGCAATTACCGCAGTACGCTTGTCCAGAGCTCCCGACGGCGGCGCGAAAAGAGTCGTCGTTACTCCGATATATGCTTCGATAAGGTTTTTGGTAGAATTGATTTCGGATTTTAATCTTGCGTCGTCAAGCGTATCGGAATCTTTGTGAAGATATCCGTGATTGCCTATTTCCATTCCTGCGGAATGTATGGCTTCTATAATCGATTTGTTCTTTTCAGCCCAGCATCCCCCGATAAAAAATGTTGCTTTTCCTTGGAATTTTTTTAGTATATCAAGCATCTTCAAGACTTCGTCCGCTCCGCTGTATACGTTGATCATCAAGGCTACGGAGGCCGAGTTTTCGTTGCCGTGATAATACGCACCGTTGATTATCGAAGAGGCGTCTACGGCTCCTCCCGCAGAAAATGCCGTTACGAATACGACTACTACCGTAGCCACAATTATCGCGTTGGCTATAAGATGCTTAAAAATGGATTTTTTCGTTACTTTCACGATATAAAAATATTCTCTTGAGTCTCGGATATGAACGCGTCGAAAATTTTTTAAGATTTTTTTCGATTTGTTATTGTAAAACTTATATTATTAGTGTATAATTTATTTACGCTTATGGACAGAATATTGACTCTGAAAAGCGGACTGAGAATACTGATAGTTCCGATGCCGTATCTGCGTTCGGTCGCAATGGGCGTAGCGGTAGGAGCGGGCACGATAACAGAGAGCGAGGACGAGAGAGGTCTTTCGCACTTTATAGAACATATGCTCTTCAAAGGCACCGCCTCGCGGTCGGCGTTCGATATAGCCGAGGAGGCGGAAAGTCAAGGTATTCAACTCAACGCTTATACTACAAAAAAAATGACGGTCTATTATGCCGTTTCCGTATCAGAAAATATCGGGAAATCCGCCGATATGCTTTCCGATATGTTTTTTAATTCTACGTTCGAAAAAGATTGCCTGAAGAAAGAAAAGGGAGTCGTTTGCGAAGAGATCGCGATGTACGAAGACGATCCCGACGACGTATGCCACGAGGTCATTACTGCGGCGCACTTCGGCGGGTCTGTTCTCGAGTATCCAATTCTCGGGACGAGAGAGTCCGTCAATTCATTCTCCAAGCGCGACATTTTACGCTATATGGACAAGGTTTACACTCCCGACAATACAATCGTGTGTATAACCGGCGGTATAACGGACGAAGAAGGCGTTGCCGTAGCGGAAAAGTATTTTGAATGCAAATTTTCATCCGCTTCCGTTATGACCGTTGCGAGCGTCCCCGAAGTTAAGCCTCGCGCCAGATATCTGACCAAATTTAAGCCTCTCGAGCAGGTCAACGTGGCGTTTTCGTTTCGCAGTTATCCGTACGGGGTAAACAGAGAAGCGATGAGCTGTCTTATAGACATTATGTGCGGCGGAATGTCGGGTAGATTATTCCAGAAGGTTAGGGAGGAAAAGGGATACGTATATTCCATTTACGGCGACAATACGACTTTTGTTAACAACGGAATGTTTCATATCCACTTCGCGACCAATCCGCGATATCTGGAAGATGCGGTGCTTACTACCAGAGAGGTTATTTTAGACGCCGTTAAGAACGGTGTCACCGAAAAAGAGATCAATAAGCATAAGGCGTTATGTAAAGCGGAATTCGTTACGGGGCTTGAAAGCAGTTCCGGAATGATGAAAGTAATGTTGACTACGGCAATGTTGGACGGAAAAAAATTCGACGTCGACGAAAAATTGAAAAGGATCGAAGCTGTTACGGTCAAAGAAGTGGAAGATACCATAAAAGAAATTTTCGATTTTGACAAAATGAGCGTGGCATACGTCGGTCCTGAGTCGGATATCGATATATTCAGATTGATGAAGGAGGGTAAATAATAGTGGATAAGCTGGACGTAATATTCGGATTACAGAAGAAGTTGGATACCGAGATAGTCGAGACGAGAGGTCTTACCGATATTTCTAAGGACGAATGGGTACAAAAGGAAATATTGGCTATGTTGTCGGAATTGGCGGAGTTGTTGGCTGAAGTCAATTTCAAATGGTGGAAAAATCCGAAAGAAATCAATTACGACAATGTCAAAGACGAAATAGTCGATATAGTTCACTTCATCGCTTCCACTAGTCTAAAAGTCGGAATGGATGCCGACGAGATGTATGAGAGATACATAAATAAAAACGAAGAAAACTTCAAAAGGCAGCACGGAGTGTCGCTTAAAGAAGGATATTCGATAGAGGAGTTTTTGAAAGGGAAAAAGGAGTAGACTTTCGCAATGAAAAAGCTCGACCTAAATAAACTGAGACTGATATTAGCATTTTCTTTGATAGGACTGGTGGCAATTCTGTTATGCATTGCTCCGACCAGAGATTTTTTAGTGGGAGTATTCGGGTATGCGATTTTCGCGTATCTGGTGGCGGTTTTGGTTGCCACGATATTTATGGCGTGCGGAAAAGAAATAATCGTCTCCAAAAAGAGAGAGTTGATTTATTTCTCTCTGTTTGCATGTTTTTTGATTACTATTCATATAGCGACCAATAAGAGCGCGTTACTCGACGGCGGATATGAAAAATATCTCTGGGGGCCTTTTTCGGAAAATAAAACCGCAGGCGGCGTTTTGGTATCGTTGCTCACTTTTTATTGCGTGCCGATGGGATACGTGGCGTCTCTGGTGATTTTTTACGTTCTTACGGCGGCGCTCGGTCTAATGGCAATATGGCCCTTATTGGTTTATTCGGATAAGCAAGATAAGAAAAAGTGGATTAAAGACAAAGAAAACTCTTCTCCGATTCAAGATGAAGAAGAACACCTCAAAGACGATCATCAACCGCTGCTGGTAAGGTCTTACGATTCAGAGTCTTCCTTATCGGACGAGTTTTTCGAAGAGGAGTCCGTGGTGGAACGGATACCTACGTCTCAAGAAATTTTATTCAATAACGCTACGCCTGTCGAAAAAACCGTCGAGAAGACTTCAACCGATCCCGAACTTATTCCCGAAGTTCTTAAGCGCGATTATAGCGAGCTGGAAAAATCTTTTTGGTTACAGAGTCGCAACGACGTAGTCGACGGAGGGAGTTTCTTTAATTCCAATTACGGCAATATGCCCGTATATACGGGGTTCGAGGACATCTCGCAGAAAAACGAGCCCGAGGATAATAAGACTGAAGACAAGTCTTCGATTGATTATATGTATGCCGAGCCTTCCAAGCTGTCCGGCATAGACAAGTCTTCCGTTAGCATAGATACTGACGCCGGAATATACGGATACGAGGAACCCGAAGAAATAATCGAGGAATCGGAACCCGTACGGGAACAAATAATCTCTCGTCCCGTCGAAGAAACCGTTGTTTCGCATTATCAAGCCGTCGAAGAGCCTTCTTACGATAGATATTCATCTCAGGCAGAGGAAGAACCTGTAGACGTGGTGGTTCCCAATTTCTTTGCCAACGACGTCCCCAAGACGGTCGAATTTATCAGACGCGAGCAGCCGCCGATTGAATCTAGAGTAAGAGAAGAAGCGCCGATCGCGCCTATAAAACCTGTAGAAAAACCTATAGTAAGTAAGCCCGCTCAGGTCGAAATAAAGCAAGAAGTCAAACCCGAGCCTGCACCGGAAGAGAAGAAGGTGTATAAACCTTACGTTTACACGCCCCCGCCCATTACTATGTTGGCGGAGCCCGTAGGTTCTAATAACGAAGTAGAAAACTTCACCGAAATGAAACAACGTATCGACGGGGTTATGAATGCCTTCAAGATCGATGCGGAAGTCGTTTCTGCCGTAAAAGGACCGACCGTCACTCGATATGAACTGAAAATCGGAGATCAGGTTAAGATTAGCCGTATAGAGAGTATCAAGGACAACATAACGATGAGACTTCAGGTGGAGTCTTTGCGTATACTCGCACCTATTAAAGGAAAAGATGCGGTAGGTATAGAAATACCTAACAAAACTCGTCGTATGGTAGGTCTCAGAGAGATCGTAGGCGGACAGAAGTTTATTATGGATAAAGGTAAATTAACCTTTGCTCTAGGTTCTACCGTCGACAATCAACCGTTTTTCTACGACTTGACGAAAACTCCTCACTTACTGGTTGCCGGTACTACCAACAGCGGTAAGAGCTGCGGTATCAATTCGATGCTAATCAGCTGGCTGTATAAATATTCTCCGGAAGATTTGAGACTTATTCTCATCGACCCCAAGAGAGTAGAGCTGTTGTCCTATTGCGATCTTCCCCATATGCTTATCCCCAATACGATCACCGAAGTGGATAAAGCCATTAACGCCATTAAGTGGCTGGTAGAGGAAATGGACAGAAGATATGCATTCCTGGAAGAAAAGAGAGCGCAGAATATCGATATCTATAATAATGTTATTCGTAATAAGGATACCGAACCCAAGCTTCCCAGAATAGTATTGGTTATAGACGAGATGGCTGACCTTATGTTGCATGCCAAAAACTCTATCGAAAAGAATATCGCAAGAATAGCCGGCGTAGGAAGAGCTTGCGGTATACACTTGGTAGTAGCTACTCAGAGACCTTCCGCAGACGTCATCACGGGACTTATTAAATCCAATATTCCTTCATGTATTGCATTTACGGTTAAATCGATAACAGAGAGTATGATAATAATGGGTATGGGCGAGTCCGGCGCGGAGACGTTGCTGTCTAAAGGCGATTCGTTATTTATGGCGCCGGAGCTTTCCGATAAGGTCAGAATACAGGGCGCATACGTAGACGGAATGGAAATAGCAGCCATTACGCAGTTCGTTAAGGATCACAACAAGTCCGACTTCGATTCCAGTATAGAGAGTACCATTCTTACTCCGCCCGTAGAAGAGACCGTAGAAGAAATATCCGACGGCGGTGACGACGGCGTCGGTAAGAACAGTAAGCTGGAAGCGGATGCTTTGAAGGTTCTTAAATCGTTTATTATTCAGCAAAAAGCTTCTATATCGTTGATACAGTCGCAACATAATATGGGATACATCAGAGCTAAGAAGATTATGGATATGTTTAATTCTTGGGGAGTAATTTCTCCGCAAGAAGAAAATTCCAGTAAATCAAGAAAAGTTTTGATAAGTATGGAAGAATTTAACGAAAGATTCGCCGATAAACTCACCGACGAGGATTAATTAGGAATTATGGAAATTAAATTGGGCGCGATAACTCTCGGTTGCGATAAAAATCGAGTAGATACGGAAAAAATTCTAAAGAGAGCAGAAGAGGTTGGCGTTACTCTGGTAGAAAACGTAGAGGACGCCGACGTCGTAATAGTCAATACTTGTGCTTTTATAGAATCCGCCAAAAGAGAAAGTATAGACATTATATTAGATACAGCGGAATTGAAAAAAGGTAAGCTGAAAAAATTGATAGTTACGGGATGTTTTTCGGAGCGATACAGAGATATTATGCAAGAAGAATTTCCCGAGGTCGACGCGGTACTGGGAATAGACGCTCCCGATAAAATAGCCGACGTCCTTAAAGAGTTGTTCGATTTGAGAGGTCAGGTTTGTTATGACGAAAGAAGAGTTCTGACAACGCCGCCGCATTATGCTTATCTGAAGATATCGGACGGTTGTGATAATCATTGTACATATTGCGCTATTCCTTATATAAGAGGGAGATTACGTTCCGTACCTATGGAGTCGCTTCTAAGAGAGGCGGAATTATTATACGAGGACGGCGTTAAAGAGTTAATAATAGTTGCTCAAGACACTACCGTATACGGTAAAGATATATACGGTAAGCCTTGCTTGACCGAGCTGTTAAAAAAACTCTGCGAGATTCCTTTTCATACGGTCAGATTGTTATATGCCTATCCCGAGGGTATAACGGACGAACTCATCGACTTTATTGACGATAACGAAAAAATGGCAAAATATCTTGACATTCCGCTTCAGCATATATCGGATCGCGTTTTGAAAAGAATGGCAAGAAGGACCGACGAGTCTCGGATAAGACAATTATTGACGAAACTGAAAGCCGCCGGCATTACGGTGCGTTCTTCGTTCATCGTAGGATTTCCGGGAGAGAGTGAAGAAGATTTTGAAAAACTGAAAGATTTCATTTCGGAAGGAATGATAGATTATGCGGGATTTTTCGAATACAGCAAGGAAGAAAATACTCCCGCTTACAGAATGGACGGTCATCTACCTAAGTCCGTGAAAAAGAAAAGAAGAATAGAGGTAGAGAAAATAGAAAGCCGAGTTGTCGAAAACAATCATTCCGATTATCTCGGAAAAACCGTCGAATTGGTCTTCGAAGGCATAGACGAGAGAAGAGGAAGATTTTATGCGCGGTTAAAAGAACAGTGTCCGTCCGTTGACCCGTACGTATACGTGAGAGCCGATTTTCCTATAGAAGAAGGGAAATATTACATAGCAAAAATAGTTAAGAGCGGCTTTTATATGGAAGCCGTAATAGAAAAGGAATCGGTTAATGGATAATTCTCTCAACGTAGAAGTCGTTAATCTATTGAAAGTCAACGGGCTGATGTTGGCTACGGCGGAGAGTTGTACGGGAGGACTTATAGCTTCTTCGATAGTAGATGTACCGGGATCTTCGGAAGTATTTTTTGAAGGAGTGGTAACGTATTCCAACGAGTCTAAGATTAAAAGACTCCGAGTGAATCCGAATACTCTAAAAAAATACGGAGCCGTCTCCGAACAGACTGCGGAAGAAATGGCTACCGGTTTACTGGAAGGCGGTGCGGATATTGCCGTTGCAACGACGGGCATAGCGGGTCCGAGCGGCGGAACTAAAGATAAACCAGTCGGACTGGTCTACATAGCGGTGGCAGGTAAAAATTATCTCAAAGTCGAGGAATGCAACTTCGACGGAGATAGAACCGCTATAAGAAACAAGGCAAAAGACAAGGCGCTATCAATGGTCGCTTTGTGTTTACAAAATATAAAATAAAGGAGTTATTAATATGGATGAAATGAAACGAAAGGCTCTTGATCTGGCAATCGCAGGTATAGAAAAGAGCTTCGGAAAAGGTTCTATCATGAAGCTTACAGACGATACCAAAGTTGCAGTTGACGTCATTCCTACGGGATGCTTGGCTTTGGACATCGCTCTAGGGATAGGCGGTATACCCAGAGGAAGAATTATAGAAGTTTACGGTCCCGAGTCCTCCGGTAAAACCACTCTAGCGTTACATATGGTCGCGGAAGCTCAGAAAAAAGGCGGTATTGCGGCGTTTATCGATGCGGAGCACGCTCTCGATCCTATCTATGCTGAAAATCTCGGAGTCGACTTGGAATCTCTTTACGTAGCACAGCCCGATAGCGGAGAACAAGCTCTGGACATATGCGAGCAATTAGTCAAGAGCGGCGGAATCGATATAGTGGTTATAGACTCCGTTGCGGCACTGACTCCTAAGGCGGAACTGGAAGGCGATATGGGGGATTCTCACGTAGGACTTCAAGCTCGTCTTATGTCGCAAGCGCTGAGAAAACTCACTTCTATCGTTAGCAGAACCAATGCTATAGTGGTTTTTATCAACCAGCTCAGAGAAAAAGTCGGAGTTATGTTCGGCAATCCCGAAGTTACTACCGGCGGAAAAGCTTTGAAGTTTTACGCAAGCCAAAGACTTGACGTAAGAAAAACCGATAATCTTAAAGACGGAACGGAAAATATCGGCTCTAGAACCAAAGTTAAAGTTGTAAAAAATAAATTAGCCGCACCGTTCAAAGTAGCGGAATTCGATATCATTTACGGTAAGGGCATATCGAAATACGGTTGTATATTAGACATTGCCGTCAGTATGAACACAATCCAAAAAACCGGAGCTTGGTTTAGTTATAAAGATGAAAAAATCGGACAAGGAAGAGATAAGGCGGTAGCCTTCCTTAGAGACAACCCCGATATCGCCGAAGAAATCGAACAAGAAATCAGAGCAAAATATTTTGCTAAATAATATGGAGGTATAAAATGATAATAACGTCACTAATGGCTTTAGAAGGCGTGGCACTTGCCATGACCATCATCTGCGTACTTCTCGCAGGAGCCGCGGTGGGCGCTTTTCTCGGAATACTCTGTTATCGTATCGTCCAAAAGAAGCATGCGAAAGATGCGTCGCGCGAATCGTCCAGAATTTTGGAAGAAGCGATACAGGAAGCCAAAACCATAAGAAAAGAAGCCCAAATCGAAGCTAAAGAGGAACAACTGAGACTTCGTCACGATCTTGAACAAGAACTTAAAGAAAGAAGAGTCGAGATCCAAAAACAGGAACAGCGCCTTAACCAAAAGGAAGATTCTCTAGGGAAGAAGGAAGACATTTTGGATAAAAAAATCGAGGCAAACGATCAAGCCAAACTCGATTTGGCGGCGAAAGAACGTCGTTTGAGCGAAAAGGAAGCCGAACTGTCTCGACACGCTGAAAAAATGCAGCAAGAACTGGAAAAAGTCTCGGGACTCACTAAGCAAGAAGCCAAAGACATGCTCATCGCTTCTATCGAAGAAGAAGCCAGAAAGGATGCGGCGGTGCTTGTCAGAGAGATTGAAGACGACGCCAGAGAAAATGCCGAAAAGCGCGCAAAAAACATTGTAGGTCTAGCCATTCAACGTTGCGCGGTCGATCACGCGGCGGAGACTACGGTATCCGTAGTAGAATTGCCCAACGAAGATATGAAAGGCAGAATTATCGGTAGAGTCGGACGTAACATCAAGGCGTTTGAAAGTGCAACGGGCGTAGACGTGATTATAGACGATACTCCCGACGTCGTAACGCTTACGGGATTCGATCCTGTAAGACGAGAGATCGCAAGACTTACTCTCCAAAAACTTGTTTCCGACGGAAGAATACATCCCGGTCGTATAGAAGAAGTCGTGGAGAGAGTCAGAAAAGATATCGACGCTCAAGTCAAAGATGCAGGTGAAAACGCTGCGTTCGATGCGGGCGTAGTAGGTATTCATCCCGAACTTATCAAGTTGCTCGGTAGATTAAAATACAGAACGTCTTACGGTCAAAACGTCCTCAAACATTCTTTGGAAGTGTCTTACCTTGCAGGACTTATGGCAGGAGAGCTCGGAGCAGGAGATGCTGAAGTTAAAGCGGCCAAGAGAGCGGGACTTCTTCACGATATAGGTAAGTCTATCGATCACGAGTATGAAGGTACGCACATCCAAATAGGTGTGGAATTGGCTAAGAAATATAAAGAAAAGGATGAAATCGTCCATGCAATCGAGGCTCACCACGGTGACGTGGAAGCCAAGACATTGGTCGCGATAATCGTTCAAGCTGCCGATGCTATCAGCGGTGCTCGCCCCGGCGCGAGAAGAGAGTCTCTCGATAATTATGTCAAACGTCTTGAAAAACTTGAAGCGATTGCCAACGATTTCAAGGGCGTAGAGCAATCTTATGCTATCCAGGCGGGTAGAGAAATAAGAGTTATCGTTAAGCCTGAAGTGGTAGACGATCTTGCCACGACCTATCTTGCAAAAGATATTGCCAGGAAGCTGGAGTCCGAACTGGAGTATCCCGGTCAAATCAAGGTTAACGTTATAAGGGAAATGAGAAGCGTAGAATACGCTAAATAATGAAAAAACAACTTAAATCCTTCAATATAAGGACTTTTACTTGTGTATCCGTGGTGTTGTTGCTGGTTCCGCCGGCAGCAACACTGCCGATAAACGTTTTGGTTTTTAAGCATTCTTTAACTCAAGATTTTTTCTTTTATGCTTTAATAATGATAGTAGGTTATATACTTACCATACCCGTGCATGAAGGATTGCATGCTTTGGCTGCAATTGTTTTCGGTAAAATTTCTCCGAAAAATATCAAGTTCGGAATGATTAAAGAACAAATGATGTTTTATTGTCATTGTGACGGTTGTATGGAGGCATATCGTTACAGAGCGATGCTTTTAACACCGTTGTTTTTAACGGGAATTTTTCCGTTGATAGCGGTGACGATTTGGGGACATCCGTTACTCATAATATTGTTTTCGATGTCAATCAGCGGATGTGCAGGCGACTTAGTGATGTATTTCGAGACGTTCAAATATAATAGGAATCAATTAATAGAGGACCATCCGTCGGCACCGGCATATTACCTCGTTTATAGAGACAACGATATTCTTCCGAAGGATTTTCACGAAGTGACCGAAGAAGATGAAGAAGAATTGATAAAGTCTCTTAAAAAGAAATAAAACCGCTTAATCGACCGTAACGCATTTATTAACTCATTAGGACGATTGAAGCGGTTTTTCTTTAGTCTTTTAGCAACCGGTAGTGCAGGTGTCGTATTCGCATTTTTCTTTTTTATTGCCGCATCCGCAGCAACTGAGTATAAGTAACATAGGCAGAATATCGCATATATTGCATCCGCAGCAACATACGAGCATAAGTATCCAGATTAAGAAACAATTGTCTCCGCATCCGCCAAAGCCACCGAATCCGTTCATATCGCAATCCTCCTTATTTTATTTGTAGCTTTTATCTACACTACACATTATGTATTTTCTAAAAATTGTGTGCAATGCTTGATATTGATAATTTTAAGAGGTATAATAAACGAAAATTATTTATATAATAAACGCGCGCTACGCGTATTTCGGATTGAATATGATAAATGCTCTCGTGTAATTTTATACTTAATTCGAGAGAAAGGAACGTAATATGAAAAAGCTCATGATAGCCAACGAAGCAATCGCGAGAGGAGCCTATGAAGCAGGCGTCAGAGTTGTCTCGTCGTATCCGGGGACTCCGTCTACGGAGATTACCGAATTTATCGCAAAATACGATGATATATATGCAGAATGGGCACCTAACGAAAAGGTCGCCGCGGAAGTCGCGATAGGCGCTTCTATGGCAGGTGCTAGAGCTATGGTGTGCATGAAACACGTCGGTCTCAACGTTTGTGCAGATCCTTTATATACGGCGTCTTATACGGGAGTCAACGCCGGATTGATTTTTGTCGTGGCGGACGATCCCGGAATGCATAGTAGCCAAAACGAGCAAGATACGAGAATTATCGCAAGAAGCGCTCACGTCCCGGTCTTGGAGCCTTCCGACAGTATGGAAGCCAAAGAGATGACAAAAGCGGCTTTCGAACTCTCCGAAAAATACGATACGCCCGTTATACTTCGTCTTACGACCAGAGTCGCGCATTCTCAAAGCCTAGTAGAATTGTCCGAAAAAGACGACGTATCTATTAAAGAATACGTCAAAGATGTTACCAAGTACGTTATGATGCCCGCTATGGCGAAAGGTCGTCACGTCGCCGTGGAAAACAGAGAAAACAGACTGAAGCAGGATTGCAACGGATTTGAAATTAACAGAGCGGAAGACGGTATCGACGACGTCGGTATAGTTACGGCGGGAGGCGTTTATCAGTACGTCAAAGAATGTACGCAATACAAGGTTTTTAAGTTGGGACTCGTATATCCTCTGCCTATAGAAGAGCTGAAGAAATTCGCTCGAAGCGTAAAAAAAGTCATCGTGGCAGAAGAATTGGAGCCTTTTATAGAGAATCAGCTCAAGGTTAACGGAATAGATTGCGAAGGTAAGAATTTATTCGGACTGCAAGGAGAATTGTCGGTCGCTTCGATAAAAAAAGCTCTCTTCCGAGAGGAAGAAAAGAAACTTTCTTCCGAGCTTCCGTTGAGACCTCCGGTAATGTGTGCAGGGTGTCCGCATCGAGGCGTGTTTTACGTGCTGAATAAACTAAAGCTGACCGTTACAGGCGATATAGGTTGTTATACTCTCGGAGCGAGTGCACCGTTGTCCGCGATGGATTCTTGCGTATGTATGGGGGCAGGCGTAGGAATGGCTCACGGTTTCGACAAAGCAGGCGTAAAAAAGAACCGCGTAGTCGGAGTGTTGGGAGATTCTACTTTTATACATAGCGGCATAACTGGAATTATCAACAGCGTCTATAATAAAGGAGCGTCTACCGTAATTATACTTGATAACAGCATAACGGGAATGACCGGGCATCAGCAAAACCCCGCTACGGGCAAGACATTGAAAAACGAGCCTACTTATCCGCTTGATTTAGAAGCTCTTCTGCACGCGGTCGGAGTCAATAGAGTAAGAGTCGTCGATTCTTACAATCTCGCCGAAGTGGAGAATGCAGTTAAGGAAGAAGTCGAAAGAGACGAGGTCAGTGTGATAATATGTAGACGTCCGTGTTTTTTGATATTAAAAAACGCATCTCGTCCCGCATATAAGATTTCAAATGATTGTAAAAAATGCAAAGCATGCTTAAAAATCGGTTGTCCCGCAATAGAATATGCGGACGGAATCGTTCGTATTAACTCACTTCAATGCGTCGGATGCGGCGTATGCGCGCAACTTTGTAAGTTTAATGCGATAAAAGGAGGCGACGTCAATGAATAAGAGCGTACTTATAGTGGGCGTCGGAGGTCAGGGGACTTTGTTGGCTTCAAGAATACTCGGCGCGTATGCGATGATTAAGGGCTATGACGTCAAGTTGTCGGAAGTACACGGAATGAGCCAGAGAGGCGGCAGCGTCGTGACGCACGTAAGATTCGGTGAAAAGATTTATTCTCCCATTATTCCGATAGGCGATGCCGATTACATACTGGCTTTCGAAGAATTGGAAGGACTTCGATTTATAGATTATCTTAACGAAGACGGACTTATTTTCGTCAATACTCAGAGAATACCGCCTATGCCGGTTATAACGGGATCGGCGGTATATCCCGAAAATATCGAGGAGAAAATAGGCAACAAGAGAGCGTCCGTTTTTATCGACGCATTGGCTCTTGCAGAACAAGCCGGGAGTCAAAGAGCCGTCAATACAGTTTTAGTCGGAGCACTTCTAAAAGAACTCGGCGCGACGGAAGACGAATCGTTGGAAGCACTTAGATCGGTGGTGAAACCGAGCATATTGGAAATTAACGAGCTCGCTATTAAGTCGGGCTATAACGCAATATAAAAAGGATGATAAAATGAAATATTATAATCAAAAAGCAGAATGCATGTCTCGTGAAGAGAAGAGAGAACTTCAGGGGGCTAGACTTAAAGAAGTCGTTAAGAGAGTGTACGATAACGTGCCGACGTATAGGGCGAAAATGGACGCCGTCGGAATAACTCCCGAAGATATACGGTCGATAGACGATATAAAGAAGCTTCCCTTTACGACAAAACAAGATTTACGCAATAATTATCCTTACGGGATGTTTGCGGCTCCTATGGAAGATATAGTAAGAGTACATGCGTCCAGCGGGACCACCGGAAAACTTACCGTTGTCGGATATACTAAAAACGACCTCGATATGTGGTCGGAATGTTGCGCCAGAGCATTGGTGTCTGCTGGCGCGAGCAAATCTTCCGTCGTACAGGTTTGCTACGGTTACGGTCTCTTTACTGGCGGTTTAGGGCTCCATTACGGCTCGGAATTGTTGGGTGCGGTAACGATTCCTGCATCCAGCGGCAATACTGCCAGACAACTGCAAATGATGGAAGATTTCGGTACGGAAGTGCTGTGCTGTACTCCCTCGTATGCGATTTATCTTGCAGAGGCTCTTAAATCGTCGGATATCGATCCGTCGAAACTTAATCTTAAATACGGTATTTTCGGTGCGGAGCCGTGGACTAACGAAATGAGAGCGGAAATAGAACAGTCTCTCAACATTAAGGCTTACGACATATACGGATTATCGGAGATAGCGGGGCCCGGAGTTGCTATAGAATGTGAGTATCAAAACGGTGCGCACGTTCAGGATGACTTTTTCTATCCTGAAATCATAGATAAAGATTCTCTCGAGCCGCTTCCTTACGGAGAAGTAGGCGAGTTGGTTATCACGACTCTTACAAAAGAAGGAATTCCGTTGATAAGATACAGGACCAGAGACATTACGGCATTGACGGACGAGCCGTGTCCTTGCGGACGTACAGGAGTCAGAATTAAGAGAATATCCGGACGTGACGACGATATGCTTATAATAAGAGGCGTAAACGTATTTCCTTCTCAAATAGAGTCCGCTCTGGTCAAGTCCGGACTGGTAGAACCGTATTATCATATCACCGTAGACAGAATCAACAATCTGGACGTTATGACGATAGAGGTTGAATTGAAAAAAGACCTGAAGATAGACGAAATTAAAGAGGTCGAGAGAATAAGAAAAACCGTCTCGACTATGGTCGCGTCGGCGATAGGTCTCACGGCAAATATTAAACTAGTGTCGTCCGGAAGCCTCAAGCGCTCCGACGGTAAAGCGGTCCACGTAACCGATAACAGAATTATCTAGGAGGAATAATCATGTTGATTAATCAGTTAGCCGTTTTTCTTGAAAACAAAGAAGGACAAGTGCATGAAATAGCTCGAATAATGGGCGAAAACAATGTTAACATGCTTACAGTATCAATCGCCGACACGGAGAATTACGGTATTTTAAGGTGTATCACTTCCGACAACGATATGGCGGAGAGTATCTTGAAGACGTACGGATTTAATGTTGTTTCCGTAGACCTTATAGGATTCAGAGTCGATAACGAACCCGGTAAACTCGATAAAGTTTTGGACGTTTTGGATAAAAATAAAATCAATATAGGTTATATGTATTCTTTCTGCAACGGAGAAGATAAAAAAGCACTTATTCTTATTAAAGTCGACGACAACGAAAAAACGCTTAGAATTCTCAACGACGCGGGCATAAACCTTGCCGACGATAATATAATATAGCGTTCCGCCCCTCTGCGGAACAGGGGGTAGGATGCAGTTAATTACCGATATAGGCGCCATAAAAGGCAATATCGAACGAATAAAAGCCACTCGAAAAATCGGGCGGCATTTTATTTTTATGGTCAAAGGCGACGCATATAATCACGGTATGGAGAAGGTCTCCATAGCGACGGAAAATCTCGTGGACGCATTCGGAGTGGCATACGTAGAAGAAGGAGAGCGTCTGAGAAGTTGCGGAATAACCAAGCCCGTGTACGTTACCATGCCGGTTGTCGGGTATGACTATAATAAACGCGGTTTTATCCCTATGATAGGTTGCGAAAAAGTTCTTAACGGTCTGGAAAAGGGAACTTATATAGATATTAAAATCAATTCCGGTATGAATCGTTACGGTTTTTCTCCGGATAGGATAAATACCGTAATACGCTCGATAAAGAGACTCGGGCTTATTCCTACGGGCGTCTCTACGCATATTGCGGATAAAAGAAGTCTCGATTCTCAAAAAATCGTTTATCTCGAGGTTGTAGACGCCATGGAAAAGGCTTTCGGAAGTCTGCAAAAGCATTATTGCGCGACTTCTTCGTTATCCGATAAATGTTCGTTCGGCGGGGTAAGGGTAGGACTGGCGTGTTACGGTTACGGGATGCAAGGATTAAAACCTGCTTTATCGGTACGGTCGTACGTAGATATAGTGAGAAAAATAGGCGTAGGAGATAAAATAGGCTACGGCGGAGATTTTTTATCGTTAAAAAAACGTAGAGTAGGTCTGGTGCGAGGCGGTTATTATGACGGAATACGGAGAAATTTCACAGGTTCCTGCGTGATTATCGGCAATCGTCGTGCCGGAATTATAGGTAGAATCAATATGGATTCGTTTTTTGTGGATTTATCCGACTCGGATGTTACTCCCGGGAGCGAGGTAGATATATTATGCTCGAAATGCGATGCGGAATATTGGGCGAAACGAACGGGAACGATACCGTATGAAATATTGACGGGATTCAGAGCAGAGCGAGCAGAAAGGTTATTTATCGAATGATATTCTTGCTTTTTAATATATTTTGTCGCATAATATACGTATGCGAGTAATTTCAGGTATATTTAGAGGAAAAAGATTGTTTTCACCGGACGGGAAAGATATACGTCCGACTGCGGACAGAGTAAAAGAGTCCGTATTTAATATTCTGCAATGGAACGTAGAAGGGAAAATTTTTCTCGATCTGTTTGCCGGTAGCGGCAGTATGGGAATAGAGGCGTTGTCAAGAGGTGCAAAAAAAGTACTCTTTTCCGATATAGATACAGGACTGTTGGAAAAAAACTTGTCTATGGTCCAAGGTGACGTTATCGTTAAACGCACGGATTGGAAAAGTATGCTTGCATACGTGCGTAGACTCGGAATAAAAGCCGATATTATATATGCGGATCCGCCGTATAAACAAGTCTCGGAAGCTCCCGATGAAATTCAAAGAGAGATTTTTGAAGCAGGCGTTTTGGCAAAAGACGGACAATTGTTGATAGAACACGGCTCGGACGTTATACTCAAGTCCGATAAATTGGCATTGTTCGATAGCCGTAAATACGGTATAACCGTGGTCGACAGATTCCGATATAGAAAAAAGGGGCTTGTGACAGGAACATTCGATCCGTTTACGCTAGGACATGCTTTCGTTGTGAAGAATGCATTGAAAGAGGTGGATGCTTTAGACGTGGTGATATTCGACAATCCCGATAAACAACCGAGATTTTCCGTGGAAAAGCGTATCGAAATAATTGAATCGGCGCTGAAAACGTCGGGAGAACCTAAAAAAATCAAAGTGGATTATTTCGACGGTTTCGTTGCGGATTATTGTAAACTTAACGATATCGATATAATATTCCGCGGCGCAAGGAATTCTGCCGAATACGATTACGAAACGTCGATGGCTGAATATAACGACCGCCATTGCGGCGTAACTACGGTAATATTCGATGCGGATGACAAATATATATCTTCTACCGAAGTTAAATCCAGGCTTGACGCAGGTTTGAGCCTATGCGGATACGTCACGGAAGAGGCGGAACGGCTTATTAAGGAGGAATAAAGATGATAGAGCTGGACGATTTACTCCAAAAATTGGAACTATTGATACGTAACGGAAAAAAATCCGTATTTTCCAATACCGTTTCGGTTAATCCCGACGACGTATATCGGATAATTACGGCAATACGTAACAATCTGCCGGAAATGATGCAAGAAGCCAATATAATCGTCGCGAAAAAGGACGAGATATTAAAAGACGAAAAGAGGCGTGCGGAACTCTATATTCAGAGCGTAGAGAGAAAAGGCGAGGAGATTATAAACAATGCCCGAGCCGAGGCGTCTAAACTTATATCCGAAGCGGAAATTTTACGCCAGGCTGAAGCCGAAGCCAAAAGTATAAAAGAAGAAGCTGCGGATTGGTCTAGAAATACTCAGATATCGACAAGGAATAACGTGATAAAGATGTTTGAAGACGCATCGTCCGTACTAGAAGAATCTCTTAAGCAGACCAACGGCGCCATAAATTATCTTAAATCTCTAAATAAAGACGTTAATCAATAAATATGCCAATCCGAAAGATATCAATCCTTGTAACGTTTTTGTGAGCAAGTATCTGATTGTACTTATATGTGCGTTTTTATAGAAAGCCAAGGATTGCATCGTTACGGATAATCCTCCGAAAGAAATCATTGCGGTAACAAATGCTACCGCTATTTTTTTATTCGGATACGATGATAAAATAAACGCTCCGCGAGTCATCTCGACGAAAGCTACCGATACTCCTTTAAGTAGAATTCCTCCGACGGATTCCAAGTAATCGGCGATTCCTGTGGTGAATAATATTTCCGTTAACATATAAAAAATCGCGACGAATCCGCCTACCAGAAGTACGGTGGACATACTGTTTGAAAATACTTCGCCCAAAGAGTTGTTTTCGGATAATTTTATATCGAATTGTTTATCCGACAGGGGAGTTTTTCGTTTCGGACTACACATAATGAGTCCCGTGAGAACGGCGCCCAGATAATGTGCGATTAAAATCACGTAGCCGATACGAGGTTCGGAAAAGAATCCGCTTCCGACCGTTCCTATTACGAACATAGGTCCGCTTGTGCCCGCGAAAGTCGATATTCTGGCAGCGTCTTCATCGTCGATAACGCCCGACAGATAATAATCGGAGACCGTTTTCGCCCCGATCGGGTATCCCGATAACATTGAGATTATTAGTATATATCCGGCTACCGGAGGTGCTTTAAATAGTTTTGCCATAGGTTTTTTCATTATTTGCGATATATCGTCGGCAATTCCCGTTTTAATAAACAAGCCGGAAAAAATCAACATCGGAAGCATCGTGGGGAATACCGATTTAACGTATAGTTCCGCACCTGAAAAAACTGCTCCGCCGTATACGTCCGGACGTATTATTACCAAAATCAATATCGCACATAAGGGGATGAAAACGATTAGTTTTTTTATGTTAAAAAAAACAGGACGAGTCACGTCCTATTTTATGTTGCGTATTAAATAAAAATACTTTGTTATACCAGTATCATCGAGCGTATTAATTCTGAATCTTTATTGATTATGGATAAGAGCCCTTGAGATTCTCTATCCAGTTTTACGAGAGGACGAATCGATTTGTCGACTTTTTTGTCGACATCGGAATATCTGATCATGAAGTTGGGGAGATACGAGAGTGTAGACAGAATGTCCGTTCTGTCTTTTTTCAAGGCAAGGACATGTTGGTACGCAGGCAGAAGAAGAGCTTTTTCGAAATAATCTTCTGTTATGTCGAAAAGTACGTTGAGACACAGTCTTTTTATCCTAGCCATAGTATATTTTTTTGTTTTTACCTTTTCTAAAAACTCTTTATAATTACTGGATGTTTCGGCACAGATTTTGAAACGGTTGTGAAGTCCTTCAGTGAAATCGTGATATTTGGCAAGTTCATAACCGGATGTTTTTTTTATTTTGAATAGTATCATATCCCCTAAAGAGTTTTCGCTACCTTTATATGATTCCAATAGAGATAACGTTTCTTTCGGGACGGATTCTTTCAATTCTGCGATTCTGCCGTCATATAAGGCTTGACGAATAGCCGAAGCGGAAGGATAATCGGAGTTTATTTCGGAATCGTTATAAGAACTGCCTTCGCGCTTTACAGTGTGAGGAACGATGTCGGCGTTGAATTTTCTAATGGCTGTAATGTACGCTATGCCCAAAACGTTGTTGGCTCCGTCTAGGATACCTTTAAGCATGGCGGTCTCGGGATAAGCCGAAACGTATTCGTCGAATGCTTCGGAACGCGCTCTGGGGTATGACGCTCCGGATTGAAGTCTCAGTTTGATTTTTTCGGAAAGTTCGTCGGGTTCGTTGGTAAGAATATCGGCGGTTTTTTCAAGCATTTTTACGTCGCCGCATTCACTGCCGAACGATAAATATTTTACTTCCTTAATGTCTTTCAGAGTTTTAATTGCGCCGTATGCGAAATAATCCGCGGGAGATACGGCGTATACCGTAGGCAATTCTATTACTATATCGGCTCCGTTAAGACATGCCGATTGTGCGCGTTTGTACTTGTCTGCGATGCAAGAATCCCCGCGCTCGGAAAAACTGCCGCTCATTACGCACATAACGGTATCCGCGCCGGTTTCTCGACGAGCCTTTTCTATATGGAGAATGTGACCGTTGGTCAAAGGATTGTATTCTGCGATGATAGCGGTAATCATATTAAATACCTCCCAAATGCTTGCTAAAACTCAAAAATAATTATAATATATTTCTTATAAAAATAAAAGTAATTTTGGAGGATAAAAATGTCACAATTGATGGACGGCATTATAAAAAAAGCCCAAGCTCACTTAAGACATATCGTTTTACCCGAGGGCGAAGAACCTCGTACCATTAAGGCTGCCGAAAGAATCGTCAAGCAAGGAATAGCCAAGCTAACGCTCGTAGGAGATATAGAGGTTGCGAAAAAGGCTGTTCCCGACGCGGATTTTTCTATACTAGATTACGTCAATCCCAAGACCAGCGAGCTGACGGAGAAATATGCAGACATTTTTTATGAATTGAGAAAGGCTAAGGGTGTGACTTTAGAAGACGCCAAGAAAAAAGCTCTGGACCCCGTATATTTCGGTACGCTTATGCTAAAAGCCGGCGATGCCGACGGTCTTGTTTCGGGTGCGATTCATTCTACCGGCGATACGATTAGACCTGCTCTGCAGATAATCAAAACCGCTCCCGGAATTAAAAACGTCAGCGGATGTTTTATTATGGTTTTGCCCGACGATAATGCGTACGCCCCGGGCGGTGTTATGGCTTTCGGCGATTGTGCGATAACCATCAATCCCACGTCCGAACAATTAGCGGAAATCGCTTATCTGACCGCGAAAAACGCTTCGATTATAGCGGGAATCGATCCTAAAGTCGCAATGTTGTCGTTTTCGACTAAGGGCAGTGCGAAACACGAGTTTGTCGACAAGGTAACGGAAGCCTCGAGAATAGCAAAAGAAAACTATCCGGACCTCGTTCTCGACGGAGAGCTCCAAGCCGATGCGGCGTTAGTGGAAGCCGTAGGCGGTCTAAAAGCTCCCGACAGTTCTGTTGCCGGTCACGCCAACGTTCTTATTTTCCCCGATATTCAGTCCGGCAATATAGGCTATAAACTTGTTCAAAGACTTGCCGGTGCGGAAGCGATAGGACCTATCTGCCAGGGAATAGCAAAACCCGTCAACGATTTAAGTAGAGGTTGTTCCGTAGAAGATATAGTCTATCTCGTAGCGATTACCGCATTACAAAGCTAAGGTGAAAAAATGAAAATATTAGTTATCAACGCAGGTAGCAGTTCTTTGAAATATCAATTCATCGATATGTCCGACGAGAGAGTTATCGCAAAAGGACTCGTCGAACAAATCGGAGATACTCTCGGTAGAATAAAACATTCGGGGAAAGCCGAATATGTAGAGGAGCGTCCCATTCCCGATCATCTGGTCGCTTTCGATATGGTCGTGAAAGCATTGACGGACAGTCGTCACGGAGTCATCGGCTCTTTAGACGAGATTTCCGCGGTGGGACACAGAGTACTCCATAGCGGTCCCGATTTTAACGACAGTACGTTGATTGACGAGGAAAGTCTGAACAAGTGCAAAAAGAATGCCGTTTTCGGTCCACTTCATATGCCTGCAAATATCAGTTGTATAGAAGCGGCTCAAAAGATTTTGCCCGATACTCCCATGTGCGCGGTATTCGATACGGCTTTTCATATGACAATGCCCGATTATGCTTCAAGATATGCCATTCCGGATAAATATTATACCGATTACCACATTAAAAAATACGGTTTCCACGGTACTTCTCATAAATATATAACTACGGAAGCGACAAAGTATCTGGGTGAAGAAAATGCCGGAAGATTGATAATATGCCACTTAGGCAACGGTAGTTCTTTGTCGGCAGTCAAGGACGGAAAGGTTATCGATACTTCTATGGGGCTTACGCCTCTTGAAGGTTTGGTTATGGGAACGCGTTCAGGGGACGTGGATCCCGCAGTCGTCGAGTTTATGGCACAGTTTGACGGAATAGACGTCCATAAAGTTCTGCATATTCTTAATAAAGAAAGCGGTTTTAAGGGATTGTGCGGCGAATCCGATTTCAGAAAAGTAGAAGCCAAGTATTATGAAGGTCATCCGGGAGCAAAGCTGGCGGTTGAGATGTTCCAATACAGAGTTAAAAAATATATCGCTCAATATTATGTAGCACTCGGCGGATGCGACGCCGTTATAATGACGGGCGGTATAGGAGAAAATTCCAATTTCGGAAGAAAATTCGTGCTTAGCAATCTTGAGTGTATCGGGATAGAGCTGGATGAAAATAAGAACGATACTTTGAAACGCGGAGAAGTATGCGAGATTCAAAAAGATGCTTCCAAGGTCAAAATTATCGTCATGCCGACCAACGAAGAGCTCGTTATTGCCAGAGATACGAAACAACTCGTTGAAAATAGATAAATTTTCGTTTGACACGGGTATTATAAACAGTTATAATAGTTAAGCGTTATGATTTTATGTATTGATAGGGCAATAGACGGCATCGAATATGAGTTTTCATTCGAGAGACCTGTTGACGAGAGCCTTTTTGACGGAAGAAACGTAGAAAGCTGTTCCGAGATGCGCGTTTTCGGAAAGTATTCCGTTGTGAAGAACGTTGTTTACGTCAAGGGTGCCGTGACTATCGATAAAATAATCGTTCCGTGCGACAGATGTCTTACTTCCGTCGAGACCGACGTTTCGGCAGATTTGGACGCAATATTCACGAAAGACGGTTCCGAAGGGACTTTCCCGTACGAAGGTTGGCAAGTCGATATAACCGATGCCGTTGCAGAGACCGTCCAGTTTTCTTTACCGAGTACGGTGTTGTGTAAAGAGGATTGTAGAGGTTTGTGCCCGTCGTGCGGTAAAAATCTTAACGAAGAAAAGTGTAATTGTAAAACTCAACAGGAAAGACGTAATGCTTTTTCTGTGTTATTAGAAGAGTAAGAGGAGGTAACTACTAATGGCAGTCCCGAAGAGAAAACAGAGCAAACAAAGAACCAACACAAGATATTCCCAATGGAAATTAAACACACCCAATCTTGTTGAGTGCCCTAACTGTAAGTCTCTTATCAAGAGCCACGAGGTATGTCCCAATTGCGGACAATACAACGGAAAGCAAGTTCTTGACGTAGAAGATAAGAAGGCATAATCGAGGAAAAATCCTTAAGGGGAGGTCGACGACCTCCCGTTTTACTATATGAAGGAGATATAATGAAGGTTGTAGTAGACGTTTTCGGCGGAGATAATTCCCCGTCTGCAGTATTGAACGGCGCGGTAGCTGCTTTAAACGAAAAATCCGATTTAGAGCTGGTTTTGTCGGGTAAAAAAGGTGTAATAGAATCTTTTTTGTCATCGGCGAACTGTGACTTGAGCCGCATAGAAATTTTGGACGCAGATACCGTTATTACCAATGACGATTCTCCTACGGAGGCAATCAGAAGCAAAAAAGATTCTTCAATAGTGCGTGCAATCGATTATCTTAACAATCATGACGACGCCCAAGCTTTCGTTTCGGCAGGCAGTACGGGAGCAGTCCTTACTGCTTGCGTGATATTGTTGAGAAGAATCAGAGGGATTAATCGTCCCGCGCTTGCGCCGTTACTTCCTACGGTTGCGGGAGGTAAAGTTTTGCTTATAGATTGCGGTGCCAATGCCGAGCCCAAGCCTCTCAATCTTTATCAGTTCGCTCAGATGGGCAGCGCTTATATGGAAAGAGTCCTCGGAATTTCTTCTCCGCGTATTGCGGTGTTGTCCAACGGAACCGAAGATAAGAAAGGGACGACTCTGACAAGGGAAGCTTTTCAGCTTATTAAAGAAGATACTAAACTTAACTTTCTCGGAAATATGGAAGCGAGAGACCTGCTCTCCGGAAAATACGACGTGGTCGTGTCCGACGGTTTTGCCGGAAATGCCGCTTTGAAATCTGCGGAAGGTACGGCGCTTGCATTGTTTTCTTTAATCAAGCAAAATATTTTAGAGGGCGGATTAAGAGCAAAATTAGGATATTTATTATTGAAGCCCGCGCTGAAAAAAGTTAAAAAAACGATGGATTACAACGATCAGGGCGGAGCGGTGCTTCTAGGACTCAAAAAAATAGTAGTCAAGGCTCACGGCAGTAGTAAAGCCGAAGCTATTTCCGCGGCGATATTGCAGGCGGCAGACCTTGCCGAGTCGGGAATAATTCAGCGCATCGAAGATTCTTTAATCCATGAATAAATCAATCGACGCATTCTTAATCGAGAATAAAATAGGATATGTATTCAATGACAAAACTTTGCTGTGTACGGCTTTTACCCATTCGTCGTACGCCAACGAGCACAAGGTCGAGTCCAATGAGCGTCTGGAATTTCTGGGGGACGCCATCGTTTCTTATATCGTTTCGGAAATTCTTTATGAAAAATTTCCTAAAAAGAGAGAAGATTTTTTAACCGAGACAAGAAAAAAAATTGTCGGAGGAAAGGCGGAAAGCGAAGCTTTTATAGAGAGTGATTTGATTGACGAGATGAGATTCGGCGGCAACGGAAAACCCGATAATCAATCGGCTGTTTTGAATATATACGAGAATTTATTCGAAGCGATAGTTGCGGCAATCTATTTGGACAACGGTATAGAAGAATCTAAAAAGTTTATATTTAGGTATCTGGGGGCGGCGATTAAGGACCCCGAATCGCAAAAATCAAGTATAGATTATAAGTCCGAACTTATTTCGGTCTGTCAGAAATTAAAAAAAGAATGTCGCTTCGTTCTTGATTCCGAAGACGGTCCGTCTCATAAAAAGAATTTTCTTATGCACGTAGAAGTAGACGGAGTCAACGTCGGTTCGGGAAAAGGCGTCAGAAAGAAAGAAGCCGAACAAAACGCAGCCGCCGCGGCGTTAAAAGGCTTTAAGTCCGTTGACTGATTTTTTAATTTATGTTAATATAAAGTGATATTTACTTAGAGGAATCGGGCATTGTATCTTACTAAAATTTCGCTAAGAGGCTTCAAATCTTTTGCGGATGAAGTCAATATAGAGTTTCCCGCCGGCGTTATTGGTATCGTCGGTCCTAACGGTTGCGGAAAGTCAAACGTTTCCGATGCCATCAGATGGGTATTGGGTGACAATTCCAGTAAAGCTCTCCGTGGCGGAAGCACAATGGTCGACGTCATTTTTTCCGGTACCGATTTTAGAAAGTCTTTATCGTTTTGTGAAGTTTCTCTGTTTTTCGACAACGTCGACAGATACTATGATATCGACGCGGATGAAGTCGTTATTACGAGACGCCTGTATCGCTCTTCGGGAAGCGAGTATTGCATTAACGGTCAGACCGTAAGAATGCGCGACGTACTCGAATTATTAAGAGATACCGGCTTGGGGAAAGAAGGTTATTCCATTATCGAGCAAGGTAAAACCGCCGCAATTTTATCTAAAAAACCCGAAGAAAGAAGAAAAATATTCGAAGAAGCCGCAGGCGTTGCCGGATTCAGAGATAAAAAAGAGGACGCCGAGAGACAGCTGGATAAAGCCCGACTCAATAAGGATAATCTGTTCGCATTTTTGACCGAGTTGGAAAACCGTCTTCCGCCTCTGGAAAGACAGGCAAAAGTCGCCATTAAAGTTAAAGACCTTAAAGAGCAACTTAAAATTATCGAAGTCAACACCTATCTTCATCAGTCCGAGGATAGTAGCGGAGTTACTTCAAAACTTCAGAATGCATACAATTCCGTAATCAGAGAAATAGAAGAAAAAGAAGCGGAATATGCCGAGAATACCCGTAATCATAATTTAGCTTTTGCAGACCTTAATAATATAGGTATCGTTTCCGAGCGCATTCAGAACGAGCGTACGGAACTTTTGATATCCAGAGAGAAGTCCGAAGGCGCCAATAGGTTGTATACAGAAAAAATAGAGCGTGCGACGGAAGAACTGGAAAAATTAAGTAAAGAAATATCCTCCAATACGACGTTAAAAGAAAATAAAATCAAAGAAAAACTCGATAAAGAAATTGAAAAAGAGAAAAAAACGAAAGCGTTTATCGAGCTTAACGTCGCATATGGAAAAGAGGAAGAGAACTATAACAAGTTTGCGGAAGAAGTAGATAAAAAAGAACGTGAATTGGAACGTTCTCGCGAGTTGATTTTAGAGTCTCAAGACGAATTGACCAATGCTAAATCGGCAACGGTCGGTTTGGTTGCGAAAAGAGACGTTTTACTTGAAAGTTTAGGCGACGATAAAGAGCTGATTAAAGAAAAAAGAGCGCGACTCGCTGCCTGCAATAAAGAAATAGAAGCGCTTGAAGAGTCACTGAAAGAAGCCGAAAGCGAGTTGTCCGATAAGCTTAAAGAGTATGAGAGTGCCAAACAAAATCTTCAGAATTGTTTAGCGGAGTTGGATGAAACCAACATCAGGCTGAGAGAACAAGAGAGAGAGTCGATGAGTCTCGAGACTCGTATAAATATTTTGTCGGAGAGTAAGAACAGGCTCGACAACTATGCTGACTCTGTCAGGTGTATTGTGAGAGCCGCTTCTCAGGATTTAGAACTCAATCGCTGCCTCGTAGGCGTAGTGGGTGAAATGATTACCGTGCCGAGAGACCTTCAGCTCGCTATCGAGATCGCTCTCGGAGGCAATATCCAAAACGTTATTACGTATACTCAGAAAGATGCCGCGACCCTTATAGATTATCTTAGAGCCAAAAGTCTGGGCAGAGCTACGTTCCTTCCGCTGGACGCGATGAGGCTTAACGATATTCCCGACGACAGAGTTTTGGATGAAGACGGTGTTATAGGAGTAGCATCAGATTTAATAAAATTCGATCGCAAGATAATGCCGGCAATTTCCAATCTTTTGGGCAGAACCGTAATTATGGAAGATAAAGCCGTTGCCGCCAAGCTTATGAGGAAATACAATTTTTCTTTCAGAGCGGTGACTTTGGACGGGGCTTTGTATCAACAAGGCGGTGCGATTACGGGCGGAAAAGAGCCTTCAAAAGATGCGAGAATACTCGGAAGAGACTCCGAACTCGAAGAATGCAAGAAAAAGCTTGCTTCCGTAGAGCGTGCGATCGACGCAATCAAAGAAGACATGACCGACAAGGAAGAGGAATCTAAAAATCTTCAATCGGCTAAGAATATCATTTCCAACAGAATCGATAAAGTCAACGTTACTATTGCCACGATTAAAGCCAACATCGACGCAAAAAGGAACGAGGCTAGGACAATAGAAGAGGATGAAAATAAAACCGCGGGACAGAATCGCGATACTTTGAATAAAATCAAAGAACTGGAAAAGCTTATAGAAGACAGTTCGAAAATGGAAGAGAACGTTACTTCCAAGAGAGTGGAAGCGGGCGAGTTCCTAGATAATATGAAAGACGAAGTCTTCGCGTTGAGACAGAAGCGCGATGCCATGTCGTCCGGATTGTCGGAATTGAAAGTTTCTCTTAATACCACGAGCAACGAGTTGACCACCATAGAGCACGAGATAACGCGGTTGACGGCAGACATCTCTCACTTGGAATCCGATATCTTAATGGATATGGCGAGAGAAAAGACCGTCAAAAAAGATTTGGAAGAAGCTCAGAGTAAAATCGATACGACCAAGTTTTCTCCGGAAGATCAAAACAAACTTGCCGACTTGGCAAAGCAACTCGATGAAATAAAGGCTTATAACGAAGAGTTGCAACAAAAACTCAAAACTATCGCAGAAAAAAGCGAATCGATAAATAAAGAGCTCAACACTCTTAACGGGAAAAAAGCCGGTATCAGTGCAAAACTCGAACGACTAAAAGAAGATATTCTTGCTATGGAGACCAAAATCCGTGAAGAATATCAATTGGATAAAGAGAGTGCGGAAGAGTATCGTGTAGAAGATTTCGATATAGAAAACGCGATGAAAAACGTTGCGCATATCAAGAGTCAGATTGCGGGATACGGTCCCGTCAACGAGCTGGCTGTAGAAGCGTATGCGGAAGATAAACAGAAATACGAGGATTATAAACGTCAATTCGACGACGTAGAAAAAGCCGAGAACGATCTCATTGCGATTATTGCCGATCTGACGGCAGAGATGGAAAAGGTTTTCCTCGATGCGTTCAATAAGATTAACGAAAACTTCAAGTACATTTACGCTGAGTTGTTCGAAGGCGGAAGAGCCAATCTTAAACTTAATTTGTCGGAAGGCGATTCGGTCCTTACCGCTCCGATAGACATAGAGGCGGTGCCGAAAGGTAAAAACCTCAAGAGCGTAGGGCAATTGTCGGGCGGAGAGCAGGCGCTGACTGCGGTAGGAATACTGTTTGCCATCATTATGCTTAAGCCGATGCCTTTCTGCGTGTTGGACGAAGTCGATGCGGCAATGGACGATATCAATGCGGAATTATTTGCTAAATATCTTAAAAAATTTGTGGGAAAAACGCAGTTTATCGTAATTACTCACAAAAAGCCCACTATGCAAATGGCAGATTACCTCTACGGCGTCACGATGCAGGAAGTAGGTGTATCTAAAGTGGTCAGCGTACAACTTACCGATGCCGTCAATATGGCTGAAAAGGGGTAATAATGGGAATTTTTTCTAAAATAAAACAAGGTCTTATCAAAACGAAGGACAGTATATCTAAAAAACTTTTCGAAGTGTTTTCCGCTAAGGAGCTCGACGACGATTTTTACGACGAATTGGAAGACGCTCTGATTTCTTCCGATATGGGAGTGGTCGCGACAGAGCAAGTTATCGATGAGCTTAAAGAGTCGGTTTTTAGAAATAAAATAACTTCCCCCGTAGATGCTAAAGGCGAACTGAAAAGGATTATTTTAGAGAATATAGATTATGATATTCCGGATTATGAATATCCTCTTGTCTTAATGGTTGCCGGAGTTAACGGTGTAGGTAAGACCACGGCTATAGGAAAATTGGCTCATTATTTTAAAAGTCTCGGGAAAACCGTGACCGTAGCCGCCGCGGATACTTTCAGGGCTGCTGCGTCCGATCAATTAGAGATATGGGCGGAAAGAGCCGACGTAAGGATAATAAAACACGAAGAGGGGAGTGATCCCGCGGCAGTTGTGTTCGATGCGCTTAAATCCGCTAAAGCTAAAAATACAGACGTTGTGTTGATAGATACGGCGGGACGCCTTCATAATAAGAAGAATCTTATGGAGGAGCTTAAAAAAATCGAAAGGGTAATCGAGAGAGAAGCGCCGAATGCGGATTGCCGTAATTATATAGTTCTGGACGCGACGACCGGACAAAATGCGGTTTCTCAAGTGGAAATTTTCGGTGAAGCCGTCGATATCGACGGAATTATTCTTACAAAGCTTGACGGTACCGCGAAAGGCGGAGTCGTTTTGGCTATATCGGCAGAGTACGAGGTCCCCGTAGTCTATGTTGGCGTGGGGGAAAAAATAGACGATTTATTGCCCTTTGACGCGCAAGAATTCGTTGACGGAATTTTTTAATCGGCAAACGCCGATTTTTTTTATTAAAACATTTGACAATGTATTATTTATGCTTCATAATTGGTGTATAGTAAAAATACTTGTCAGGGTGTGTTTTGAGAGAATTATCTAAAACGGATTATTGCCTGCTAATAGATTATTACGGCGATCTTCTTAACGAGTATCAACGAGAGGCTCTTAGAATGTATTATGACTGCGATATGTCGTATGCCGAGATAGCCGAGAGTTACGGAATATCTCGTCAAGGTGCCAGAGACGTAATCGCAAGAGCGTCCGACAAGATAACAGAATGGGAAAATAAGTTGCATTTCGTTAAGCGTATAGGCGAATACGAAAAAGAACTCGACGCCTTGATAGACGATATCGACGGCGATATGAAAGAAAAAATCGTCGTGTTGAAAAAGAAATTGAGGGAGATCTGATATGGCATTGATGGGATCGTTGTCCGAGAAGTTGTCGCACGTGTTTTCTAAACTAAAAAACAAGGGCGCGCTTACCGAGCTTGAGATCAAGAACGCTATGAGAGAAATCCGCGTCGCTTTACTTGAAGCCGACGTCAATTTTGCCGTTGCGAAAGAATTCATCAATCGAGTATCCGAGAGAGCCGTGGGAGACGATATTCTTAAAGGTCTTAACAGTTCTCAGCAAGTGGTAAAAATCGTCAACGAGGAATTAATCGCATTGATGGGTTCTACTCACCAGAAGTTAGCCGTCTCCGACAGACCTCCGACTGTTATTTTGATGAGCGGTCTTCAGGGAGCCGGCAAAACTACGATGTGCGGCAAGCTGGCTCTTAATCTGAAAAAGAACGGTAAGAAGCCGCTTCTCGTGGCTTGCGACATATATCGTCCGGCGGCAATACAGCAATTGAAGATAGTGGGCGAAAAAGCCGGAGCGGAAGTGTATTCTTCTCAGGATAAAGATGCCGTAAAAATTGCCCGAGACGGTGTTAAATATGCAATATCCCAAGGGTACGATACCGTTATTATCGATACTGCGGGACGACTTCATATAGATCAGGTATTGATGAAAGAAATCAAAGATATTCGCGATGCGGTTAAACCGACGGAAATTCTTTTGGTTATAGATTCGATGCTCGGTCAGGATGCCGTCAACGTGGCGAAAGAATTTAACGAAACCCTCGAAATTACCGGCGTTATACTTACTAAATTGGACGGCGATACGAGAGGCGGCGCCGCGCTGTCCGTCAAAGCCGTCACGGGTAAGCCGATTAAGTTTATCGGAGTCGGTGAAAAAATGACGGATCTGGAACCTTTTCATCCGGAACGCATGGCGTCCAGATTGCTGGGTATGGGAGACGTGTTGACGTTGATCGAAAAAGCCCAAGAGGCTATCAATGAAGAAGACGCGTTGAGACTTGCTAAAAAAATGAAAGACAAGAGCTTCGATCTTAATGATTATTTAGAGCAATTGTCGGGCATTAAAAATATGGGCAACTTATCTGATATGATAGGTATGATTCCCGGAATGAGCAATAAATTTAAGGGACAGAATCTAGAAGTCGACGAAAGAAAAATCGAGCAAACGAAAGCCATCATCACTTCTATGACGCCTAAAGAACGTAAATATCCAGAGATTCTTAACGCGTCTCGGAGGAAACGTATTGCGAAAGGTAGCGGAGTAGAAGTCGCCGACGTCAACAGATTGATTAATCAATTCGAACAAATGAAAAAAATGATGGCGAAAATGAGTTCGGGAAAAATAAGATTCCCGTTTTAAGAAAAAATAATAAAATTCCACATATAAGGAGAAATAATCATGGCAGTAAAATTAAGATTAACCAGAATGGGCGCGAAGAAGAATCCTTTTTATCGTATCGTAGCGGTTGACGGCAGACAAGCCAGAGACGGTCGTTACATCGAGCAGATCGGATACTACGATCCTACTAAAGAAAACGTAAAAATCGACGTTGAATTAGCTAAGAAATGGATTGCCAACGGCGCTCAACCTACCGATACGGTTAAAGACCTTCTCTACAAAGCCGGTGCTATAGAAGAGAAAAAGTCTGTCAAAAAAGCATAATCGAGGTTAATTATGCACGAATTGGTAGACTATCTCGTTGCTTCCTTTATTCCTAAAGAAAGCTACGATCTCGTCGTCTATGAAGAAGACGATGAAATTGAGATTAAAATTTTAGTCGATAAAGAGCATATAGCCAGACTTATCGGAAGACAAGGAAAATTGGCTAAAGCTATTCGTACGATCGTCAAAATGAAATCTCAAATGAGCGGACAGAAATGTTTTGTTTCAATTGAGGACAAATGCGACTGAGAATAGGCGAAGTTTTAAAACCTCAAGGAATAAAAGGCGAAATTAAAGTAAGATCGTTTTTCGACGTCCCCGAAGATTTTTCGGGGCTTTCGTCGTTATCGATAGACGGAGTAAGATACGATATAGACGGCGTCAGAATAAGAGAAGGTTTCGTTTATCTTCGCTTAAGAGGCGTTGCCTCTATAGAAACGGCAGAGCTTCTTAGAGGTAAAATTCTTGAAATTGAGCGAGAATCCGCCCCCAAGCTTCCCGACGGAAGATTTTACATAGAAGATATTCTCGGATTAGACGTTGTCGATGAGGACGGTGCTCGACTAGGGGTGCTTAACGACGTTAATCAGTACGGTTCTGCCGACATTTATTCTGTGAAAGGCGAGAAAAATTTTATGTTTCCCGCGCTTAATTCCGTTATAATTAAGATAGATCTTGACATCGGAAAAATTGTTCTGGACAGTATGGAATTATGCAAGGTGGCAGTCTATGAAAATTGACGTTTTGACTGTTTTCCCCGAAATATATTCCGTTTTGGATTCCGGAATAATCGGCAAAGCTCTGGAAAAGAAACTCTTTGACGTCGACGTAATCAACGTAAGAGATTTTTCCGAAGATAAACATAAAAAGACCGACGATTATCCTTTCGGAGGAGGCGCCGGTATGGTTATGCTGTGCCAACCTTTGGTTTCTGCCATAAGATCGGTCGATCCCGAGAGAAAAGCTAAGAGAATATATCTTTCTCCCCAAGGGAAAAGACTGGATCAAAATCGAGTAAAAGAACTTGCCAAAGAAGATAAATTGCTCTTGGTTAACGGTAGTTACGAAGGCATAGATCAACGCGTAATAGATCTTGAAATAGACGAAGAGTTGTCTATAGGTGATTACGTAATGACCTGCGGAGACCTCGGTAGTCTCGTTGTTATCAATTGCGTTGCGCGATATATAGAAGGCGTGTTGGGGTCCGAGGCATCTACGGATGAAGAAAGTTTCGAAAACAATTTGCTGGAGTATCCGCAATATACCAGACCTCAATGCTTTGAGGGAATGGAAGTTCCCGAGGTTTTATTATCCGGCAATCATAAAAAAATAAAAGAATGGCGGGATAAAATGAGTCTGGAAGTAACTAGAAAAAAACGTCCCGATTTACTTAAATGAGAATTCATTGGTTCCCCGGACATATGACGAAAGCATTAAGAATGCTTGAGTCCGAATTGAAGTCCGTCGATATAGTCGTATACGTATTGGACTCACGTGCACCGAGTGCGTGTTTTTCTCCTGCGTTTGAACCGATTATATCCAAGCGTCCCGTGGTATACGTACTCAATAAAGCCGATATGGTGGAACGAGACGTTTTGGACACGGTCGTTAAAAAAATGCGTTCCGAGGGAAAAGTCGTCATTACTTCGGATAGCGTGCAGAAAAACGATAAAGAGCAAGTAATAAAAGCTCTGGAGACCGTTTCGCAACCTATCAGAGACAAATATAAAGCTAAAGGAGTGGAAAAGACCATAAGAGCAATGGTTATAGGCGTGCCTAATTCCGGTAAGTCCACTCTGATCAACAGTCTTATTAAAACAAAAAAAGCCGTTACGGGAAATAAACCGGGAGTTACCAGAGGAAAACAATGGGTCTCCGTCGGAAGACACTTGGAACTTCTGGACAGTCCGGGCGTCACGTATCCGGATTTTTCGGACGAGTCTAAGGCTATGAAACTGGCTGTCCTTGGATCGATCAAGGAAGATATAATTGACGTTGCAGAACTCGGATATGAATTTCTGTATCTGTTGCAACAAAAATACCCCGATTCTATTAAAGCAAGATATGGGGTTGATATAGATAATCGTCAGACGATCGAAATAATGGAAGATATCGGCAATGTGCGTAATATTCAGAAAATCCGAGGCGAAACGGATTACGAAAGAATAGCTAAAATACTATTATCCGATTTTAGAAAAGGATATTTAGGAAAACTGTGTTTGGAGGATGTCGAATGAAATCCGATGTCGATATGCTCAAATATGAAAAGGAGCTTTTAGCTCAAGGTTATCGATATATTGCAGGCGTGGACGAAGTAGGTCGAGGACCTCTGGCGGGAGACCTTGTCGTGGCGGCTGTAATAATGGATCTGGATAATCCCGTTGACGGTGTCGACGATAGTAAAAAATTGACAGAGAAAAAGAGAGAATCTCTTTATCCGTTGATTTTATCCAGATGTATTTCGTATAACGTCGTCCATATCAGTCCACAGGTCGTCGACGCGGTTAATATTTATAATGCGACCAAGTTGGCGATGGAGCAAGCCGTAGAAGGGCTTTTCGTCATGCCTGATTTCGTGCTGGTGGATGCGATGAAACCAAATCTGTCCGTGCCGTATCAATCGCTCATAAAAGGTGATGCTCTTAGTTATAGCATAGCCTGTGCCTCGATAATAGCAAAAGTGACCAGAGATAGAGAAATGGTAACCCTGGATACAAAATATCCCGAATATGATTTTGCTAAAAACAAAGGGTACGGAACCGCGACGCATATCGAAGCATTAAAAGTCAACGGACCTTGCGAGATACATAGGCGAACTTTTATTAAAAATTTTTTAACAGATGATTGAAAACGTTAAGAGGGGAATCGAGGGCGAAGTCGTCGCTAAGAATTATTTGGAATCCAAACAATATGTCATTTTGGATTTGAACGTTTCCTATCGTTCCGTAGGCGAGCTCGATATAGTTGCAATGGACGGCGAAACTCTGGTTTTTGTCGAGGTTAAAGCTCGTAAGGACGATAAATTCGGACATCCGCTGGACTCGGTCGATTATAAAAAGCGAAAAAGAATGGTTGCTGCCAGCGGAAAATATTTGTCAGAAAAGCAGTCGTTGTCATACAAAGATATAAGATACGACGTAATTGCGATTCTCGGTGACGATATAGAGCATTACGAGGATGCCTTTTACGGTAAATGGTTAAAATAATTTCATCTGTTTTTTTGCAATTTGTTACATTAATCGCTTGATTAGAAAAATTTATTTTGTTATTATATATAAGACTTTCGGCAGACCTATACGGATCGCGTTGAAATTTTTTAAGTAACGCTAAATCCCAAATCCGCATGTATGTCGGTTACAAGTAATTGGAGGTAAGTCACTATGAACATCATCGATCAACTGGAACAAGAAGGTTTAAGAACCGATCTGCCCGCATTTAACATCGGCGATACCGTTAAAGTATTCGTCAAAGTTAAAGAAGGCAACAAAGAGCGTCTTCAGGCTTTTGAAGGCACCGTAATCGCTAAGAAAAACGGAAGCATCAGAGAGACTTTCACCGTCAGACGTATTTCTTACGGCGTAGGCGTTGAAAGAACGTTCCCCATGCATTCTCCCAAAATCGACCATATCGACGTCATTAGACAAGGTAAGGTCAGAAGAGCTAAGCTCTACTATCTCAGAGGTCGTTCCGGCAAAGCTGCCAAGGTTAAACAAGTCGATCGCTACTAAGAACAGAGGTAACAGCAATGAAAAAATCCCTGATTATACTTCTTCTCGTATTGGCGCTGGTTTTCAGCTTAACGGGCTGTAACGGCGCGGTAAAAAAAGGAGAAGACGTTGTAACGGGTGGTACGTTCGAAGGGTACGACGCTATTTCGGGATCCGATGACGTTAATCTGTCCGACAATTGGACTCTTTATACCGGAGCCAATAAGTCTTCTACGGCGTTTTCGCTGGATAACGACAGACTCGTCATCGATACTTCCGATAGCGGATATGCCTCGATGCATCAGACCGTTCAGTTGAAATCCGGCAAGTATTATAAGCTTTCTTATAAATACACGATTAATTCAATATCAGAGTATTCTAAGAGCGACGATTATAATGAGATAGCCGGCATTTACGTAACGTTTGACGAAGCGGACAACTTTAACCGCGGACTCGACGAAAACCCCGTTATCGCAAGTACTATCGGTAACGGCGACGTCAATTTGTACTTCAAGTCTTCCGGACTTAATAAATCTACCATAGCGATTAACTTCGGTGCAAAAACCGCTCCCGTCAGCGGAAAGGTTACTCTCACCTATATTAAACTCGTCGAGGTAGACTATAAGACCATCGTCAACGAAGGCGGACAAAACGACATAAAACTTCTTGAAAGTACCGTCTATAATATCGCTACGACCGACAACGTGGCTTACGTAGTGGTAGGTGCGGTGCTGGTTGCGGTTCTTATGTATGCCGCATATGTAGTATTGGTCAGATATTTTGCCGAGAAAAACAATTTGCCTTCGGCTCTTGCCAAACTGGATGCAAAGCCCGTCTTGGGTATGCTTATAGCAATAGGCTCCGCATTGATAGTAAGACTGGTCGCTACTTTGGCATTGTCTCTCAATAGCGCCAATTTCATTACGATCAATATGGGCTACGACGCGGCTAAGATGTCTTCCGAAGCTTCTTCTCTTGTCAACAGCGGCGGAACGGTGTGGTTCTTAAAGTACAACTCTACGTCTTCGTTCGAGCCGCTCAGATTGCTTTTGTTGGCTCTTGCGGGACTTCCCGGCAAGGCATTTAGCGAAGCCAACGATATTTTAATCGCCAATACGTTCTTTATAAGACTCTTTGCGATTATCGCGGATATCGTTGTGGTAGCTATAATCTATCGTGCGATGTATAAGCGTACCGGAGTTATTTCCGCAGTGCTTGCGTCGTCCTTATACGGTTTGCTGCCGCTTACGTTTGCTCTCTCTTCCGTGTTGACGTCATGGAGCTCGATAACCGTTATGCTGATAGTGCTCACATTCTATCTGATTTTACACAAGCATAACTACTTCCTGGTTGTTTTGACGTATTTCGCGGCGTGCATGTTCAGCGTATGGGCAATATGGCTGGCTCCGATTATCGTTATGTGGTCGGTCAGAGAGTTTATTAAGAAAAAATCTCTGCGCATTCCGATTATTGCTTCTACGATAGGCGGATTCGTTGCGTTCTATTTAATCTCGTTGCCTTTTACGGTATCTCTCGGTGCGCAAGAACTGGGTAATACCTTCTCGGGATTCGAATTGTACTTCAATGCCATTCTCGGCGGAGATTATTATACCGTCAATGCGTTTAACTTCCAGGCTCTTCTGGGTAACAATATGACCGCGATAAGCACGGCGTCTTTGGTAATCGATATCATATTCTTTGCCTTTGCCGTAGTACTTGCGATAATCACTTATCTTAAGAGCAGTAACAGACTCGACCTTATTCTGATAGCAGCTGCCTATATGGTTATTTTGTATACCTTTGGCGCGCGTATGCACGCGGAATTCCTATATATAGCAGTGGCGCTTCTGTTCCTGTACGGAGTAGTGTCTCTGGATAAGAGAATTATTTTCACCGCGGCGGCTTTTGCGACGATTCTGTTTGTCAACGTTGCATATGTGTATACCTATGTGGAATACGGTACTACCGCCCCTGCGTTCGGTTATACGGACGGCGTAGCGTATACGTTCAGTGCGTTCGAGTTGATTCTGGCTCTCTATCTGATATATCTTACTTACGATATCGCAATAGAGAACAGAACGGTCATGGCTGCACCCTTGAAAATGTCTTGGTTCACTTTGTGGAGCGTGAGACTAAGAAAGGTCGTTTCGGCAATAGGTAAGTTCTTTGCAGCAATAGGTTTCTTCTTTAAAACGGTTTTCTCCAAGACTCCGTCTCAAGACTAAATCGAATAATTGTAAAAAAGAAAAAGCGCCGTAAGGCGCTTTTTTCACACCTATTTTTTACACACTATAATAAAGAATATCAAAAATATAGTGGTAATTTGTTTTGTGCTGTGCTATTATATCACAAAGGAGTATGCGATGCTGACCGTTATAAAAAGTTATGCTTTGGACGGAATTACCGGGTACGTCGTGGACGTAGAGGTCGATATCAACAGGGGAATACCCGCATTCGATATCGTAGGACTTCCCTCCAACGGCGTAAAAGAAGCCCGAGACAGGATGAGAGCGGCTATTAAAAACAGCTCGCTGGAATTCACGCGTGCAAAAGTTACCATCAATTTAGCGCCTGCCGACGTGAAAAAACAAGGCTCTCATTTGGATTTGGCGTTGACATTGGGATTTTTGTCAGCTACGGATCAGTTGCCGTACGAGCCGCTAAAAGATTTCATAGTATTGGGAGAGTTGTCTCTCGACGGAGGCATTCGTCATATTAACGGCGTCATGCCGATGATTTTGTCCGCGATGCAAGAAGGATATACGCGCTTTATTATTCCTAAGGACAATGCGAAAGAAGCAAGCTTTATAGAAGGTATAGAAGCATATCCTATAGCCAGTATAAGCGAGTTGTGTGCCTGTCTGTCGGGCGTGAAAGAGTTCAAGCCCGTAGAACATACAATATACGAGAGCGGCAAGGATATAGGACGATACGGAATAGATTTATCGGACGTAAAAGGACAAAGAGCGGCAAAAAGAGCGCTTGAAATAGCCGTTGCGGGAGCGCATAATATTCTTATATCGGGTTCTCCCGGCGCTGGGAAAACGATGCTTGCAAAATGTATTCCAACCATTATGCCGAAAATGACCTTCAAGGAAGCTGTGGAAGTAACTAAAATACATTCTATAGCGGGACTTCTTGATAAAAACGACGGAATGGTTACCGTGAGACCTTTTAGGACGCCGCACCATTCCGCAAGTATGTTCAGTATAACCGGCGGAGGAACGAAAAGTCTCCCCGGAGAAGTCAGTTTGGCTCATA
This sequence comes from uncultured Christensenellaceae bacterium, assembly GCA_964613035.1. Classification (GTDB taxonomy): domain Bacteria; phylum Bacillota; class Clostridia; order Christensenellales; family DTU072; genus CAVIQK01. The sequence continues at coordinate 75,532 of CAZTFQ010000004.1, read as the reverse complement.
ACGGCGTATTGTTTTTAGACGAGTTGCCGGAATATCCCCGACGTACGCTCGAGAGTCTTCGTCAGCCGCTGGAGGATAGAGTGATAATGATATCGCGAGTCGCTAAGACCGTAGAATATCCGGCACATTTTATGTTGGTAGCGTCGATGAATCCGTGCCCTTGCGGCAACCGCGGCAACAGTTACAATCCCGATTTACCGCAATGCACTTGCACTGCAAGAGAAATACGCAGTTATCTCTCAAAACTTTCCGGACCGTTATTGGACAGAATCGATCTTCACGTAACCTCGGATAACGTAGAATATGCAGATCTCAGAGGCGGAGAAAAATCCGAAACGAGCGCATCGGTCAGAGCGCGTGTGGAAAGAGCCAGAGATATTCAGCGTAAGAGATTCGAAAACGACGGTATATTCGTCAATTCGGAAATGACACCGACTTTAATGGAAAAATATTGTTCCTTAAATCCCGAGTGCGAAACGATTTTGGAAAGAGCCTATCAGCGTCTTCATCTTTCTGCGAGGGGTGCCAACAGAATTCTTAAGACTGCTCGCACGATAGCGGATCTGGCAGGAAAAGAAAATATAGACAAATCCAGTTTGATGGAAGCTATACAATACAGAACGTTTGACGTTAAGGAGTACGTATTGTGAGTTTTTCTTCGGTAACGAAAAATATATTATGGCTTTCAGGTATCGAGGGATTGCATCGAAAAACGATTAAAGCGATAGTCGATAATTTCGATATGAGTAATTTTTTCGAGACGTTAGAATGTTATAAAAGTAAGATTATAGATATCGGCGGAGAAAAATTATATAATAAAATTCACAATTCGCGTGATATGTTCCTGTTGAACAGGACGGAAAGGGAGTGTCACAACAAAGGCGTCGATATAATAACGATTAAGGATGAAGATTATCCGATGTTATTAAATCAAATTTCAGATTCGCCCGTTATGATGTATCTCAAAGGCGATAGAAGTATTCTGAAAAAGAATTGCGTAGCGGTGGTAGGCTCTCGTAATATGACCAGATACGGTCAGTGCGTTACGGAGAAGCTTGCGGGCGAGTTGGTTAAGTACGATGTTGCCATAGTGAGCGGTTTAGCCAGAGGAATAGACACAGTCGCGCACAAAGCGGCATTGTCCAACGGCGGTAGTACGATAGCCGTGCTAGGCTCGGGAATAGACGTAATATATCCGCCCGAGAATCGTGCGCTGTATGAAGAAATAGCTTCTCGAGGTCTGTTAATCAGCGAGTATCCTCTCGGAACCAAACCTAACAATTTTCAGTTTCCTGAACGAAACCGCATAATTGCAGGAATGTCGAAGGGTACTTTAGTGACGGAAGCAGGCAAGAAGAGCGGATCGCTTATTACCGTTGATTTGGCACTGGAGGCGGGACGCGACGTATTCGCAGTACCGTCCAATATCAATTCAAAATACGGCGAAGGTTGTAACGAGTTGATTAAGAACGCTGCCGGTGCTTGCACGACTTGCGTCGACGATATTTTGAGCGTGCTAGGGATTACAAAACGTCAATCGGACGAAGATACGTCCGTACAGCTTAACTTCGAGCAAGAGAGGATTTTATCGCGCTTGCGTCAAGGAGACGCTCATATAGAAGAAATAGTAGAGTTATCGGAATTGTCAATAACGGATATAATGACATTGTTGACCGAAATGGAACTGTTCGGACTAATTAAAAAATTACCTAATAATATGTACGGAGTATAAAATGAAGCTTATTATTATCGAATCACCCAATAAAGCCAAGACTATCCAAAAATATTTGGGCAATGAATATAAAGTGCTCGCTTCCGGCGGACACATTTGCGATTTGCCCGAAAAGAGTCTCGGCATCGACGTGGAAAACGGTTTTCAACCAGAATATATAATCAATAAAGACAAAAAAGAAAGTATAAAAAATATGCGTAATGCCGTCAATGCGGCGAAAGAAGTCTATCTCGCGACCGACCCGGATCGTGAAGGAGAAGCTATTTCTTGGCACCTTGCCAAAGTTTTGGAAATAGAAGGACAAAAAAACAGAATAGAATTCAACGAGATATCTCAAAAAGCCGTAATGAAAGCTCTCGAGCAACCCAGAGAGATTAATATTAAATTAGTAGATTCTCAACAGGCGAGAAGAGTTCTTGATCGTCTCGTAGGTTATAAAATCAGCCCTATACTCAATAAAAAAATCAAAAGAGGATTGTCAGCCGGACGCGTTCAGTCCGCAGCTCTCAAGATGATAGTAGATAGAGAAAGAGAAATAAGAGCGTTTGTTCCGGAAGAATATTGGAATATATACGGTTATTTCGTAAAAAAGGGATCGGATATTACTTTCCGCGCTCAATTCGTGGACTGGAATGGTAAAAAGATAAAAGTTAACAACGAAAATTCTGCTAAAAACGTTGCCAAGGAAATGGAAATATGCTCTTATACCGTAGATAAGGTAACTAAGGGCACGAGAAAAATACACCCGCAACCTCCTTTCACGACGTCTACTCTTCAGCAGGACGGTTCTTATAAGTTGGGACTGACCGCACCGCAGGTAATGCAAGTCGCTCAGCAATTATACGAGGGTATTGACGTTCCGGGTGAAGGACACGTTGCGCTTGTCACATATATCCGTACAGACTCCGTAAGACTGTCTCCCGAGAGTCAATATGCGGCTATCAATTATATTAAGGCTCAATTCGGCGAAAAGTATGCTCCCGCCAAGCCCAACGTTTATAAAACGAAAAATGCCAACGTTCAGGACGCGCACGAAGCAATTCGTCCTATAACTTTAGACAGGACCCCCGACAGTCTTAAAGATAAAATCAATCGCAATCAATATCGTCTGTACAAGTTGATTTATGAAAGATTTTTGGCGAGTCAAATGACCGACGCCGTATATAATACGCTCAACGTTCACATTTCAGGAGTCTCCGAAAAAGGTTCGTTAGGCTTCCAGTTGACCGGAAAGACGAAGAAATTCGCCGGATATACCAGCGTGTACGAAATCGTAGAAGAAAACGACGAAAAAGAAGATTCCCAAAAGCTCCCCGAGTTGGAAGAAGGCGATACTCTCAGATTATCGTCGTCAAAAATAGAAAAAAAGATGACCAAAGCTCCGTCTCGCTATACGGACGCCAGCTTGGTTAAGGCGATGGAAGAAAACGGTATAGGTCGTCCTTCTACTTACGCCAGCGTTATTTCGGTGTTGGCTAAGAGAGAATATACGGCAAAAGAGCAAAAAGCCATCAAGGCGACCCCTTTGGGCGAGGCTGTGACGGATTTTATGACCAAGTATTTTAATCATATCGTCGATACCAAATTTACGGCGTCCATGGAGTCTCAGTTGGATACGATAGAAGAGGGAAAAACCGAATGGCAAGATTTGGTCGCTTCGTTTTATCCGTCCCTTGAAAAACATTGCAAAGAAGCGATGATTGACGGTAAAAAGGTTAAACTTGAGCACGAAGAAACTGGACTTATCTGTGATAAATGCGGTGCGCCGATGATTTTAAGAGAAGGAAAATTCGGTAAATTCTACGGTTGTTCCAATTATCCCAATTGTAAAAATATCGTCAATATGGAAAACGAGGTCGTTGGGAAATGCCCCGATTGCGGCGGAGACGTGATAAAAAGACGGACAAAGGGCGGTAAAATATTTTACGGTTGCTCCAATTATCCGACTTGTAAATTTATGTCGTGGGAAGTTCCCGCTCCGTTTTACTGCCCCGATTGCGGCAGTACGATGAGAGTCGTCGTGAAAAAAGACAAGACGGAATATATTTGCACCAACAAAGAATGCAACCATAGACAGGAAAAAGTCGAAGAAGTCAAGCGCGATGAAAACGATTAAAATTATCGGCGGAGGTTTAGCGGGCTCGGAAGCGGCGTATCAGTTGTTAAAGAGAGGATACGGCGTACGTCTGTACGAAATGAGACCGATTAAATCGACCCCCGCGCATAATACCGGCAGATTGGCAGAGCTGGTATGTAGCAATAGTCTTAAAAGTACCGTATTGACGTCGGCGCAAGGCGTGTTAAAAGGCGAACTCGAGTATATGGACAGTCTCATACTTAAGTGTGCCAAGAGAGCGGCGGTCCCCGCAGGAGCGGCGCTTGCCGTAGATCGGGACATATTTGCCGACGAGGTCGAAAAGGAACTGTTGTCTTATAAGAACCTGGAAATAGTCCGAGAGGAAGTCGTTGATATAGAAGAAGACACGATCATAGCTTCGGGACCGCTGACGTCCGATAGACTTGCTTTATCGCTACAAGAAAAAGTCGGGAACGAATACTTAGGCTTTTTCGACGCGGTTGCACCGATATTGACTCTGGAATCGGTAGATAAATCCAAAGCGTTTTACGGAGCCAGGTACGGTAAGGGCGACGACGATTATCTTAACTGTCCTTTGAGCGAAGAGGAATACAAACGTTTTTGGACAGAGCTCGTCAATGCCGAATTGCACGACGTGCACGACGTTGATAAAAAAGAAGTGTTCGAAGGGTGTATGCCCGTAGAAGTAATGGCGAAGAGAGGAGAAGACAGCCTCCGTTTCGGTCCGCTTCGTCCTGTAGGACTTAACGATCCTCGGACGGGAAAACGTGCTTATGCGGTCGTACAGTTGAGACAAGAAAATGCCAACGGAACGCTCGTCAATATCGTCGGGTTTCAGACCAATCTCAGAGAATGCGAACAAAGAAGAGTTTTCGGTCTGATTCCGGCACTGGAAAATGCGGAATTCGTCAGATACGGAAGGATGCATCGTAATACTTATCTCAACGCTCCCAATTGTTTGGAATACGGCTTGAAAGTAAAAAATTCAGGGAGAATTTTCGTCGCAGGACAGCTGTCCGGAGTCGAAGGATATATGGAAAGTACTCTAAGCGGACTCTTAGCCGGAATTAATATGGCGAGAAGTCTCGAGGGAAAAGAAATAAGTATACCCAACGAATATACGGTCTCGGGAAGTCTGATGAGATATTTGACTGTTCCGAATAAAAGTTTCGCCCCGATGCACGTCTCTTTTGAATTACTTCCGCCGTTAGAGAACGATGTGAGAGATAAGAGAGAAAGAAAGTTAAGGAAAGCGTCCATAGCGCTTGATAACATAAAATTGTTTGAGTTATAAAGGAGATAATTATGTTAGAAGGAACGACCATTTGCGCAGTTAAAAGAAACGGTGTCACCGCGATAGCCGGCGACGGTCAGGTTACGATGGGACAAAGCATAGTCTTAAAAGGTAACGCGAAAAAAGTTAAAAGGATCTACGACGACAGAGTCGTGGTCGGATTCGCCGGTACGGTCAGCGATGCGTTCAGCCTGTCCGAAAGGTTTGAAGAGATGCTTCAAAAGTACAGCGGCAATTTAATGAGAAGCGCCGTAGAATTGGCCGAAAGCTGGCGTAGGGGTAACGTATCCAAGAGCCTAGAGGCTATGCTTATAGTTGCGGATAAAGATAATCTTCTGATTATAGACGGCGGTGGCAACGTCGTCGATCCGGAAGAAGGAGTGTGCGCTATAGGCAGCGGCGGTAATTATGCCCTGGCAGCGGCGAGAGCGCTGGTAGCCAATACGGATTTAAGTGCGGAAGAAATAGCGGTTAGAGCGATGAATATCGCTGCCGATATTTGCATATTTACCAATCATAACATCAGAGTAGAGACAGTATAAAGGAGGCATAATATGGAATTGTTGACACCCAAACAAATAGTATTAGAACTCGACAGATATATCATAGGACAGGACACGGCGAAAAAAATGGTAGCGGTGGCGTTGCGTAATCGCTACAGAAGAATGCAACTTGCCCCCGAAATCAGAGACGAAATTACTCCTAAAAATATTATTATGAAAGGACCTACGGGCGTAGGTAAGACCGAGATAGCAAGAAGACTCGCACGACTGGTCAAGGCGCCGTTCGTTAAAGTAGAGGCGACTAAATTTACCGAGGTCGGATACGTAGGAAGAGACGTGGAATCGATGATAAGAGATCTGGTAGAAGCATCGATACGTCTCGTAAAGGAAGAAAAAATATCAGAAGTAGAACCTAAGGCAAAAGCACAAGCCGAAAAAAGGATAGTGGATATTTTGTTGCCGATAAGACAAAAAGCCAATCCCGATACGCCTAAAGCAGAACTTCAAGAAGAATTGCTTCGAGATTTGAGAAACGGCAATCTGGATAAAATTACTCTTGAAATGGAAGTTGTGGAGCAGCCCAAGACAATTCAATTCGGTCCGATGGGAATGGGTGCCGATCAAGGTAATATAGGCGAGATATTGGGTTCTATTTTACCCAAGAGCAGAAAAAAGAAAAAAACGACCGTAGGAGAGGCTTATAAATTATTCTTTAACGAAGAAGCCGAGAAGTTGGTCGATAACGATTCTATCAATCAAGAGGCACTCAAGCGCGCCGAGCAAGAAGGCATCATTTTTATAGACGAAATGGATAAAATCGCCGGCAGCGGCAACTCTCACGGCGGTCCCGACGTCTCCAGAGAAGGTGTACAGAGAGATATTTTGCCTATCGTAGAAGGATGTACCGTCAATACCAAGTACGGCAACGTCAAGACCGATTTTATCTTATTCATAGCGGCGGGAGCTTTTCACGTTTCGAAAGTATCCGATTTAATTCCCGAGTTGCAAGGACGTTTTCCCGTGCTCGTGGAATTGGACAGCCTTACAGAAGAAGATTTCGTTAAGATATTGACAGAACCCGACAACGCGATTATTAAGCAATATCAACATATGCTTGCTGTAGATAAAATCAACCTCAAGTTTTCCGAAGGCGCGTTGCGAAAAATTGCCAACGTGGCTTATTCGGAAAACGAAAACAAAGAAAATATCGGCGCGAGACGTCTGCATGCGGTTATGGAGAGTCTTCTCGAGGATATCAGTTTTAACGCGTGCGGCGGTCACGACATGGTCGACGTGGATATCGACGAAGGTTTCGTAGAAAAGAACCTCGAAAAGCTGTTGAGAAATAAAAACTTGAAAAAATATATAATTTAGAGAGGCGTTATGATAAATATTCCAAAAGGAACAAAAGACGTATTGCCGTCCGAGGCGACCAAATGGCATTTTATTGAAGAAAAAATTCGTAAAGTAACTTCCGACAGAGGATTCAGAGAGGTAAGAACACCGACGTTTGAATCCACGGAATTGTTTGACAGAGGTGTAGGCGAAACTACCGATATCGTCAATAAGGAAATGTACACCTTTAACGATAAAGGCGGTCGGTCTATGACGCTTAAACCCGAAGGAACCGCCGGAGTTGCGAGGATGTTCATAGAAAACGGATTGGCGAGTGACGTAAGTCCTCTTAAGATGTATTACATTACCCCCGTGTTTCGTTATGAGAAGCCTCAGGCCGGGAGACTGAGAGAACATCACCAATTCGGCGTGGAAGTCTACGGAAGCGGTTCCGCTTATGCCGACGCAGAAGTTATTTTGACCGCAAAAGCCTTGTTCGACGCGGTAGGGATAAAAAGACTTAGCCTGCATATCAACAGCATCGGTTGCGAAAAATGTCGTGCAGATTACAACGAAGCGCTCAAAGCATATTTTACGGCAAGAAAAGACGACTTGTGCGATACCTGTAAGGAAAGACTGGAGAAAAATCCGCTCAGAATACTCGATTGCAAAAACGATTCTTGTAAAGAAATCATCAAGGACGTTCCGAGCGTGCTGGATTATTTGTGCGACGATTGTAAAGCTCACTTCGAGTTGCTAAAAGAATTGTTAAGCGTCTCGGATATCGATTACATCGTAGATGACAGAATAGTGAGAGGTTTGGATTATTATACGGGTACCGTATTCGAATTCATAACCGATACGATAGGAGCGCAAGGTACCGTATGCGGCGGCGGTAGATATAATAATCTGGTCGCTTCCATCGGCGGAGCCAAGACGCCGGCGGTAGGCTTCGGAATGGGAATAGAGAGACTGACGTTGCTGGCAGAGGCTCAAGGAATAACTTTAGGCGATGCGGAAGTGCCGTCTCTGTATATCGTCAATGCGGGCGTCGGTAAAGAAGCGGTGCGGCTTACCGAAAAATTGAGATCTGAAGGCGTGTCGGCAGAGACCGATATAATGCAACGTAGCGTTAAGGCTCAAATGAAATATGCCGATAAACGCGGCTTCAAATATGTTGTCGTATTGGGCGAGTCGGAGTTATCGGATAATATTGTCCGTATTAAGAGAATGTCGGATGCCGATATAACGGAATGCAATATTGACGATATCAAAAATAATCTCAAATGATAGAAGTCGGCGAGATTGTCAAAATCGACAAGAAAAACCGCGCTACGGTACGTTTCCCTCGTCGAGAGGCTTGCGAACATTGCAACGCTTGCGTTAAACATAAAAACGAACCTTACGTCGATATTGTTATAGATAACGTACTTAATGCGGAGCAAGGAGACAGAGTTGAAGTAACGATGGCTGGAAACGTTGTGGTAACGGCGTCTTTGATAGCGTATCTCATACCGGTCGTTTTAGTTGCGATTGCGCTCGGATTAACGTATCGATACAATGTCTATATGGCATTCGGCATATCGATGGGGGCGCTAATTCTCTCGGAGATTATCATCGCGTTAATTGATCGAAAACTTAGAAAAAGAACGGAATATATGCCGAAAATGACGGCAATAATAACGAAAAAGGAGAATGAAAATGAGTGAGTATATTAAGCATCTCAATCAAGATTCATATGACGAATACGTTTCTGCGGACGAGTTGACCGTGGTGGATTTTTGGGCAAATTGGTGCGGTCCTTGCAGAATGCTTGCCCCCAATTTCGAAGAAGCGGCGGAAGAATTGGGCTCGACGGTGAGGTTTGCAAAGCTCGACGTAGACGAATCCGAAGATGTCGCGGTAAAGCTCAACGTAATGACTATTCCTACGTTGTTGTTTTATAAAAGCGGAAAAATTATAAAAACGCACACGGGATACTTGTCGAAAGACGCGCTGGTTGATATAATTAAATCATTGATTTAAGAATCGGTTTACAGAGGAGAAGTTATGATAGATCTGGGAATTCTGAAAAGAGAAGACGAAGATATTTTTAACGCCATGGTAGAAGAACTTAGACGTCAGCAGAACAACGTCGAGTTGATTGCCAGCGAGAACTTCGTAAGTCCTGCGGTTATGACCGCGGCAGGCTCGCATCTTACCAATAAATATGCCGAAGGATACCCCGGTAGAAGATATTACGGCGGGTGTCAATATGTCGATAAAGTAGAGAATATCGCGATAGACAGAGTAAGACAATTGTTCGGCGGAGAATATATTAACGTTCAGCCTCATTCCGGTTCCAGTGCCAACATAGAAGTTTATTATTCGTTATTAAAACCCGGCGACACCATTATGGGAATGAATCTTTCGCACGGAGGTCATCTTACTCACGGAAGTCCCGCATCCATGTCAGGGAGTTATTTCAGAGTAGTGGCGTACGGCGTCGACGAAAAGACCGGATACATCGATTATAAAGAAGTTGAGAGAATAGCAAAAGAAGAGCGTCCCCAAATGATTATCGCAGGAGCTTCCGCATATCCTCGAAAAATAGATTTTAAGGAATTCAGAAGAATTGCCGACGAAGTCGGTGCCATTTTAATGGTCGATATGGCACACATAGCGGGACTCGTCGCGGCAGGACTTCACGAGAATCCCGTCCCGTATGCAGACGTAGTGACTACCACTACTCACAAGACGTTGAGAGGCGCGCGCGGCGGATTGATAATAGCTAAGGAAAAATACGCCAAAGCACTTGCAAAGGGAGTATTCCCCGGTACTCAGGGCGGACCGCTCATGCATATAATCGCAGCCAAGGCGGTTGCTTTGAAAGAGGCGTTGTCGCCCGAATTCAAGATATATCAAACCGCAATAGTCGATAATGCTAAAGCTCTCGCGGAGGCGCTGAAAAAGAGAGGCGTTAAATTGTTCTCCGACGGTACCGACAATCACTTGATGCTTATCGATTTAAGAGGCACGGGCGTGAGCGGAAAAACTTTAGAAAACAGACTCGATGAAGTTAATATCACTACCAATAAAAATACTATTCCGTTCGACGATGCTTCTCCTTTCGACCCCAACGGTCTCCGCATAGGTACTCCTGCGGTGACGACAAGAGGAATGGGAGTGAAAGAAATGGACGTTATCGGAGAATGTATAGCCGACGCTATATTCGATTTTGAAGAAAAACGTAGCGAAATTCAATCTAAAATCAAAAAATTGACAGAGGAATTCCCTCTATATAAAGAGGATTTTATATTACAATGAAAAGGGTTTATTTAGATAATGCGGCAACGACCGCTTTAGACAAAAAAGTTCTTGAAAAAATGACTCCGTATTTTTCGGAAATATACGGCAATGCCAGTTCTTTACATTCATTCGGGAGAGAGGCGCTTAAGGCTGTCGATAAAGCTCGTGACGAGATTGCCGAGTTAATAGGGGCTCAACCTTCGGAGATATACTTCACTTCCGGCGGAACGGAAAGCGATAACTGGGCATTAAAAGGTATTGCGGAATCTTACGGAAATTTGGGCAAGCATATCATCACTACCAAGATAGAGCACCATGCTATTCTGGAGACTTGTGCAGAACTTGCAAAAAAAGGTTTTGAAATAACGTATCTCGGAGTCGATTCCGACGGTATAGTAGACCTGGATGAATTGAAAAAAGCAATAAGAGAAGATACGATATTAGTCTCCGTAATGACTGCAAACAACGAAATAGGTGCTATTCAGCCTATAAAAGAAATCGGAGCGATATGTAAGGAGCAAGGCATTTTCTTCCACACGGATGCCGTTCAGGCCATCGGTACGCTCGATATCGACGTCAATAGAGACAATATCGATATGCTATCTGTTTCCGCTCATAAATTCCACGGTCCTAAGGGAATCGGATTCTTATATATCCGTAGCGGAATAAGACCCAGACGCCAGATCGAAGGCGGTCATCAAGAAAGAAAACAACGTGCCGGTACTACTAACACTCCCGCGATAGTAGGTATGGCGGAGGCATTGAAAATGACCGTTGCGGACAGACCCGAGTATACGGAAAGAGTAACGTCTTTAAGAAATTACTTTATCGATAGAGTTTTGTCCGAGATACCGTTCAGTCATCTTAACGGCGGAAGAGAAAAACGTCTTCCCAGTAATGCCAACATTTCGTTTGACTATATCGAGGGAGAGAGTATATTATTTTTATTGGACTCGGCAGGGATAGCGGTATCCAGCGGTTCGGCGTGCTCTTCGGGATCATTGGATCCTTCGCACGTAGTCTTGGCACTGGGAGTATCGATAGAACAGGCTCACAGCTCTATAAGGTTTTCCTTAGGAAGAGAGACCACAAAAGAAGATATAGATTATACGGTGGATACTCTTAAGGATATTATTAAGAAATTAAGAAAATTGTCTCCGTTGTGGGATGAAGAAAAAGGAATAGGCGAATATGTATAACGAAAAAGTGTTTGAAATCTTCAAAAATCCTCAAAATATCGGTGAAATAGAAAACCCTTCCGGTGTCGGAAGAGTGGGTAATGCCAAATGCGGCGATATTATGGAAGTCCAGTTAAAAATCGAAAACAATATCGTGACCGATGCCAAGTTCCGTACTTTCGGTTGCGCCGCGGCAATTGCGTCTTCCTCAATAGCCACGTCTATGATTATCGGTAAGACGGTCGAAGAAGCTTTGGAATTGAAAAACAGCGACGTCGTCGAAGCACTCGGCGGACTTCCCGCCCAAAAAATTCATTGCTCGGTCCTTGCTGAAGAGGCTATAGCTCTTGCGGTGGAAGATTATAGAAACAAACAAAAGGAAAACGCATAATTCCCTTATTTTTACTGAAGGCTTTTTCTTGAATTGTACATAATAATTTTAGGAGGAAGCTTATGATGAAAAAAATATCGTTTATTTCCGGAGTAACCGTAGGCGCGATAGCCGCCGCCGTAATGGTCGCGAAAGAAACGAAGTTGAGAAACAAAATCAAAAATTGGATTGATTAAAAGCGTGCGATTGCACGCTTTTAATTTTATGCTTTTATGCTTATACGGACTTTTACCAAAAATTATACTTCGACATTTTACGAAGTATAATGTCGGTGAATGCCACTTTTGAAAATCGGGATTGCAATTTAAGTGTGAATTAAATTATAATTAAATGGTCGGGTATTATAATACTTGAAAAAACGATAACAAAGGAGGTAATTCATGAGAAGTTTTTTTGAAAAACTTTCCAAAAGCAGACTGATTCCCGTAATGCTTGTGGCGATACTTTTTGCACAAACGTTAGCGTCAGTTTTAAGTCCGTGGCTTCCCCAACAAATTTTCGGGGGGGGGTACTTTAACAGCTAACGCAGAAAGCGCCGATACAGGCGAAAACGCGGAGAACAACGACACGCTGGCAGAACATTTGAAAGCGCATTATGATTTTGAAGATGCGGCTAATATTGCCAGAGACGTCAGCGGAAACAACAATAACGGCGCCGCCGGAGGTAAGATGGCGTATAACTCCGACTCTGTCAGAGGTCAAGGCTCGGCTTATTTCGACAGTACCAATCACCTCAACGGCGAAAGCTATATGTGGATTCCGCAAATCCTTGCCGATGTCGAAGAAATGACAATCATGGCATGGTTAAAATTCGACAGAGCCGCTCAGTCGGAATACACTCCTCTGTTTTATTTCGTAAACCAAACCAACGGTGCCGATTTTGAACTGATTTGTAACAGTCCTCGCGCATGGTGGGGGTATGAAGGTTTTTATCACGGAGCGAGTGAAAGTTATAAATTTTTCCCTACACTTCAAGCTAAATCCAATAATAACGGTCCGGAAGTCGGTAATGCGGTAGCTCAGTCTTGTCGCTGGCATCACGTGGCTTTTACGTTCGGCAACGGATATATGAAAATATACGTTAACGGACAGTTAGCCGCACAGCAAAGCGGCGTAGGTACGCCCGCTTCTATCGGCGCGACGGTCGCATATATCGGCGGAGATACTTACGGCGGTTCCAGCTACAACGGTTTAATGGATGATTTGAGAATTTACGATAAAGTACTCACCGACGGAGAGATTGCCGAGGTTAACGATTTCGTTCCGGACGATTTTCTCTACGTACATTATACTTTTGACGATGCCGAAAATCTCGGTAAAGATTCCAGCGGATACGATAATGACGCCGAAATCATCAACGGTACCGACGAAGACGGTCTCGAGACTACGATAGAACAAGTGTCCGACGGCGATGTAAAAGCCGCTAAATTCGACGGAACGTCTTATCTTAAAATGCCTTATGCCATCGTGTTAGGCAATCAGGGGATGACCGTAAATTGTACGATAAAGACCGACACCGCTCCGGCAGTGTTTACGCATCTTATAGATTTTTGTAGCGGAATACATTTGAACGACGATCTTGCCATAAGATTCGAACCCGGAATCAGTGCGCTCGGTATATACGGAAACGAGCCTTATGACTATTTCGATACTTCTGTTTCCTTGCCTCTCGATGAATGGGTGACGATATCGATGACCTTCGACGAAAATGCTCTCAAACTCTATCTTGACGGTGCGCTCATTTATGAGGAATACGATATCGGTTATGACGCTTCAGACCTCTGGAATACCGCATTCAATCGCATCGGCAAAAGTTACGATTGGGAAAGTTCTTTCGTAGGATTGATAGACGAAGTGAGTATATATTCGAGAAGTCTGTCCCAAGACGAATTGGTGACTACTATCAAGACGAAGAATCCTTATTTGTCGAGCGTAAAAATCGACGATACGGAAATTGTCGGATTCGCGCCGACAAAAACTGATTATTATATTATTTTGCAGGAACTGACCGACGATATCCCGGTTGTTTCTACAAAAAGCATTCATCCCGACACGGAAGTCGTAGTAGAAGCCGCTACAACCATTCCCGGTACGACATTCATAACTTCAAGCACGCCTGACGGAGAAACTATTATGTATAGAATCAATTATTTATATTCGCCTGTTAATTACAACGAACTCAAGAACACGGAAATAGGAGAGGTGACGATTACGGATGAATTTTGGTCGCCGATTCTTTCGAAATATGCCACAGTAACGGCAAAATACGTTCTCGAGCAATACGACGAACAAAACGGAGGTCTTGCCAATTATAAAAAAATAGCGGCAGGAGAGCGTAATACCGGCGGATATGTCGGGACCAACGATTTCTATGCGGCAGACTATTACACCGTAATAGCCGGTGCGGAACGTTTGCTCAGACAATATCCCGATGCGGCATTCCAAAAGCAAATAGACGGATACGTCGATATAGTCTGTGCGGCGGCAGAGACTATGGATGACGGATACTTCGGAATATATAATATTCTCAATACGGACGGTTGCCGATTCGACGATCCGGTGGCAGGCGTCACGTCTAAGTATTCCGGACAAATCACCACGTTCGACCTTGACCAGATGGGCGCTCTTTGCGAAGCAGGAGTAGAATACTATCTCGCTACAGGGAAGACCAATCTTTTGCGCGCGGCGGTCAGATTCGCGGAATGCGCGGCAAGATATTCTATGGATCAGAACCGTTCAATGATTTCCGTATATAATTTCGCACAACTCGGTTTAACTACGATGTATCAGTTCTTTGTCAAGTATCCGGAAGTTAAGAGCGATGAATTGCTTGTTGATCTCGATATCAACGAAGCAAGATATCTGATGCTTGCTGAACATCTTATCAAAAGTCACGGCGACAAAACCGGTCGTGTCAACAATATAAATTACGGAGCATATTCGCTCGACGATGCAAAATATTACGAAAAAGAATCTCCGACCGGAGCGCATGCTGGTTCAGCCAATTGCTATATGACGTCTCTTGCAGAGGTGTATAGATTAAGCGGTGACGTTTCTTACGCTCAAGCCGCTTATACTCTGGCTCGCAACGTTTTTGACAAGCAAATGTACGTAACCGGCGGAACAGGTGCTACCGAAGTCAACGAAGCATATGGCGGAGACTACGTTCTGCCCAACGATACCGCGTATTGCGAAACTTGTACTGCGGGATATATGATGCGTTTTTGTAACTCTATGGCAATGGCTTTAGCCGATTCAGAATTTGCCGACGTGGTAGAACTCGAAATGTACAATACGTTGCTAGGAGGAGTAGGCGAAGACGGAAAGACTTTCTTTTATAGAAATCAACCTTCTTCGACGTCTGAATCGCGTTGGGACTGGCATCCCGTTCCGTGCTGTACGAAAATGAACATAATGACTTACGGCAATCTCGTCTCGTATCTCTATTATTATTCTGCGGATGAAATTTTCGTCAATCAATATGTCGGATCCGTTGCCAACATCAATTTAGAGGGCGGTAAAGTTACTCTTACTCAGACATCCGACTGGGCTAATGGCGGCACGGCTCAAATAGTCATTACGGAAGGAGCCGGTAATCTGCGCTCGCTGAGACTCAGACTGCCTTCTTGGTCAAACGACACCACAATCACTCTTAATAATAGATCTGTCAATTATAAAGTCGAAAAAGGTTATGCGATTATATCCGAGACATTTAGTGACGGTGATTGTATAAAGATTCAGGCGGATATGACTCCACAAATTATCGAAGCCGACGAAAACGTAACCGAGAACGCGGATAAAGTATATCTCCGTCGCGGAGCTATGATTTATTGTGCGGAAGGTATAGACAATATGTATCTGGGTGTTAACGTTGTCAAGAAATTGCAATTGGTTACGGATGCGGAAATCAACGTCGTCGACAAAACGGTTTCTAAAACCAACGTGAAAGCACTTGAAATCCCTGCCGTTATTGTTCACGGAGAAACCGAAATTCCGTTTACTTTTACGGCAATACCGTTTTATGCGAGAGCTTATAGAGACGAGACGAGCGTCAACGTTTATATGTCAAAACACGTTCACGAATATACACCGTCTTTTGACGACGACGGTCACTTCGACGGTTGCTCGTGCGGTGATAAAATTAACTCGACGGCACACGCATTCGGGGATTGGCATACGACAGTCGAAGCTACCGAAACCACCGACGGCGAAGAGGAAAGAATTTGCGATTGCGGCACAAAAGAGACGAGAGTAATACCCGCAACGGGATCTTCGAGCGGTTCTAACGTCCCCGCCGGTCCGAACGGTTCAATCGACTCCGACCCCACGGATTCCGACTCCGATAACGTCGGATTGATTGTAGGATTGTCGGTAGCGGGCGCGGCGCTGATAGGCAGTATAGTTGCTGCGGCAATATTAATTGCTAAAAAGCGTAAAAAATAAATAAACGATAGGAATTATCTAAGAAAAAAGGCGAGAAAATTTCTCGCTTTTTTTCATAACGGGACGAATTGTATTTTCAAATACATTTAGTAGTATAAGATATTTATCAGAAGCCTAAATTTTCGTTGATAATTACTATGCAGACTCTTTTTCCGCTGGTCGGATGATGTTGTATTACGGTTGCTTTACAGATAGTATCCGGACTGTTGCAATTCATACATTTCCCGGTAACAGCGCAAGGAGTTTTTTTGCCCAGTTTAACGCAGTTTTTAGGAGAAGCGACGTTTCTTGTGCGATAGATACCTTCGTCGATAGTCTTAACGATTTTGTTTACACCGCAGACTATCAATATGTTTTTAGGTCCGTAGAGCATTTCCGCTACGCGATTGGCTCTTCCGTCGATGTTGACAAGATCGCCGGATTCGCACAGAGCGTTGGTACTCGAGCAAAACCAGTCGGCTGTATGGCTGAGAGTATATACGTCTTCCGCCGTATAGTCGGGGAGACTTCTGTGATACAGTACGTAACCGAGTTCGCTAAGATAGGGGAGAAGTCCCATTTCCGTCACGGTTACGCTACCGCCGAAACCTATAGAAGATCCCTTGGGCACGAGATCCGATATGAGCTTTTTGGCTTCTTCGCAATCGTTGACGTAGTAGGGCTCGAAGCCTCTTGATTTAAGATTTTTTAATAATTTTTCCATATACACCTCGACAATTATTGTAACATTATTTTTTGATTAGGTAAACGTTATTTTTATCCTTGCTAAAAATAGTTATTTTTCTTATAATAAAAAATATGGATAATAGACAGAGTCTCATTCGAAATTTTTGCATAGTAGCTCATATCGATCACGGCAAGTCGACGCTTGCCGACCGTATCATACAGAAAACGGGTCAAGTAGCCGACAGAGATATGAAAGCTCAATTGCTCGACAGTATGGATATAGAACGAGAGCGAGGCATAACGATAAAACTCACTCCCGTTACCATGCATTACGACCATAAAGGAAAACGCTACACTCTTAATCTCATAGATACTCCGGGACACGTTGACTTTACATATGAAGTCTCTAGGAGTCTTGCCGCGTGCGAAGGCGCTATTTTAATAGTCGATGCGACGCAAGGCGTGGAAGCTCAAACGTTAACCAACGTGTATCTTGCCGTAGATAACGACTTGGAGATACTTCCCGTAATCAATAAAATAGATTTACCGTCTGCCGAACCCGAATTGGTCCGACAGGAAATAGAAGACGTAATAGGTATAGAAGCATCCGAGGCTCCTTTGATTAGCGCTAAGGAAGGTATCAATATCGAGCAGGTGATAGAACAGGTGATAGAACGTCTTCCGGCTCCGTCCGGCGATGAAAATCTACCTCTTAAGGCATTGATTTTCGACAGCTTGTACGATAATTATAAAGGTGCCATTTGTAACGTCAGAATAGTGGACGGCAAGATTAAAGCCGGCGATAAAATCAAAATGATGTCGACTGGGAAAGAATTCGAGGTAACCGAAGTCGGAGTCTTTTCGCCTCAGATGCAACCGCGTGCGGAATTATCGGCAGGCGACGTCGGTTACGTTACGGCTAGCATAAAAAACGTCAGAGATACGGCTGTCGGCGATACTATAACTCTTGCGGATAATCCTACGGAGGAGCCGCTTAAAGGATACAAGAAAGTCAGCTCGATGGTGTTTGCCGGTATATATCCTGCCGACGGTTCTAAATATAACGATTTAAGGGACGCTCTCGAAAAACTTCAACTCAACGATGCGGCTCTTGAATTCGAAATGGAGACTTCGGGCGCTTTGGGATTCGGTTTCCGTTGCGGATTTTTAGGTCTTCTTCATATGGAAATCATTGAAGAGCGTCTTGAAAGAGAATTCGATTTAGATTTGGTTACCACCGCACCGAGCGTCTCGTACAGAGTGGTTAAGACCAACGGGGAAATTCTCATGGTAGACAACCCCAGTTCTCTTCCTAATCCTGCAGAGATAGACAGGATAGAAGAGCCTATCGTCAATGCGCAGATTTTCACGCCTCCGGAATACGTCGGAGCCATTATGGAGTTATGTCAGAATAAGAGAGGCGTTTATAAAAATCTTACATATTTGGATACTTCAAGGTGTAGGTTGGATTATATAATTCCGCTTTCTGAAATTATCTATGATTTCTTTGACAATCTTAAATCCAGAACACGCGGCTACGCCAGTCTCGATTATGACTTTGCCGGATATCAAGCGGACGCTTTAGTCAAGTTGGATATGATGCTTAACGGCGATATTTGCGACGCGTTGTCTCTTATCGTGCATCGCGATCAAGCATATGCCAGAGGTAGGGGAATCGCCGAAAAACTAAAAGACGTCATCCCGAGACAAATGTTTGAGATACCCATACAGGCGTGTATCGGCGGAAAGATAATCGCGCGAGAGACTGTTAAAGCTCTCAGAAAAGACGTCCTCGCCAAGTGTTACGGAGGAGATATTACTCGTAAGAAAAAACTTCTCGAAAAACAAAAAGAAGGCAAGAAGCGTATGCGTCAGGTAGGTAGCGTAGAGATACCTTCGGAAGCGTTTATGTCTATACTCCGTATCGATAAATAATGGCAGGATTATATCTTCACGTTCCGTTTTGCGCGGCTAAATGTACTTATTGTGATTTTTATTCCGTAGGTAATCGCTCGCTTGTCGATGCATATATAACAGCGGCTGTCGAAGAAATCAAACTTGTTTCAAAAAAATATTCCGACAGAATTATAGATACCGTATATTTCGGCGGAGGTACTCCGTCGATTTTGTCGTACGAGCAACTGAAAACTTTGACGGATGCTATATTCGAATCTTTCAAAACCGATATTAAAGAATTTACTCTTGAGGTTAATCCCGAAGTTTCTGACGAATTGGAACTGTATAAAAATTTAGGAGTGTCTCGTATAAGCATAGGAGTGCAGAGCACTAATAACGACGTATTGAAAAAAATGGGAAGAAGACATACGGCGGCGCAAGCGCTAGAAACTCTTATAAGAGCTCGAGAGTCCGGGTATTCCGTAAGCGCCGACGTTATGATAGGTTTTCCCGATTCGGATATAGACGACGTAAAAACGACGTTGGAAGAAATAATACCTTTTGTAGATCATATTTCTTGTTATATGCTAAAACTCGAAGATCGTACCGTTTTATCGAAAAAAGTCGAACAGGGTAAAGTATCTCTTCCAGATGACGACATCGTTGCGGACATCTATTCGAGCGTAGTAGACGTTTTGGAAAATAACGGTTTAATGCAATACGAAATAAGTAATTTTTCCTTACTCGGAAAAGAAAGTTTGCACAATCTTAAATATTGGAATCTCGACGAATATATCGCAATAGGTCCCGGGGCTCACGGATATATGGACGGAATTAGATATTATAATATAGCCGATATCAAGAAATATATAGACGGAATACATTCCGGTAACGATAAATCGGTATACGAAACCGATAATTACATCAACGGAATCGACGAGTATGTTATGCTTGGACTTAGATTGAATCGCGGAATAAGTTTGTCCGAAGCATATAGACAATACGGGGTTGACGTGCTTGAAAGATATGCCGATACAATGCACGGTATCGAGAGTTTTTTTGAAATCGACGGAGATTGTTTTCTTCTGAAAAGAGATTATTTTCTTATACAAAACGCAATTTTAAGGAAGCTTTTTAATTTATAAAAATTTCTACAAATTTTTTTGATGTTTTTCGGAATTTTTATTGACAAACGGGAATACTGATTATATAATATTAGCAATCAGTTGATACGAGTGCTAACAATTATAAAAAAAGATTGCTAGAAGGTAGAAGATGAAAACCGGGCTGTCCGAGAGAAAAAAAAGAATATTAAAAGCCGTTGTCGAAGAATATATCGAGACCGCGGCACCCGTGTCGAGCGGCGGAATTAAAGAAAGGCACTTCGGAGAAGTGAGTTCCGCGACGATACGAGCGGAATTGTCGACGCTTGAGGATATGGGATATCTGATTCAGCCTCATACGTCGGCGGGACGCATTCCCTCTAAGGACGCGTATCAACTGTACGTAAGTGAGTTTTTGGAAGAAAATCCTTTGACTCCCGGAGAGATAAGTTTTATAGAAAACTCTTTCAACGAGCATTTTGCAGAGGTCGAAGACGTAGTCAAGCGTACGGCTAAAGTTATATCCGATATTACCAATTATACTTCCGTAATCGTTTTGAAAAACATCAATAAAGTTACGATTAAAGAAATTAAGTTGGTCGGACTTGACGAAAACAGCGCGTTGATAATTATTATTACCGATTCAGGAATAATAAGAGACAACGTTATTACGATGTCGACTCCCGTAGGCGAACAGGGCATCAAAGACGCTGCCAATCTGCTCAATAAAATTTTCTCGGGTAAGACGGTATATGAAATCAAACACCCCGACGAGATAGTGGAAAAAGAATTATCTTCGATTAAGGAGCTGTATCAGAATTTAATTTCGATATTGGATCGCTATTCCGAAAATAACGAAAAAAACGTTGTAATCGAGGGCGCTTCTAAAATGATCGAGCACGAGGATACCGATATAGAAGGAGCGAGGAATTTCGTTGCGTTGATTGAGAAGAAAAACGAAATCGGCGCATTGATAGACCGCGACGAGGATATAGAAATATCGGTAAAAGTCGGGCGCGACGAGAACGGCGGTTTGGATAATTGTGCCATAGTTACGGCTGTATACAAGATCGGCGGTAAAGAGATGGGACACGCAGGCGTAATAGGACCGGAGCGTATGAATTACGGCAAAGTAACTTCCGTACTTAAGTATATCGCAAAAGGTTTGGACTCGCTAAATAAAAAAGGAGACGATAATGGCTGAAAAGAAAAATAAAAAAGTCGAAGAGCTGACTCAAGTAGAAGAAACATCGGAAAATATTTCCGAAGAAGTTGCGGAAACTGTAGAGTCGGATCCTCTTGAGGAAGAAAAAAAGAAAACTCAGGAAATGAAAGAATTGGCTCAACGCGTGCAGGCGGATTTTGAAAATTATCGTAAAAGAAATCAAGATGCGTCCAAGCATGCCAGACAAGACGCCGAAGACGATATTTTGACGGATTTACTGGTGGTTTTGGACAGCTTCGACAGAGCTATGGTGCAGATAAGCGATGAGGGATTGCTGGAAGGACTGGGAAAAATCAGAAAGCTGTTTACTAATTTCTTGGAAGGAAAAGGCGTCGAAGAAATAGTATCGGAAGGAGAAGTCTTCAACCCCATGTTGCACAATGCGGTTATGACGGTAGAAGACAAAGAAAACGAAGACAAGATAGTCGAAGTTTTACAAAAAGGATATAAGCGAGGAAATCGCATATTAAGAGCACCTTTGGTTAAGGTTGCCAAATAAGAATAATAGGAGGATTATATATGTCAAAGGTTATCGGTATCGATTTAGGTACAACTAATAGCTGTGTAGCCGTCATGGAAGGCGGTGAACCAATAGTTCTTGAAAACCAAGAGGGCGGCAGAACCACTCCGTCCGTGGTAGGTTTTTCTAAGGACGGTAAAGAAAGATTTGTCGGTGTCCCTGCCAAGCGTCAGGCTATCACCAATCCCGACAGGACCGTCTCGTCTATTAAGAGACAGATGGGTACCGACCATAAAGTCAATATCGACGGTAAGGCGTACAGCCCTCAGGAAATATCCGCTATGATATTGACGAAACTTAAAAACGATGCGGAGCAGAGACTGGGCGAAAAAATTTCACAGGCCGTTATTACGGTTCCTGCGTATTTTTCCGACGCTCAACGTCAAGCAACTAAGGATGCCGGTAAAATTGCCGGTCTCGAAGTACTGCGTATAATCAACGAGCCTACTGCGGCGGCTCTTGCTTACGGCATAGATAAAGATGAGAAAAAGGCTCAAAAAGTTCTTATTTACGATTTGGGCGGCGGAACGTTCGACGTATCCATCCTGGAATTGGGCGACGGTGTATTCGAGGTTCTTGCGACCAACGGTAATACGCATCTCGGCGGTGACGATTTCGATAAATGCGTAATGGATTATATCGTCTCCGAATTTAAGAAAGAGAACAATATTGATTTGTCTGCGGATAAAATGGCGATGCAGAGAGTTAAAGAAGCCGCGGAAAAAGCGAAGATAGAGCTTTCCGGTATGACCAAGACGAATATCAACTTACCGTTCATTACGGTCGGTCAAAATGGACCTCTTCATATAGATATGGACCTTACTAAAGCTAAATTCGACGATATGACCGCACATCTCGTGAAGGCGACCATAGAGCCTACCCTTCAGGCGCTCAAGGATGCCGGACTCTCTAAGAACGAAGTCGATAAGGTCATTTTGGTAGGCGGATCTACAAGAATCCCCGCAGTGGTTGACGCTGTCAGAAACGTAACGGGAAAAGAGCCCTACAAGGGAATCAACCCCGACGAGTGCGTAGCTATGGGCGCGGCGATTCAAGGCGGAGTTTTGTCGGGTGAAGTTCACGACGTACTTCTCCTCGACGTAACGCCTCTGTCTCTCGGTATCGAAACGATGGGCGGAGTATTCACAAAACTTATCGATAGAAATACTACGATTCCTACCAAGAAGTCTCAAATATTCTCCACTGCTGCAGACAATCAGACCTCGGTTGATATTCACGTATTACAAGGCGAAAGATCTATGGCAGCCGACAATAAGACTCTCGGACGTTTCCAATTGACCGGTATTCCTCCGGCAATGAGAGGTATTCCTCAGATCGAAGTGACTTTCGACATCGATGCCAACGGTATCGTATCTGTTACGGCAATGGACAAGGGAACCAACAAGTCTGCCAACATTACGATTACCGCATCTTCCAATCTGACGGAAGAAGATATCGACAAAGCCGTTAAAGAAGCTGAAAAGTATGCCGAGGAAGATAAAAAACGTAAAGAAACCGTCGATATGAAGAACAATACAGAGCAGCTCATACTTGCAATCGACAAGACTTTGATGGAAAACGGCGACAAGCTTAGCGAAGAAGATAAAAAGATTCTTGAGGACGCGTCTAAAGAGGCTAAAGAAAAACTCGAAAAAGCAGAAGACGTTGAAACTATTAAGAATATTACGGAAGAGCTTTCCAAGGCAACCAATCCGGTATTTACCAAGTTGTATCAAAATATGCAACAAGAAGCTCAACAACAGGGAGAAAACAACACCGACGAGACCAACTATTCCAACGATGACGATCCCGTTGACGTAAACTAAAATAAGTATATGGCCAATAAAGATTATTACGGTATATTGGGTGTAGACAAAAACGCGAGTGCGGACGATATCAAGTCCGCATATCGTCGTTTAGCGAAAAAGTATCACCCCGACGTATATGCTACGAAAAGCGACGCCGAAAAGAAAGAAGCCGAGGAAAAGTTCAAAGATATATCTCATGCTTACGAGGTATTGAGCGATGCCGACAAGAAGGCTGCGTATGACCAGTACGGAGACGAAAACGGACCTCAGTTTACGGGCGGTTCCGGCGGATTCGGTGGCTTCGGAGGCGGAGATTTCTCGGGATTCGAAGATATTTTTTCTAATATTTTCGGAGGAGGATTCAGCGGTGCGTCCAGAAGCGGCGGTACCGGCAGCAACGATCGCGACGGCGACGATATCGAGATACAGGTCAATTTAACCTTCGAAGAGGCTGTTTTCGGCTGTGAAAAAGAGATAACTTTTTCTAGAATAGAAAAATGCGCCCATTGTAAAGGTACCGGAGCAAAAGATACTTCTGCTTACAAAACGTGCCCCAAATGCGGAGGTTTGGGATACGTAAACATCAATCAGCGGACATTGTTCGGGATGATGCAGTCACGTCAGGTATGTCCCGATTGCGGCGGTAGCGGAAAAATCGTTACCAATCCGTGTCCCGATTGCGGAGGAAAAGGGCGTGTCAAAAATCGTACTACTTTAAAGGTTAAATTCCCCGCCGGAATGGATAACGGTAAGACCTTAACCAAGCCTCACGAAGGGCACGCAGGAAAAGGTCGCGGAGCCAACGGTAATTTGTTCTTGATATGTAAGGTTGCGCCCAGTCCTATGTTCGAGCGTAAAGGATATGACATATATCTGGATTTACCGGTATCGGTTTTCGATGCGATACTCGGTAAAAAGCTTTCTATTCCGGGACTGAACGGAATGATTGATTTTAATCTTCCCGAAGGTACCCCTAACGGAAAAGTGTTTCGCTTCGCGGGAAAAGGTGTCAAGGTTATTAATAAAGAGCAATACGGTGATATGTACGTAACCATTACCGTAGATATTCCGAAAGGGCTCACGTCTAAGCAGAAGAAGGCTTTTGAAGAGCTATCATCTTCTATGACCGGAGTAAGACAAGACAGAATAGAAAAATATAATAAAATTCTTAAAAATATGAAATAATGAGATATGCTTCTATAACCGTTTATTCCGAAAAAAATACCGTAGAAAAAATCGCCGACTTAATGTGGGCGGTTTCCGACGGGGGCGTAGAAGTGTTCGACGCCGAGGATATCGACGAGATTCTTAAAGATTTTTCTTGGGACTATCTCGATGAAAAAGTCATAAAAAAAGAGAGCGGTAGACCTTATGCAAGATGTGTCGTGACGGAAGATTCCGCCGCCGACGCATCGTCGGGTCTTGCCGCTATTTTGTTGAAAAACGGCATCTCGGTCGATAAGCGAGATATCGTTGTTGAATATTTCGAAGAAAAAGACTGGGAAAACGATTGGAAAAACAATTACGGAATAGTAACGGAAGGAAAGTACTCTATCGTTCCGATTTGGGAAAAAACTATCAATGACGATAATAATATCGTATATATCAATCCGTCGTCGGGATTCGGTACCGGTCAGCATGCAAGCACCGCTATAGCTTTATATTTAATGAACGATATCGATTTTAATAATTCTGATGTTTTGGATATCGGTACTGGGAGCGGAATATTGGGAATTGCCGCTGCAAAAAGCGGTGCTTTTAAAGTCAGATTGTCCGATTACGATGCGGCGGCAATCGATAATGCGAACGAAAACGTTGCGCTAAACGACGTATCTAACACGACCGAGTGTGTTGTCGAAGATGCCTTTAAGGTAGAATTTACTAAAGACAACGACGTAGTTTTAGCCAATCTGACTGCGGATATTTTATCGAAACTCGTAAATAAAATATCCGATGCGTTAAAGATTAACGGCAAACTTGTAATTTCTGGAATTTTATCCGATAGAATGGAAAATCTACAGACAGCTTTTCTCAATGCGGGGTTTAGAGTGATAAAAACTGAAACTCGCGGAGAATGGAGCGGCGCACTCTTAAAAAAATATGGATATTAAAAGATTTTTTATTAACGTCGACGATATAGACAACGATTTCGCTTATATCAGAGGCGATGAGTTTTTGCATGCGACCAAGGTTCTGAGACAGAAGCTAGGTTATACAGTGATTCTGTCCGCGGGCGCCGGATATGATTTATACGGAGTTATAGACGAGATCGGCAAAGATTATTGTCGAGTCAGGATAACGGAAAAAATCGTTAACGGCAATGAAACCAAGCGTCGTTTCGTTTTGTTGTCTTCAATTGTTAAGGAGAGCGACTTTATTATTCAAAAGGCTGTAGAGTTAGGCGTAACGGAATTTATCCCGATCGTTACTCGATACGTCAATGCCAAACTGGATATAGACAGAGCTCGCCGTATTGCCGGACAGGCTATTAAGCAGTGCGAAAGAGGGCGTTTGATGACCGTAAAAGATACAATGACCTTATCGGAAGCTTTGGAATATACTAAGGAATATAAAAATAAAATATTACCTTACGAGAATGCGACCGAGGGAAGAATAAAAGATATATTATGTGATGACGACGATACGATAGTCTTACTTATAGGTCCCGAAGGAGGATTTTCGGAAACCGAAATAAGCGATGCCGTTAAGTGCGGGTACAAAACCGTGACCCTCGGAAAACGTATTTTGCGCGCGGAGACCGCAACCATATCGGCGTTGACGTTAGCGCTGGACGCATCGGGTGAATTGTAATGAAAGCCGTAGTTTTTACTCTCGGGTGCAGAGTCAATCAATACGAAAGCGACGTTATTGCCGCAGGGTTAAAAGGTGCAGGATACGAGGTTTCCGATAAGTTGGAGTATGCAGATTTATATATACTCAATACGTGTGCTGTAACTCGAGAAGCCGAACGTAAATCTCGTCAACTGATAACCAGAGCCAGACGTTATAATCCTCAGGCTAAAGTTTACGTTTGCGGTTGTGCGGCGGAAAAAAATCGTAATCAATTCGATAATCTTCATCTAGACGGAATATACGGAACAGGAGATAAATTCGATATATTCCGAGAATTGGATATTAAAGAAAACGGTTTGTATACGGAACGAAAAAAAGCTTACGTTAACGTACAGGACGGGTGTGATAATTTTTGCACGTATTGCGTTATACCATATCTGAGAGGACAGAGTCGATCCAGAAAAGAAGATGATATAGTAAGAGACGTTTTGCAAGCGGAAAAAGAAGGTAAAGAAGTCGTTATAACCGGCATAAATATTGCTAAGTACGGTTTGGATACGGGAACGAATTTGGCGGCTTTGATGAGACGATTAAAATGCGCGGAAGTCCCGTTGAGTATAGGTTCTTTTTACGTAGAAGGCATCAACGAAGAGCTTTTGGCAGCATTAAAAGATTTATATTGCTTCTCTCCCGAGTTTCATTTGTCTTTGCAGAGCGGAGATGACGAAGTTTTGCGTACCATGGGCAGAAAATACGATACAGACGAATACTATTCCAAAGTGTGCGAAATAAAGAAATATTTTCCCGATGCGCGCTTGACTACGGACATTATAGTAGGTTTTCCGTCCGAAACGGATGAGTCTAACGAAAATACGATGAAGTTTATAGAAAAAGTAGGATTTTCGGATATACATATTTTCGTATTCTCTCGGAGAGAAGGAACCAAAGCTTACGATATGCCGCCGATATCGCCGGAAATTGTAGAAAAACGTAGGATTCTATTGACGGAATTGAAGAAAAAATTAAATGAAAAAGGAGTAAAAAATGACTGATTGTTTGTTTTGCAAAATAGCGTGCGGGGAGATTCCCTCCGAAAAAGTTTTCGAAAACGATAATATGATTATTATCAAGGATATCAATCCTCAGGCAAGGATTCATTTGCTAGTTATACCTAAAAAACATTATGCCAATCTTGAGGAAATGGCATTTGAAAATCCTTCGGAATTGGCAGGAGTTTTGCACGATTTCGCAACGGTTGCGCCGTCATTGGGACTGGAAGGAGGATACCGTATCGTTTCCAACAAAGGTTCTTTCGGATGTCAGAGTGTCAATCATTTGCATATCCACGTTTTGGGAGGAGAGCAATTATCCGAAAAAATGTCCTGAATTTAATATATAATCGTTGACAAACAAGATGTTTAGGGGTATATTATCAATGTTAAAAAGTTGTGAGGAGGTGAAATACTATGTCCACTGTTTATGTCAGAGATAACGAATCTTTAGACAGCGCAATCCGTAGATGGAAGAAAAAGTGCGCTAACGACGGTATTATCGGTGACCTCCGTAAAAAAGAGCAATACGAGAAGCCCAGCGTAAGAAGAAAGAAAAAAGCCGAAGCGGCAAGAAAGAGAATGTACAAATAATTCAATGTGAAATTACATAAGAGAGCACGGAAACGGAGCTCTCTTTGTTTTCGGAGGATCTATGCCTACACTCAAAGATTACGCGAGAGAAGCTAAGAAGAGATTGAAAAATTACGAATATTCTATAGGTAAACCCGTCGACGTTCAGAAATTGGTTAATATTGCATCCGAACGCGACGATACGGAAGAATTACGCCTCAGATCTATAGTAGAAGAAATCGCCGCGTCCGAAGAACCGGTGCTGGATCCTATAAAAAGATTGACGGATCAAGCCTATTTCGACACATTGGACGAGATTGAAAAAGAGCGGTATATAATCGAGCTCGCCTCTAAATATAAAAGAATATTAAAATTATATAAATAGTTAGGGGAAAAACTCGATTTTATCGTAATACTTTCTGAATTTTTTTCAAAAGAGGCTATCGAATTGAGATTTGGACAAGATTTCCTTGACAAATTAAAAAATAAATATAGCGTCTCAGACGTTATATCGGCATACGTTCCGATTGAAAGAAAAGGTAGAAAATATTGGGCAAGTTGCCCGTTTCATACGGATAAGACGCCGTCTTTAATGATTGACAACGAACGCGGGTCGTTCTATTGTTTTTCGTGCAAAAGAGGTGGCGATATTTTTAAGTTTATAGAAGAAAAAGAACGTTTAACTTTCGGAGAAGCCGTTGAATACGTAGCGAAAAAAGCAGGCGTGGAGCTTCCGCAGGAAGAAGAATCTCAGGAACAAAGAAAACGTCGAAAATTGTTCGATTCGGCTTATGCCTGTCTTAAAGAAACCGCCAAGTATTATTGCGCGAACTTATTTAGCGGTAAGTACCCATATCCCATAGAATATCTTCGTTCAAGAGGTATTTCGGATAAAACGATGAAAGTTTTCGGATTGGGGTATTCTACGGATTACGAATCGCTGGTGCGTTATCTTAGAGAAAAAGGCTTTTCGGAAGAAACCATGCTTTTTGCAGGAGTCGTCAATCGGGGCGAAACGGGACGTCTTACCGATGCGGAAGCCAAAAGATTGATTGTTCCGTTGATTGACGGCAGAGGCAGAGTTATAGGTTTCGGAGGCAGAAGACTCGACGAAACCATGCACGGCAAGTATGTCAATACTCGCGGTACTGCGATATTCGAAAAGCGATTTCAGCTTTTCAATATGAATAATTTCGTCAAACTCAACAGGCAAGACGCTATATTGGTCGAGGGATATTTTGACGTAATTTCACTTCATCAGGCAGGTATCGAAAACGCATTGGCGGCTATGGGGACTGCATTCACCGAGCAACATTGCGAATTGTTCAAAAGATACGGCATCAATGCGATATACGTTTGTTTCGACGGTGATTCTGCGGGACAAAAAGCCACTGTTAGGAGTCTAGACTTGCTTAAGGACAACGGATTGACCGTTAAAGTAGTTTCTATTCCGGACGATATGGACCCTGACGACGCTATCAAAAAGTTGGGTAAAGCGGGCTTCTTGGATTTGATAGACAATGCGTTGCCTCTGATAGATTATAAATTGAGTCTTGTAGAAAAAGAATTTCCTCCGGAAGGATATAGCGGACGGAGTAAATATATAAAAGCGGCGACCGACGTACTTGCGGAACTTAACGATACGGCTGTCGCCGAAATATATCTCGACAGAATCGCCGAGCTCTCCGGAGTAAAAAAGGAAACGTTGCTTAATACGGTTATCAATAGGACTTCTCCTAAAAAACAGGAACCGAAAGCTCAGACGTTCGATAAGCCGGAGCCTCCTGCCGAGGAAAAGAAGCTTTATCCTATAGAGCAGGCGGGGATAGAAGCCGCAAGAATAATATTAGCGTCTTTTATCGACGTGGCAGCGTATGCGGATCCCGAAGATTTACGCCCCGAGTATTTTGTTATCGAAGAACATAAAACGGTATATAAGTATTTGACCGAATGTATAGAAAAGGGAATTATGCCAAAAATCGCCACCGTCTACAATTTGATTCCGGAAGGTGACGAAGCGTCCAAAATGGATTTTTGTCTTATAAATATGTCGAATACCGATAAAAAAGATCTATATTTGAAATCGGTAAAAAAATTAAAGAACGATTGCATAATATCGGAGCTCAAGATTCTTTCCGAAAAGTATTCCGTAACGGAGGACGATCAAGAAAGAGCCGAAATCCGAAATAAAATAAAAGCCTTAACCATTAAGAAAAATCAAGGAGTATAAAATGGAAGAAAAGAACACTGTCGTTAACGACATAGTCGGCAGAATCGTCGATGAGTTAAAAGGTAAGAAAGAAATCGGAGCCGACGAGCTGACTTCTATTACCGAAAGAGAGAAATTGACTCCCGAAGAAAACGAAGCGATATATCTTGAATTGCAAAAAGCCGGCATTACTGTTAATGAAGAGAATACCGTAGCTTCTCGCACGGATAGCGTTATCCAAAAGATCATGAACGAAGTCAACGTCGACGATTCCGTTAAGATGTATCTTAAAGATATAGGCAGGGTACCGTTGTTATCGGCTGAAGAAGAAAAGCAGATCGCCGAAAAAATGGTAAAGGGCGAAACGGAAGAAGAACGAAACGAAGCTAAGGATAAGCTTATCAACGCCAACTTAAGATTGGTTGTAAGTATAGCGAAAAGGTACGTAGGCAGAGGAATGCAATTTTTGGATTTGATACAAGAAGGCAACCTCGGTCTTATGAAAGCCGTCGATAAATTCGATTATTCGAAAGGTTTTAAGTTTTCTACTTATGCGACTTGGTGGATAAGACAGGCAATCACGCGTTCTATAGCAGATCAAGCCAGGACGATTAGAATTCCCGTCCATATGTTCGAGACGATCAATAAGTTGACCAAAACTTCCAGACAACTTTTACAAGAGCTGGGTAGAGAGCCCACACAAGCAGAGATTGCCGAAGCGATGGGAATATCCGAGGATAAAGTCGTAGAGATTCAAAAAATAGCATTGGATCCCGTCTCGCTCGAGACGCCTATAGGCGAGGAAGACGATAGTCATTTGGGAGACTTTATTGAAGATACTTCCGCTATAGCGCCTATGGAAGCTACCGAAGCCAAAATGCTAAAAGCTCAGGTAGAAGAAATCCTCGGCACGCTGGCACCCAGAGAGGCGATGGTTCTTATTTTAAGATACGGTCTTAGAGACAATCGTCCGCGTACGCTTGAAGAAGTAGGCAAAGTCTTCAACGTAACGAGAGAAAGAATCAGACAGATAGAAGCTAAGGCATTGCGTAGATTGAAGCATCCCAACAAGGTAAAGAAACTGAAAGGCTTCATCGATACGAAAGTCTGATGAAATTGGATAAAAGGCTGACGGCTGTTTTTGAGGAAATCGACGCACACAGAGTTGTAGACGTCGGTTGCGATCACGGTAAATTAGGCGTGGCGCTTCTTAAAAGCGGCCGTATAAAAAAGTGTGTTTTTTTGGATATATCTGCAGAATCGCTTGAAAAGGCTCGTAAGTTGTCTACGTTGCACGGTTGTCTAGCGGACAGTACGTTTATAGTAGCGGACGGAGCAGATTATAGTTGGGAAAACGATGACGTTATCGTTATTGCCGGTATGGGCGGTAACGAAATTATAAAAGTCATAGCCGATAAGTCTGTGCCCGAAGGTTCTGTTTTCGTGCCCCATCAAGACGCAGACGTACTGAGATCCTTTTTTAATTCAAAGGATATAACCGTGGCAAAGGATTACGTCGTTAAATCTAAGGATAAATATTACGACGTATTAGTGACTGGGAAAGGTGAAAAATTCACTGAAAACGAAATTTTTTCAGGTAAAAATATACCTGAATCGGAATATTTTGACAGTCGTATAGAAGAACGTCTTGCAAAAATTTCAAAATATATCTCAAATAACGTTTCGGAAAGACTTATAAAAGAAAAGGAGTGCTTATATAATGCTAAAGTTGAAAGAGGTAATTGACGTAATAGAAAAAGTTGCTCCTCTCTCCGAAGCCGCCGACTGGGATAATTCCGGATTGATATACGGAGATATAAATAAGCCGATAAAGAAAGTTTTAATAACCTTGGATTTGACGCCCGACGTTGCCGAAGAGGCGATAAACAATTACGTCGATTTGGTAATAGAACATCATCCCAGCATCTTTTCGCCGATTAAAAAATTCACGTCGGATACAATCGAAGAAAATTCATTCTTAAAAGTAGCCGGCAGGGAAATAGCGGTGTATGCGTCGCATACGTCTTCGGATTTCGCTAAAAAGGGACTAAATAATTATTTTGCCGAAAGATTGGGGCTAATAGACGTCGAAAGAAAAAGAGACGGTGATAACGTCGTATTCGTCGGAAAGATTCCCGAAACCGATTTGAAGTCCCTCAAAGAAAGAGTTTCGAAAATATTCGGCGACGATTTAGCTTATTTCGTCGGCGACGGGGAAAAGATTATCGGCACGGTCGGCGTCGTAACCGGCGGAGGTTCAATCGATTCCGTTAAGTATGCACGTGATAACGGCGCGGACGTATATATCTCCGGTGACGTAAAATATCATTGTGCACGGTGGACAAAGGATTCCGGATATGCTATAATCAACATTAGTCATTATGCTTCCGAAATAATTTTTATCGATTATATGGCGGAAATTTTAAATAATTGCGACGTAGAAATTATAAAATCGGGGCATTGCGTTAATCCGTATAATTAGGAGGCTTTATGGAAAAGTTTAATTTAGATGGTCTTGTGGAATTTCAAGAAAAAGATCGTGAATTGTATAAATACGAGCAGGAATATTCCAATTCTCCTGCTGTAAAGAATTATAAAATTCTCGAAAAAAACGCTAGAGATTTACGGGTTTTGAATTTGAATTTATCCAGAGAAGCAGAAGGCGTTTTGGTCCAAATTAAGGATAGATGTGCCGAAATCAATAAAGAAATAGACAACAACGACAATATTCCGAAGAGTTATGCGTCGTTTTCCGATTTGGAAGATTTGCAGACAGAAGAAACGATTCTTCAGCAGATTATAGCCAAATTGGATAAATATGAAAAAGACGTTGCGTTCAGAAAAAGACGTCTCGACGAGATAATCAACGAGGCGAGAAACAACGAACAAAAAATCAACGAGATTATTAAGAAGGCTCGTATAGTCGCCGAGCAAAAGAAGACCGCTAAAGAAAACCTTTTAAAAGAGGCCGGTCCGCTTAAAAAATCTCTCGACGAGGAAGCCAAGTCTCTTAATCCCGCGGCATACGATAAATATAAGGCTATCAGACAGGCAAAAGGATTGCCCGTAGTTGTGCAGATGGCGGGGGATTCTTGCGGAGCGTGCGGTATGGATATACGCATAGAGATGCAGGAACTTCATGTCGGCGAGGGTGCGGAATGCCCCAATTGCGGAAGAATAGTATATAGAAAATAATCCTTATATAATAATTTAATCCGTTTGCAATATTTTATATTATCGGAGATTATATGAAGTTTTGCAAAATGAACGGGTTGGGTAACGATTATATTTATATCGACGTTCGCCGTGAGTCGTTTTTACCGTCATCGGACAATATAGTCAAGCTGTGCGACAGACATTTCGGAATAGGCGGCGACGGAGTCGTTTTGATAGGAAATTCCGCCAATGCCGACGCGGCAATGGTTATATATAATAACGACGGCTCAAGAGCGGAAATATGCGGAAATGCGTTGCGGTCCGTCGGGAGATATCTGTATGATAATCGCCTTGACAAAAGCAACGTTTTGTTTATAGAGACGGACGTCGGGGTAAAAGAAGTTTTTATTAAAAATGATGGCGTAATAGGCGTATGGCTGGGGAAACCGGTCCTGAAAGAAAAAAATATTATCGATATAGACGGGTGTATTTATACTTTTTATAGCGTAGATATCGGTAATCCTCATGCAGTGACGTTTGATGAGAATTTCGATATAAATAAATACGGCGCGATAATATCCGCGCATTCGAATTATCCGTCTAAAACGAATGTCGAAAAGGTCTCGATCGTTTCTAGAGACGAGATTGCCGTCGAAGTGTACGAGAGAGGTGCGGGACTTACGCTTGCTTGTGGCACGGGTGCCGCATCTGCGGCGTTTTGCGCGATGTCGCTGTGTGCGGTCGATACTGAATTGACGGTCAATCTGCCGGGCGGACAATTGGTAGTCGTCTATATAGATGACAAAATATATATCGAAGGTAAAGTAGAATACAATTTTTACGGAGAAACGGATCTATGTTAAAGCTTAATAAAAATTATAACCGATTAATCGAAAACTATCTCTTTCATGAGATTGCGGTAAGAGTTCAGAATTTTCAAAACGAAAATCCCGATAAAAAACTAATTAAAATGGGAATAGGTGACGTTACCGAGCCTCTTGCCGGTTGCGTTGTGGACGCTATGAAAAAAGCTGCCGACGAGATGGGTAACAAAGATACTTTCAAAGGGTACGGCGATTATGAAGGATATGAATTTCTCAGAAATGCGATATCCGGTTATTATAAAAACAATATAGGTGCAGATATCGAGCCCGACGAAATTTTCGTTTCGGAAGGGGCTAAAAGCGATACGGCAAATTTTCAAGAGCTTTTTGAAGTAAAAAATCGAGTAATAATTACGGATCCCGTATATCCCGTGTATATGGATAGCAATATTATGCAGGGGAGGAAGGTGAACGTTATTGCGGGGACCAAAGAGAACGGTTTTTGTCCGATGCCCGACTTCGGTCAAAAAAAATCGTCTATAATTTATTTATGTTCTCCAAATAATCCTACCGGGTCCGTCTATTCCGAGGAACAATTGACGGACTGGGTCAACTATGCTTTGGCTACCAATTCTATTATATTATACGATTCCGCATACGAAGCTTTTATCGGAGATAAAAATCTTCCGCGCTCGATTTTTTGTATCGACGGTGCCAAGGAGTGCGCCGTAGAATTTTGTTCGCTTTCAAAGACAGCGGGATTCACCGGTACGAGATGCGGATATACCGTTATTCCGAAAGAATTGAACGTAAACGGAAAAAGTATTGCCAAAATGTGGCTTAGACGTCAGTCGACTAAGTTTAACGGGACAAGCTACGTTATCCAAAGAGCCGCCGAAGCGGTGTTTACGGAAGAAGGATTGAAAGAGACCCGTCTCGCAATTAATAAATATAAAGAAAACGCCGCAATAATAGCATCGACTCTGGATGATCTCGGAGTGTGGTATACAGGCGGCGTCAACAGCCCCTACGTATGGCTCGAGTGCGGAATGGATTCTTGGGACTTTTTCGATAAATTGTTGTCCGAGGCTTGTGTGGTAGGGACGCCCGGAGCGGGCTTCGGAAAACAGGGAGAAGGGTATTTCAGATTGACGGGATTTAATACTCGCGAAAATACAATCGAGGCTATGGAAAGACTGAAAAAGATTCTTGGCTAAAATTGTAGCTATAGATACATAAATGTAATATTTTTTGAAGGAAGAGAATGATAAAAAATTCTCTTTTTTCATATTGCCAAAAATTCCATATTATGATAAAATATTACTAATAAAATTAGTAAAGGTCCCGCTCGGCGGGTGTAAGGATATATAAATGAAAGGATTTTGGAACGATTTATCGGTTTTTAATATTAACAGTCTGACAAGATATGCATCGGGCTTCCCTGTTATGGACGGAAGCACCGTTTCTCTTAACGGGGAATGGAAATTTTTTCTTGCCGGCAACGTCTACTCTATACCCAAGGGGTATGAAAAAGTAGGATACGATTTGGGCGCTTTTAATTCTATTAAAGTTCCTGCAGAATGGCAGATTGAAGGTTTCGATACGCCTATATACACCAACTACGTTTATCCTAAGTCTTTTTTGACTTACGGAGGACTTGGTAGGGCGCATATTAAACCGTCAAAAAATCCCGTAGGTTGCTATGCGATGGATTTTGTAGTCAAGGATACGGAACTTAGAAAGTACTTGCATTTCGGCGGAATTAACGGAGGCGGTTATATATATATCAACGGAGAATTCGTCGGTTATTCGGAAGATTCTTTCGATTTTCAGGAATACGATATAACGGACTTCGTTCATCCGGGAGAAAACAAACTCGCGGTTACGGTTTATCGTTATACTACCGGCACGTATCTGGAAGATCAGGATATGTGGCGTCTGTCGGGAATATTCCGTGACGTGACCCTTATATATAAAAATTCATCCGAGATATCCGATATTTACGTCCGCTCGGAGCTGTCGGAAGATTTTTCCGTAGCGGAATTCATCGCGGATATAAAGGTGACATCGCATTCATCCGTCAAGGACCTTAAAGCCGTCGTCAGACTCATAGACGATAACGGCGCGGAAGTGCTTAGACGAGAAGAAAATATAGGTCAACTGTCTAACGATTCGATAAGTTTTATCGTCACCGAAAAATTAACCGGAATCAAATTGTGGTCCCATGAATATCCCAATCTGTATACAGTGGAAGTCTCGCTTTACGCTGGAGAGAAGTGTTTGGACGTAAGGAAGACCGGATTCGGATTCAGAAAAATAGAAATAGCTCCGATGAAAGACGGTAAAGGTCCCTTTATTCTTCTTAACGGAGTTCCTGTAAAATTTAGGGGCGTCAATCGTCACGAGTTTCATCCCGAGTACGGTCATGCGGTTCCGCGAGAGTTGATTGAGGAAGATATTAAGCTCTGTAAGCGTAACAATATAACGGCTATAAGAAATTCTCATTATCCCAATTGTGCGGCATTCTATGAATTGTGCGATAAATACGGCATTTTGGTTATGGCTGAAGCCAATTTGGAGACTCACGGCATGGCAATGTTTATTCCGGCGGGAAAAAAGAATTGGACCGCTCAATGTTGCTATCGAGCCGAAAACATGGTTAATTCATTTAAAAATCATCCGTGTATTGTTTCGTGGTCGCTCGGCAACGAATCGGGATTCGGCGAGAATTTTTTCAGAATGAAAGAAGCTATACTCGCGATAGACAAAACGAGATTCATTCATTATGAACCCGATACTACCGGAAAATGCGGTGATGTTTTATCCGAAATGTATTCTACTTTGGAAAAAATGCCTCTGATCGGAGAAAATAAAAAAATCGGTCATTGCGCGGCGTTGTGGAATCTTGGCATTCCTTCTAAATATAATCCCGAGATGTATCGCGATTTGCCCTTCATACAATGCGAATATTCTCACTGTATGGGCAATAGCTTGGGCAATTTTTCCGATTATTGGGATATGTTCAAGAAGTATGACAGACTGGCGGGAGGCTTTATCTGGGACTTCGCCGATCAGTCGATCAAGAGAGTCGAAAACGGCGTTGTCAAATGGTACTACGGCGGCGATTTCGGAGATAAACCAAACGCGGGAAGATTCGCTTTCAACGGTATCGTAAGAGGAGACAGGACGCCCAATCCTGCTTTATATGAAGTCAGAAAACAATATCAAATGGTGGACTTTTCGTATGAAAACAGTGTTCTAACGATAAAAAACAATTATATGTTCACCGATCTTAACGAAGACTTCGAGCTGGAGATAGAATATAAAGCCAACGGAATATCGTTTAAGAAAGATAATTTAATCGTCGACGTTAAAGCACAGTCAGTCGGAGCTATTATCGTTAAGCTCGACGAATGTCCTTCCGGAGTCGAAGTTATGATGAACGTCGGATTGATAGACAAACGTAAGAATGCGTATTCTGACGGACCTCAAACGGTAGCGTACGAACAGTTTACGATTCAGCCTTACGATTATAAATTGCCTGAACAAAAAGGTGGCATGATTTATATTGACGACGGTTCCGCCGAATATCTTATTAAAAACGGTGACGATTCGTTTATAGTACATATTAACAAGCGCACGGGCGGTATGACTTCCGTATGTATAGACGGTAAAGAAAAGCTTCACGCGCCGTTTTTACCCAACTTCAATCGCGCTCTTATAGACAACGACGCCATGCCGCAAGTGGACGTTCCGATTGTGCATAGTATTATGGGGGTAACAAGATTTAAGTCCGCAATGAAAACTCTTAGACCGAAAAATATCAATCTGTCCAACGAGGACGGTAAGGTCAAAGTCGTTATAGATTGGACTATGCGTACGCTTAAGTCGCTTCGTACGGTATACGTATTCGGTGAAGATAAAAGTATGGACGTTTCGATGCAGGTCGTATCGAGAATGCACCACCTCATAAGATACGGCTTTAGATTCGCATTAAGAGAGAATGTGGACGGAATCGAAATGTATGCAAAAGGTCCCTTCGAAAATATGTGCGACAGAGCCACGGCAGCCAACGTCGGATATTATACGGGCAATGCGGAAGACTTCATTCACGATTATCTCTATCCGCAAGAGAACGGTAATCATACGGGCGTAAGATATATCAAAATAGGCGAGAGCGGAGGCGTCGTTATGCGCGCTAAGGAAAAACCGTTTGAGTGTACGGTACATCCTTATACGATGGAGATGCTCGACGATGCAAAGCATCTTCACGAACTAAAGCGTCTCAACTATCTCACGGTATACGTAGACGGAAAACAAAGAGGTGTGGGCGGAGATATTCCCGCGGTCGCTACGCTAAAATCGCAATATATGATTTTGCCCGGACAAGAACACGTTTTGGAATTCAGACTTAATTTTAACGATTAGTGAGAATGAAACTTAGAACGAAGCTGACTGTAGCCAAAGGGTATAGTCTTATAATGAGTTTAGTATTGATAGGACTTGCTCTGGTCGAGTGTAATTATTCGCCCGGAGGAGTCCATTACGCTCTAATTGCCTTTTTTAAGACTTCGTTCAGCTCTCCGTCATGGCAAAAACTGCACGTGCCGACGATATACAAAACGGAACTTATATATTCGGGTTTACTCATAGTTGCAGGAATAGTGACACTATTTATGAGAGAACCAAAGGTATATAGGGTCTTTTCGATCGGCATCTATACTATTTCCGCAATGTTCTATGCTTTCGTTGAAGGTTCGTTACTCAATTATTACGGAATCAAAGCATTGTATTCCTATGCCGCAGTAGCTGTCGTACTATCGTTTTTAGGGGCGATTATCGGTGCGAGAGTTATGGTCGCGGATGACAAAATAGATAATGAAAAAAAAGAAATCGATAATATCAGAGGTGCAGAATGTTAGGACTGGTTTTGGAAGGCGGCGGTGCTAAAGGCGCATTTCAGGCGGGAGCGGTTAAAGCTCTTGTCGAGAACGGCTATGTGTTTGACGGAGTGATGGGGACTTCTATAGGGTCGCTCAACGGCGTTATGATTGCCCAGGGTGATTTCGATAAGGCTTATCGTCTGTGGGAGACGATTACGCCTTCTATGATATTGGAATTAGACGACGACGCGTTGAATAAGTATTTTCAAAAACAGATGGACTTAAAGACGTATAAATATTTTATTTCGCTTGCGAAAAATTTCATCGTCAATAAAGGTCTTTCGGTAGATAAAATTTTATTGCTTCTGAAAGATTCCATCGACGAAGATAAATTGCGCTCTTCTAAGACCGATTTCGGTTTGGTTACCGTTATGATGAATGACGGAGATTTTATCCCGATGGAAGTATTCAAAGAAGAAATTCCTTACGGAAAAGTTTCGGAATACATTATGGCTAGCGCATATTATCCGGCTTTTAAAAACAAACCGATCGGAGGAAAAAGTTATATCGACGGTGGCGTGTATGACAATATGCCGATTAATCCTTTGATAAGAAGAGGTTATGATCACATCATTGCCATTCGTACGGGAAGCACCATGCCTCATCAAAAGGTCGTCGATAAAACGGTTAAAATCGATTATATTAATCCGTCCGAGCCTTTAGGCGACACGCTTGCGTTCAGTCATCTGCTTACGGAAAAGAATCTCAATTTAGGCTATTACGATGCCATGCGTTTCGTTAAGGGATATTACGGCAGACATTTCTACGTAGAGAGTGCGGACGATGAAGTTTTTTACCAATTCGTAAAAGATATTCCCAAGAACGTAGTGGAAGAAGCCAAATCGATTTTTTCGCTATCCGAAGATACGACGGATCTCGAAGTATTCAACGTTTTCTTATCGAGACTGTCAAAATATTTTTCTATTTCCACGGAATGCTCCAATCTCGAAAAGTTGGTCATCGGCATGGAATATTTTGCTAAGAAATATAAAATAGAAAAGTTCCGAGTATATACGTTCTCGGAATTCGTAGAAACTATAATAGAAAAACACGATCCGGACGCGGAACGTAAGTCCGATTTCAAAAAATTATTGGACAAATTGTTTGACAGAAAAATAGAATATATCTTCAATAAATATTTAGACGTTAAGGCACTGGAGTTAAGGCAGAAAAAATGAAGAATAACGATTTAGACGAATTGCATTTAGAGAATAACACGCTTCAATCGGAAGTTTCGGAAGAAAAAACGATAGTAGACGATGACAAACAAATAAAAAAACATATCGATAAACAACGTATAATCGGTTTTTTAAAAGGATTGTTCGGAAGGTGGTTTATAGACGCCTTTACCGGTATGGCACAGGGGTTGTTCGTAACTTTGATTGCAGGGACGATATTATATCAGATAGCGTCCTGGATAGGTACGGACAATTCTTTCGGAAAAATGCTCGCAACCGTAGCTAACATAGCCAAGGCGCTTATGGGGGCAGGAATAGGTGCGGGGATAGCGCATAAACTGGGAGCGAAACCTTTGGTTATGTTTTCTGCGATCGTTACGGGGCTGATCGGTGCCTGGTCTACGGATATAATAGCAGGAGGCTTTTTTGAAACGGCTTCGGTTATTATTTCCGGCGGACGTCCCGGAAATCCGATCGGTGCGTACGTGGTCGCTTTGATGACGATTGAGCTTGCGGGATTATATGCAGGGAAAACCAAGTTGGATATAATACTTATTCCGCTGGGCATGTTGATTATGTCTCTGGCGGGAATATACGTTGCGTATCCCTTTGTAAAGCTCATAGATTTGATTGCTCTAGGGATAGTACGTTGTATAGAACTGGGAGAAGCCGTAACGATTATAGTGGGAGTATTCGTCGCTATAATTATGGGTATACTTTTAACGATGCCCACTTCGTCTGCAGCTATATGGATAGCGATAGGTACTTCCGAGACGGCTCTAGCGCATGCGGATATATTCGCGATAGCGGGAGGCGCTGCCGTTGCGGGGTGCGCGGCACATATGATCGGATTCGCAGTAGCCTCTTTTAGAGAGAACGGATTAAGCGGACTTGTTTCTCAGGGGATAGGCACGTCGATGTTGCAGATTCCCAATATTATGAAACATCCTATTATAATGGTGCCAGAAATAATAGCCAGTGCCGTTTCGGGACTGGTAGCGGTATTGTTGGGTTTAAGATGTACACCGTCCGGAGGCGGAATGGGAACGTCGGGATTGGTAGGAATATTCGGAGTAATCGATGCTTCTTCGGGTGTAATAGATACTTGGAAAATAGTCGTCGGAATAATTTTGTGTTTGTTTGTTATTCCCGCGGCGGTAAGTTTATTAGTAAGTGAAATTTTCAGAAAAAAGGGGCTTATTAAGCTCGGAGATCAGAGTCTTAGTGATTAAATATGACAAGAATTTTACTTTTAGACAGCAGTAGTCTTATTTATAGAGCGTATTACGCTATGTCCACAGCCAATCTTGTGGATGCCGAAGGCAGACACACGGGGGCTGTCTACGGATATCTTAATATGTTGATTAAGCTGATATCGGATTTGAAACCCACTCATGCGATAGCGGCGTTCGACATGA
This sequence comes from uncultured Christensenellaceae bacterium, assembly GCA_964613035.1. Lineage (GTDB taxonomy): Bacteria > Bacillota > Clostridia > Christensenellales > DTU072 > CAVIQK01. Next base: position 33,909 of record CAZTFQ010000004.1, on the reverse strand, counting down.
AAGCGCCGACGTTCAGACATAAAGAATATGACGGATATAAAGCCAAGCGTAAACCGATGCCCGACGAACTCGTCGAGCAGTTGCCTGTTTTAAGAGAAGTGCTCGGTGCGATGGGTATATATATTGCGGAAAAAGAAGGGTATGAAGCCGACGATATTATAGGAACGGTTGCCAAACGCTTCGACGTCGATACCTGTATAATTACCGGCGATAAAGATTCTCTGCAATTGATCGATTATAATACGTTCGTATATCGCACGGTAAAAGGCGTTACGGATATCGTCAGATACGATGAAAAATACTTGCATGAAAAGGAAGGATTCAAGCCTTATCAGATAATAGAATATAAAGCCATCGCGGGAGATTCTTCGGACAATATCCCGGGATGTCCGGGCATAGGCGATAAAGGCGCCAGAGAACTGCTTCAAGCGTACGACAACGTAGACGGTATTTATGAGAATATAGCGTCTGTTAAACCTGCGGTTGCAAAAAAACTGCTTGATAATAGAGAAACGGTAGAATTGTCCAGACATCTGGCAACAATAGATTGTGACGTTCCTATAGATATATGTTTGGACGATCTGTTGTTTACGCCGAACGTTAAAGAAATAGTCTCGATTTGCAATAAATATAATTTCAACAGCACGGTCGGTAGAGTGATTAAAGAATTCGGCGGAGAAGACGTACGAGTAAACGCCGAGGAAAATCCCGTCAACGTCGTAGAAACGGAGCTTTCGGATCTAAAACAGTTGTTGAAGAAAGACAGGTCCCCGATTGCGATTCATATGGCGGATGACGTTACCGTATCGACGGACGGTAAAACGGAATATAAAATAGTGCTTCCGAAAACTTTATTCGATTTTGACAGTGAGTCGAATCCCGAAGAAATATTTTTATATTTGTTTTCGCTGCCCAATAAAAAAATACTTTTTAACGCAAAAAGTTATTTGTACTTTTTGGACGGGAAAGTTTTGTCCGATAAAAATTTCGACGACGTTCAGATTATCTCGTATTTGATCAATAGTAGTGAGTCTTCCGCGTCTATCGGCGACGTGGCTAAGAGATACGGATACAGAGATGAAATCGGCGCGGGAATTTTAATGAGGCTGTACAATAAGTTCGTTAACGTTTTAGAGGAAGACGGACTCGTCGAGTTATACGAAAAAGTCGAAAAACCGCTCGTAAAAGTATTGTTTTCGATGGAAAAAGCAGGACTTAAAGTCAACGTAGATACTCTTAAAGTCATGCGAAAAAAACTTAACGACGATATTAAAGAATTGTTGGACAGAATATACGAAATCAGTGGTGAGAACTTCAACGTCAACAGTCCTCAGCAATTAGGGAAAGTCTTGTTTGAAAAAATGGGTATTCCAACCAAACAAAAGAAAATTTCCGTTGCGGCGGACGTCTTGGAGAATATCGATCATCCTATTATTCCTCCGATATTACAATATCGCCATAAGCAAAAACTTTTGTCGACTTATATCGACGGTCTGGAACCATTGATAGAGAAATCGTCTCATATGGTCCATACCTCGTTCAATCAATGTCTTACCGTTACGGGCAGATTATCATCGACGGAGCCTAATTTGCAGAATATACCCGTAAGAGACGACGAAGGCAGAGAAATAAGAAAAATGTTTGAAGCTACAGCCGATTCAGTGTTAATTTCTGCCGATTATTCTCAAATAGAACTAAGATTGTTGGCGCATTTTTCGCAGGACGAACAACTTATCGACGCATATTTGTCGGGTAGAGACATTCATAGAGAAACAGCTTCCAAGATATTCAATATTCCTATCGACGAGGTTACTTCTCAACAACGCAGATCGGCAAAAGCCGTTAATTTCGGTATTATTTACGGCATAAGCAGTTTTGGGTTGGCTAACAATATAGGAATTTCACCGAGAGAAGCGAAAGATTTTCAGACCAGATATTTCGAGACTTTTCCGCGCGTGGAACAATTCATGAAGTCCAACGTAGCCGAAGCTTACGAAAAAGGTTATATTAAGACTCTTATGGGACGTATAAGGCGGTTGCCCGAATTGAAATCTACCAATCGTAACATACGAAACTTCGGCGAGAGATGCGCTATGAATATGCCTCTTCAGGGGACGGCTTCCGACATAATTAAGATAGCCATGTTAAGAGTCTATGAAGCGATAGAAAAAGCAGGTCTGAAGGCTAAACTTATTTTACAAGTCCATGATGAATTGATTGTAGATGCACCGATAGAGGAAGCTGCGCAAGTCAAATCGATATTGAAAAAAGAGATGGAATCTGCCGTAAAATTGAGAGTGCCGCTTGTAGTAGAACTGGGAGAGGGCAAGACCTGGTATGAAGCGAAATAAAGTTGTTGCGATAACGGGCGGAATAGGCAGCGGAAAGTCGACAGTTTTAACGTATATTAACGAACTGGGCGGAATAACTGCTTCTGCGGATGATTTTAATCGTGATTTATTAAAAGACGAAGAGTATCTTTTAGGATTGAAGAAGTTGTTTCCTACGGCTTTTGTTAACGGAAGATTTGTCAAAAGCGTTTTACGCGATATGGTTTTTTTTGACAAACAACAATTAAAAATACTCAACGAATACGCTCATGCCGCCATATGGAAAAAAATAAAAGAGGTTGTTGAATCCTCTGATGAAAATATATTCGTGGAAATCCCTCTTCTTAACGGTGACGATTGTCATATCGATATGTTCGATCGAATTTGGGTCGTAGTATCGTCTTTGTCCGTAAAAAGAGCCGCATTAAGAGATAACGTTTCGGAAGAAAACATAATATTGATTGCATCCAATCAGATTAACGATTCCGACAGAAAATTGTTTGCAACCGACGTTATATTCAACGACGGCGACATATCGGAATTAAAGAAGACCGTGGAAGAATTATATTTTTCATTAAAATGAAAGATAGAGCTATATTGCACGCAGATCTGAATAATTTTTATGCATCCGTGGAATCTTTGATCGATCCGGAGTTAAAAGGTCTGCCGTTGGCAGTCTCGGGAGATCCTCAAAAAAGACACGGAATAATTTTAGCTAAAAACGATTTAGCCAAAGCTTGTAAAGTTAAGACCGGTGAAGCTATTTGGGAAGCAAAACAAAAATGTAAAGATTTAATATTGGTTGCTCCTCATTTTTCCGATTATTCGAGAATCTCCAGAGAGGTAAAAAAACTCTATGCAGAATACACTCCTTACGTAGAGAGTTTCGGATTGGACGAATGCTGGTTGGACGTAACCGATTGCAGACGACTATACGGCTCTCCGGAAGAAATCGCATATAAAATTAAAGAAGACGTTAAATCGAAAATAGGTTTGACGGTCTCGATCGGAGTGTCGTTTTCAAAAACTTTCGCCAAGCTCGGAAGCGATTTGAAAAAGCCCGATGCGGTTTCGATTATCGACAGAAACAATTATAAAGATATTGCGTGGCCTCTCGCGGTATCCGATTTACTCAACGTGGGGAGATCGACTAAGTCGATTCTTGCGGAATTGGGAGTTTTTACTATCGGCGATCTCGCATCTACCGATAAAAAATCGCTGTATGCAAGGCTCGGCAAGACCGGTGAAAAACTTTGGGAATATGCCAACGGCATAGACGGGGATCGCGTTGCGGAATACAACAGTCATCATTTGCCGGAAAGCGTCGGAAACGGTACGACTACATCTAAAGACGTCTGTAACGAAAAAGACGCTTATGCGGTCATAAGTTCTTTATCTGAAGTGATAGCTTTTAGAATGAGAAAATACGGATTAAGCGCTACGGGGGTCGCGTTATCCGTAAGGGATAATGAATTAAAAGGCTTTTCTAGGCAAATACGTCTGGAATCGCCGACTTCGACTGCTATGGAAATTGCTTCCGGCGCAAAAAAATTAATCCGAAAATATTACGATTTTTCTCAAAACAAACCAATCCGAACCATTACGGTTACGGCTATCAATTTATTGTCTAGCGGAGAAAACGTTTCTATAGAAGATTGGGAAGTAAAGAACAAAGAAAAAAATATAGAAGACAAAGTGGACGGTCTAAGAAAAAAATACGGCTACGGGGTGTTGACGAGAGGTATCAATCTCGATTCGGTATTTACTTGTGATGCCAAGGAAGTAGAAGAAGATTATATTCCGTTCGATAAGCGTTCGGTAGAAGACCTCTAATCAAACAGTTTTTCAGGACATTTTTTTATAGTCAATGCGGTAATCAAACCTATAATCGTTCCGGACAGTCCGCCGCTTACCGTTAAAATCGGTGCGTACCAGAATACGGCAATCGATTGTGTAAATAAGGCAGCTATCGCAAGTTGCGCAAGATTATGTACGATAGCGGATATCGCGCTTATACTCGGAAGTCCGAGTTTTTTTATTTTAATAAGAATAACTGTTGTGAAGTAAGACGCCAGAGAAGCCGATAAAGAATAAATAATCATTATTGGATTGGAAAAGAATAGCGGAACAATACAAGACTTCAGGACGACTATAATAAGAGTAGGAAAAGCCCCCAACGTAATAAACGACAAAAGCACTACGAAATTGGATAATCCAAGCCTAAATTGAGGAAGCAACGGAATGAACGGAGGAATAAGCGTCTCAAGAGTTCCGATGATGAGAGCGAGAGATAAGTATACGGAAGTAAGAGAGATCTTTTTTGTGTTAAGTTTCATTTTATGCTCCCGTAACCGCGTCCGGAGCGTCGCGGCGTTCTATAATAACAACTAATCCGTGCGGAGCGCAGATTATTTCTCTGCCGTCACCGGATATTTTTTCTGATTTTACGCATATTTGGTTGTTACAGTTGGCACTCAACATATATACGTTGCCGTTTTCGATAGAAACGACATTTTCTTTTCCGGCGTTACTAACAGTAACGGTGCGATTTTCGTTAAGCGAATATTCCCCTATCAACCGTCCGTCGGAATATATTTTGACAACGTCTCCGCTAGGTTGAAAAAGTAAAACCAAAGTAACGATTATGGCTACGATTATTATAATCGCAGGAATAAGGTCTACTAAAGTAAAAATTTTTCTGGATTTATAATAAGTATAATCCTTATTCATCGTAGTTATAACTTTCGTAGCGAATATCGCCTAAGGTCTTAAGTGTTCCGTCTTCGAATATTATCAATGCGGAGTAACGATAATCCGATATAAGTTTTTCAAACGTGTTGTAATCGAGAATACCGATAGTAGCAAGAATATCGCATATGGCGGCACTTTCGCCTACGACCGTTACCGAAACGGTAGAAGTAGTAACGGGGTACCCCGTTTTGTCTATGATGTGATTGTATTTCTTGCCGTCGTAAGTGAAATATTTTTCGTACGTTCCGCTCGTGGCTATGCAAGTGTCGGAAGCGGTTATGACGTAATCGATTTTAGAAGAAGAAAAGGGCGATTGAATGCCGATCCGTTTTTCGGCTTTTCCTATACCTATTTCTCCGCCGGCATTGATGAGCACCGAAGAATAATTTTCGGATAATTTCATTCCTTCGTCGACAGCGTAACCTTTTCCGGTGCCGCCTAGCTCAAGTTGGGCTTTGTCGTACATCTTGGTTACGGTAAGATCGGATTCGTCCAGAATAAAAGCGTCCATATTGGAATAAATCAAAGCTTCGGCGATATCATTGTCCGACGGAAGGGACGTTTTTTCATCGTTGATATGAGCGCTGTCAAGCCCCCACAGAAGAGATATCGGATAAACAGCAGGGTTGAATAGACCGTCGCTTAGATAGTACCATTCTTTAGAAACCTTAATTAAGGAAAAAACACTTTTGGGAACGCTGATTTTTATTCCCGCTTTGGCAGAATTGATTTCGGATATGTAAGAATCGGCTTCCGTTACAGATGTTTCTTTTTCGATCGATAAAAATTTTTCTAAAACGGCATCTGTCGCAGAATCGGATCCGATACCTTTTATCGAGACGTCTAAAGAGGTGCCGAAAACGATTCTTCCCTCGATACGAGAAGAACAAGAACAAAAAATCACCATAATAAAAATTACGGTGATTATCAATGTTACGATTTTTTTTATACGATTCATTTTTTTACACTCGGAACACGATCGTTTCCGAAGAAACATATTCCGATGGTGCTAGGACCGCAATGCGCGCCGATTACCGGACCGACTTCGTATTTCCATACGTCGGCATCGGGAAGAGCCGCTTTAATCTTTTCGATAACGCGGTCACACTCGTCGTTGCAGTCGGCGTGTAACACGACGATAGGGTAGCGGTCGGTCAGAATAGCTTGGGTAGTTACTTCTTCTACAAGGAATTGTAGAGACTGTTTTCTTCCCATTTTCTTTTGATAGACTTCTAAAACGCCGTCTTCGGGGATTCTGAGAATCGGCTTCAGATTGAGCATGGTAGCAACCGCTGCGGCGACGCTGGATACTCTGCCGCCGCGTTTAAGATATACCAGGTCGTCTACGGCTATGAGACAATTGGCTTTTGGCGCGATTTCTTTAAGAGCGACTAATATATCGTCGACGGACTTGCCTTCTTTATACAGTTTGGCAGCCGCGTATACGATTATTCCGGTCGCCATACTTATACACTTGGTGTCAAACCATTCGAAACGTACCGACGGGTATTGAGCCTTTAATTGTTCCACGGCGATCTTCATCGCTTCGAAAGTATGAGAAAAAGGTGTGCCGAACGACACGTAGAGGATGTCTTCTCCCTTTTCGAAATACGGGGTAAAATAATCTATATAATTCTGTACGTTGATTGCTGCGGTAGTGGGGACTTCTCCATTGCGCATTGCTTCAAAAAACTCGTGCATATCCATATTTTCGTCAGGGAATAATTCTTCTCCTCTGAAAATATAAGGCATTTTGATGACTTCGAGACCGTACTCGCGTATTGTGGCGAACGATAGCTCGGAGTCGGTGTCACAAAATAATACCATTAGTATTCCTCCGAAGTTAAGCGTAATTTGATATTGTTACACTTATTATAATATACATACGATAAAAATGCAAGGATCATAATTGCCTATAAAATTTTTAGAACATAATCTGTTAGATTTTCTATGATTTTTTCGGCTAATGACTTATTTTTACTTTCTACGGCGATTCTGAGTTTAGGTTCCGTTCCCGACGCTCGTAATATTATTCTTATTGCGTCTCCGTATTCGCGCTCTAACGTCTTAATATAATTTTTGACATTTTCGTTTTTTTCAATCATTCGATTGTTTTCGGTTACGATGTTTTTACATAAAGTAGGATAAATCTCCGGACGGTTGTATTCGGACAACTCCAGTCCGGTTTCAGCTATGATTTTTAAGATAAAAGCCGCAGTTGCGAGTCCGTCTCCGGTCTTTAGAATATCCGAAATTATTATATGTCCCGATTGTTCTCCGCCTAAAGATAGATTTTTTGAAATCATCTTTTCTATTATATTATGATCGCCTACAGGAGTGCGCAACAGAGTTATTCCGGAATTCTTCAAAGCAATTTCGATACCTTTATTGGTCATAACCGTGCCTACGACAGTATTGTTTTTTAGAAGGGAGTGCTTCGATAAATAATCCGCTATAACGTAAAGGATTTCGTCTCCGTCTATAATTCTTCCGGTCCTGTCTGCTACGATTATTCTGTCGCCGTCTCCGTCGAAAGAGAATCCGATATCGGCTTGTTCTTCGATTACTTTCGATGCGAGATTGTCTGGGAAAAGGGCTCCGCATCCATGGTTGATGAAATTGCCGTCGGGGTTGTTGCCGATAGATATGATTTCGGCACCGCAGGTTTCGAAAACGCGGCGGGCGTATCCCGATAATGCGCCGTTAGATAAATCCAAAACGATTTTTTTGCCGACAAGAGTAGGGACGATATCTGCCAGATAGTCGCAATAGCTGTCGCAATATTCCTTGCCGTCCGTTATAGTGTCTTTTTTGTCTACGATTACGGGAGAATCTTTATCGATATGATTTTCTATTTCGAGTTCTTCCAAATCGGTAAGTTTTCGTCCGTCGTAATTAAAAATTTTGATACCGTTATAATCTCTAGGATTGTGGGATGCCGTTATCATTACCCCGTAATTGGAATCGGTTATTTCCGTAGCATAAGCAACAACAGGTGTGCCGACCATGGATAAATTGATAACGTTACACCCCGTATCGGTTATACCGCGCGTCAGGGCCTCCGCCAAAGCCGTACCGGATATTCGATTGTCCCTTCCTACGACTATTTGACCTCCGTCGGCGGAATATCCCAGATAATTGCCGACCATATATGCAATGTCGTCCGTTAAAAATTCTCCGTAAATACCGCGTATCCCGTCTGTACCGAAATATTTTTTCGTGAAAACGTTTTTATAATATTTGCTTCTGTTTTCTTTAATCGTTTCTCTGTTACGTCCTATACAAAGACAATCGGGCGGCAGATCGACCGTCACCGTCGTGCCTGCGGCTATGTATGCGTTGTCCTCAATGGTAACCGGCGCAATTATGTTGCTATTGCTACCGATAAATACACTGTTGCCTACTCGACTACGATGTTTGTTCTTGCCGTCGTAATTGACGAATATGGACCCGCATCCCACGTTGGTCAGGTCTCCTATATCCGCGTCTCCTACGTACGCAAGATGAGCTATTTTTGTTTTCGAACCTACGGAGGAATTTTTGATTTCCACGAAATTACCTATGCGGCATTCTTTGCCGATCTTACTTCCGCTGTGGACGTTGGCGTATGGCCCCACGGAAGTCCTTTCGCCGATTTTACTGTTTTTTACGATACTTCTCGTTAAAGTGCAATCCTTTTCTACGATAGAGTTTTCTATTAAATTGTTTTCGTGTAAAACGACGTTTTTTCCGATTACGGTGTTTTTTTCGATATGATTACCAGAATGTATAATCGTGCCTTCTCCGATTTCTACGTCGTTGTCTATGAATACACCGTCTAAGCTTTTAAATACCACTCCTCCGTTAATATACTTTTCGATATCCATATAATTCTCCGATATGCATCAATATATGTAAAATATTTTTTTGCGTTACCGTCGGGATAACGGTTTTAGTTTAATTGACATAAGTATGCATCGATGTTATTATTAAATCATAAACTAATATGTATAAGGAGAGACTTATGAAAGTATATATTGTCGATAACTATGAGCAGATGAGTCAAAAGGGCGCCGAGATTATCGCCGACGTCGTTAAATCCAATCCTCGTCCTGTATTAGGACTGGCAACGGGCTCTACCCCTATAGGCGCATACGAAAAGCTCGCCGAGATGAATAAAAACGGAGAGATTTCTTTCAAAAACGTTCGTACCGTCAATCTGGACGAATATGTCGGACTCGATAAGAACAGCGACCAGAGTTACGTTTATTTTATGTCCGAGAACCTGTTCGATAAAATCGATATCGATAAAAACAACACCAATCTTCCCTCGGGAGTCGCCGAAGATTTTCAAGAAGAATGTAAGAGATACTCGGCACTTCTCGAAGCCAATCGTCAGGATATCCAATTACTGGGTCTCGGTAGCAACGGGCATGTAGGATTCAACGAGCCGGGGACTCCTTTCGATAGTATGACTCACATAGTAGACCTTACGGAAAGCACCATTAAAGACAACTCCAGACTTTTCTCTAATATCGAAGACGTCCCCAGACAGGCTATAACTATGGGTATATCCGAGATAATGAAATCGAAAAAAGTCCTTGTACTGGCTAGCGGTAGAAATAAAGCCAACGCCGTTTATCAGATGGTAAAAGGCGAGATTAGCGAAAATTGTCCCGCCACGGTACTACAAAATCACCCCGACTGTATAGTCGTAGTCGATAAGGATGCGGCGGCTTTATTGTAAGACGTTATAATCGCGAGTAAATTATCTAGATAAGTTTTAAGGTCTCTTGATGAGACCTTTTTTATTATGGGTGAATTATACTTTCAAGTGTAATACTTCAGCAAAATAATAACAGTTCATACAAATCTCTGGTATTATTAGTTTGGCAAATATAATATAACCAAGGAGAATCCGTATAAACTATAACCATCCATCTTAAGAAATTGTTCTAGCATCATTGAAAACGATTGTTTTGACTTAATTGTTATAGCAAAGTGAATCCAGTGAATAAAAAAACGAACTTTGATTTCTCAAGGTTCGTTTTTTCTTATTTTGGTGCGGTCGATGGGACTTGAACCCATATGGTATAACCATACGCCCCTCAAACGTACGCGTCTGCCTGTTCCGCCACGACCGCACATATATATTATCGAGTGGTGCGAGATAAGGGACTTGAACCCATACGGTCTCCCACATGAACCTGAATCATGCGCGTCTGCCAATTCCGCCAATCTCGCGTGCCAGCATATGATACTATAATTGTAATCGCCTTGTCAACTGATAATTTTAAATTCACAAAACTTTTCCTGATTATAACTTGCCTGTTGCAATTTCTGAGATATGGTAGTATAATTACATTGAAAATACTTAGCGTGAGGATTGTATGGCAAGAGTAAGAAAAGCGATTATCCCTGCAGCCGGATACGGTACGAGATTTTTACCCGCCACCAAGTCTATGCCCAAGGAAATGCTCCCTATAGTAGATACTCCTTCGATTGAGCTTATCGTAGAGGAGTGTCTTCACAGCGGCATTACGGATATTTGCATTATATTAGGAAGGAACAAAAATTCTATCTGCGATCATTTCGACGTCAACTTCGAAGTAAGACAAAAACTTATCGAAAAAAACACCGACGAGTCCAAGGCGCTCGTCAAAATGATGGATAAATTCAAGGGCGTCAACATATGTTATGTGCGTCAGAGCGAAATGCTCGGCACGGCAAAAGCCGTCGCTCAATGTGAATTCTTCGCGGCGGGCGAGCCCGTGGCGGTATTGTTCGGCGACGATGTTATGTACAACCCTAAAGATCCCGTCATCGGGCAATTGATTAAGGCTTACGAAAACACCGGCAAGACCATTGTCGGAGTGCAGGAGATGCCCAGAGAAGAAGTATACAAATACGGCGTAGTCGTGCCGGGTCAGCAGAAAGGCAGATACGTAGAACTACTAGGCTTCAAAGAGAAACCGCGTGTAGACGAAGCTCCCTCTACGATGACCAGTCTAGGCAGATACGTTTTAGCACCCGATATTTTTGATTTCATCAGAGAGACTCCCGTTTCTTCCAGCGGTGAGTACTACTTACCTACGGCTATAGAGCTGCAAGCCGCCGCCGTAGGGGCGTACGCATACTTGTTTGACGGACTCAGATACGATATCGGCGATAAATTGGGATACGTTGTAGCCAACGTAGAATATGCACTTAGAAACCCCGCGCTGAAAGATAGTCTAGAAAGCTATCTAAGGCAACTTGTAAAAACTTTTTAGGAGGCACACTGATGAAACTGGAATTGGTAACTAAAAATTACAATGCAAGCGAGAAGTTACAGACTCTTATCGAGAATAAACTCGGCAAGCTGGACAAGTATTTTTACGATGACGCGGTAGCCCACGTTAATCTTGAAAAAATCGGTAATACCAACAAGCACAGAATGGAAATATCCATACGCTTCGCCGGGAAGCTTTTAAGAGCCGAGGCTATATCCGATAATATGTACAACAACATCGACGTAATCGAGCAAAAGCTGGATCGTCAGATTAGAAAAAATCGCACCAGACTCGCGTCTAAGATCAGAGTAGAAGAAGTGCAGGCATTGGAAGAACCCGAGGAAGAGATCGTCAAGACCAAGAGTTTCAGATTGGAAGAACTCAGCGTCGACGAAGCTATCGGCGAGATGGAGCTGTCGGGTCACGATTTTTACATTTTCCTTAACTCGGAGTCGGGAAAAGTCTCGGTCGTATATAGAAGAGAAGACGGTAATTTCGGTCTATTGGTGCCTGAATATTGATATGATACGATTAGGAGCCTCTACGGCATGCCTGTTTTCCAAGGCATACAACGAAGAGGCATTGGACATTTATAACGAATTCGGAATTTCGGTCGTTGAGGTCTTCCTCACGACCTTTTCCGAATATGAAAAAAGTTTCGTAGACGAATTATGTCGCAGGAAGAACAAGCTCGAGATATATTCAGTGCACACGCTTAATCAACATTTCGAGCCGGAGTTGTTTTCCAAGCACGACAGAGCGAGGATAGACGCGGAAAACATCCTGAGTAAAATTTGTTATGCCATCAAAGCTCTCGATGCGCGATATTATACTTTTCACGGTCCTGCAAGGATAAAAAGGACTCCGTACAACATAAATTTCGAAACTTTCGGAAAAAGACTTGACGAAATCAATTCTTTTATTAAAAAATATGCAGGGCAAGGCGAACTAGCCTACGAAAACGTACATTGGAGTTACTTTAATTCTCCCGAGTTTTTAGAGGCTCTTAAGCCGTACACGTCCGTATCGACTTGTCTCGATATCAAGCAAGCGATGCAATCCAAGCATGACTGCTATGAATATATGCAGGTTATGGGCGACAGATTGAAGAACGTGCACATATGCGACTGGGACGCCGACGGTAAATTGAAAATGTGCGGAGACGGCATATTCAATTTCGAGACGTTTTTTAAGAGGCTTAACGATTCGGGATACGACGGTGCGGTTCTTCTGGAAGTCTACCCCGAAAGTTACGGCGGAACGGACGACGTCAGAAGATGTTTTGAAAAAATGCAAAATTGTTTATATAAAGCATTACGTTAGGAGGTATTTATGCTTAGATTCGATTATAACAACATGATGTCCGATTATGTCGGCTCGCACGGCTTCTCTAAAAAAGCCCTGGACGGTATGCGTGCGGAAGCCAAGAGTGCCGCCAATGCGGTGAAAGCCAATCGCGGTATCGGTATGCAAGGCTGGGCAAGTCTGCCGTACGACCAATCGGAAATCGTAAAAGATATTATAGCCACGGCAAAAGAGGTACGTAAGAAATGCGATTATTTCGTAGTACTCGGAATAGGCGGTTCGGCACTTGGTCCTATGGCTGTATTCCAAGCCTTATGTCATCTTCATCATAACGAGCTCAAGAGAAGCGTAAGAAAAGCTCCTCGTTTTTACGTAGAAGACAACGTGGACCCCGAGAGAATGGCGGCATTGTTTGACGTAATAGATCTCGACAAGACGGTGTTCAACGTCATCACCAAGAGCGGTTCCACTTCCGAGACGATGTCTCAATATCTTATTATAATGGATGCTCTTAAGTCCAAGTACGGCGATAAAGCAAAAGAGCACATTATAGCCACTACGTCCGAATCTAAAGGCAATTTGATTAAGATTGCAAAGGAAGAAGGTCTTAAGACGTTTTACATTCCCGACGGCGTAGGCGGAAGATTCTCCGAACTCTGTCCCGTAGGTCTTCTTCCCGCGGCGGTATTAGGCATCGATATCAAAGCGATGTTAAAGGGTGCCAAAGCGATGGATAAGGCTTGCGCGTCTTCCGATTTGTATAAAAACCCCGCGTTGATGGCTGCTACGCTCCAAAAAATGGCTATAGATAACGGAATGAACATAAGCGTTATGATGCCTTATGCGGATAGTCTTAAATTGATTGCGGACTGGTATGCTCAGCTTTGGGGAGAAAGTCTCGGAAAGAGAGTAGACAAAGACGGTAACGAAGTCTATGCAGGACAGACTCCCGTCAAAGCGTTGGGCGTAACAGATCAACACAGTCAGATTCAGCTGTACGCGGAAGGACCTTTCGATAAGGTTATCACTTTCGTAGGTGTGGATAATTACAGAAAAGAAGTCGTTATTGCCGACGGTTGCAAAGACATTCCTTCCGTACACTTCCTCTCCGGTCATACGATGAACGAGCTCATTACGTCCGAAATGCTCGCTACGGAATATGCGGTGACGCAGGCAGGCAAGCCTAATTGTAGAATTATGCTCGATGAAGTAACTGCATATTCTATCGGCGAGTTGCTTTGGTTCTTTATGATGCAGACTGCGTACACAGGAGAGCTTCTTAACGTAGATACCTTCAACCAGCCCGGCGTAGAAGCGGGCAAGAACGCTACTTACGCCTTACTCGGCAGAGCCGGTTACGAGGAAAAAGCGGAAGAATTAAAGAACGCAAAGCAAAAGTCCTCGGATTACATAATATAATATTGATAAAAGCCTCTCCGAGAGAGGCTTTTCTATAAAACAAACATGAAAAGCGTTGCTATAATACTCAATAGTCCTGAAAAACCTGCCGCTGTCGAAGAGGTCGACATTATATGTGCCGACGGCGGTTATCGCCATTGTCCGCGTACGCCGATCGCCGTAATAGGCGACTTCGACAGTTCGGTCCTTCCGACAGGCGTTAAGACTATACGTTATTCTAAAGAAAAGGATGAAACAGACGGGCAGCTTGCCATAGATTACGCCTTGAGGTCCGGATATGAAAAAATAACTATTTACGGGGCTCTGGGCGGCGATATAGGACACGTTTTGGGCAATATAGGATTGTTGTCTTATGCGGATGGTCTCGCTGCGGATGTTATAATCAAAGAAAAGAATCTGACTATAAAAAAGCTTAGCGGTATCGTCGAAGAAATTATCGGAAAGGGCAATAAGGTGTCCCTGTTTCCGTTCTTCGGCGACGCGACCGTTAAGCATAGCAGCGGATTATATTATCCGTTATATGATTTAAAATTGGTTTCGGGTAGTAACAGAGGACTATCCAATATTGCTACAGAAGACGTAATAACTTTAGAGATAATAGAGGGAAGTCTCCTGGGAATATTTTATAACGGGAAATAGCATTTAATTTTGGCTTATTGTGTCGACGGAGAAATCCGTCGATTTTTCATTTATCAGTCTTAAAAAGCTTTTATTGCACAACAGTACTACGCCGACGACGATTGTAATTGCCGTATCGGCAAGCGTAAAAGTGTTATATACGAATCCCCATGCAACCGTAGAATAACCTTCTCCGACGTAGCTGGCGAATGCGAAAATTCCCGACAATACGTGCGAGATATATCTCATCGTGCCCGCTAGGAGCGCTCCGACGACGAAAGACGGGACGGGCTTCTTTATAATATTCAATTCTCTGAACAGCCCCGCGAGTCCCAGCATTCCGAAAGCAACGGGATAATCCAAGAAGAACTGAGCGGGATGAATTATATAAGGATCTATGACGGCTTGTAAGATACCGTATATAAATGCGACGAATATGCCTTTTTTAGTCCCGTACATATAAGAAAACAGCATAATCGGGAACATCGACGCAAGAGTAACGGAACCACCTTGCGGGAGTCTGAAAAATTTAACGTTGGATAGTGCGAAAGCGAGGGCGACCGTTATTCCCGCGAAAGCCAGCTCGAATGTCGAGAAGTTGCCGCTCTTTTTCGACACGACCAGTGCGACCGTAACGAGTATCGAGACCAATACGATTGCGCTGATATACAGTCCGACTTGAGATACGTCTTCGTAATAATCTTCGACCGTTTTGTAATGCAAAGAAATCATAACGATGCTTACGATAACGGGAATAAGTCCGACGGCAAGCGCGATCAGCTTATATTTAGGTAAAAAATCGGGACGTTTCATATTGATGACAATGCCGATTAAGACTAATAATATAAGCGTGACGAAAATCGAAAGTATTGGATAAAAAAGTGCCGGTGCGAAACTTCCGTCCGATACCGATTCGCTTATTTCCAGCGTTAATATTATTCCAGTTAGCGCCATAGCGTAACCGAAGACGAATCCTTTGACGCTTTTTAGGAAATCGGACATCGATTCGGGTTTTAATTTTTTCAAAACGATTCCGATAATAACGATTAGAGCCGCAAGGACGACAGTAAGATAAAACGCTGTCACTTGCAGTTGTTCTAAGGTGTCGAGAGAAGAGAAAGGTTCCGACAGGATTGATGTGAATTTCATAAAACGCTCCTTTACTAGAAGGACTCGTCGGTTAGAAATAAAAATTCTCAAAGCAAAAGATTACTTCGAGAACCGATTGAGACGTATAGATTGTACGCTTCCTTTCGTGAGTTCTAACTCAATCAAGTTCTGAGGGTGTAATCTCAGGCACGATTTTCCGTGCCACCCCTAGCTGTTTTTTTCTTTAGCATATCCCGAGTAGAAAAACTTGTCAAGAGAATTGACGAAATTGTTTTTTTGAATTTATAATCGGAATATGAGCAAATTGATCGTCGACAATCTTAGCTATAAATATCGTTACGGTGTTTCTGCGATTAACAACGTATGTTTTTCCGTAGAAAACGAGATTGTTGCCGTGGTGGGAGAAAAAGAGAGCGGAAAAAGCACTTTAACGGGGCTTTTGGCTGGAGTTATCGAGGGGTATAGCGGCAATATCTCATTGATATCCGATTTGCCTACACGCGACGCGATTGCATACGTGCCGGACAGAGATTGTTTGTTTAAGTCTAAATCAGTATATTATAATTTGGCTTATCCTCTTATAATAAGAAAAACGGCGCGAAATATAATTGAAGAAAGAGTTGAGGAACTGGCGAAAAAGTTTTCGATAGACGGACTGTTGTCTGAAAGAATCGACAGCTTGTCCGAGTCTGATAAAGTGAAAGTCGCATACGCGAGAGCATTCTTGAGAGATACAGAATTTCTTCTTTTGGACGATTATTATTCCGATCTAGAAGATTCCGCACGAGAAGAGATAATTAGCATTTTGAAAAGGTCGCTAAAATCTTATAAAAAAACCGTATTATTTTCTACGGAACGTTTGGACGACGCGATGAAAATTACCGATAAAATTCTCGTGTTGAGATACGGTTATATGTCGACTTTCGGATCGATAAACGATAAAGAGTGGTTTAGCGACGTATATTGTTCGCAATTGGCGGGCGACGAAATACTCAAGGGAAGATTAAAGGTAAATAACGACGATTTATATTTAATCACCGAAGATAACGAAATCAAATTGGATAAGGCGCGACTTAAGTCGTCCGTTTTTATAGGAGAAAAAGTTTTATATTCGTCGACAAGAGATATACTCTTCGACGCCGATTCCGATAAAGCAATATATTTTTAGACAATTTTTCGTTTTGGATTGCTTTATACGCTCGTTCGTGATATAATTCCATAGAATAATCAGGGAGTGTTTTGCCGATGAGAATTCTCGGGATTGATCCGGGCTACGGGATAGTAGGATACGGCGTGATCGACGGAGAGAGACAAAAGTTCTCCGCTATAGACTACGGCGTTATAAAAACCCCCGCAGACATATCTTTACCCAAGCGACTGAAAATGGTTGCGGACGGCATAAGAGTGCTTATCGAAAAATATCATCCCGATGCGATATCGATAGAGGAATTGTTTTTTCAGACTAACAGAAAGACCGCTATCACCGTTGCGGAAGCCAGAGGAGTTATTTTGCATACGGTTATCGAATATACGGATAATTTGTACGAATACACTCCGATGCAGATAAAACAGGCTCTGACGGGATACGGAAAAGCGGATAAGCGTCAAATTCAGGAGATGGTCAAACTTCAATTGGGACTCAAGACCATTCCTCGACCGGACGACGCCGCGGACGCTCTGGCAGTGGCGATAACTCATATGCAAGCATCTGGACTTGCGGCGCTATATAAGATTTAGGAGAATTTATGATATCTTCCGTAAAAGGAACAGTGAACGAAATCAACGGTGAATACGTCGAGATAGACGTTGCGGGTATAGGATACGAGATATGCGTACCTACGCCAACCGCGGATAGACTGGAAGTAGGTCAGACCGTTAAGTTGTATACGTATATGGCGGTAAGAGAAGACGGCGTGTTTTTATACGGGTTCTTCACCGCGGAAGAAAAGAAAATGTTCCTTAAGCTGATTTCCATCTCGGGTATCGGGCCTAAGGTCGCCGTTGCGATATTGTCGGGTATATCTCTGTCGCAGTTGGCGATATCCATAATTACCGGCGATGCCAAAACTCTTGCCAAGGTAAAAGGCATCGGCAAGAAAACAGCCGAGAGAATTATTCTCGAGTTGAAAGAGAACGTAGAGCCCATAGACGACGAGGACGTCGTTCTTAAAGAAAAAGAAGACGTTGTCACCGACGTTATGAACGACGCCGTAGATGCGTTAAGATACCTCGGATTATCCCAAGGAGAAGCTTTGAGAGCGGTAAAAGAGGCTGTGAAAACCGCCACCGACGTTGAGGATATTATAAAAACCGCATTGAGATATATAGGATAATATGTATAACGAAGAAGACGAAAGAATATTGACTTCTACGGTGCTCGAGACCGACGACAACGAAAACGTTTTGCGTCCGAAGGCGATTACCGAGTATATAGGACAGGAGAAAGTTAAGAGCAATCTTAATGTTTTTTTGTCAGGAGCCAAGGCGAGGGGGGAAGCTCTCGACCACGTTTTGTTATACGGACCTCCCGGGCTAGGAAAAACGACTCTCGCGCATATCATCGCCAACGAAATGGGAGAAGGCATAGTGGTTACCAGCGGACCTGCTATAGAAAAAGCCGCCGATATTGCCGCGCTTCTTACCAATATGAACGATAATCAAGTTTTGTTCATAGACGAGATACATCGCCTCAATCATTCCGCAGAGGAGCTGCTTTATCCCGCGCTAGAGGACTATACCATGGATATGATAGTGGGAAAAGGTCCTATGGCGCGCACAATTAAGCTGAATTTGAAAAAATTCACTCTGGTCGGAGCTACTACTAAGACGGGTATGTTGTCGGCACCTTTAAGAGACAGATTCGGCATTATATTCAGACTGGAATTGTATTCTCCCGAAGAACTTGCCGTTATCGTCAAGCGTTCCGCCAACATTCTCAATATAACGATAGATACGGATGCCGCTATCGAGATAGCCAGAAGAAGTCGAGGAACGCCGCGTATTGCCAACAGACTGTTAAAGAGAGTGAGAGATTTCGCTACGTACGAAGGATACGATCATATCAACCTCGCATCTGCAAAAAAAGCT
Source organism: uncultured Christensenellaceae bacterium (assembly GCA_964613035.1). GTDB lineage: Bacteria > Bacillota > Clostridia > Christensenellales > DTU072 > CAVIQK01. The sequence goes on along the minus strand of CAZTFQ010000004.1, from coordinate 15,038 downwards.
CTTACGGCTCTCGAGATAGACGAACTGGGACTCGACGGAACGGATATCAATATTCTTAAAACGATTATTACGAAGTTCGGAGGAGGTCCGGTAGGCTTGGACACCTTAGCGGCTGCCAGCGGAGAAGATCACAACACTATAGAAGACGTATACGAACCGTATCTTATTCAGCTCGGGTTTATTGCGCGTACTCCCAGAGGCAGAATATGTCTGGAGGCGGCATATAAACACTTAGGGTTGAAAATGCCCTCTCACGACGGAAACACTTTATTCAAATTTTTGCAAGATGACTCTCAAAACGACTGATTTTTATTATGATTTGCCACAGGAACTGATTGCGCAGACTCCCGCCACGCCGAGAGATTCTTCGAGACTGTTCACATATGACGTAACGCGCGACAAAATCGAGCATAAACATTTTAGAGATATCTATGACATGCTACGCTCTGGAGACGTGCTGGTCGTCAATAATACTAAAGTTATTCAGGCAAGACTCTTCGCGACCGACGAAAAGGACAGAGTATACGAGACGCTCCTACTCAAAAGAATCGATTATACGCATTGGGAAGCGATTATGCGTCCTGCAAAAAAAGCCAAAATCGGTACCGTTCTCAAGGTGTCGGACGAATTGAGTTTCAAAGTCGAAAGCGTAATCGATAACGGTGTCAGAATCATCGACTTCGAGTTCGACGGAGTGTTCGAAGATATTCTTGACAGAGTCGGGAACGTACCGCTTCCTCCGTATATTACCGAAAAACTCGACGATAAAACCAGATATAATACCGTATACGCCAAGTTCGACGGTTCTGCCGCGGCACCGACGGCGGGACTTCATTTTACCGAGGACTTATTAAGGAAACTTAAAGAAAAAGGCGTAATAATTACGGAAGTACTCTTACACGTGGGACTGGGGACTTTTCGTCCGGTCAAAGTAGACGACGTTACCGAGCATAAGATGCATTCGGAACACTTCGAAGTGACGAAAGAGAGTGCGGATATAATCAACGCCGCAATAAGAGAGGGGCGTAGGGTCATAGCCGTAGGTACTACCAGCGTCAGGACTCTGGAGAGTGCCGCCGACGACAACGGTTACGTAGTGCCGCAAGTAGGAGAAACCGAGATATTCATTTATCCGGGATACAAATATAAGGTAGTTAAAAATCTTATCACCAATTTTCATCTGCCGGAGAGTACGCTTCTAATGTTGATATCGGCTCTCGTCAACAGAGAGAAAATATTAGAATTATACGATATAGCCGTCAAAGAAAGATATAGATTTTTTAGTTTCGGCGACGCGATGTTTTTATTTAAGGAGAACTGATGAACCCCAACTTTTCTTACAAAATCATAAAAGAGTCCTCCGATTGCAAAGCTCGTATAGGAGAATTTACCACGCCTCACGGAGTCATAGAGACCCCGGTGTTTATGCCGGTAGGGACTCTTGCGACCGTAAAATCTTTATCTCCGGAAGAAGTTGCCGAGACCGGCAGTCAGATATTGCTGTCCAATACGTATCATCTCCATTTAAGACCGGGCGAAGATATCGTAAAAAAAGCCGGCGGATTGCATAAATTCATGAATTGGGATAAACCCATTCTTACCGATAGCGGCGGATTCCAAGTGTTCTCGCTCTCAACGCTAAGAAAAATCAGAGAAGAGGGCGTTGAGTTCAATAGCTTTTTGGACGGATCCAAGCACTTCATGACTCCCGAAGATGCCATCAGAATAGAAGAGGCTCTCGGCGCCGATATCATAATGGCTTTCGACGAATGTACCGCCGCGGGCACGTCGTACGAAAATTCACGCATAGCTATGGAGAGGACTCTCAATTGGCTCGATAGATGTAAAAAGGCAAAAACGAGAGACGATCAGATGTTATTTCCTATAGTACAGGGCAATATGTACAGAGACTTGAGGATAGAGAGCGCCAAGCGCACCGCTCCTTATGCCGAGTGCGGAATAGCGATAGGCGGATTATCGGTAGGCGAAGAAAAGCCCGTTATGTACGAGATGATAGAGGCGATAGAGCCCTATCTGCCCAAGAATATGCCCAGATATCTTATGGGAGTAGGAAGCGCGGACTGTTTCATCGAAGGAATATTCCGCGGCGTCGATATGATGGATTGCGTATTGCCTACGAGAATAGCGCGCAACGGCACGGCAATGACGTTCTCGGGCAATCTTACTATAAGAAACGCCGAATACAAGGAAGATTTCCGTCCGATAGAGGAAGATTGCGATTGTTATGCCTGTCGACACTATTCCAGAGCGTACATACGTCATCTCATCAATACGGACGAGATTTTGGGCGGACGTCTGTTATCCGTGCATAATATCAGATTCCTACATCGTTTGACGGCGAAAATAAAAGAAGCTATACGAAACGACGCTCTCTCGGAGTACCGAAAAGAGTTTTTCGCGCATTACAGCATGAAAAAATAAAGAAATATTCTTGCAATAAAATTTAAAGTAACTTATTATAAAATAAACAAATAAAAAAAGAGGTGCAAAAATGTTATTAGCAGAAGCGACTGGAACGAGTTTTTTTGAAACTTACGGTATGATTATCATACTTGCGATTTTCTTTGTCATTATGATCGTTATGACCATTATTCCTCAAAGAAAGCAAAAGAAACAACAGCAACAGATGATGGACTCTTTGGGACCCGGAGCCAAGATTATGACAATCGGCGGTTTTGTAGGTACTATCGTTAAAGTCGACGGAGACAATATCCTCGTCGATATCGGAACCAAAGACGATCCTCAAGTCGTCGTAATCGTGCGTAATGCCGTCAGACAGAGACTCGACGCCGTCCCTGTATCTCCCGCTAAGAAAGAAGACGATAAAAAGAACGACGCCGAGTATTCCATTCCTCAACCCACCGAAGCCCAAATCGAAGAGATGCAGGCTAAGGAAAAGAGTGAAGTCGTAGAAGAGGCTCCCGTTCTAGAAGAAGTCCAATCCGAAGAAATTGTAGAAGAAGTGCCCGCCGCAGAAGAAACTCCCGTCGCGGAGGAAGCTCCGATTGTCGAAGAGAAACCCAAAAAGGCGAGGAAAAGCACGAAGAAGAGCGATAAATAATCGTTGATTCTATCGGGAATTTTGACGAAAAGCGATGTCGATATCGGCATCGCTTGTTTTTTTATCGTTTTACGTTGACAACTATTATTCCCGATATAATGCCTATTACGGTACCTGCGACGACGTCTACCAAAGTAGATAGCGTAAATATGTTCTCGCCCTGCACCGTAGCGAACAAAAACATCGATATCAGTGCGAACAGCAGTCCTTGAATACCACCTTTAAGCGCGCCTTTTTCGGAATTTTTTATACCGAGGAATGCGCCGCCGAGTATGCATATTATTTTAATTGCTTGATTGATAGGTCTGACGATAGAATCGTTCCATCCGGTAAATTTAACTATAAGAGCCAATACCAGTACGAGAATAATCGCGAATATGAGCGAAAAGAGCGTACTTCTTATTACGTCGCCGGCGATCGGTTTTTTGTCGGAAGAATGTGCTGTTGACGATTTTTTCATTATACTCCTTATACGTTTTATTTCTATGTATCGACGGTTTTGAATATAACGCAAAAAATGTTGTAAAAGAGCGTTTTTATCTTGCAATTATGTTTGAGATAGGATATAATACCGATATCAAGAATCTTCGGAGGTCGATATGAAACATATCAATACTTTAAGCAAAGATACCATGAACAAGTGCCATTCCACCGGTTGCGGCGAATGCATGTCTTCTTGCCAGTCCGCTTGTAAGACCAGCTGCACGGTAGGCAATCAATCCTGCAAACAAGACGAAAGAATCAACCTCGTGAAAAAAGATATTGAAAAATAATTGAATAATAATGGTTCATTCTTTTTCCGCGCACCTTAAAGGCAAAGAGTATTACTTTGTCACGGACGTAGAAAGCGGCAGTCTGCACAACGTAGACTATGTCGCTTTTTTGTGTATAAAAAATCATTACGGTCAATCTATGACCGAAAAAGAGCAATCGGATTTTTCTAAACTTTCGGCAGACGTTGTCTCCGAAGTAGAAGAAGAGATATCGGAATTGGAAAAGGAAGGAGTTCTTAACACTCCTTGTACGATCACGTCCGACGTGTACGAGAAAAAAGCCGATCACGTCAAAGCTTTGTGCTTACATATATGCCACGACTGTAATCTGCGTTGCGAATATTGTTTCGCGAAAGAAGGAACCTACAACACGCCCAGAGACTATATGTCTCTCGAGGTCGGTAAGAAATCGATAGACTTCTTAATTAAAGAGAGCAAAAATATAAAAAATCTCGAAGTCGACTTTTTCGGCGGAGAGCCTCTTTTGAATCTCGACGTGGTAAAGGGAATAGTCGAATATGCCAAAGCTCGCGCGAAAGAAGCGGGTAAAATATTCACTTTCACGATGACCACCAATTGTTTGATGCTCAACGAAGATACCAGACAATGGCTTAACGAAGAGATGGATAACGTCGTATTGTCGATAGACGGCAGAAAAGACGTTCACAATAGAGTGCGAAAAACCGCCAACGGCGTATCCGCTTACGATTCTATTCTGAACAATGCTCTGAAAATGGCTAAAATGCGTAACGGAAAGCGTTACTATGCACGCGGAACGTATACGGCGTATAATATCGATTTTTCAAAAGACGTAATCGAATTGGCAGAAAAGGGATTTGATCAAATATCGGTAGAACCGGTCGTTTTACCCGAGGACTCGCCGATGGCTCTCAAGATGAGCGACGTCGGTAGATTGTGCGAAGAATACGACAAAGTCGCCGACGCTCTTATAGATTTTTCGGGTACGGAAAAAGGCTTCAATTTCTTCCACTTTATGTTGGATTTGGATCACGGTCCGTGTATAAACAAGAGACTCCACGGTTGCGGAGCCGGGCTCGATTATCTGGCTGTTGCTCCGACCGGAGAGATATATCCTTGTCACAGATTCGCCGGTAACGGCGAGTATGTACTGGGAACGGTGTTTGAGGGAATCAAACGTCAGGATATAAGAGACCGTTTCGCCGCTAACAATCTTTTGAAAAAATCTCATTGCATAGAATGCCCCTCCAAGTATTACTGCGGAGGCGGTTGTGCTGCCAATGCATTGGAGTTTTGCGGTAGTCTCGAAGGTCAATACGAGATGGGTTGTATATTACAACGTAAGCGTCTCGAGTGCGCTCTGGCGATAGAGGGCGTCAAACGCATATAAAACGGGTTGAATTTTATAAATTTTTCATATTCTAAACGGATTTTTTCTTGACTATACCTATGGTATAGCATTATAATATTATAGATATTTTTATAATTACGGAGGCATACATTGAACAAAGCTAAAGCGATAGCCTCGCTGGTTATCATAGTTATCTTGATACTTTTGCTTTTATTGTTCACCATTCCGCTCAACGGACAGGCTTCTTTCCAGATCGGTAATTCCGATTACGATTTTTACTGGATATCCAGTGCAATCGATCTCGGTCTCGATTTGAAAGGCGGTCTGTATGCCGTATACAAAGCGGACCTGGACGAGTTCGGCGCGGATTCCGACAGAGCTACACTTGCAATGGAAGGCGTTATCACCAATCTTTCGCAGATGCTCGCTCAAAAGGGTTATACCGAAGCGTCGGTAACAAGAGAAGGCACTAATAATATCCGTGTGGAAGTCCCCAACGTGACCGACACGGACGAGCTGATGAAACTTATCGGTGAACCTGCATCCCTCACCATGACCGATTATACCGGCAAAGAGTGGATATACGGCAAGAATCACCTTACGGACGCTTACGTCGCTACTCAAGACGGTGCTTACGTCATAGGTCTTACTTTCAATGACGAGGGTGCTAAATTATTCTCTGAAGCGACCAAGACGATTGCGGGTTATTCCAGCACGACCGATTCTAACGGAAACTCTGCCAACTATCTGTCGATAGTAATAGAGAAGAACGGCGAGAAGTCCACGATTTCTTCGCCTACGGTCAGTCAGCAGATAACGGGTAACTCGGCTATCATTTCCGGTAATTTCGATTATCAATCCGCATACGAGCTCGCTACTCAGATTAAAGCCGGTTCGTGGGCGACTACGCTGACTCTTATTCAGAGTGAACAGATATCCGCAACTCTCGGAGAAAGCGCGCTTCTTTATACGATTATCGCAGGTATTGTAGGTCTGGTTCTTATAATCGTATTAATGATTGCGGTATATAAAGGACTGGGTGTGGCATCTTCCCTGGCGCTCGTTCTTTATACGCTTCTTCTGATATTCTTCCTGGCGGTTGTACCGTGGGTACAGTTGACGCTAGAAGGTATCGCCGGTGTTATCCTCTCGATCGGTATGGCAGTCGACGCCAACGTCATTATCTTTGAAAGAATCAAGGATGAGAAGTATAAGGGCAGAGGAATGTCTTCCGCCATTAAGACAGGTTTTAGAGACGCTCTCGCTCCGATTATCGACGGTAACGTTACGACTATCATAGGCGCGATCGTTATGATAATATTCGGTAACAGCGCGATTCAAAGTTTCGCTCTGGTACTTCTTATCGGTATCATTCTGTCGATGTTTACCTGCCTCGTAATATCGAGACTCATCGTTTACTCCTTCTTGGAACTCAACGATAACGAAAAATTCTACGGACTGGGATTCAGACCCGTTAAGAAGTTAGATCTTGCAAAGGAGGGCAAATAATATGAAAGAATTCTTTGCTAAGTTGAGAGAAAAGACCGATTTTAGAAATTCCGATAACATTATTAAAATTTCTAAAGCTAGAAAAATCCTGTTTTTAATTCCGGTCATCGTTATTATTTTGGCTTGTATTCTCGGTACCATATATCAACTGGTTCCGTCCATAGACGGCTTCTTTAATGCGGGTATCGATTTTCAGGGAGGTACAATACTTACGGTCACTATGACCGGTGCGGATATGCTCGGAGACAATCGCGATCGTAACGAAGAACTGATTAAGACTGCCGTCAAAGCGGAACATTTTGAGATATCGGTTGTCCAGACGAGCGGAGACAATGCCATAATCGTTAGATATAAAAATATCGCGCATCTTCCCGACGGCTCGATGATCAATTACGGTTCCGACGAGTTAACCGAAGACCTTAACGAGCTTAATGCCAGAATTTGCAGTGCGATAGAAGAGTCTTTTATCAACGAATATTCCGGTACGGAAATTTCGATTAAAGCTACTTCCGCGATGACTAGCGCGAGCGCGTCTTCCGACCTCATCAAGAAAGCCTGTCTAGCAGTAGGAATAGCCTTGATTATCATTTTGATATACATCGTAATAAGATTTGACTTCTTCAGCGGTATATGTGCGATAATCGGACTTTTGCACGATATAGTGATAATGCTCGCATTCACGGTTATATGCAGAATCGAAATGAACAGCGAGTACGTCGCAGCTATAATCACAATTGTTGCTTACTCTATCAACAATACCATAATGGTGTTCGACAGAGTGCGTGCTATCTCTAAAGATAACAAAAAATCCGATTCCGTGTATACTCCCGATCAAATTGCCGATTTGGCGGTAACGCAGTCCTTCACGAGAACGATTCTTGCGACCGTTACGACGATGATCGTTATGATATGTTTGATTATCTTCTCGGTGACTTCCGTCAGAACGTTCGGTTTACCGATACTGTTCGGTTTGATCGGCGGTCTGTTCTCCGCAACTTGCCTTGCTCTCAATCTGTGGGCTCTGATGAAATCCGCTGATAACAAGAGAAAAGCAAACAATCTGAAATATTCCGACGGACAAGAAGAAAAAGTCAACCCGATAAGCGCGTTCTTCGGTAATATGAAAGATAAGTTCGCCGCAGCGAACAAAGCGAAGAAGAAGTCTTCCAAGAAGGGTAAAGGCAAACGTAAATAATTAAAAACATATTAATGATTTAAATGTGCACCTATTCGGGTGCACATTTAGAATTAAAACGAATATGAGCAGAGATACGATAAAAAGTAAATTCCATTTTTCCGACGTGATTATAGATCTTCTGATAGACAGAGGACTGGATAGCGTTGAAAAAATATCCGATTTTATCGGTAATAAAGAGCTGAGTTCTCCGTATTTGTTACCGGACGTAGATCGTGGTGTGGAATTGATAAATAAGTACGTATCCGAAAAAAAGAGCATAGTCGTATTCGGAGACTACGATTGCGACGGGGTGGGTGCGGTCGTTATTCTGTACAAGGCGCTGGAACATATCGGAGCTAAGGTCAATTACTTCGTCCCGCTTAGAAAAAAAGACGGTTACGGTATAACCTGGGACGCGTTAACGAGGGCGTACGAGGAGTATAAACCGTCCTTGATAATTTCGGTCGACTGCGGAATATCTTCTTACAAAGAAATCGAGCGTGCGAAAAAGGAATTGGGGATAGAATTCGTAATTACGGATCATCACAGTCTCCCCGAAAACTTGCCGGACACGATTGTAATCAATCCTCATCTTAATTCAGGCGACGAATTATGCGGCGCGGGGGTTGCCTTTAAGCTGGCGTGCGCTCTTGCCGGGGAGAAATATGCGTCCGAGCTGATAGAAGTCTGTGCGATATCCACGATAGCCGACTTGGTACCGCTAACGGGCGAAAATCGTACGATAGTAAAGAAGGGACTGGAAAAACTCAATAAACGTAAAACGTTACCTGGATTAAATGCTTTAATAGACGTTAGCGGGATAAAAGGCAACGCTGAAATCAAAGTCTACGATATAGCATTTAAGTTGGCTCCGAGGCTGAATTCCGCGGGAAGGTTATCTTCTGCCGAAGCTTCTATTAAATTACTTCTGGCTGAAGATCCTATAGAGATACAATATTTGGCACGTTATCTTAACGATAACAATAAAGAACGTCAGGATAAATGTGCGGAAATTTTTACAGAAGCACTGGAACAGTTAAAAGATTATGACGTGGCGTACAGGCGTGTTATAGTCTTGGAAAACAACGATTGGGATTCAGGAATAATAGGAATAGTCGCGTCAAAACTCGTTGAAAAATTCCGCTGTCCCGTTATACTTCTTACGGAACAAAACGGCGTGTACGTGGGGTCATCCAGAAGCGTCGAGGGTATTAATATGTATGAAATGCTCTCTAGCGTAAAAGATTTATTAAACGGTTACGGCGGACACTCGATGGCTGCAGGACTACAGATAAATCCGAATAATTTAGAAGAATTTATCGAGAGATGTACCGAATACGTCAGGAAGCATACATATAATCCTGTCGAAATAAAAACCTATCGATTGAATGCGGATGAAGTATCTTCCGATATAGCGGAACAATTGCGTATGTTGGAGCCGTTCGGTACGGGAAATCCAGAACCCGAATTCGAAATTTTCGATTTGCCGCCCTTCCAACGAATAGGTGTACATAATCATATTAAATGCAAATTATCGAGCAGTGCCGAATTGATTGCTTTTAATATGGGGGACAGACTCGAGTTCTTCAATGAATGCATACAATCCTTAATAGTAAAAATCGAGAGAAGCGTATACAAAAACGTAGTCAAAGCGAGTTGCGTATACAAGCGTAACGGTCAATATAACGAGTCTACCTCGAATCGGGCGATTGTACGCTCCGTCTGCGAAAATACTTCGTTTTTTCCGATAGAAATTAAAGATTTTAATCGTCGGGAGTATAGAGACGGAGGAAAATTAATCGTAACGTACGACTATAACACGTATTTAGAAAAGAAGGGCGACGGGCTTAAAGGAATATTGTGTTGTCAAGAAGATTATCAACCTGCCGACGCGATAGTATTGGCTCCGGACGAACGATTCGTATACGATTATTATGACGAAATAGTATTCGAGGATTACTGTCCGCAAGGATTATACGAAAGGCTGAGAAAGAGCTTCCGCGGACAAATTAAATTGCAAAAACCCGATTACGCACCGCCGTTTAAGCTGAGTCTAGAGGAGCTTCAAAGAGTCTTTCTTACCTTGTGCGCGGTTAACGGAAGAAGATTTTTCACTATTGGAGAATTACACGCGTCTATCGGGGAACAATTTTCTTACGATTCTTTTTGCGGAGCGTTTTTCGTACTGAAGGAATTATCTCTTATAACATTGGACGAAGAACAAAGAATCATTATATCTACTATTAAAAACGATCGAAACAATTCTTACCTCTGGAGAAGTATAGGCTATGAACGATAAAGAATTTTTAGAGAGAGTAAAACAAGTATACGACGCCGGAGACGCGGAGTGTATCAGATATGCGTTGGAATATGCCTCAAAGCAGCACGAAGGGCAAAAGAGGCTCTCGGGCGAGCCGTATATCATACACCCTATAATGGTCGCCAACAATCTTATAGATATAGGAATGGATTCTTCCGCCATAATGGCGGCTCTTCTTCACGACACGGTAGAAGACACCGGTGCCGAGATAGAGGATATAAAAACCAAGTTTGGTACAACAGTAGCATTTTTGGTAGCAGGGGTTACCAAATTATCTCAATTCAAGAATAAATCTACCGAAGAAGCACAGGCTGAAAACTTCCGTAATCTGATTATGTCGATGTTCGCGGACATGAGGGTATTGCTTATTAAACTCGCAGATCGCCTTCATAATATGCAGACGCTCAATTTTCAGACTCCGCCCAAACAAAAAAGAATCGCAAAAGAGACTCTGGACGTGTATGCGCCTCTTGCGGGGAGACTGGGTATATCGACGTATAAAGTCGAGCTGGAGGATATCGCATTTAAGTATCTCTATCCGCAGGAATATCACGAATTGACCAAAAGTATCGCGCAATGTCGCGAGATGAGAATAGCCGTTGTCAACAGAATAATCGACGATATCAATTCCAAACTAAAAGAATTGAATATATCCGGAAGAGTTTTCGGTCGTCCCAAGCATTTATATTCTATATTCAAAAAAATGCGAGACGGCGGAAAAACCATCGATCAGATATACGATCTGATAGCAGTAAGAGTCATAGTAGACTCCGTCAACGAGTGTTATAGCGTATTGGGCGCCATACACTCGATGTGGAAGCCTATTCCCGGAAGATTCAAAGATTACATCGCCATGCCAAAGCCTAACCTCTATCAGAGTCTTCACACTACGGTGGTGAGCAATTTCGGCGAGATATTCGAGATACAGATCCGTACGGAAGAAATGCACAGAATAGCGGAATACGGCGTCGCCGCGCATTGGAAATATAAAGAAGGCGGCGGTAGCGAGTCTACGACCGAATTTTCGCAAGAATACGATAAAAAGTTACGCTGGATAAGAGAAGTAAAAGAAGTAGAAGGCGATTTAAGGAACAGCCAAGAATTCGTCGATACGATTAAGACGGACGTTCTCGATACCGAGATATACGTTTTCAGCCCCAAGGGCGACGTGTTTTCTATGCCCAGAGGCGCCAATGCGCTGGACTTCGCTTACAGAGTCCATAGCGCGGTAGGGGATAAGTGCGTCGGAGCCAAGGTCAACGGCAAGATGGTCAATATCTCTTATGAACTGGAGAACGGAGACGTTATAGAGATATTGACGTCCAATGCCTCCAAGGGACCTTCCAGGGACTGGCTGAAGATTGTAAAAACTCCCACTGCCAAGGCTAAAATCAGATCCTTTTTCAAAAATTCGATGAAAGAGGAGAATATTAAGCAGGGCAGAGATATGCTCGAGCGCGAGGCAAAGCGTCGCGGTTATAATCTGCACGAAGATTTAATGGATCCGGGCTACGTCAACGTCGTAATGGATAAGTACGCCTTTTCTTCCGTAGAAGATTTATACGCATCGGTAGGATACGGCGGAATAACGGTCGGGCAAGTACTGGGGAAGCTGATAGAGCTTTTTAAAAAATCTCTCGCTATCCAGCGGGCGGAATCTTTAACCGTGCCGGTATATCAAGAAAATTCTTCAAAGCATTCCGGAGGAATATTGATAGACGGTCACGACGACTTCCTGGTGCATTTGTCTCAATGTTGTAATCCCGTCCCCGGAGACGAAATAATCGGGTATATTTCAAGAGGCAGGGGCGTATCCATACACCGTAAGGATTGCCCCAATATGAAGAACGTGGAAAAAGAACGCATCCTTGAGGCTCACTGGCCCGAGGACGATAAGCCCATCAATTGCGTGGCGTCTCTGTGTATAGAAGCGGAGAACGTCAGCGGTCTGCTCGGTCAGGTTACGTCGACGATAGGTTCTCTGAAAATTCAGATTATAGCCGCCAATATAAGACTGAAAAAAGGTCGCGATATAGGAATAATGGAACTGTCTCTGGAAATAAAGAACATCTCGGAGCTTGAATCCGTTATACAAAAAATAAGTGCTATAAAAGGTATAATATCAATTTCCAGAAAGCAGTAGGAACAGCGGAGTCAAAATAGAAAACGTTACTAAAAGTTGATATAGATATGGTTCGTAAGCGTTAGACAATCGGAGAAGTAATAAACTAAAACGAATTTTTATTTGATGATACTTGCTATAAATTCATCTAAATAAGCTAGGTCATAAAAATTTTCTCTATCAATTTCATAATCGGGAGCAATTCCTGATTCTATTTCGCAATAAATATTTTGATTAGATTCATTATCATAGTAATGATATCTAAAAGAATTATTACTGCTAATTCTGAAAGTTGTACCGTCCAATAAAACGCAAGGCATAACGGAACACATTCCACCGCCTGTTTTTTCTCCGATAATTGTCGCAATACCCATATTTTTTGCTACTGAAGTAAAATAGTTTGCAGCACTGAATGTGTTGCGAGATGTCAATATATACCAATTATATTGAGTATATGCGTCATTATCTTTGTAATCGCCGTCATTGTCAGAGTCAATCGCACAATAATCTAATCGAAATTCTTTCGTTAAAGTATTATACGAGGGTAATTTAATATTATCATTTGTCAAAAATCCAACAGCTGAATACATTGCACCCAGTGTGCCACCGCCATTAGTTGTTAAATCAATAACTATATTTTCAATAGTGTTTTGCTGTTTTATGATATCCATTGAATGCAACATAAAATAAAATGTATCATATTGCCAAGCATCTGCCTTTAACTTGTCATTTTCATCATATAAAACATTATTAGGCGCAACATTAAAACTATCAAACTTAATAAATGCAGTAGTCCCATTAATTCGAACTGGTTTTATATCCTGAAATGTGTTATGATAGTTAGCAATCAACTCATCAGAAGATGAGTAAAATTCTTTCCAATGTTTTCCAATATTTTCTTCGCCGTATATGTTGTAGTCATCTTCTAAATTATTATATACAGATGGATACGATAGATTAGTATGTAATTCATCTAATCCTTGCTGAATAATTTGCGTATATGCTCTATTATATACATTATAATCATGACACCATAAATCTTTCAATTGAGTTTCGCTTATATAATTTTTGAAATCAAAGTCAATGTCTTTATATTCATTTAAGCCGTAAAAATAATTCATCGTAAAAAACAAACCGTTAATAGATGCCCGTCTAACATCTTCTGGACATTCGGAATTATTTAATTTTGATTTACGCATAGATAATGCGAGTTCTTTTGAGGGAGAACCATAGTAAAAATGATATTCTTCGCCGTTGTACAGTAGATTAGTTTGATTTGTCGAACAAAATAATACATTGAGAATGGGCAACGGCACTAAAACTTTTTGATTATAATATAAAATATCAAAATAATAACTTCCTATATTAAACGTTACTGATTTTCCATTAGAAGCCTTGCTATCGACCAGTTTCTTATGCGTCGAGTAATCGGTTCCATTTATTTTTTTTGTTATATTAAAAAAGTCGATATCATTAACAAAAATTTTATTGGAATACCAATTAATACATAGTAGATATGTGTAATTGTCTGAGAACCATCTTTGCATAAGATAATTATTGGACTCATTAACGATATAACTTATTTTTTTGACATCAATAAAACCATCAAGAGTCGCAACAAAGTTATTTATATCAATCAATGGTACATTACCGTTAGGGTAAAAATATGTTGGCATATAGTCATGTTGCAAATCATACTCAATACAGTTATTAACAAGTGGTATTTGTTTAAATACCAACTCTAAATCATTGTCGTTTTCTCCTTGTGTAGTTTGGCTGTTATTATTGCAAGCAAAGCAAGTAAACAATAATATAAATGTTATAAGCGTAATGAAAATTTTTTTCATTAGTAAATTCCCTAAGTAGGCGTAAGTTAAGATAATTGTAATACAAATACACTTAAATTTCAACCATATAACAGCCAAAAACATCTTTTTGGTACTATGGTGTAGTTTTATAAAGCAGAGATTTGAAAAAGGAGCCGTTGGAAATCATTAACTATTTCGTAAAAGAAATACGGTTGAGCTATGACAACCGAAAACGTAGATACGTCCTTGATTTTTGCATACAAAAACCTAAGCCGACTTTCACAGATTCGATTTATGTTTTGAATGGCGGAGCGTGGCTAAACCGCGCTTCTTGATAAAACTCTAACGACAGAATAAAAGAGGAAACGTTATTGAAACAAAAAAGCTAGTTTTGACGCCTTACGCTGATATACTCGTTGTAAAAACGATAGTAAGGGCACTCTGCGGTGTGTGCTGTCAAAAATCTTTCCATATCGTCTTGATCGAGGTCTAGCTCGCAAGTGTATACGTCATAGTCCTCGTCATAGTCGTAGTACATACAGGATTCACATCTACTAGTCATATCATACCTCTTAATCAATAATATCATTATAGAATTGGATTGTCAACGAAACTTAATTTACGAGGCAATACGATATAGCGGAATAAGACGTAGAGTGTAAAAAACAGCTCTAAAATAAGAAAATTCGACTTGCAAAAAATTATTGAAAAAAGTTGCGAAAATTCGTTGACAACAAATTCTCGATAGGCTATTATGTAGTAGCACTCATCGGGGTGTAGCGCAGTTTGGTAGCGCACTTGGTTTGGGACCAAGGGGTCGGGAGTTCGAGTCTCTTCACCCCGACCAGGGAGCATCAGACTCAAGGGCCTTTAGCTCAGTTGGTTAGAGCGGTCGGCTCATAACCGATTGGTCCGCG
>CAZTFQ010000003.1:32564-144639 GCA_964613035.1 uncultured Christensenellaceae bacterium | reverse complement strand
CTGTCTGTCTGTCTGTCTGTCTGTCTGTCTGTCTGTCTGTCTGTCTGTCTGTCTTCTTAATTGCCTTTCTCATACGTGATACTTCCGTCTAGACTCTTTTGTGGATAACTCAATTATAGACCTTCATTATATTTTTGTCAATATTAGTATCGCCATTATATATCTATATAATAGCAGGAAAAGCAATGCGACGGCAGGGCGCGCTTAGGATACGACGCGTCCGTTTTTTTATATCGTTGAGATTGTACGATTGTCCGGAGCGGTCTATTTTTCGTACAAGTATAACGAGAATTCCGCCCTCACCGTCCCGTTGACGTAAGCGACGCTTATTTCGTCCGCCATAGAGAGGAGCGGTTCTAGCTCCGTGACGACGATTTCGTTTTCGTCCGAAAAGACCGCCGACACTCTGTCCCTATATTGATTGACGACCAGGTCTAAGAGATACTTTTTCGACAGCTCCGCGGCGCAATTGACGAATGCCTCCCGTAACGGCACCTTGATATCCGATAGCGGACGCGAGGTATACAGGTCGGCGTACGACACGGTGCCCCGATTGCTTAACGCGCGCTCGTAGGCGTCTTTATCCTTATATATAAGAGCAGACTCGTCAAAATGCCTATGCGTAGCGTAAGTCGCGGAAAAGACCTCTTTTTTGCTAAAATCATACATATTTTCACCCCATAATAAAAGCGCCGTCAGAGACGGCGCAATGTAGAATATCGTCTCTGAGCTGCTAGACAAACTTTCCATTGAAGGATATAAAACACGCAATACCGAACAGAAAAGTCGAGACTATATTACTACCCAATATAGTCTGTACGAATTGCGCGATAATAAGTTGTCTAGCGTTGTCATTATATCAGATACCCTTGTTTTTGTAAAGAAACCTTATGATAAAAAAGAAAGTTAGAAAAATCTCTCCCGATTTTTTAGCGGAATTGCATTAAGAGTAGCTTTCACAATTTTCTTAAAAATTTCTTTTCATAAAATTTGCATTCCGACTTTCTCCGTGCTATACTAAAAACACGAACAAATGTTCGGAAAATCAAGTGTGGAGAATTTTAGTAAAAAGGAGGAGCGTTTATGGTCGATATGCTTTGGATAAAGACGTTGTTCAGAGTATTTGATAATTACACGTATTTAATGCATTGTAAGGACAAGGCGATATCCGGAGTGCTTTCTTATAACTATCAGTGCGCAATGGCAGGGGACGCGATGGCTGCCAGCGAGGAGCTGCTTATGCTGGTCTATCGTAAGCAGGCTCTTTCGAGAGTCATGACGGACTTTTTGAATTGCGTCAATACGCTCCCTAAGAGATGGCGACGTGTGGTGAAACTCCGCGCAGTGGACAAAAAGCTGTTTTTCGAGATAGCGGAAGAGCTGCATTGTACCATTCGCAACGCTCTCTATTTATACAATCGCGCCATGCACGCGCTCCGTGCGTCGATGACGTCTATGGGATATTCCGACGACGTTTTGAAAGAATTGCTCGCCGACGAGTCAATCTTAGAGATATATAGGAGTCTTATAGAATCGGAATCTATTTCCGCTTGCGATCCACCGGACGGAAGAGTAATAAAACAACCAGTACCGCAGGCACAATGAGCCCGACAATCAGGATAATTTTTAGCGAGTCGCCCGATGAGGACGGCTCGTTTTCGTCGGGCGGATACACCGTCGGCTCGTCTGCGTCGTCGGGGACGGGTTCCTCGACAATAGGCGGACTCTCGGGGGAGAAGTCGGCTATCTCTATGTCGACGTTGTTGGTGCGACAGGCTTTGACGTAACCGAAATATTGCTCGTATTTGACCGCATACCACAACACGTCGTCTACAGGGTACTTACCGACGAAAGTGAAGCTGGCGGACACCGGTATCTCGGCAATCCTTTCACTGCCCAGGTCGGGTGACTTAAGAAGAAGTATGGAAGAAAACTCCGCATACTCGGAGGCTATTTTAAGCTCCGTCAACGTCCCCTGAGCCGTCGTGTGATACCCCAGAGTGGAAACTTCCGTTTTGTTGATGCGTCCGCTTATGCCGTTGAAAGTCACGTAATAAAAGTAGTCGTCCATCGAGATAATAGGCGCGTAATAGCTCCCGGGGATGAGAAACAATCTGCTCCCGTCCGACGAGTACATCCAGACGTCCTCCGCCGCCACGACGTGAGGAGTGTTGAGCACGTCTGCTTCCGCAGTAGGAAGACACGACATCGATAAAAAGATAATCGTAACGACGACGAGAAGTTTTTTCATATACGCTGATTATACCCCTGACGCGAGTGAAAAAACAGAGAGATTTTGTAGATAAATGAAATATTATGGATAGATTGGAGTTACTTACCGCGATAGACAGACTGCGAGACGTGGAAGCCAGACTAAAAGCGATTAAAGACAATCCTCTCAAAAATTATAACAACGGCGACAAAGTTCATCTAAAACAAATGGAATTTCATCGGATGAAAAAACGTAACAAGTGGGCTTTCGGCGGCAATCGCAGCGGCAAGACGGAGTGCGGCGCGGTGGAAGCGGTCTATCTGGCTACCGGCACTCATCCTTACATAACCAATCGTCCCGACGTAGAGGGCTGGGTCGTGTCCCTCTCGTATGAAGTCCAGCGCGACGTCGCGCAAAAGAAGCTCCTTAAATATCTCTCCCCGTCCGATATAGTGGACGTCGTAATGGAAAAAGGCAGCAAGGGAAGCCCCGAAAACGGCGTCATCGACTTTTTGGTAGTCAAAAATTCTTTCGGCGGAACCTCTCGCATTTACTTTAAGTCTTGCGATCAGGGCAGAGAAAAGTTTCAGGGCGCGTCTCTAGACTTCGTCTGGTTCGACGAGGAGCCCCCTCGGGATATCTACGAGGAATGCAAAATGAGACTTCTCGACAAGCGCGGATACCTCTTCGGGACGATGACGCCCCTTAAAGGTCTCACTTTCGTCTACGACGAAATTTATCTCAATAAGTCCGCGGATCCGGAAATAGGCTACGTGGAGATGTCTTGGAGAGACAATCCGTACCTCGACGGCGCGGAAGTGGAACGGATGTTATCCACTATGGACGAAGAAACTCTTTCCACGAGATGCTTCGGCAAGTTTAAGGCGGACGGCGCCCTCGTATATCCGGAATTCGAAGAGGGGGTACACGTCATAGACCCCTTCCCCGTACCGACGGAGTGGCAGGATAAGCTGTCCATAGACCCGGGGTTGCGCAATCCTCTGTCGTGTCACTTTTATGCGGTGGATTACGACGGCAACGTCTACGTCGTGGGAGAGCATTACGACAAGGAAAAGGATATCGCCTATCACGCGGAAGCGATTCGGCGTCTTGCGGACGAGCTGGGATGGCACAGAGACGAGGACGGCAGACTCTTCGCTCTGATAGACTCTGCGTCTTCTCAGCGTACCCTTGCCGCAACCAAAAGCGTCGCGGAGCTGTTCTTCGAAAAGGACATCGCGGTGGACACGAGAGTGGACAAGGACGTATTCTCGGGAATTATGAGAGTCAGAGATTATTTAAGAGCCCGCCCGCCGAGGCTCTTTATTTTCCGCAATTGCCCCAATATGATAAGGGAAATCAAGGGTTATAGATACGGTGGCGGAGACTCTCCGATTAAGCGGGACGACCACGCCATGGACGAGCTCCGCTACTATATAGCTTCCCGCCCGACCCCGCCCGACGTTCCTCGCTCGCACACGCTCTTGGAGACGCATAAAAACAATATGCTTAAGCGACTTAAGATAACCAAACATAACGTTTGAGGACCCTAAAGGAGTAGTTTATGAACAACGATGAAGTTTTATCGACGCTTCTTCAAAAAGCTAAGGGCTATAAAGAAGACGAGATAACGAGAGAATACGCGGTAGACGACAACGGCGACAGACGGATAGTCAAAGAAAAGGTAGTGACCAAATATTACGCGCCCGATACCACGGCTCTCAAGACGTATCTCGATATGACCGGCAGAACGGACGACCTGAGTCTTTTGGACGAAAAGGCGTTGATAAAAGAGGCTAATCGCCTTATGAAAAAAATCAAAGAAAGGAGAAAAGATGAAACGTCTAAATGAAAAAATCGTGCAAGAAGTACTGGAAGACTTCCGCGAGAGACAAAAAGAGCGCGCCACGCTGGACGCTCTGTGGCTTCTGGACAGCAACTTTTACGTGGGCAATCAATACGCGGAGATAGCTCCGTCCGGCGACGTGGAGGATTACGGTAAGCGTTATTACTGGCAACAGCGAGAAGTTTTCAACCGCATCGCGCCTCTCATCGAGACGCGTATCAGCCGTCTCACCAAGGTAGACACGTCCGTTACCGTCAGACCGCTGACTTCCGACGAAAAGGATAAATCCCACGCGGAATTTTCCACCAAGCTTCTAGAGTCCGTAAGGGACGATTCGCATTTCAAAAAGCTGGTCGACGACGCCGTTTTTTATTCGGAATTGATGGGGACGGCGTTTTATAAGATTATGTGGAACGACTCTAAAGGACGCCTTTTGGGCGAGTCCGACGGTAAGAAGGTCTATGAGGGCGATATAGAAATAACCGTCTGTCCGCCGTACGAAATTTATCCCGATACACTCTGTGCCAAGGATATGGACGAGGTCCACTCTCTCATTCACGCCAAGGCGTATCTGATAGAAGAACTCGAGCGACTCTACGGCGTTAAGCTCAAGGGAGAAGACGTGTCCGTCATGGACACCGAGAGCGTCCGTACCGGCGGAGGTCTGGGCTACGGCTCCATATCTAGGAGAATATATTCTTCGACGAAAAAGAACCACGCCCTGCTGATAGAAAGATACGAGCGCCCCACAGAACAACACCCCGACGGCAGATTGACCGTAGTAGCGGGCGACGTCCTCGTATACGACGGCGCGCTCCCTTATAAAAACGCTTCCGACGGCAAACGCGACTTACCTTTCGTCAGACAGTTGGCATTGCAAAATCCCGCATCGTTTTTCGGTTCGTCCGTTATAGACAGACTCATTCCCGTCCAGCGCGCCTACAATGCCGTGAAAAACAGAAAACACGAGTTTCTCAACCGCATAACCATGGGAATCATGACGGTGGAAGACGGCTCCGTCAACGTCGATTGCCTAGAGGAAGAAGGACTTGCCCCCGGCAAGGTCATAGTATACCGCCGCGGAGCCAATCCGCCTTCCGTAGTCACTTACGGCAATCTCCCGGAAGAGTTTTTTAAAGAAGAAGAGAGTTTGGAAAAAGAATTTTCCAACATCAGCGGCATATCCGACTTCATGTCGTCGTCGGAGCTGATGAACGTCAATCTTTCGGGTACCGCCATCAATCTTCTTCTCGAGCAGGACGAAGCGCGTATCAACGTTACCGTGGAGCACTTAAAAGACGCCGTGAAAAAGACCCTCCAGCAGGTACTGAGACTCTATAAGCAGTTCGCTACCTACGAGCGTACGGTCAGAGTTTCGGGAAAAGCCTCTACGATAGAAGCGCTCACTTTCTCTTCGTCCGACCTCACCGCGGACGACTTGGTCTTCGATACGGACGGTACGGACGGCTCCCTGAGCATCCGCAGAAACATGGTTATGGAAATAGTCAAGCTGGGCTTGATGAACGACGCCGACGGAAAAATTTCCGAGAAACATAAACAAAAAATCTTGGAAGCTCTGGGCTTCGGAACCTGGCAACGATTGAGAGCCATAGAGGAGATACATCAGGAAAAAGCCCGCTTAGAAAACGAAAAGATGAGAGTGTCTCCCGTGCCCGTTTCCGTCCTCGACGACCACGCTACGCACATCGATCAGCACGTCAGATTCGCCGTAGGCACCGACTCGGATGCGGACGAGGAGACCGTGGCGCGTATAGAAGCGCACGTATTAGAACACAGACAACGACTTAACAAGGAGGAAAAACATGATTAAGCTTAACGACGAACAATCCCTCGTCGCCACCGGCGACAACTTAGAAACGGACAATAAGGAAGTTTCGGTACCCGAAAATGGCAATAGGGGCTTCGGAAAGTTCAGCTCGGGTGAAGAACTTCTCAAGGCTTACGAGAGTCTGGAGAAAGAATTCACCAAAAGAAGTCAACGACTAAAAGACGCCGAAGCGTTGCTCGAAAAGGAGTCCGAGAAGACTCGTATGACTCGGGCGGTAGAAGAATTCGAAAAAAAGTATCCCGACAACGATTTCGATATGGACGAGATAGTGAAAAGAGCCTCGGAGATACAGGACGACCGCAGCTATGAGTCTAAGTTGGAGAGCGCGCTGTCAGACGTCTTGAGAAGAGACTTCCGCAGCCGCGGTTCTTATGAAAAGGACGCGGAGTTTTTAGTCAACGCGACCCTTAACAACCCCGAGGCGCGCAGTCGCGTTTTCAACAGAGTATTGGGTGATATCGAGAGACCCTCCGCCAGACTGGCGGGCAAGGGCGGCGAAACTCCGATGCTTGCCCCCGTACGCGCTTCAGATATAGGAGAGGCGTCCGCCATGGCGGAAGCTTACCTAAAAAATCACATCGATTAAAGGAGAAAATTTATGCTTAGTATCAGTAACGCAGACGCATTGCTCAAGTCGTATTACCTCGACGCCATCACCGACCAGCTCAACACCGCCACGTCGCCCTTTTATAATATGATCAAGAAGGGCAGCGAGGAAATCGTCGGCAAAAACGTGCTCTGCCCCATCGCACCCCGTATCAACCACAACGTCTATATGACGTCCGAGACCGACGAGCTCCCCGCGGTAGTTGACAACACCTATCTGACCCTTAAGGCGGAGCTTAAGAATATTTACGGAAAAGTAGAAATCAGCGACAAGACCCTCAGAGCGTCCGAAAGAGGCTCCGCGGCTCTGGTCAATGCCCTCGGCGTGGAAATGCAATCCCTTCTGGACAGTGCTAAATTCCACTTCGAGAGAGCCTTGATGGGCACGGGTACCGGCGTCATTGCAAAAATCAAAGATCTCTCCGCAACCGCTCCCAAATACAACGTGGACACCACCGCGAGAATTCACCCCGGTATGTCGGTCAGAGTCTATAACCAGGTAGGCGGCGCCTACGTCGAGAAGTCTTCCGCGGCAGTCACGATAAAAGCCGTCGACCGCGAAAACGGCACCGTGACGCTCTCTTCGGCAGTGTCCGACGCGGCTGTAGGCGACGCCTTGATTTTGTCGGGCAACTTCGATAAAGAAATCAACGGCGTCAATTACGTCTTCGACAACTCCGGCAACAGCTACTTCGGCATTTCCACTACCTTGCATCCTTATCTGAAGGGCACTAAAAAAGCCGTCGGAACTCTTTCTCTGGACGCCATTCAGGACGCCGTGGATATGTCCGATATCGTCTCGGGAAGACAACCCGACCTTATTATGTGCTCCTTCGACGTCAGAAAGAAGTACAGAGCCCTGATTGCGGCAAGAGGCGTCAACGTCGACTTCCTCAACCTCGACGGCGGCTTTAAGGCGCTTTCCTACAACGGCATCCCCGTAGTCGCCAGCAAGTTTGTCGACGAGGGAGAAATGATGGTCCTCAATACCGCCGACTTCAAGCTCTGCCAGCTCAACGACTGGGATTGGATACAGGGCGGAGTAGAAGGGTCCGTATTGCACCAGATTCCCGATAAGGCTGCTTACTCTGCAACGCTGGTCAAGTATGCCAATCTGGTCTGTACTCGCCCCGCCGCGCAGTATAAGCTGACCGGTATAACCGAATAAGGGAGAGAATAATGGAAGTTAAGGATGATTTATACGACGTAGTTAAGAGGATTAAAGAAATTTCTCCGGATTATTTCGTAGAATTCAATCCCCGCACTCTTCGCTACGAGCTCCACAGCCACTATCTGCGTCCCACGTACGTCTTGACGTTTCCCTTCGAGCGCCTCGATCAACGCGCGGTAATTCATACCCTGAAAACGCGCGTAACCAATATCGACAAGCTGATAGAAGAGATAGAACGCGATAATCTGAGACTGGAAAAAACCGCTACCGAGCACGCTAAAAAACAGATCCTGGACGGACTGGAAGAGGCGGCTTCGAAAATTTTTTAGAAGGAGGGCGACCGCCGTCGAGGCGGTCGCCGTAGATTAAATGAATATACAGGATATTATCAACACCACCCGACTGACCCTGTTCAGTCGTAACGACGCCGAATACGATTCTGCGGACGCCGCTTTCGTCTCTTATATTCAGGAATGCGTCCGCGGGACGTTGGAGGAGCTGTATCTTACCGATTTGTCCTTCGTGTCCGAGGAAAAGTTGACTTTCACCGACGGAAGAGCGCCCCTCACGGATCTCTCGTATACTCCGATAGAACCCATTTCCCTTAAGACCGACGGAGGATGTCGTCTCCGCGTACGCGTCGACTCCTCTTACGTTTTGTCCGACGGCTACGACGGCGACGCCCTGCTTCGTTACAGAGCCAAGTACGACGTGCCGACAATGATAACCGCCACTCTTAAGCTCCCTCCCGCATACACCGCGGAGGTGATCAAACTGGGCGCCTGCTACAGGTACGCTCTCGGTCGAGGATTGGTGGACGAAGGCAACTATTATCGTAAGGCGTACGAAGAGGCTCGCTCCGCGATTCTGCCCGTCAAAGAATACGAAAAAACGGGAGGAAGAATAAAAGGGAGGTGCTTCAGATGAGCGACTTCGACGTTTCGAGAACGAAAAAACTCATCCGCATATCTCGTTTCGACGGCATCGACGCGAGCACGGAAGAATATTCCCTGCCTCTGACCGAGTCGCCCCTCGCATACAACGTTTCGTGCTACGGCGGCGTATTGAGAGCGGGCTACAGTGCGGTTCCGTATACGATAGGTTCGCCCGACGGCGCTCAGGTGACGGAATTAACTTCGTACGCTCCGATAAAAACTTGGTACTGGTATATGGTCAACGCCCTCGGAATAAGGGACGACCGCATAGTCGTATGGTGCGGAGACAATACCTCCGACCGCGGCGCAATAAGAGTGCTCAGATGTAATACGGGAGAGATTTACGATACGTCTTTTAGAGCGGACCCGGATACGGACGAGGTTCTCGGATTCTGCTACGACAACGGCTACGAGGATGACTTCGTTATGTTCACCAAGAGCGGCAATCTGTTCGTTTTGGAATATAATTCGCAAAACAGCAAGAGCGGCAGACTCTATTTCATCGACCATGCCGTTGCCAACAAATGCAGCTTTTTGATACGAGGCGGAACCTCAAAACCGTACGTTTTCTACTCCAAGCATATCGACCCCGTGACCTGGTACCTCGATCATGAAGACGCCGGACAGTTCGTTCTCGACACTTCCTGGGGGTACGGCAGACCCGAGAGACTCGTCGCCGTCGGCAACGACGTGTTCGTAATGAGAGAATACGGCATAACGCGCCTGACGGTCTATTCCGACCGTAGTTTCAAGTCCGCCAACGTGCTCACTTTCCCGGGTAGACTCTATCCCGAGACGGTCGTCAGAATAGACTCGGAAATTTTCTTCGTCACCACAGAAGGCGTCTTTTCTTTCGACGGCTACGATTTGAAGAGAAGACTGACTCGAATATACCCCCTTATCGATCACGCGGAAACCCCGACCGCGTATGCCTATCACGGCAAATATTGCATTTCGGCAAAAATGGTCTCCGACGGCAAGACAGTGGGCGACGAGGCTTCCTATGACCTTACGCGCAACGCCCTCTTCGTCTACGACACTATAGACGAAGATATCTCGATAACCAGAGGAACGGAAACGGCGGCGCTGTTGCCCGTGTCCGACGCCGCGGGCGTCCGTCACCCAGTCCTCGTTATGGGTAAGGGTAGCAACGAATATCGTCTGGCGGAGCTTAAAAAGGACTCCGCGCCGTCTCATGCGGGCAGTATCGTGCTGAAGGGCGTATGGAATATCCCCTCGACCGACTTCGATTGCACGGACAAGGCAAAAGTCCTGCGTAAGCTGTATATAACGACCGCAGGCGCGCTGGACGTGGGTATATCGGTGGACGGCAAGCAAGAAGACGTGTATCGCCTGACGGGCTCGGAGTCGGTTAAAATCATCACCCTGAACAAGCCCTTCGAACGTCTCTCGATAAGCCTCGGCGTGGCGGACGAGAGGACCGTTTTCGTCAAGGATATACGGATGGAAATAGAACTCACGGAGAAGTACAATGCAAAACAAAGAGTTATATAAAGCGCACGCGCTGGAGGAACTGGGCGAAACCTTGACCGAGATATTGACGGAACTGAAAACCGTCCGTACTTCCGTCAAAGAAATTTCGTCGGCACAGTCTATGATATCGAGCGCGGTCGCAGACCTAAAAACGGACGTCGCCGTCATTAAGGCGAAGTAAGGAGGAATATGGAATCTATTATAGAAATGGCAGCCCAGACCGGAATATGGGCGGTTCTTTTCGTGTTTTTGTTCTTCTATCAGATTAAGGACAGTAAAGCCAGAGAAGAGAAGTATCAGTCCACTATCGAGCAGCTCGCCACCAGTCTCGAAATAGTGGCGGAAATTCATGAAAAGGTGCAAGAAATCAAACAGAGCATCACGAAAAGATTAACCGAAAAAAATCAAGAAGAGTCGGAAAACAAGCAAGAGGACTCTCGATAAAACGTGCGCGCGGCTTCGGTCGCGCGTTTTTTTTAACGTATTCGACAATATTCGACAATATTTTACAACCTTCGACATAAGAAATTTTTGATACTTAAAATAACCTTGACACGGTACGGTTTCGTCTGTTAATATAATGATAACAATGACATCTGCCTTTTTCGGGGAGTAGTTACCGCGAGAGCGGAATTAAATCGTTAGCACGGAAGGAAGAGCGCCTTCCCGGTTTAATTTGAAACGACGAGACCGACTGTAAATAGCTTTTTACGGTCGGTCTCTATATTTTTAGGAGGCGGCAATGGAATACTTGCTTCAGTCCGTCAGTCAGGTAGGCTGGCAAAACGTGGTTATGTGGGTGATAGGCGGAATCCTTATTTTCCTAGCTATTAAGAAGGATATGGAGCCGGCACTTCTTCTCCCGATGGGATTCGGCGCGATTCTCGTTAACATTCCGCTCAGCAACGTCGTCGGAGACGGCGGAATAATAGAATGGCTCTTCAAGGTAGGCATAGAAGCCTCCGAGGCGATGCCGATATTACTTTTCATAGGTATAGGCGCGATGATAGACTTCGGACCGCTTCTTTCCAATCCTAAGCTCTTCGTCATAGGCGGCGCGGCACAGTTCGGTATATTTTTGACGATTCTCGTAGCCGCCTCGTGCGGATTCGACATAACGGACGCCGCCGCTATAGGCATTATAGGCGCAGCCGACGGTCCCACGTCCATTCTGGTCGCTATGAAACTGGGCAGTAAATACGTCGCCCCCATTCTCGTCGTGGCATATTCTTATATGGCACTCGTCCCGATTATTCAACCCGCGGTCGTCAAATGCATCACGACTAAGAAAGAACGCCTCATCCGTATGGACGCTTCTCCGACCGAGGTACCTCGCCTCACCAGAATACTCTTCCCCATAGTCGTCACGATAATAGCCGGTCTCATCGCCCCCGCCTCGTTGGCATTGGTAGGATTCTTGATGTTCGGCAACCTCTTGAGAGAGTGTCTCGTCCTAGATACGATGAACAAAACGGCTCAGACGACGCTTTCCAATCTCATCACGCTTCTTCTGGGCATAACGGTATCTTTCCAGATGAAAGCGGAAAATTTCGTCAAGGTAGAGACTCTGATGATAATGGGCTTCGGACTGCTTGCATTCGTCTTCGATACGGTCGCCGGAGTCATGTGCTGTAAGATAATGAACCTTTTCAGTAAAAAGAAAATCAACCCCATGATAGGCGCGGCAGGTATTTCCGCATTCCCGATGGCGGCAAGAGTGGTCCAAAAAATGGGACTTAAAGAAGACCCCACCAATCATCTCCTCATGCACGCGGTGGGTGCCAACGTCTCAGGTCAGATAGCCTCCGCTATAGTGGGCGGTCTTATCATTCAACTCGTCTTAGGTTAAGGAGAAAGTCATGAAAGCTTCTAAGAATCTTATTACGTGTATCGTTTGTGTAATGTTGGTGGTTTTGATAGCGGCAGTGTTCTGTTTCTGCCTCTTGAAGTCTTTCGACTCCGTTGCTCACGCGGAGACTTCCGGGACGATTTCGGGCACTCCGTCAGGTACCCCGTCCGGTACTCCCGAAGAAACTCCTTCGGGAACTATTTCCGATACTCCTTCGGGGACCGCTTCCGGAACTATTTCGGGTACTCCTTCGGGGACCGTTTCCGGTACGCCGTCAGGCACCGTCGGCGACAACGTCCTCAAGTCCCTCGATATTATGTGGAAAGGTTGCCTGGCTATATTCATAGTCATCGGACTCATTATCCTCGCTACGGTCATACTTAATAAATCAGTCCTCGCCGTGAAAAAGAAAAAGGAAAACAGGGAAGAGGACGATAAATAAAACGAAAACAAAAACGCAGACTCGTAAAAAGTTTGCGTTTTTTTATATGGATTAGAAGAACTTATATTTTTTTAGAGCCGTGACGTCATCGTCGCTTAAAATTCCTCCGCCGCGTATTCTCAGTATTGCGGCGATTTCTTCGATACATCGATTAAGTCGACGTCGTTCTTCGGCTATCGCGCGGTCCAGAAGCCTGTATTTGTAGACGGACAGATACGGGATCCGAGATATCGCTAGGCTCAGTAACCCCGTCGCGCCGAAAGCATACCACTCGTCCGATTTCATTCGGAATGCAATCGCCGACGATAATAGAAGTATAATCGGCAGAATATATCCCGTTACGCCGATGAAAAGACTCGTCAGTCTGTATGCCGTAGGCGGATACGCACGCCGCCGCTCGGATTCTCTCAACGACTCCAGTCTGATTATTTTTGAAGCGATCGCTTCGGGCTTGTTCCATAATTCCGCTTTCATCTATATCGTTTTACCGCCTTTGATTTTCTTCGCATATACGATTGTACCCCGATTGTCGCCCTTCAAACAGGTTTTAAACCCACTGTATCCGACGAAAATACCTCGATTTTTGTCGAAAAAAACGACGGAGCATTCTCGTACCGCTTCGGGGTGGTTCGAGCTTGTTTGTCAATGGTGAAAAAGGATATTTTCACGTTTTAAGTGTTGAAATTGTCGTCGCCCTTTGCTACAATAATTGTATAAAATCTGTGAAATTTTTCTTTCGTGCAACAAAACGCCCTCGTGAATAGTTTAACTGGCGTAAAGGGTAGCATGAGAAGAAGAGAGGTCTATGAAGTCGAGACTTATCGACGACGCGCTGAGAAAAAGCGCGCGCGGAGACGAAGAGGCGTTTGAAAATCTGTATAAGGAGATGCGCGGAGGCGTGTATTCTTTCGTGTACACATACTTCAACAATCCCCACGACGCCGAGGACGTTATGCAGACTGTCTTTTTGAAAGTCAAACTCAACCTCGACAAGTACCGTCCCGGCAGTAACGGAGCGGCGTGGATACTCGAAATCGCAAAAAACACGGCCCTCACGGAGCTCTCGAGAAGAAAGTCTTTCGCCCCATTGTCCGATTACGAGACGACCGCGTCCGTCGACTACAACCTCGACGAGGGCTCTCCCGTAACAGAGGCGATGAAAAGGGTCCTCTCCGACGACGAAAGACGGATAATCACCCTGCACGTCATATGGGGATATAAATTCAGAGAAATATCTTCCGCTCTCGATATCCCGACGGGGACGGTTACGTCCAAGTATAAAAGAGCGGTAGATAAACTAAAACAAGAATTGAAGGAGGATGCGTCTAGATGAATAAGTGGATGGACGACTTCAAAAAAGAAGTCAAAACTTCGACCGACCGTATGGAAATGCGAGCCGACGTCAGGCGCGCTCCTATTAATAGTAGGAATGATGTCAAGGATAAAAAAAGATCGTTTGTCATCCCTAGATGGAGTATGGCTTTAGGCGCGGTGGCGGCGTGCGTCGTTATCGTGGCTATCGTGCTTGCCGTGATTTTACCCGGTAGCGGAATCATACCCCCTTCGGGTCCCTCGGGATCGCTCTCTCCGTCGACGGGTACTTCTCTCAGAGCTTGCGTCGTGGAAACCAACCCTTCCGTTATGTTCTTAGCGGACGACGACTTGACCGTCACAGAGGTCAAACGGCTCAATTCTGATGCGGAGATGCTCTTCTCGGACGATAACAGCGTATCTCTCGTAGGCAAGTCTTTAGAGGAAGCCCTCTCCGATTACGCGGAGCTCCTCGCTAAGACCGGATTTATCGACGTCGATTCTAAAGATAACGCAATTCGTATCTCAGGCTACGGAATAGAAAGTGGAAGTATATCGTCTCTTAAAAACAGTATGCTGGACACTCTGTCGACGCACGGTATATTCTCCGTAGTCCTTGCGGGTGAAGTCGATCTCTCAACCCTTACGGAACTTATAGGACTCTCTTCCGATACGGATAACGTAGAAAAAGTCGTCAAGGATTTGATTCCTAGTTACGACGAGCGTATAGTCGATTCTTCTTCCGAGAATTTTGAAGAGCTCCTCTCCCGATACGAGACTCTCGCCTATGAAGAAGTTATGACGGAGATTAGGCTTAATGCCGACCGTCTGATATCTCAGGGCGTTATTCTGTCGGAGCTGGCAGGTTACAACGCGACAATATTGATAAGTACCGACAACCCCGTGCTTTTCGGCAGATATTGGGACGTCAAGGATAAAGAACTCCCGGAGGGCGGACCTTGCGCCGTCGCGGTGAAGCTTATGGAAGATAAGCTCAAAGAGTTTGAAGAAAAATTCGGCTACGCAATAGAGTCTCAAGCTCAACTCAACGAGCTGACCGAAGCGTATAATGAGATGAAGCTGGAAGCTCTTACGGAAGCTCTCACCAATCTATCAATAGAATTCGTCAGAGCCAATAAGGAGCTGTTGACCCGCCTGATGAAGTTGGCAGGATGCGATACGACCGCATTCGACGCTTTGCTCGATTTGCCGTCCGACGTAGACGAGTATCTCGAGAAGACGCTCGATTCTTACAAGAAGGAGTTCGCCGCCCGCACGGAGATGTATTCAGAGGCATTCTCCGCAGAGAGAAAAGAGATATCTTCTTCCGATTATGAAGAATATATATCCGATATAGTAGAAGAATACGGCAGTCTAGAGGCTTATTGGACGGCTATAAAAAAATAAATAAAAATTTTTCCGTCCGTGCAACAAAACGCACCCCGAGACGGTTTAATTAACGAAACCAAACAAGGAGAACAAGACAATGAAAACGAAAAAATTTCTTACCGTATTGACGATAGCGTTGCTCGTAATTGCTATGGCGTGTATGGTCGCGTGTACCCCTCCCGACAAAGACGGCGATAAAGGCACCCCTTCGGGCACTCCGTCGGGTACGCCTACTCCCGACAATCCGACCGATTCTCAAGGAAAAGCGATTGTCAACATCGACATCAACCCCTCTCTGGAGCTGGTTGTCGACGCCGAAAATAAGGTCGTAGGCGTCCGTGCGCTCAACGACGACGGCGCCACGCTCATCTACAACGAGACCGGTATAGAAGGCGTCGATATAGAAGCCGCCGTCGCTAAAATCACCGACCTCGCGATAGAGCTGGGGTATATTAAAGAAGGCGAAAACGAAGTCGTCGGCACCATAGTCAATTCCGCCGACTCCGATTTAGCGGCAGAGCTTACTTCTAAAATTAACGCCAAGATCACCGCTACCGCAGAGAACCTCGGTTTGTCCGTGTCGGTCGACGCGGAAGGAGCCTATTCCTTATTAAGAAAAATGGAAGAGTTTAAGGCTCAGTACCCCGACAACAATGTCATTCAGTCCCTGAGCGTGGCTAAGTTCAGACTCGCCCTCTCTGCTTCCGAGACCGGTGAAATCACTCTGGAAGCCGCCATCAAGCTGGACGACTCCGAGCTCATCGCGATGATATCCGAGGCTGATAAAAAGATAGAAGCCTACGCCACGGAAGAGTTCCTCGAGAAAAAGGCTCAGGCAATGGCTATCTACGACAACGCCGTCACCATTCAGACCTACTCCGCTTATACTCAATATTATCTGACCAACGTCACCAAGCACTACACCACCGCGTATTTCGGTCCCGCATATCAGATGTACGCGTCCTCCGCCCTCGGTTTCAAAACGATCGCCGATGCCAAGGATATGGAAAAGGCTGTCAGAAATTATGAAATAGCCGAGGAAAAAGTCGCCGAAATACTCGCGATATTCGGTATCTCCGACGCTTCCGCCATTAAGGACGCCGACGGCAAAATAACCGTCGCTTCCGTAGAAGCATACGCCGACAAAACTTTCAAAAACACCCCCGCATCCGCTACGCTGGAAGCAAAGAAAGCCGCTCTCGACACTGCTCTCTTAGAAGCCGAAACGGAAATCAGAGCCGAGCTCGACAAGCTGACCGAGACGTATAAAGAAGAAATCAATTCCGCACTCGCCGCCGCAGATGCTATTTATACCACGGTTCAACCCACTATAGACATCATAAAAACGACAATGGAAGGAGCCGGCGCGTTTTCCAGCATCTTGGGCAGCTCCGATATCTCCAAGGCATTAGAGGATCTCGACGCGCTCTTCGCGGACTATGAAGCGATAACCGTTGCCGTCAGAGAATATATCGCAGGAGAAGAGGAGCTTACTCTCTCCGCGCTCAAAGAAATCTCCGACCGCTATCAGGTCAAGGCGGACGAATATCTCGCCAAGATTAAGGCGGACCTCAGTGAAGAAGAACTCGCCGAGATAGAAGAAAATATCGCCGAGATAATCGAGCGTAGCGCCGCGGCTAAGGAAGCCTTCGACAACGCGATATCTTCCGCGGCAGAGTCCGTTAAATCTAAGCTCGCCGCAGCCAAAGAAGCTCGTAAAAACGCTTCCGTCCCCGCGTAAAGACGTTAATATTCGATTAACTTATGCCGCTCCCTTTCGGAGCGGCTTTTTTTACTAAAATTAGCCCGACGACTTGCGTTAATTCGTTTTGCTCTTTTCGTAAAAGATGCTACAATAATTCTTCGTAAGTTAATAATAATTCGGTAATAGGTATTTTATGGTAAACGAAAAGATTAGGAACATCGCAATCATAGCTCACGTCGATCACGGTAAAACGTCCCTCGTCAACGAGATGCTCAAGCAAGGACACGTTTTTCACGAAAATCAGGTCGTTATGGACAGAGTTATGGACAACAACGCCATCGAGAGAGAAAGAGGCATCACCATTCTTTCTAAAAACGCCAGTTGTCATTACAACGGCGTGAAAATCAACGTCGTAGATACCCCCGGTCACGCCGACTTCGGCGGAGAAGTGGAAAGAGTCCTCAAAATGGTCGACGGAGTGCTTCTGGTCGTGGACGCTATGGAAGGTCCCATGCCCCAGACTCGTTTCGTACTGGAAAAGGCTCTCAAACTCAACTTAAAAGTCATCGTCGTCATCAATAAGATAGACCGCCCCGACGCACGTCTCGGCGAGGTCGAGGATGAAGTGCTGGAGCTCCTTATGGACCTCGACGCCACCGACGAGCAACTCGATTCTCCTTTCGTGTATTGTTCGGCAAGGAGAGGCGTTTCGTCAAGGTCCTCGACGGAAGAAGGGCACGATATGACGGCGCTCTTCGAGACGATTATAGATTATATTCCCGCTCCGGAAGGAGAACCGGATCTTCCTTTCCGTATGCTGGTGTCTTCCGCGGAACATAACGACTTCGTCGGTCGTCTCGTCATCGGTAAGGTCGAGCAGGGCTCGATCTCGGTAGGAGAGAACGTCGCCCTGTGCAATTATCACGACGACAAGAGGCTCATTCGCAGTAAAATCGTCCAGCTGTTCCTCTTCGAGGGTATCAAAAGGATTCCCGTAGAGTCTGTTTCCATAGGCGATATCGTCTGTATAGCGGGACTCGAAGAAGGCAATATCGGCGACACCGTGTGCGAGCCCTCGTCAATAGTGCCCATTCCTTTCCTGGAGATAGACAAGCCCACCGTAGAGATGACTTTCCTCGTCAACGACAGTCCTTTCGCGGGCAGAGAAGGTAAGTTCGTCACCAGCCGCCACTTGAGAGCCAGACTGTATAAAGAAGCCGTTAAGGACCTCAGCCTCAAGGTGGAAGATTCCGATACGTCGGAAGCTTTCAAGGTCTCCGGCAGAGGCGAAATGCACCTCTCTATCCTTATAGAAAATATGCGCCGCGACGGTTATGAATTTCAGGTAAGTATGCCCAGAGTCCTCTACGAATATCGCGACGGTAAGCGGTATGAACCTATCGACCGCGTCGTCATCGACGTCCCAGAGGAATCCGTAGGCACCGTCATCAATATGATGGGAGCTCGTAAAGGCGATCTTAATACGATGACTAAACACAACTCCAGAATGAAACTCGAATTCTTCGTCCCCACCAGAGGTCTGTTCGGATTTAAGTCGGACTTCCTCACCGCCACTTGCGGCGAGGGCGTTATGAGCAGTATATTCTATCGCTACGAGGAATATAAAGGCGCGATTAAGCACCGCGACTTCGGCTCCCTCATCGCTTCCGAAGCAGGTCAGGCAGTCACTTACGGTCTTTTCGCCGCACAGAACAGCGGCAACCTCTTCATCGGTCCCGGCACAGAGGTCTACGGCGGTATGATAGTAGGCGAGTGTCCCAAAGGCGTCGATATAGTGGTCAACGTATGTAAAATGAAGCACCTCACCAACTGCCGCGCTTCGGGATCCGACGACGCTCTCCGCCTCTCTCCCCCCAAGGTCTTCAGTCTGGAAGCCGCTATCGAGTTTCTCAACGAAGACGAGTACCTCGAAGTCACCCCCAAGTCTATCAGAATGCGTAAGATTATCCTCAATCACGATATGAGACTCAGAGAAATGGGCCGCCTTAAGAGAATGAACAACAACTAAAAACAATATAAACGATAATCTGTTTTAATTACGGCGTAACGGTTTTTCCGATATGCCGTATTTA
Source organism: uncultured Christensenellaceae bacterium (assembly GCA_964613035.1). Lineage (GTDB taxonomy): Bacteria > Bacillota > Clostridia > Christensenellales > DTU072 > CAVIQK01. Next base: position 125,737 of record CAZTFQ010000003.1, on the reverse strand, counting down.
TTTTATAATTTTTGTGGATAACTCGAAAAACTTAGTTTACTAACGTTATTTTATAGATTATAATTTAGTTAATAAACTAAAAAATAAGTTTCGGAGATTTTTTTATGCTTAGCATGACAGGCTACGGCAAGGGTGTCGCAGAGAGAGACGGTATGAGAATAGTCGTCGAGATGAAGTCGGTCAATCATCGCTTCCTCGACGTGTCGTATAAGCTCCCGAGAGGGTTCGTTTCCGTCGAGGATAAAATAAAAAAGGTGCTGACCTCTAAAGTCAGTCGCGGACATTTCGACGTCTTCCTCACCTATGACAAGACTGCCGATGCGGGCGTATCGGTCGATAAAGAATTGGTCGTCAGGTATAAGAGCATCGCAAAAGAGCTCAAGTCCCTAGGCGTCAAAGACGACCTCAACGCGTCTACGATATTGAGACTACCCGACGTGCTCGTGACCGTCGACGAGGTTGACGAAGGGCTGAAAAACGCTCTCACCGTAGAAGCCGCTACTATGGCGGTAGACAAACTCCTCGAGATGAGAGCGAGAGAAGGCGCCGCGCTGGTAGAAGACCTGTCCGCCAAGATAACGTCTCTCGAGAATCTCCACCGTAGAGCCTCGGAGCTCGCTCCCGCCGTCAGGACTAAGTACTTCGAGAATCTCCGCAAGAGAGTTGCGGAACTGGTCGGATCGGAAGTGGACGAGTCCAGACTTCTGTCCGAGGTGGCGGTGTATTCCGACAAGGTGGCGGTAGACGAGGAATTGGTCCGTCTAAAAGGACACCTTAACCATTTCAGAGAACAACTCGTCAGCGGCAGCGGCAAGAGCCTCGATTTTCTTACGCAGGAGATGGGCAGAGAAGTCAATACTCTCGGGAGTAAAAGTAACGACTTAGAGCTTACCGACGTCGTCCTTATTATGAAAAACGAAGTCGAAAAAATCAGAGAACAGGTTCAAAACCTGGAATAATACCTAATTTTACTTACGGAGATTAACATGAGAAAAGGCATTCTATTCGTTTTGAGCGGTCCGTCCGGCGCAGGGAAAGGCACCGTGCTAAAAGAGGTTCTCGCGTCCGTCGACAACGTCAGATTTTCCGTTTCGGCGACCACCAGAGCCCCCAGAGACGGAGAAACGGACGGCAAGAGTTACTTCTTTATGTCCAGAGAACGGTTCTATGAGCTAAAAGGTAAGGGCGAGTTTTTGGAATCGGTAGAGAAGTTCGGTAATTGCTACGGCACTCTCCGCTCCCACGTCGAGAATATTCTTGAAGAAGGCACAGACGTGCTTCTCGAGATAGAGACCATAGGCGCTGCAAATATCAAGAAGCTGATGCCCGAGTCCGTCCTGATGTTCGTCACGCCTTCGGACACCGACGTCATCAGAGAGCGCCTCATAGGCAGAGGCACCGAGCACGCCGCCAATCAGATGGTCAGACTGGAAGCCGGGCTCGACGAGCTTAAGTGCATCAAAGATTACGACTACGTCATCGTCAACGACAACCTGGACTCGGCAGTCTCCGACGCACGCGCGGTTATCTTGGCGGAACGTTGTAAAAGAGAAAGAAATATAGAATTTATAGAAAAATTTATCCAATAGGAGGTAAATAATTATGATGATCGATCCCCCCATCGACAAACTTATCCAAAAGACCTGGTGCCGTTACGCCCTCGTAACCGGTATCGCCAAGAGAGCGAAAGAACTCTCCAATCAGAACCCCGAGCAACTCGAAGAGTCCGGTCTTAAGCCTATCAGTCTGGCGGCTAAGGAAATCTACGACGGCGAAATTATTATAGCAAAAGATATCAGATGAAGACCGTCGTCATCGGCGTCACCGGTTGTATAGCCGCTTACAAAACTCTCGAAGTCATATCCTCTCTCAAGCGTCTCGGATATTCCGTGCAGGCGGTCATGACGAGAGCCGCGACGGAGTTCGTATCTCCGCTTACCTTCGAGACTATTACGCACAACGAGGCGATTACGGATACCTTTAAGCGTAACTCTCGTTATGAAGTGGAGCACGTCAGCCTTGCAAAAAAAGCCGACGCTTTCGTCGTGTGCCCGGCTACCGCGGATATCATAGCCAAGCTAGCCCACGGTATCGCGGACGATATGCTCACCACCACGGCTATATCCGTCCCTATGAGCACTCCACATATCGTGTGTCCCGCAATGAACACCGTGATGTACGAGACGGAAGTCAATCGTAACAATTTAGAAGTTCTAAGAGAGCGCGGTTATATTATAGTCGAGCCGGAAGTAGGCAGACTAGCCTGCGGAGACGTAGGGAAAGGTCATCTCGCCGACGTCGATACGATAGCGGAAGCGATAGATTCCGCCTGTACTCCCACTCCCGATTTGAGAGGAAAAAAGGTCCTCATCGCGCTTGGCGGTACGGAAGAACCTATCGACCCCGTCAGAGTCATAACCAATCACAGCTCGGGGAAAACCGGGCTTGCCCTCATAGAAGCGGTTAAAGACAGAGGCGGCACCCCGATAGCGGTGGCAGGGACGGTTTCCGTCAATCTCCCGTCCGATATAGACTTGACCAGAGTCCGTACGACCCTAGATATGCTCGACGCGGTAGAAAGTAAGTCGGAAGACGCCGATATCGTCATAATGTGCGCAGCCCCCTCCGATTATAGAGTAGAAAACTATTCTTCGGAAAAAATCAAATCCGAAGCCCTTACCCTTAAGTTGGTAAAAAACCCCGATATCGCCGCTAAAATCGGCGAGAACAAAGGTAGTAAAAAGCTCGTCGTGTTTGCCGCGGAGACTTCCGACGTAGAGAGTAACGCTCTGAAGAAGCTCTCTAAAAAGCACGCCGATTTAGTCGTAGCCAACGACGTCACGGCAACGGGAGCGGGGTTCGGGACGGACACCAATATCGCGATTATTATGGACGATAAAGGCGGTCGATTCGAGACGGGACTGGTAACCAAAGAAAAACTCGCTCATTTAATTCTGGACAAAACTCTCTATGGTATATGAAGTCATAGTAGACGTCGCTCATTCCGCGGTCGATAAAATTTTCGATTACACCTCGCCATACGAGGTCGCACTCGGATCCAGAGTGCTGGTACCCTTCGGCAGAAGACAGCTGGAGGGCTTCGTTTTAGGTAAAAAAGAAAAGAGCGAATACGAGACCAAGGATATCCTGATGATACTCGACGAGGTCCCGTCCGTCGTGCCGGAATTGCTTGAATTGACTAAGACTCTCGTCAAAAAGTACAACTTCCGCTACGTCGACGCATTGAGACTCTTCGTCCCGCCTAAGCTCAGAGGCGGCAGAGTCCATATTAAAACGAGAGATTATTATATCCTCAACGAGAGCTTAACGAGAGAAGAAGCCCTCGATTCCGTCCGCTCCAACGCGGCTAAACAACGCGAGATAATCGAGTATCTCGCCGCTCACGGCGAGACCGACGGCACGACCATAAGACAGTCTATGTCGGGAGTAGCTCTTCAGGGCTTGACCGCTAGCGGCATCGTCGTCAGAATAGACCGAGAAGTGGGCAGAGTTCCGTATAAGGGACTGGAAAACAGAGCCTCGGGCGTAACTCTCACGGACGAGCAGTCCGCCGCAGTGAAAAGGATAGAAGAGGGCGAGGAAAGACGCTACCTCATCCACGGAGTAACGGGATCGGGTAAGACCGAGATATACTTAAGACTCATAGAAGACGTCGTTAAAGAAGGTCGTACGGCTATTATGCTGGTGCCCGAGATTTCGCTCACTCCGCAGATGCTGTCCCTCTTCAGAGGACGTTTCGGCGATACCGTGGGGATTATTCACAGCAAGCTCTCCGACGGCGAGCGTTACGACGAGTGGAGAAAAATTCTCCTCGGAGACGCCAAAGTAGTCCTCGGTCCGAGATCCGCACTGTTTTCTCCCTTAAAAAACATCGGCGTAATCATTATCGACGAGGAACACGACGGCAGCTACGTGTCGGAGAATCAACCTAAATACACCACTGAAGACGTCGCCCTCCTTAGAGCGGAGTATAACGACGCCAAATTGGTACTGGGCAGTGCCACGCCTTCGCTCGAGAGCTATAAAAAAGCCACCGACGGAGATTCCGTATTGATTACCTTGCGTAACAGAGTCAATCGTCGCCCCATGCCCGCACTCGAGATAGTCTCTATGGGAGAAGAACTCAGACACGGCAACAACGGAGTGTTTTCCTCCAAGCTGATTGCCGCCCTTCAAGAAGTGATAGAGAAAGGAGAGCAGGCGATGCTCTTTCTCAACCGCCGCGGTTACAGTAAGTCGATGATCTGCAAGAATTGCGGTTACGTGCCCAAGTGCCCCCATTGCGATATCCCGCTTACACACCACCGTTACGACGGCGCCCTGATGTGCCACTATTGCGGAGCCAAGTATCACGAAGTGGACGTCTGCCCGATGTGCGGAAGCGCCGAGATAAGAGACTCTAAAACGCGCGGCACGGAAAACGTCGTTATGGAGCTCGATAAGATTTTTCCGGGCGTAAAAGTCCTCAGAATGGATAACGACACCACGGGGACTAAGGACGCTTACCTTAAAATTCTCGAGCAGTTCAGAAGCGGCGGCGCGCAGATACTCGTAGGCACCCAGATGATAGCCAAGGGACACGACTTCCCCAACGTTACCCTCGTAGGAGTCATCGAGGCGGATATCTCGCTGTTCTCGTCAGACTTCAGAAGCGTAGAGAGGACTTTTCAGCTCATTACGCAGGTGGCGGGCAGAGCAGGAAGAGATTTAAAACCCGGCAGAGTTATCCTCCAGACTTTCGCGCCCCGTCATTACGTATTCAGATATGTGGAAGCGTACGACTACGAAGGTTTTTATAAAAAAGAAGTCGGCATAAGAGAAGCCTCAGGGTTTCCGCCGTATTCCAGATTGATACGCATTCTGGTCACTTCGGAAAAAGAGTCTCTGGCAACCGACGCGTCTTACTATATCTGGTCCAGACTTAAGTCGTATAAAAACAACGGCATCAATCGCATTCAGGTGACCGAGGCGCCCGTCAAAAAAATCAACGAGAGATATCGATCTCAGGTCATGATACTCTCCGATACGAGTAGGGACGACGAAATTCTCCCGCTCGTCTACGAGGCTGTCAGAGCCATGTATAACGATGAAAAATATAAGTATAATAAGGAGCTGGTTGCGAATATCGATATCAATCCGCAACAATTAACGTAATGGCAACAAGAAGAATTTTTATGGAGGGCGAAGACGTCCTCAGAAAAAAATCGCGCCCCGTGGACGCGTTCGATAACCGCCTGCACGTCCTTATCGACGATATGTGGGACACCCTCTCCGTAGCCGACGGCGTCGGACTGGCGGCACCGCAGGTAGGGATACTTAAAAGAGTCGTCGTCATAGACTGCGGCAACAATCGTATGGAACTTATCAATCCTACCATAATCGAGAGTTCGGGCTCCCAAACGGGTCCCGAAGGTTGCCTGTCCGTAGAGGGACGTAACGCCCCCGTAAAACGCGCGATGAACGTGACCTTCACCGCGTCCGACCGCTACGGCAACCCGTACACCAAGAGCGTGACGGGGCTGGAGGCTCGTTGCGTCCAGCACGAACTCGACCACCTCGACGGTATTTTGTTTATAGACAGAGTGAAAAAATGAAAGTACTTTATCTCTCCACGCCGGAGTTCGGCGTACAGCCTCTGGAAGCTCTCGTCGCCTCGTTTCACGAAGTAGTCGGCGTCGTCACTCAGCCCGATCGCCCCTCGGGAAGAGGAAAAAAACTCAACCCCTCTCCCGTTAAAGTCAAAGCTCTCGAGCTGGGGCTTCCCGTCTATCAATTCGACAAAATTCGACACGAGACGGATACTCTTAAGTCTATCGGCGCGGATTGCTTTTTGACGGCGGCTTACGGTCAGATATTGTCTCAAGAAGTGCTCGATATCCCTAGATACGGCGTCATCAACATCCACGCGTCTCTACTCCCTAAGTATCGCGGTTCCGCCCCCGTCCCCAGAGCCATAGAAAACGGCGACGAGATAATCGGAGTGACTTTTATGAAGACCGCTCTTAAAGTGGACAGCGGAGAGATGATATATAAAGTTTCGGCGCGATTTAAGGACGAGAATTCTCAAGAGGTCCTCTCCGCGCTCTCCGCGCTTGCCGCGAGTAAAGTCGCCGACGTGCTCTCTTCGATAGAAGACGGCACCGCCGTATACACGCCGCAGATAGAAGAAAACGCCACCTGGCAACCTATGATAAAAAAGGAAGACGGGCAACTCGATTTTTCGCTGTCTAAGAAGCGTTTAGTCGATTTCGTACGTGCGATGAATCCTTGGCCCTCGGCGTATTTTTCGTCTAAGTACGGCAGAATAAAGGTCCTCAAAGCCTTAGATACAGACTTAGCGACCAACGGCGAGGTCGGGACGGTTTATTCTGCGGATAAAAGGGGACTTTTCGTCAACGTCGAAGACGGCGTCGTAGAACTGTCCGTCATTCAGGCAGAGGGATCCAAAGCTATGCCCGATACGGCGTTTTTATTAGGAAGAAAATTCTCGGAAGGAGAACGACTGATAAGTGAATAGAGGACTCATAGAGGCGGTTAAAGTAGTGGATAAAGTGGTCTCCGACGGAGCCTACCTTTCCATTGCCATAGGCGGCGTGACGGAAGAAGACAAGAAGCTCGCCGCATTCCTCGCCTACGGCGTTATGGACGAGTACTACACTCTCTCGTATCGACTCCGTTCAGTGGTCAGGAAAATGCCTTCGGGTAAGATTTTAGCCACTCTCCTCGTAGGACTCTACGCCCTAGACAAGAGCGCTATCCCTTCATATGCAGTCGTCAACGAGTGCGTCGATATAGCCAAGCGCGTCTCGGGAAATAAAGAAGCGGGCTTCGTCAACGCCGTTCTGAAAAAAGCCTCTCGCGGCGATTATAAGGTCGTCCTCACCGAGCAGGAAAAACTCGAGTCGGAATTCAATATCCCGTATTGGCTTATCGAGAGACTTAAAAAGGAATATCCCAAAGCCTGGAAAAAACAACTCAATAAGGAATCCGCGCTCCACGTCAGATTAAGAAAAGGCGTCAACGCGGACGTAATAAAAAATTCTGTAATCAAGCGCACCAAGACGGGCTTTTTCGTCGAGCAGACCGACGAGGTCAGGGACGCCTTCGATAAAGGTCTTCTTACTTATCAGGGACTTTATTCTACCTACGCGGTCAAGGCACTAGGGGGAATAGCAGGGCTTAAAGTGCTCGACCTGTGCGCCGCCCCGGGCGGCAAAGCGGTCTATGCCGCGGAAAACAACGCTTTCGTTACCGCCAACGACCTCTATCCCCACAGAGCGGAGCTTATCAAGTCTTACGCGGACAGAATGAAAGTCCGTCTCACTACGACCGTCGGCGACGCCACCGTCTTCAATCCCGATTGGCAGGACTCGTTCGACGCAGTATTGGTGGACGCTCCCTGTTCGGGTCTAGGAGTGCTCGCAAGAAGAAAAGATATGATTTTACATCGTGACAACGGCGATATCAAAAATCTCGCGCGCATCCAATCGGCGATTTTGGACAACGCCGCCCGCTATCTCGTCCCCGGCGGTACGCTGGTATATTCCACTTGTACGGTTACAAGAGAAGAAAACAGAGACGTCGTGTCCGACTTCCTGTATAGGAACAAAGATTTTTCCAGAAGCAAAATAGACTTTTTGGACTTCGACAACAACGGCGAAGTTCAGTTCATCAAGACCGACCGCTTTTCGGACGGTTTCTTCATATCGAGGTTAATAAAGAAATGAAAACGTCTCTTCTAGGATATACTCTATCGGAACTTAAGTCTCTCCTCGTAGAATCGGGAGAGCCGTCCTTCAGAGCCGGACAGATTTACTCCGCGCTCCATGAAGGACTCGATATAGAAGAAATAACCAATATCCCCAAGTCGCTTAAAGCCAAGCTTTCGGAAAACTACCTCGGTCAGTGTATGAAGATAGTTAAAGTCCAGTCTTCGCCCACCGCCGAGAAATATCTCTTCCTGACGCAGGACGAAAAACTCGTCGAGGGCGTCTATATGCGCCACGGCTACGGCGACACGCTCTGCATTTCCACAGAGATAGGCTGTCCCATGAGATGCGCTTTTTGCGCTTCCGGAAAAAACGGTCTCGACAGAAAACTTTCCGCAGCCGAAATGCTTTCGGCGGTTTTGGTAGTCAACAGAAAAAACGGCGGCACCGTCAAAAAACGCGCCGTAACCAATATAGTCATGATGGGTATGGGCGAGCCTCTCGACAACTACGACGAGAGCATACGTTTTATTCGCCTCGTTTCGGACAGAGACGGAATAAATATCAGCCCTCGTAATATTTCCCTCTCGACGGCGGGAGTGGTCCCGGGGATAGACAGACTGGCGGAAGAAGGGCTTCCCGTCAATCTGACCATATCCCTCCACGCTCCGACCGACGAGCTCAGAGATAAAATAATGCCCGTCAATAAAATTTATCCTCTGGACAAGCTCCTCCCAGCTTGCTGGAGATATCTGGAAAAGACCGGCAGAAGAATCAATATCGAGTATATCATGATAGAGGGTTTCAACGATACCCCGGAATGCGCCCTTAAGCTCTCCGCCCTTTTAAGAGGTCGGCAGACTCACGTCAACCTCATCAACTTCAATCGCGTGGACGGCGCTCCCTTCCGCGGAGTCACGCGCAACGCTATCATGAACTTCCTTCATATATTAGAAAAAAACGGAGTTTCGGTAACCACTCGCCGTAGTTTGGGAGGCGAAATCGAGGGCGCTTGCGGTCAACTCCGCAATCGTAACGTGAAATGAGAGAAGTAGGTCTGGTAGTCAAAGTGCTGGCTTCTCACGTAGAAGTCAGAGTTGGCGACGAGAGACTTAACGCTCGACCGAGAGGTAAACTCCGCGGAGAAGACATCTACGTCGGGGACCTCGTGGAAGTGGAGAGAGGCAGAGTCGTCACTATCGAGAAGAGACTCCCTCGCCGCAACGTCATGACCCGTCCCTTCGTAGCCAACGTCGACACCGTTATTATGGTTGTCGCTCCCGTGCCCGCCCCCGACTTCGTCATCGCCGACAAGGTGCTTATCAACGCCTATCAGACGGGAGTTAAACCCGTGCTCGTTTTCAATAAATGCGACCTCGCGGACAAGACGGATTTGGATTTGACCCTGGAAGGATACGGCAAGCACTTCGAAACGTTTTTCGTCTCTACTTTGACCGGAGAGGGATTGGAAGCGCTCAAAGCTCGTATAAAAGGCGAGACGGTCTGTTTCGCAGGTCAGTCGGCTGTAGGCAAGTCAAGTCTCATCAACGCCCTCTACGATCTGGGCGTCAAGGTCGGCTCGGTCAGCGAAAGGTGGAAGAGAGGTCGCAATACGACCAGGACCGTGGAGCTGTTCGATATAGGTGACGACACAATGGTCGTCGATACGTGCGGTTTTTCCGTCTTCACTCTCGTAGATATGGACGAAGAAGAGCTCAAATATTATTACGACGAGTTTTCGGAGTACGAGACGGATTGCCGCTTCAGAGGCTGTAATCACATCGACGAGCCGTCCTGCGCGGTCAAAAAAGCCGTGGAAGACGGTCTCATCAATCGCAACAGATATTCGAGATATAAGTTTATTTTCGAAGAACTTAAAGAAAGGAGAAAAAGAAAGTATGACTAAACTGTCCCCCTCAATGCTGGCATCGGACTTCGCCAACTTGGAAAAGGAACTGACCGTAGTAAAAAATTCCGGCGCGGAGTACGTCCACCTCGACGTTATGGACGGCGTCTACGTCCCCAACATCACATTCGGTCTTCCGGTGGTCAAAGCAATGCGGAGTAAGTCGGATATGTTTTTCGACTGCCATCTTATGATAACCGAGCCCGAAAAGTACGCGGTTAAATTCGTAGAATCGGGAGCGGATCTCGTCACTTTTCACCCGGAAGCGAGTAACGAGCCTCTCAAGACTTTGGAAGACATCAAGGCGGCGGGCGCACAATGCGGCATAGCCCTCAATCCCGACGTTCCGTTCGAAGCGTATTCCCACCTCATAGAGAAGTGCGACGTGGTCCTCGTTATGGGCGTGTACGCGGGATTCGGCGGACAAAAACTCATCCCCGAGACCCTCGAAAAAGTGCGTTCTATAAAAGAATTCCTTTCGGACAACGGATATTCTGCGGAAATAGAATTCGACGGCGGAGTAACGACCGCCAATGCGGAAGAAATCAAGTCGGCGGGAGTGGATATTCTGGTAGCGGGCACGGCGTTTTTCGGCGCGGAAGACAAAGTAGCCGCCGCAAAAATTCTTAAAAGTTAAAAATGTATTTACAACCCGTCGGGGTTTTGATATAATCAAAAGAGTAATTAAGAAATCAATCAGGAGGTTTTCTAAATGCATTATACCAGCGAAGTAGAAAAAATGGTTTGCGTCAAAAAAGGCCCGAACCACGGTCCTGCACCTATCCCGGAAGAGGGTAAATGGGTCCAGGCTAAGGAAATTAAAGACATCAGCGGTCTCACCCACGGCATCGGCTGGTGCGCACCCCAGCAGGGCGCATGTAAACTCACCCTTAACATAAAAGAGGGTATCATCAGAGAGGCTCTCGTAGAGACTATCGGTTGTAGCGGTATGACGCACTCCGCGGCTATGGCTGCCGAGATACTTACCGGCAAGACCATCCTCGAGGCTCTCAACACCGACCTCGTTTGCGACGCCATCAACACCGCTATGAGAGAACTGTTCCTGCAGATAGTCTACGGCAGAAGCCAATCCGCGTTCTCCGAGGACGGACTTCTTATCGGCGCAGGGCTCGAAGACCTCGGTAAGGGTCTCAGAAGCCAGGTCGGTACCATGTACGCCACGGAAGCCAAGGGCGTCAGATACCTTGAGATGGCAGAAGGCTACGTAACCCGTATCGCTCTCGATAAAGACAACGAGGTCATCGGATACGAGTTCGTCAAACTCGGACCCATGATGGAGATGATTACCCAAAAAGGCGTCTCTCCCGAAGAAGCTCTTAAGAAATGCACCGGCACGTACGGCAGATTCAACGAGGCTGCCAGCTACGTCAACCCGAGGAAAGACTAAGGAGGCGCACCATGGCAGTTAAATTTGAAGGTTATGAAAGAAGAATAGAAAAAATCACCGCCGCTCTTAAAGAGTACGGCATCAATAGTCTCGAAGAAGCGAAAGCCATCTGCGACGAAAAGGGCATCGACGTAGAGTCCATCGTCAAGGGCGTGCAACCCATCGCTTTCGAAAACGCCGTCTGGGCTTACACCATCGGCACCGCCATCGCCGTTAAGAAAGGCGCCGTTAAAGCAGCCGACGCGGCAGAAGCGATAGGAGCCGGTCTTCAGGCATTCTGCGTGCCCGGTTCCGTTGCGGAACAGAGACAAGTAGGTCAGGGACACGGCAACCTCGCCGCCAAGCTCCTCAGAGACGAGACCAAGTGCTTCGCCTTCGTCGCGGGTCACGAAAGCTTCGCCGCCGCGGAAGGCGCTATCGGTATCGCCCGTTCCGCCAACAAAGTCAGAAAAGAACCCCTCCGCGTTATCCTCAACGGTCTCGGCAAGGACGCCGCTTACATCATCAGCCGTATCAACGGTTTCACTTACGTCCAGACCGAGTACGATCAATATACCGGAGAACTTCACATCGTTAAAGAAACCGCCTACTCCGACGGAGAAAAGGCTAAGGTCCGTTGCTACGGTTCCAACGACGTCAACGAAGGCGTCGCCATTATGATTAAGGAAGGCGTCGACGTAGGTATCACCGGTAACTCCACCAACCCGACTCGTTTTCAACACCCCGTATCCGGTACGTATAAGAAATGGGCTCTCGAGCACGGTAAGTATTACTTCTCCGTGGCTTCGGGCGGCGGCACCGGACGTACCCTCCATCCCGATAACATGGCTGCGGGTCCCGCTTCCTACGGTATGACGGATACTATGGGCAGAATGCACTCCGACGCACAGTTTGCTGGTTCCTCTTCGGTCCCCGCTCACGTAGAAATGATGGGTCTCATCGGTATGGGTAACAATCCTATGGTCGGTGCAACCGTCGCTTGCGCGGTCGCGGTAGAAGAAGCCTTCGCAAAATAACAGTTGATATAACGACAGATTTTAGCCGTCTCTATAAGGGACGGCTTTTTTTATTCGGTAATTAAGCGCTCCCTTAATTGCAAATATTGTTATTATAGGATATAATACTTATAGAGGTCGTTATGTTTATTTCAGCCGATTGTTATTACGAAACGTATATTAAAGGAAAAACGAAAGAAGAAATCGCCGCCGAGGTCGACAGACTGAGCCACGATATAGCCGCGCTCGAGGAAGCGGGAGAAGAAGACTTGACGGAGATTCGCAAGATTTTCCCGGACTTTCCGTCCGTTAAAGAGCAGATTGAATTAAAAAAAGAATACTTGTCGAGAGCCTCGGAAGCCCTCGCTAATCTATAGGAGAATTATTATGTCAGAATGTACTCACGATTGTTCCAGCTGCGGAGAAAATTGCTCCGAAAGAAAAACTAGTTTTTTAGAAAAACCTAACAAACAGTCAAAAATCAAAAAAGTCATCGGCGTCGTTTCCGGAAAAGGCGGCGTAGGGAAATCTCTCGTCACCTCTTTACTCGCCGTAGGTATGCAGAGAAGAGGTCACAGCGTAGCCGTTATGGACGCGGACGTGACGGGACCGTCTATTCCTCGTATCTTCGGAGTCTCGGAAAAAGCCGGCGCGTCTCAGGACGGTATTATCCCGGTTAAGACTAAGTTCGGCACTTCCGTAATGTCTATCAACTGCCTCTTGGAAAACGACACCGACCCCGTCATCTGGAGAGGACCCGTAATTGCCGGCGTCATCAAACAATTCTGGACAGACGTAATATGGGGCGACGTGGATTATATGTTCGTCGATATGCCTCCGGGAACGGGCGACGTACCCCTCACCGTCTTCCAGTCTCTTCCCGTAGACGGCATCATAGTCGTTACCAGCCCGCAGGAATTGGTCGGAATGATAGTAGGTAAAGCCGTCAAAATGGCTAATATGATGAATATCCCCGTCCTCGGACTCGTGGAAAATATGTCTTACTTCGAGTGCCCCGATTGTCATAAGAGATACGAGATTTTCGGCACGTCGCATCTGAAAGAACTCTCTTCCGAGTACGCGATAAAGGACGTCGCAGCCCTTCCCTTCGATCCCTCGATAGCCTCTCTTTGCGACAGAGGACTTATAGAACTGGTCGAAAAAGATTTCCTCGACAATCTCCTCGACGTCATCGAAAAATAACACCGTAAAAAAAGGGGCTCTTCAAGAGCCCTTTAAAATTTGTTTTTATCAGGAAAAACCGCCTCGATTTTTACTTTTCTTCATCGGATGCGGATTGAGTGCGCTTGTCTTTTTTCTTCTTCCTCAGATACATCCCGACGATAAGAGACGCTATCGTTATTATGACGAAGCCGAACAATACGTACAGTATCAGATCGAGAGCGTTCATGGAGCCGATCATCACGCCGTCAAGCACCGCCGACAGAGCGGTTATTATCGCTCCCGCGACGAAGTTCCCCGCGACGACCGATATCAGCGTGTCGTACCACTTCTGATTCAGGAATACTCCCACGGCGGTCCCCGTCCATACCCCCGTCATCGGAAGAGGTATCGCGACGAACAAAAACACCCCCAGAAGCTTTTTCAGTCTCTTCTTCCTAGTCGCTTTTTCGTCCGCGCCGACCGCGGATTCCGAGTCGATTTTGATTTTATCCGCTTTTTCCGTGAACAGGTCGATGAAAGCGTCGGCAAGTTTTCTAAAAACTTTCGTCCCCTTCAGCCAATTAAGTACGGGCTTCAAAAAGAAAATAAGAATAGGGCATATCACCAGCGCCGAAAGTACGGCGAATACGTAAGAAACCCATATGTTCATCCCGAGACTCACTCCGATCGGGATAGCGCCCCTCACTTCGATCATCGGTATGACGGATATGAGGAATACGACGGGATATTCCGAATGAAACAGTCCGTATAAAAATTCCGCAATAGTCTGTGCCATATTCATAGGATATCAGTACAGCCGATTTTTGTAAAGAAAATATCGCCGTTTTCCATCCTGACGCTTTTTTTCGCATTTCTATTGACAACGTATCTTTATATTTATAAAATATAAAATATAAAAAATATCGACTTCCGCCCGAGGAGTTTATATGAAAAAATTTGCCGCATTCATTGTCAAATATCGTCGTGCGATGCTGATGCTTTTCGTCGTGTTGCTCATATTGTCGATAGTAGGCGTAGTCATGATCGTCGTCGACGGTAAGCTCAATTCCGACCTTATGTCCTATATTTCCGACGATATGAACACTGCTATAGGTCTCGATTTTCTCGAAGAAACGTTCAATATAAAAGGCGATATGATGCTCGTCGTCAGCGGGGACGGTTCGGAAGAGGACGAGAAGCTTCTCAGAGAGACGATTAACTCCGTCCGAGGAAAAGACGGCGTGTCTCAGCTCATCTGGGTCGGCGATATGCAAGACGCGGAAAAAGCCCTCGACGGCATTCGGGATTTATTAAAAGGCGGCGACGGATCTCTCGGGGATAAAATTCTTTCCGACTCCGTCAAAGCTTTCCTGGAAAAAGTAATCACCGACCTCGATATCCCCATCACCGTAGACGATATCAAGAACCTCGGTTACGACTTCTCCGACGCTATAGCGTATCTCAAGCAGCCCGATACGGATAATGAAGGCGGTTATAACTACGTTCTCCTCGGCATGCTCGATTACGCCCCGTCCACCGACGAGGCTATGGACCTGCTAACGGAAACTAAGGAACTCTTCGCGTCTCAAGGCAGAATAGTGGAGTCCACCGGTATGACGTCGATAGCCAACGACCTCTTCACCGGTATTCTAAGCGAGCTCCCTTATTACGTCGTGTTCGCCGTCATTGCAGTTATTTTGATTCTGGTCGTCACGACGGACTCTTTCCTTGACCCGATTATCCTTATCGTAACCCTCGGCGTCTCTATCGTCATATCTCTGGGCAGTTGCTGGTTCTTCGATGACCTGTCCATCGTATCTTTCGCATTGTCTTCCGTCCTTCAATTGGCGGTCACTATGGACTACGCGATTTTCTTTTTGCACGTCTATAAACAAAAAAGAGCGGAAGGGCTCTCTTCTCGGGACGCGGTTATAGAAGCCGCCCCCAACGTCTGGTCGTCCGTCATCGCTTCTTGCCTCACAACCGCGGGAGGCTTCGCGGCACTCTACTTCATGCGCTTCACTCTGGGCGCGGATATAGGAAGAGTCCTGATAAAAGCCGTCTTGATTTCCCTCGTCTCCGTCGTGGTTCTTCAGCCCGTCTTAATGATTATTTCGGATAAAGCTTCCGCCAAATGTACCCACCCGTCCCTCAGCTTCGGCTTCCCGAGACTGTCGGACTTTGTCGTCAAACATCGCAAAGCTTTAGTTACGATCGCGGTTATTATACTCATCCCGGCGTTTATTCTCCAAAACCTCATCGACTACAGCTATTTCAAAGTCTTCGACGACCCCGAGCAACCTACCTCTCAGCAGGTGCTTACGTCCGAGCTCTACAATCAGTTGATGTGCGCCGTGCCGATAGTGCCTAAGGAGGGCGACGTGGACGACTTCGTGTACGACGCGGAAGAGGTCTTGGGAGACGACTTGCGACTTCAGCTGTCCATATTCGCCATCCTCGATATAGACGAAAACACCCTCCTGGAACTGGCTCCGAAAATAGAATCTCTTCTGGAGAATACGGACGCATTCAAAGAACTTATCCCCGACGGCGTCGATATGAATAAAATGATGGCGTCGCTGGGACTCCCGTCCGACTTCTCTTCGGAAGGTCTTACCTCTAGCCTGGGTAACTTCATCGGCAAGTCGTATAAAGAAGACGGCTCCGTAGAGTATTACACGATGTTTACTTTCATCATCGGCGGCGCCGACGAGTCGGAACACTCTCTCGGGATATACAAGGACCTCACCGAGGTCATCGACTCTTATTACGACGACGCCTATTCAATGGGTATGCTGACGGGCGTGGACGATATGAAAACCACCACCCCCGGAGACTTTCTTAAAGTCACCCTCGCTTCCGTCGCGATTATCCTCGCGGTTATGCTACTCCTTCTTCGCAACGTCAGACAATCCGTCCTGACCGTCTTGCTTATAGAACTGGGCATTTTCGTCAACCTCGCCATATCCGTCCTTATCGGCGAAACAATCAACTTCATGGCGTATATTCTCCTCTCCAGTATCCAGCTCGGATGTACCGTCGACTATGCCATATTGCTCTGTACCCGGTATAGGGAATACTATATTAAGTACTTAGGGGACCGAAAAAGCGCCGTTACGGAAGCTTGCCGCAAGTCGTTCTTCTCGGTTCTCACGTCTTGCTCGATAATCGTTTCGGTCTGCCTCATCGTCGCCATAGTTTCCGCCAACAACATCGTCAGACAAATAACTCTCCTCCTCGCCAGAGGCGGATTCATCTCGTTCGTTTTGGTCGTATTCGTTTTGCCCGGCATCCTCTACTATACCCGCCCCACGGTTTTCGGCAGCAGAGGAAGAAGAATAAAAGAAGCCGTGGCGGAAAGGAAAGCCTCGGAATCGGAACCCGCGCATACCGTGAAAAAGAAATCGGAAGAACCCGAAATCAACATCAGAAAATTATAATCAAGTCGGTGTTGCAAAAGCTCTCCGCTTATGTTATAATTTTATCCGTTATTTAATTATATCTTAAGTTTAATATAGAAGGAGACTCTATGGAAGACAACAAAGAGCTGATGTCCGATGCGGTATCAGAAGTCGTATCCGACGATAATTGCGTCATGAGTAAAGAAGAATACCTCAAGATAGGTATTCATATAGGAGAACCCGTCACGTTTAAAGAAAAACTTTTCTACGGAATGGGCGCTTTTTACGACGGCGGCGGCGCGTCGATAGCGGCTGTCATTATGCTCGCTTTCTTTAACAAGGGTCTCGGACTCGGAGCATTCGCCGCAGGTCTCATTATTTTGCTGGCAAAAGCCTGGGACGCCATCAGCGATCCTTTATGCGGCGTCATTTCGGATAATATTCGTACGAAAATCGGTCGTCGTCGTCCTTTCTTCATACTGGGCGGAGCGTTGCTCTATCCCGCGTTCGCGTTCGTCTTCGCCCCGATATCGGGCTGGAACACGGCTCTCAAGCTCACTTCCGCAATCGTCGCGTATCTGTTCTATTGCACGGTGTCGACCATATCGCAGGTACCCTTTATGTCGTTTGCCAGCGATATCTCCGCCGACCACGTCGAGAGAAACAAAGCCAACACCTTCAAGCTCCTCTTCTCGATGGCGGGCGCCGCGATATCCTATCTCCTCCCGTCCATATTCCTCGAGCAGTTCTTGGACGGCGAAATATCCGATTGGGCGTTTTGGGGGATAATGACGTTCGGCTTCGGCACTTTCTTCGGCGTGCCACTCATCCTCTCGGGCGTGTTCTGTAAAGAAAAAGCCCCCTTCGATCCCTCGAAAAAGGCAAAATTCACCCTCAAAAATTACGGAAAAACTCTCAAAGTCAAATCTTTCCGTTATCACCTCGGTATGTATATCGCGGCGTTTATGTGCCTCGATATAATCTCCGCTCTCGTCGTCTATTACGCCACCGTCTGTATGGCGGGTACCTATATAGATGTATTCGGAATGAGACTCGAGATGTCATCCGCCTTCATCATCGGTCCTCTCATGGTTATGGTTGCCGTGACTTATCCCGTAGTATATAAAATGATGATGAAGAAGAGCAAGCAGTTCGCTTTCCGCACGTTCCTTCCTCTCTACATCATAGGCGGCATCGCGCTCCTGTTTATCGACAACACCGTCTCGCCTTGGTGGGTGATAGCGGTATCCGCAATAATGGGCATAGGCTTCTGCGGCGCGCAAACCATGCCGTGGATAATATTCCCAGATACCGTCGACGTCGCGGAGCTCAAATATCACGAGCGTAACGCGGGAGAGTTCTCCGGAGTCATGACCTTCGCAAGAAAACTCGTTTCCGCCGTAGCGGTGTTCTTGTGCGGATTGGTCCTCAACCTGACTAAAGATTTCGCCCCGGGCGAGAATATCGGTCAGGCACTCTTCGACGACAGCATCGGCACCCCCGGCGAATCGTATATGCTGGCAGTCCGCATAATGATGGGCGGATCCGTCGTTATCCTCATCACCTTCGCGATGATATGCGCCTTCCGCTATAAGGTCACCGACAAAAAACTCGAGAGAGTACATTATTTCAACAACCTCTATCGTAACGGCAAGATAGATACCCTGACCGACGAAGAGAAAAAGGAGTACGAAGACCTTATCGAAGAACTCGCCGGCACCGATAAGCCGAAAAAGGCGAAAAAACTCGCCCCCGCGACCGAGATTCTCGTAGTCGCGTCGGAAGCGGCGGCAGCAGAAGAGGATGAAGAAAAGTAAACCGATTATAAAAAGTAAAAGCGCTCCCAAGCGCTTTTTTACTAAATTTTATAAAAAGAATTGACAGTCGTTTTACTTTTATTTTACACTATAGAATGTTTTTGAACAATTGCCGGATATAGCAACGGAAGATGAGTAAAAAGGAAAAAAGTTTTATGGATTTTGACGCTGATTTTAATCTAGTAATTAATAAAATTGTAGCCAAACAAGGCGTCTCCACTATGGTAGTCGCCAAAGACGGCAGCGGTAAGGGACCGTTTCTTACGGCATTGTCCGCTTATTATAAAAAGGTCTTTTGGTTCTCTCCTCTAGCGGACGACTTCGGCAATCTGGTCCTGTGCATAGCCCAGAGAATATTCGAGGGCGATAAAGACAAACTCAACAAAGTCAAACAAATACTGTATTGTAAAAATCGCTTCAACAACGACGACGTAGTCATCAATTATATTTTCGATTATATCTCCAGAGACAAGAACAATTATATGTTCACCTTCGAGGAAATGGACGTCCTCAGCAAGGACTACGACTTTTCGCAGATAGAACGTATGATAAAACTCTGCCCCGACAATCTGAAGATAGTCGTCTCCTCGGAGCGCTTCATCCCCGTGGATTTTTCGTGCTTCGGCAACAGATGGCCGACGATAATCGACGAAAAGGTCATTCGAGAAAAAAGCGATTCCGCGGCAATAAGCGTCTATATGAATATGATAGACACTTCCGAGAGAATATTCCTCAAGACGTTCGGCAGAGCGCGTATCGTATGCGCCGATTTCGCCGAGAGCATATTCGGCGGAGCCAAAAAGATTCTCGACACCCTTTCCGGATATCCCAGTATGGTTTCTAAGCGCGGCAACGGGTTCTATAAGCTGACCTCGGGATTCAAAAAATATATCGCGGAAGAACTTCACGTAGAACCCGAGATGACGGAAGAAGAACTTGGCAACCGTTACGTGGAGTATTGCGTCCGTCATAAAGATTATCGTCAGGCGATTAAGGCTGTCTACGAAGTAGACGACGTCGCGGGTCTCGACGGCGTACTAAAACTCGCTCTCACCGATAAGCTCGACCTAGATACTTTAATAAAAATCGCCCGTTATTACCCCCCGCGTCATCGCGACGTCGCACCGGAAGATTATCCGTACTACGCCGTCTATCTCGCATTGTCCGAGTATATCGTCGGCAACGGCGACCGCGCCGTAGACGTCGTGAAAAGAGCCGAGAGCGCCCTGGGCGAGACCGACCCCGTCTATCTGGTCGCCATAGGACTGGAATTATATATCCTCTATAAGCTCAAGCGCTACGCCGCGGAAAAAACTCGTTACGATTACTTTTCCGACTATCTGGGCGATAAACCCGTCATCGAGACGGAAGATATCATCTCCACCAATATCAAAAGTATGATAGAGGCGGATATGCCCATCAATATGAACCTTATTGCCAGATACGAGCAGATTTTCGACGCCGATAAAGACGCCGTCTATTACGTGAAGATGAAAGAACTCTTCTCGAGAGCGTACGCCCATATAGGCAATTATAAAAAATCCATAGAGATAGTGGAAGGGCTCCACAACGCCATTCCATTCTATACGGTGCCACATAATACCGTCGGACTGAGATTCTTCGGCATAGACGGCATAGCGGAAGTGGAAGAAGAGATAGACAAGGCGCTCGCCAATGCGGAGGCCAAAGACATCCGTACCGACAAGAGCCTCCTCTACGCCGCCAAGGGTCGCGTCAACGAGTATTTCGGAAAAGCCGACGAGGCTATCGCCCTCTACGAAAAAGCCGTCGCCACGCCGTATTCTTCCAATCGCGCCAAGTTCCAGAACGTCGCCGACCTTACGGTCGCCTATGCTCGCTACAGAAGCGTCGATTACGCCAAGGAGTACGCCGGGGTCTACCTGAAATACGCCGAGAGCTTCTTCCCCACGTATACCTATCTCCTGCATTACGCGCTGGCATATTGTTGCTTCTTGGAAGGCGACGCCAAGTCCGCCCACGACCACGCCGTCGATTGCGTCAAGCAGAGTAAGTCCAAGTCCAGATACTGGCTCCTCTGCATGGCGGTCACCGCCAACGAGCTCATTAAAAAGAACGCCATGGGCAATCCTGTCGAGTTTGTCGAGAAACTCTTAAAAACAGCCGACAACTTCGGTATGGATATGATGATTGTAGAAAACTACGACATCTTCGACGTCATCGTCGGGTTTGCGATCAATAACGGAATAATGAAAGAATACACCGACAGAATCCTCTCCGAGCTGGAGAAAAAAGAGCAGGCTCGCGTCCGTTCTTCGGAAGTCAAAGTTTCTCTCATCGGTAATTCCGCCGTCCTCGTCAACGGCAAAGAGATTTCTTGGAAAACGCGTAAGGCAAAAGAACTCTTCATTCACTACGTCCTTGCCGGCAGCGAAGGCCTCGACCGCAACTTCATCCTCAATCTTCTATGGGGCGACTATCAGTACGACTCCGCCATCAATAATATGAAGACCACCAACAACATCATCCGCAAGACCCTCGATAAAGAGGGCGTGGAATATAAATTGGAGTATCTCAACAGTAAATACGCCCTCCGCGTTAAGGGCTGCTCCACCGACGTATTAGAGATGGCTAAACTCGTCGATGAGGCACTTAAGGAACCCAATCTGCGCCGTAAGGTACTCTTAACCGAAAAAATCATCGCCGAGTATAAAGGCGAAATAGGCGTCGATATGCAGTATCAGATGGTGGAAGATATCAGAAGAGACATCCGCCGCAACGAGATTATTCTGCTCATAAGAGTGATAAAAGCTCTCATCAGAGACAACGAGTGTATAGAAGCTCGACGCTTCCTCGACGCTCTTACCGAGCTCGATAAAGAAGGCGACTACCAGAGCTTCAAAAACGAAATTAACTTCAGAATGGGTGTTTTATGAAAGTAGCTTCGGGCTTCGACAATTACAGACTCATCGCGACCGGCGACGGATATAAGCTGGAAGACTTCGGCGGAGTGGTTTTGCTCCGTCCCGACCCGCAGGTCATCTGGCCCGCTCCCTTCAAAATGTCTTCTTATAAAGGTCTCAACGCCGTCTATCACCGCAACAGCGACGGCGGCGGTTATTGGGAGAAGTTGAAACCCGTTCCTCAAGAGTTTTCCATAAGCTGGAACAAGAGCCTGAAATTCTCTTTGAAACTTATGGGCTTCAAACACACCGGCGTCTTTCCGGAGCAAGCTGTCAATTGGGAGAGAATTATTTCTACCGTAAAAAACAACGGCGGAGCCAAGGTCCTCAACCTCTTCGGCTATACCGGCGGAGCGTCGCTCGCCGTCCTTAAAGGCGGCGGTCAGGTCACTCACGTCGACAGCGCCAAGGCAATGTGCGAGAGAGCCGGAAAGAACATCGAGATGTCCTCTCTTCCTAAAAACTGCCGCTTTATCGTGGAAGATTGCATTAAGTTCGTCGAACGCGAAATTCGTCGCGGCAATAAGTACGACGCCGTCATTATGGATCCGCCGTCTTTCGGCAGAGGCGCAGGCGGCGAAACCTGGAAGCTGGAAGAGAAAATCTACTCTCTGGTAGAATTGACTAAGAAAATAGTCTCCGACAGACCGCTGTTTTATCTCATCAACAGCTACACCACCGGACTTCAACCCGGAGCCATGCGCAACGTCCTTTTGAAAGCTTTCGGGACCGCGTCGTTTTCTTCGGTCGATTCGGACGAAATAGGCATAGAAGGCGAGGACGGCATGACTCTGCCTTGCGGAGCGTCCTGTTTCGCCCTGTTTAAGCGAAAAGACATATAAAGTATAACGTTACTTTTAATTCAGTTGAGGAGTTATGATTGACACGAGCATTTTCGCTCGGTTATAATTACCAGGCTATGACTTATAAAGATTTATCCATCGTATATGAAGACAACCACTTGATCGTTGTCGTTAAGCCGCAGGGCGTTCCCTGTTGCCCCGACGGTACCCTCGACGTCGACCTTCTGTCCGTCGTCAAAGAGTATCGTAAAGTAAAAGAAAACAAGCCCGGCGAAGCCTACGTCGGTCTTATTCATCGTCTCGATCGCCCCACCGGCGGCGTGATGGCTTTTGCCAAAACGTCCAAGTGCGCCGAGAGAATGGGCGCGATGATAAAAAATCACGAGATAGAAAAAAAATATCTCGCCATTCTCGAAGGGACCCTCAGAGATAAGAGGGGAGAACTCGTCAATTATTTGAAAAAAGACGAGAAGTTCAACCTCGTCCGCGTCGTAGGTATGGCTACGGAAGGTGCGAAACGCGCCGCTCTTAAATATAAAGTGCTGTCGGAAATAGACGGCAGAAGCCTCGTCGATATAGATCTCGAGACGGGCAGGACTCACCAGATAAGAGTCCAGATGGCGACTGTCGGCGCTCCGCTTCTAGGGGATCATAAATACGGTAAGTCCCGCGGAAGAGAAGAGCTGGCACTCTGGGCGTATCAGCTTAAATTCGTCCACCCCGTGACGAAAGAAACGATGACCTTCAGAGTCTATCCCCCGGAAGATTCCGTATTCGCTTCGATGGACGCCTCCAGATTCCTCGCTATCGGCGTCAACGATTGACGACTGTATCCGCCTGCGGGCGGATTTTTTTATCCGTATATCAGCCTTATCATAATTAGCATCGTCTCCGCTCCGCAAAAATCTGCTATCGGCTTGAATCCGCACGGTTTTTCCACAGGCTTTTTCGGAGGCGGCGGAGAAGGTCGCAGAGACCTCTCTATCAATAGTCGTAATAAGTCCGCGGTGAAATCGGGCTTCTTTTCGCAACCTTCCGTCGGCGGACAGGGACCGCCTTGCGGGTTGAAATACTTGTTGACGTCCACGATAGGTTTTTCGGGCTTTTTGTTGCCCGCCATCATTGACAATATGTCCGCATACCCTCCGCCCCGACTGCCGAGAAGCAACGGCAGAAGTGTGTTGATATCTAGTTTCATTGCTTTATTTCGCCTATTAAACGCTTCAGTTTTTCACGCTGTTCGGGCGTAATCATCGGCGAAACCGTGTTGAAAAACTTCTCGATGTCTTCGTCGCTTAAAGTTCCTTTTTGCCTCTCGCTCTCCGCTATCGACTTCAGCTCGCTCATCAGATCTTCTTCGCTCATCTTGGAATATGCTCCTATAGCCTCCTCGGCGCTCCCGAAGTTTCTTTTGACTTCCTTTTTTATTCGGACGAAATCGCTTATTTTCATCATTCTCCTTTTGAATATTATATGCCGACGGGCTCTTTTAGGTGAGAGCATATCGCGATTATAAAAAATGTCTTGCTTTTCGCGCGCGACTGTTGTATTATTATTTATATTATTGTGCGCGTACTATGCGCCCGCGTGTTATAAGGTGACTATGAAGGACTCCGTCTCTCAACCCCGATCTCGTTTCACGGAATTCGCAGACAGATTGTTTGCGTCTCCTTTGAGTATATTGATTATCGCGGTCGGGACCGTTCTCGCCTGGTACTTCGAGAATTTTTACATAGCGATAGGCGTCTACGGAACGATGTTCGTCCTCATAGCCCTCACTTGCTCTTCCTTGATAGGTACCGTGCCGATTTTTCTCTATGCGGTCACTTCCTATTCCGTTAAAATGACCTTCGACTGGGACTTGATCGTCCCGCTTCTCATCACCGGAGGAAGCCTTCTCGCTCTCATAATTCTGTCCACTATCGTATTTTTAATAAAAAACAAAGTTAAATTCCGTGACTGTAAAGTCAATATGATAGGATTTCTGGCAATGGTCGTAGTGTCGTTCACGGGCGGCATTCTTGTCGGATACCCCTCGACCTTTACTTATCAGTACCTCGCGGGAATAGGCGCCAATCTCGCCATTATGCTCTACGTCTTCGCCATGTCGGCGGGTATTAAGAAAAACAACGTCCGCTTCTTGGTCCATTCTTATATTATGCTCGCCATAGTCGTCTTCGCCGAGACCATTATCTACTTCGTCCGCATCGCGGTCGACGGCGGCGACGTAATGCACGCATTCCTCCATAAGACCCTCACTTACGGATGGAATCACAGCAACGGCGGCGCCATTCTTATGCTCTCGGCACTACCATTTGCACTCTATATGATAGCTTCGGACAGAGGCAATCCAGTCTATTATCTCTTTATCTCGATGATAATAGTCTTAGGCATCGTCATCACTCAATCGAGAGCCGCTATCCTGGCGCTGGCGGTAGTATTGGTTATCGGCGTGCCGGTGGCGTTTTTCAAATGCAATAAGAAGAGGAAGATAGAGTTTCTTCAAGGCGTCCTCGTCTGTATCATCACCGTCGGAATTATTTATCTCGCATTCGCCGATACGGTCGTGAAAGCTATTTTAGAACGCTTCGTCAATAAAAAACTCGATTCCTCGGGTAGAATAGAGATTTGGCAAAACACCCTTAAGGAAGTCCTCGACGGCGATATCGTGTTCGGTATGGGATTTTTACATCAACTCCCCGAGACCCCACAATATTGCGCTCACTCCACGCCTCTACAGATATTCAACAACTTCGGCATAGTCGGTCTTGTCGCGGGAGCGGTGTATTACTTCTTCCTCTATAAGACTCTTATTTATAAAACGGGTCTCTTCGGTTTCTTCCTGACCCTATCTATGCTCGCGTTCGACGTGTTCGGTCTGTTGGACATCTCGATGTACGCCCCCATGGCGGTGCTCCCTATGGCGACCCTCGTCGTGG
Organism: uncultured Christensenellaceae bacterium; assembly: GCA_964613035.1. GTDB lineage: Bacteria > Bacillota > Clostridia > Christensenellales > DTU072 > CAVIQK01. The sequence continues at coordinate 100,632 of CAZTFQ010000003.1, read as the reverse complement.
CGGGAGGATTGGCAAGAGCCGACAGAGAGGAAGTCGTCCGTAAAAAACGCCTCGACGACTTTTTGGAGCTGGCGGAAAGGACCGTAAAAGAAAACCGTCGCAAGGCATTCTTCGCGGCGGAACGTAACGTAAAATCTCAAATCGCGTCCGGGAAGGGGAGCGATTCGGATATACCCAGAATTAAGTTTTAAGGAGTAGACTTTATGGAAAGAAAATTCAGGCTTGGCATCATTATCTCCTTTGTGAGAAAAACCTGGTGGCTGATGGTCGCTTTGCTGTGCGTAGGTCTCATCGTAGGAGTCATCTACGGCACTTTCGCGTCCACTCGCCCCATCTACAATACGGTTACGGGGCAGGTCCACGTCGTTATCCTCAACGATACTTGGCTGTCCGAGGATGAATCGAACATGAGTACCGCTTACATTTTAAGAGATAAGTGGATAAGCAACCGCGACGTGCGTATCAAGGAAATGCTCTTTCCCGCGTCCTATCAGGACGAGATCAGAGCACAGGTAAGAGAAGGGCTCGGTGAGAGTGGCGAGAGTATGACCGACGACAAGCTCGACGAGTATTACACTCTGGATACCGTCAATTATACGTTAACAGTCAAGCTCGTCAGTCTGGAAAAAGCCGAGACGATCGTCAAAAATTTCCAAGACCGCATTTATAATGCCTTCGAGGGACGTTATGATGAAGAAACCCGAGCGTACGTCGGATACTCCGATGACGATAACAATTATGTGGCGGTAGGCAGCGTCGCGCAATTTATCGGCGAGAACAACGCGGAATCTCGTGATAGGGGGATCGGTTATACGACTAAAATAGAGGAAAACGAAAAATTTGAATTGAGACGTAATCTCGAGTCTCCCGTATCTTGGTATATGGCGGGTATCATCGGCGTACTCGTCGCAGGCGTTATCTATTGCGCGATTATTTTCTTGATTTTCTACTTCAACGGTAAACTTCTCTCCGCAGACGAGTTCTCCGACAACTTCGACGTCCCCGTCATAGAAGAAGATTCCCTCAATCGCGGTTATATAGACGCCGCCATTAAAATCAAAGCGTCCCTCGGTATCGCTCCCGCGGTCATCGCGGTCAACGGCGATCTCGACGGAGCACGCCTTGCGGAAGCGTTTTCTTCTCTCGGCGATAAAGTTCTCCTCGCGGACATAGACGCCGCGGCGGCAGGAGCCGACGCGGAAATATCCGAGTCCGACAAGGGCTACGACGTCGCTTCAGGTCACGGACAACTCCATAATCTGGAACAATCCCTCGCGGAGCTTAAAGTTAAGTTCGACGGCGTGTACGACCAGATCATCGTCTCCGCCAGCGCGGACAGCGTCCGTAAGGACTTCGTTCTGATAGCGAGTTACGCCGACAATACGGTAATTAAGCTCGATCCCAGACCTTCTTATAAGTCTACTAAAAAGCTCTTCACGGACCTTGCGGTGCTAGATACCGTTAATCTCAACGGAGTCATATTCTAATGAGCGTATCGCTGTACAGACGTTTTCGCCCGACTACTTTCGATAAAGTCATCGGGCAGTATCACGTAGTCAATACTCTAAAAAACCAGATCAGGCTCAATCGTATTTCCCACGCGTATCTCTTCACCGGTACTCGCGGAACGGGAAAAACGTCCACTGCCAAAATTTTCGCCAGAGCGGTCAATTGTCTTCACCCCGTGGACGGCAGTCCTTGCGGGGAATGCGAGGTCTGTAATGCGCTCGCTCAGCCGTCCAATCTGGATGTGATAGAAATAGACGCCGCTTCCAACAACAGCGTCGACAATATAAGGGATATAAGAGAAGCCGTCCAATATCGTCCGTCCGTCGGCAGGTATAAAGTCTATATCATAGACGAGGTCCATATGCTGACGACTTCCGCATTCAACGCCCTCCTTAAGACGTTGGAAGAGCCCCCGGAGCACGTTATATTCATTCTGGCGACCACCGAGGTCCATAAACTCCCTCAGACCATATTGTCTCGTTGTCAAAGATTCGATTTCCGTCTCGTCGGAGAAAAAACTCTGGAAAAACATATCGCTTCCATTTTTAATGAAATAGGCGTGGAAGCCGACGACAGAGCGATTACTCTTATAGCCCGTCACGGAGAAGGCAGCGTTCGCGACGCCGTATCCGTTGCGGATATGCTCATATCCTATACGTCGGACAAACTCACCGCAGAGGACGTCGAGAATGCCCTCGGACTCACTTCCTTCGATATCCTCTATACGCTTGCTTCCGCGATTATAGACGGTGATACCGAGAAAGTATTGCGTACGGTGAATTCCGTCGTCGACGACGGCAAGAATCTTACCAACCTCTCCAAGGACCTTGCGGCATTCTTCTTGGATATAGTATCTTCCGGAAAACTCCCCTCTTCCGAGATAGGATGCTCTGAAGAAGAATATTCTCGCCTTAAGACCCTCTACGACGCTTCTACCGAGTCTAGACTCTCTAAGATTATCCGCATTATCTCTAAGCTGGAGTCCGAGCTCCGCCTCACCACTCAGCCTCAGATAATATTCACGGCGATTTTGATAGAAGCAGCTTCCGTAGAAACGGACGTCAGTCTGGAAAACACCCTCACGCGTATCAGAATGCTCGAAAAACGCGTCAACAATATCTATTCGGGCTCGGTTTCCGTAGCCATAGATACAAAAGAAGAAAAACAACCTCAGTCCGACGAGAGTAAAGCGAGTATGAAAATACTCCGCGCCAATTCCACTCAAGAAGAAAGAGAAGACGTAGTCGACGAGAGAGCTCTCGCGTGCTGGAGAGTAGCAGGAGACATTCTTAAGTCCAACGGCGAGTTCGCCCTCTCGGGGATAGTGTCCACCATCAAGACGGTGCGCTTCGACGGAGACGAGCTCCTTCTCGTCACCAGAGAGCCCGGCGTGGTGAGTCTCTTAGAGGACGAGAGATATTTCGAAAAAATCAAAGAAGCCGTCCTCACCGCGGGAGCGAGAGCGTTTTCTCTCCGCGACTTAAGGTCGGGAGTAGGTAACAATTCCGAGGAGCGTACCAATAAGCTTAAGGAGCTCTTCGGCGGTAATAAGCAATAGGAGATTATATTATGGCTAAGTTTAACGGATTCGGCGGCGGTATGCCCAATATGCAACAACTTATGAAACAGGCTCAGGATATGCAGAAGAAGATTCAGGAAGCTCAGGAAGAGCTCTCCGATCTCGAGGTTATCGGCAGAGCCGGCGGAGATATGGTAGAAGTCGTAATGGGTTGCGACTACACCGTGTCGGAAGTCAAAATTAAAAAAGAAGCCGTCGACCCCGACGACGTCGAGATGCTCGAGGACCTCATCGTCGCAGGTATCCGCGAGGCTCTTAAACTCATCGAAGAACAGCGTGAAGAAATACTCGGACCCGTCTCGGGCGGAGGTTTGTTTTAGTGGACGCGTTGGACGTTTTGGTTAAGAACATCAAAAAGCTCCCCGGAGTAGGTCATAAGACCGCTCTCCGCTACGCTTACTCCATCGTCGATATGACCGACGAGCAAGCGGGCGAGCTCGTTTCCGCGATAAAAGACGTCAAGGAAAAGATACATTTTTGTAAAGAATGCGGCGCGTATTCCGAGTCGGATCTGTGCGAAATCTGCGCCACTCGAGATAAGTCCGTCGTCTGCGTCGTCAAGTCGCCTAAAGATATTCTCCCGATAGAAAAAGCGGCAGGGTATAAGGGCGTGTATCACGTTTTGCACAACACTCTCGACTTCCAAAAAGGTATCGGCGTCGACGATATTCGTCTTAAAGAACTTCTCTCCCGCCTCGTCGGAGTGAAAGAAGTCATTATCGCCCTCAATTCCGACGTCTCGGGCGAGATGACGTCCACGTATATTGCCAATACGATTAAGCCCCTCGGCATAACCGTTACTCGCCTCGCTTCGGGACTTCCTATGGGATCCGAAGTGGAATACGCGGACGAGCTGACGCTGGCGAGAGCCTTCGAATCGCGTACGATTTTGTAACGGATATATTTTTATTTAACGCGCCGATAAGCGCGTTTTCAAAAATCTCTAGGAAAACCGCATCGGTTTTTCTTTTTTTTGGTTTTTATCGGATTTATGTTCGATGTTTTATTTTGAAATTTTTGTGTTAATTCGTTCGTCGTACTTTACGCCGTTTATTTTATATATTATAATTTATTGCGTGAAAAGCTTTAATCGTCTACTGTTAATATTCGTACTCATTGTTTTGTGCGCGTCTTGCGCACTCGTTGCCTGTACGCCCGTCAATACGATTACCGTCCTCGATATGGAGCTTTTATCCACCCCGGACAGGTCGTATTTTCTCGTGGGAGAAGAACTCGACCTTACCGGCGCGAGAGTAAAAGTCACCTATGAAGGCAACGTTATCGAAGAAAAAAATCTCGTCGACATAGCGGACAGACTGGAGATAAAAGGCTTCGACTCTTCCGAGCGCGCCTTTTCTCAGACCGTTACCGTCTATTATCAAGAGACTTACGTCGATTTCGTCGTCGATATAGTAGAGAGCTCGGATCTTCTCACGCTCACCTTCGTCGACGGAGACAAGAGGTCTTCTTACTCCGTCATCGCGGGCAAGACCGTTGCTTACTACGTCGACAGCGCCGAGATTCAACCGTCTTCCGATTACTATTTCGAGGGCTGGTATTCCTCGTCGAACGACGGCGAAACTCTCGACGACAAGCTCGATTTTTCTTCCGCCGTCTATGAGTCCGCTACGTATTATCCCCGCTGGCAGACAATTGTTTCTTTCGTTCTCACTTCCTATAGCGGCAATACCGATTCATACTCAGTGGCTTCCGTTAATAAGTCCTACGTCGACGTGGGCGGCAGTCTGACGGAATCCGAGTTCGACGGTATGCTCCGCGCGGTCGGCTTCGTCGATAAAGACGGTAGCAGAAGAGCGGTGAAAATCGCCCCCGACGGAATAGAGGGGCTCTCCCATTCCGACGCGGAATCCCTCTCCGACGCATGGTACGGTCCGTATTATCGCGATTTGACCGAGAATAGGACTGTTTATCTCTTTTATATCCCCGATTTGGTTAAAGTCTACTTCGACTTCAACGGCGCTACCGCTATAAGAAAACCTCACGACCCCACCGGCACTGTCGAGTTTCTTACCGCGGTCGGCGGCGATTACGACGGAATGCAGTATCTTGAATTCCCTTATTCCAAGCAACTCGACCTCGACGAAATAGTCGACGTGGGTAAAGTCATCGACGAGGGCGATATCGCTCCCGACGGATCCGCTTATACTTTTTCGTATCGCTTCGAGTTTGCTGGCTGGTATTCGGACGAAACGTACTCCGACGACGCTCTTTACGACGGCGAGCCCCTCTCGGGTGACGTCGTGCTTCACGCCAGATGGCAGTGGACTCTCTGGTTCTATACCGGAGACGAGGGCGTCATCAATCATACCCTTCTGGACCCTCTCTATCTTGACGAGGGCGTCCGCTTCACCTACAGCGACTTACCCGATATTCCCGAGACGTTTTTAGACTCCGTCGGCGAAACCGTCCGTTATATTCGCGGCGATTACTCGTCTTGGTGGTCTTTCAAAACGGGAAAAACGGGCTCCGCTAAAGAATACGCCGACATCATTCCTCTCTCGGGTAGCTATTATCTCGACGATTGCGTCGATTCCCTTACTGATAAAGCGGTCGTGTACGTCTGTTTTTACAGAATACCTTATCACGTCTCTTTCGACCCGTTGTCCGATTCCGTCCAGCAGGAGTCGATCGCTCGCGGCGTGGATACCTATTACGGCGAGCCGCTTAAAGCCTATTCCAATGCCAACGGCGTCGGCGACTTCGAACGCTGGTATATTGATAAACAATTGTCATCCCCCGTCGTATATACCGCTCCCGTCTACGATACGGATCCACCAGTAACGACGGTAGAAGGGACTGTATCCGGATACTACGGCGCGGCGCTCGACGGCGACGACGGCGTGATTTTAATCAACGGCTCCGCTTATTATATCCGCGGCGGAGAGGCGTTTTTATCCAATCCCGATTACGATTCTTCCGCAACCCCCGTAGGTATGTACGCGGACGGCGTCTTGACTCTGGACGAAACCGACTACGAGTTGTCCGATTTGGAAGTTGCTTCGTCGGGCGGATCGATGACCCTGTATGCGGGATATACGATTAAGGCTACTTTCCGCGTCAACGTTATGTCGCAAAACTCGACCTACGAGATAGTTCCCGTCAAGCGCGCATACGTCTCCGACGGCGTCTACAGAGCCGATATATCTTCCCTGGTACCCTCGTCGCCGACATTCGACGGATACGATTCTTATTGGCTCAGAGGCAGTCTCAACGGCGAGCCCGATTCCGCCGCTTTGAGCGAGTTCGAGAAGGACGGCACTTTACCCGACTTCACCGCTATAGACAAGCAAGGACTCGTTTTCGTCGCGTATCCCGTCCTCAGAAGTTATTCCGTCCGTTACGTTCTCGATACCCAAAAGTCTTCCGATTTGGCGGAAGTTTATCGTAATGCGGAGTATGCCGCGTATCTAGGCGGCGACTACGTCTCTAAAGTAATGCACGGTAAGACCGCGCCGTTCTTCGCGGACGATAAAATTCTCGTAGAAGGGACTGCGGACGACGGCATAGTCGAGTGGTATATAGACGGATATTATATCGACGCCGACTTCTCCCGAGAGTTTTCCTTCGACACCGCGATAGAACAATCTTATACCCTGTACGCGAGATGGTCGAGAAAAGGTACCGCGGGTATCGTCTACGACGACGATAACAACGTCGTAGGTTTCGATATGTCGGAATATAAGAGTTATTACGGCACGTCCAATTCCGATACGCTTAAAGTGCTCGTCATCCCTCACGAGAACGATTCCCGTCCCGTCACGACCGTTATGGGGGAATCCTTTTCGGGGTATACCGACCTCACCGATATCTACGTGGCGTCTTCGGTAACTTCGATTAAACAAAAAGCCTTCCGCGGTTGTACGTCGCTTGTCAATCTCCACGACTTCTACAAGTGGGTCGAACTGGGCGCGGGCGTGTTCGACGAAACGGCTTGGTACGTATCGGCGTCCGCCGCCGCGAAAAACGGCAACGGAAAAGTCGTCTTCAACGGCAATCAGCTTTATAAATACGTAGGCAACGCTTCCCGACTGTCCGTAGGAGGAGAGGACGGAATAAGAATAATAGGGTGCTCCGCACTGGAATATAACTCGACGATAACCGAGCTCACTCTCGACGGTAGTATATCGGCTATCCGCCCGTATGCGATTTCGGGTATGTCCGCTCTAAAAACAGTCTCCATCGTCGGAACGTCTTCTCTCGGAAGAGATATGCTCGATTCTCGGGCTTTTTACGACCTTCCGTCTTTAGAATCTCTGTCGGTCGTCGGTGCCAATTATCGCTCGATAGACGGCGTTCTTTACAGACTCGACGGCGGTAGGGAAGTGCAACTCCTCGTCTATCCTTCAGCCAAGTCCGACCCCGTTTTGGTCGTTCCGTCCACGGTCAATTATATCGGCGGCTATGCCTTCGGAGAAAACTCTTCTCTGGAAGCGGTCGTGTTTACGTCTTCCGTAGCGCCCGCGTTGCAAGGCTCCAAAGTGTTCAACGGTCTCGTTTCTCTCAAGTACCTCGTCGTCGGCACCGACCCCACTTACGCTGGAGAGGATATAGGAGAGTATTGGAAAGATATCTCGGATAACCTTTATCGTGAAAAAATCCGTTATAACCGCGTGACCGTGGAATACGTATCCGAGTACGTTAAGATATCTTCGGCTCCGTCCGTCACATCTTACGTCTACGGCGCAACTCTCGAAGAATATATCCCCTCCGCAGACCACGCTTCGTTTATCGACTGGTATCTCGACCCCGACCGCACAGTCCTCTGGGACGGCTCGACAGCCTCTTGGAAAGAATATCTCGACTTGCTCGCGGCTGATTTCGACGGCAAAACGCTCTCGACCACTCTTAAATTGTACGCCGGCTGGACGGGAAAAATTTCTTACGAAACTTCCGACGGAGAGACTATAGAAGAAATAGTCGCCTTGGGCAAGGTTTTACCCGACGACCTTAGGGCTGTTTTTAGAGAAATGCTCTCCGCTCCCGTCTATATGGCGGAAGGTTACACCGCATCGTGGCAATACTCCGACGGTACGGTTATGCCTCTCGACGCACCTCTTGTAAGAGGCGGCGCGGTAAAGATCGTCCAGAGCCTCAATCGCTATACCGTCGAGTATAAGTATTACGATTACGTCGACGGAGTTACGGTCGACTTCGCTACGGTTACCGTCAATCACGGCGATACCGCCACGGTGTCTTCTCCCGTCCACAGAGATATAGACGGCGCCACGATTATCTTCGGCGGTTGGTATAAAGACACTCTAACCTCTACCGAGAGATTTTTAAGCACCGATCAAGTTACTTCCGATATCGTTCTCTACGCCAGATGGAACGTAAAAATATCCACCGTCTATCTCTACGACGGCTTCGACGGCGAAGAAACTCTCGGCGAAACCCTCGCGGTCCTGTATAATCGTGCAGGGACCGTTCCCGCCGCGACCAAGATAAAAGGGTACTCTTATAAGTGGTACTATTACTTAGACGGTAATCTCGCAGAGTACGATTCTTCCGTCGTGATAGACAGAGAATATACCCTCTATGCGGTGTATTCCAAATTAAAGTATACGATATCTTTCGAAGTCGGAGCATACGGCAACGCACCCGCGGATCAGACCGTGGAATACGGCGACAAGGTCACTTATCCCGATATGGAATCCACCGTCGGCGACTATGCCTTCGCAGGCTGGTATACGGACGATTCCTATTCGACGCGGTACGATTTTTCTTCCCCCGCGTCCGAGTCGACGACTTTGTACGCCTACTGGGTCACCAACAGTAAGAATCTCCTCGATTATACCCCGATCGGATCTTCCGACTACGGCGTAACGGGCAACAATATAAGAGAATCCGTCGTCTATATACCCTCCTCGGTCTATAAATACGTCAAATCGTATTCCGTTTACAAAACCGAATCCGACGGTAAACTCTCCGATTCTTTAGAATCTTCCGTGTACGAAGAGGGCAACTTCTCGATAACGATAGGAGATCCTTCCGACGAGCTCTACGGCTGGTCGGGCGGCGCCGTAACTTATTACGCGGACGGAGCCGTCTTGTACGGCGATTATTCCCGTACCAACGCCGTCGGATCCGTTAATACCCTTAACGGCGTCATGCAGGTTACCGTTAACTATTCCGTGGGTAACCAAACCGTCGATTACGTCTATTACGTCGACTTGACGTCTTTCGTATATAAGGTAACGGAAATAGAAGGCAGCAGAGTTACCGCTATATCGGAATCGGCTTTTTCCGGCAACGATTCCGTCACCCACCTCATCATCCCCGACAGCGTGACCGAGATTAAAGACAACGCTCTCGACAAAATGTCCGCTCTTGAGGAAATTACCGTCTTACCCGACAATAAAGTCTATTTTTACATCGGCGGTTACACTTCCGACAACAGCCCCGTATGGAAGAGATTGTATAATTGCAACGGCACCTACGCTTCCGTTAACGGAGTCCTCTATCAGCTAGGTAGCGGCAAGATATCCCTTACCGTGGACGGCGAGGACGGCTACGGCGTCTCTTTGGAAAAAATCGTCAAGTTCCCCGCCCGCCTCGATATCGAGAGTTATACGCTGGAATTATCGAGATTTTCCGTTAAAAACAATTCCGTAGGCACTGTCGACCCCAACGGCATCGCCGTTTCCCGAGGAGCTTTCGAAGGCGTCGTTTATCTTAAAAACCTCCGTCTCAAAGCCTCTTCCGCACCGGAACTGGGCGTCAACGCGTTCTACGGAGTAGGCAAGGACTTCAAAATTTTCGTCGGTAACAAAAACGTCTTCTCGAGCGGAGCCTGGTCAGAGTATTCCGATATGGTCTATCCCGATTCCGTCACGGTCAGATATCTCAACCCTCTCGACGGATCCCTCATACACGACGACGTCAAAGCCGTTTTCGAATCGGCTGACGAATATTCTTACGATGCTACGATCTCCTTTGACGGCAGGCAATACGTTTTCGGCGGCTGGGCGACGGACGCTTCGGCAGAAACTCTGTTCGATTTCTCGACCGTTCTTACGGAAGATACGGATATTTACGCCCGATTCGTCGTTGTCGGGACGAAAGGTCTCGAGTATTCCAAAGTCACTTTCGACGGCGAGACCGCTTATGCGGTGAGCATAGGCACGGCTACCGCCGATACGATTATCATTACCAATTTCTACGACGGTCTTCCCGTCAGAGTCATCTCGTCGGGTGCCTTTATGTCGTCCGATATCGTTGGCATTTACATCCCCGCGACTATAAGAGAAATCAAGGCGACCGCTTTCTTCGGCGCGAAAAAGCTCGGAACAATCCTTTTGGACGACGATAACGTCGGCTTTAAATCGGTCGACGGCGTCTTGTTTACTTACGATTTAGAAGAGTTGGTTCTTTACCCGGCGGCTCTCGATTCTACCGAATCTTATTTCGTCCCCGATTCGACGCGCACGATAAGACGCGCGGCGTTTTACGGCAACGCATACCTTACGTCCGTCGTAGTTCCCGATTCCGTAACGTCGATCGAATATTCCGCTTTCGGCGCGATGAAGAGATTAAAACGTCTTGAGTTTAACGGCACCGTTCCTCCGATTCTTACCGCCGACGTGTTTTACGGATCGTCGGATTCTCTCCTTATTCTGGTCCCCGGAAAAGAGGACGGAGAAGAGTACGTAGAAGCTTATCGTTCCGCTTGGACGGGTTACGTGCCCGCATCCAGAATAGAGGCAATAGGAGCCTCCACGGTCTACGTCTATTTTATGGTAGAATCCCGTGACGAAGAGTTCGATACCTACGCGGTCGGTTCGGCTCTTTACGGAGAGAGACTCTCGAGAGTGATAACTTCCCCCGTCAAAGACGGTTATGCCTTTATGGGATGGTACGACGAGCCGTATCTCGGCGGCAACGAGTTCTCCTTCGATACCGACTCCGTATATAAGGATACGCGCCTGTATGCGCGTTGGGCAAAAGCCACCTCGGCGGAAGACGGTATCGTCTACGTCCGTGACGAAAACAGCTCATCCGCGACCGTTTACGTAGATAAAAGCAACTCCGCCGCCATGAGCCTCACCAAGATAGTCGTCGCTTCGCAATGTACCCTCGACGGCATCTCTTATAAGGTTACCGCGATTTCCGCGGAAGCCTTCAGCGGTATGACTGCGTTAAAAGAAGTCGTTCTGCCGGCTACGATAACCACTATCGGAGAGAGAGCTTTTTACGGCTGTTCTTCGATGACTTCCGTCGCGTTGCCCGCTACGGGACTGACGTCTATCGGCGAGAGCGCCTTCGAAGATTGCTCTTCTTTAAGGACGATCGTCATCCCCTCGACCATCGGCACCATCTCCGCAGGCTTGTTTAAGGGCTGTATCAACCTCGACAGCCTCGTAATGAGAGGCACCCCCGTCACTATAGGCGACAGCGCATTTATGGGATGTATTTCGTTAAAAACGATCGACCTGAAAGACTCACTCGAGTCGATCGGGACTAAAGCTTTCAAAAACTGCACTTCCTTAGTCTCGGTCGATTTACCCGCGACTCTCACTTATATAGGCGAGAGTGCCTTCGAAGGTTGCAGAGCTTTGGAATCCGTAGAAATAGCGGAAGGTTGCGTGCTTCGCTATACCTATACCGACGACGAGGGCAATCGTTATACCGGAGACGGCTTGGGGGCTTCCGCATTCAGAGATTGCGTCAGACTGAAAAACTTCGTCATTCCCTCGGGACTTTCCAATATCCCCTCGAGCGCGTTTTATAACTGCGCCTCCCTCACGACGATATTCATTCCCGCAGACGTCTCTTCTATAGGCGTATCCGCGTTTGAAAACTGTTCCAACCTCACGTCGGTATCCTTTGCGGAAGACGTCGCGCTACTTTCCTTAGGCGCGAGAGCTTTCGCACGTTGCGCGTCGCTGGAATCGATATATCTTCCGTTCACTTATATACAAGGAAGGACATCTATGGGTGTAAATATATTCATAGACGCCGTCAATCTGAAAAAGGTCCTCATTTCCTGCTCGGACGTTAGCGGCGAGTACGTTTTGCCCTCCGCGGCTATAGACGAAGACGATTTGTTCCTAGTAGGAGCGGATTCCGCATTGATTTACGTAGCCGTAGACAGAGTGTCCGATTATCGCAACAGCTCCGCGTATTCCGCGTATTCGGATAGAATCAAGCCGATTTATTCTACTTTGACTTACTATACTTCCGATACGACGAGATACGTAAGATTTTCCAACCTCACCGATTCGACGGTCGATTACGACAACATCCCCTCCGCACCTGAATCGTCTTCCGACGAATATACCTTCGGCGGTTGGGGATACAAAACGTCCGACTCCTCTAGCCTTACTTTGTTCGACTTCGCTACGGGAATAGTAGAAGAAGGCGGACTCGACCTCTATGCCGTTTGGATAAGAAAAGGCACCGACGGTCTTGCTTATACACTCTCTTTCGACGGAACCGTTCAGGTCTCCCGAGGCAGTATCGGCGGCACGGAAAACCTCGTCATCGCCAACTATTATCTGTACAACGGCAAGTATCTTCCCGTTACCGCCATATCTTCGGGCTTGATAAAAGATACTTCCGTCTCGACCGTCTATATCCCCGAGACCGTTACCCGTATTCAGGACGACGCCTTCGTCGGCTGTAACACTCTACGCACGTTCATCGTCGCCGACGGCAACGTGTCCTTCAGAGTGGAATCCGACGCTTTGTATTCCTACGATAAGAAAAAACTCGTTTTCGTCCCCGCGGGAGTAGGAGAAGGGATGTCTTATGAATTCGTAATCGCGTCTTCCGTTACGACCGTTACGGAATATACCTTCGAGAGCGCGTATAATATCGCTTCGTTCAGATCCTCGTCGGCTTACTTCCGCACCGAGAGCGGCGTGTTGTATAACTCCGATTACACCACCCTCGTCGCATATCCCGCAGCAAGAGAATCCACGACGTTCACCTTGCCGGCTACGGTCACATCGATTTATTCGTCCGCTCTTAAGCTGTCCGCGGCTACCGGACTTAACAACATAGTCGTGGCGGACGGCAATACCCGCTTCGTCTCCGAGGACGGTATACTCTATAGAATCATCGGCGATAAATACGAGCTGGTCCGTTACCCCGTAGGTAAAGACGGCGCCGATAACGGCATCTATTATCTTGACGTCTCCAGAGTCTCCGTGATATCCGATTACGCTTTCAGATACGTAAGAAACCTCCGCGGTCTTGGTATAGACTCGGATACGGTCATAGAATCGGGACAGGGAGCATTCGACGACGCCGACTTCTATATTCTTGTTCCGTACGACTCTTTCAACACCTTTAAGATTAGCGACGGTTATTCCGATTATGCCGACAGATTGCTCGCGCTGACTTCCGTAATAACCTTCGTCCCCGGCAACGGCGATCCCGAAGTAACCGTAGACGCCGCAACTCTTTCCGCTTACCCCGATTATCCGCATAGAGACCCGTTCTTGCCGTATTCTTCTCACGGCGATTGGTACTTCTTCCGCAACGACGTCAAGGTCTACGTCACGTCCGACGACGCGGATTGCGTCTTGGTCGACGTAACCCTTTATCTGGATTGGGAAGTGAAAAACGGAACCCAAGGACTCCAGTACGTCATCAACGAGTCCGGCGACGGTTATGAAGTCAGCAGAGGTTCCGCCAGACCTTCGGACGACGGTACGATTATAGTTCCGACTTATTACGCGGGGCTCCCCGTCGTCGCCATAGCGGACAGAGGCTTCGAATTTGTCGCCGCGTCCGAAGACGACGTTCCGACAATAAGGACGCTCGTCTTACCTGCTACGCTCACTCGTATAGGTCTCGACGCGCTAAAAGGAGAGACTGCGCTTCTCAATTTGGTTATGCTCTCGACCTCGGCTGTGGAAATCGCCACCGACGGCAGAGATACACTCAAGGTGATAGACGAGTACCGCGTCGCGGTCAATAAGTACACTAAAGACAATATGTACTTCTACGTCCGTAGCGATTCTACTCAGGAATATAAAAAGAGCTGGCCGTCCCTTACGATCCGCTCCTTGGAAGGTACCGTGACTTTCGCGGGAGACGTGTCTGCGGACGATTATCGCTTCAACGTCCTCGACGGAATTCTTCCCGACCTTTCCGAGCTCGACTTCGGACAGCAAGAGGTCGATGTCGTTAAGTTCTATCGCGACGAAGCAATGACCGCCGAGTATTCTTGCGACGCGATAACGAGAGGTACCGACAAAATCGTCGTCACCGTCTACGTGAAAATAATCTCCTCTCAGGAAGGAGAAAATATAAATACAGAAGGTTAAAAAATGAAGAAAAAAGAAAAGAAAGAAAACGTCGTGAAAAAACTCTTCTCGGAATTCAAAACGTTCATCAACCGCGGCAACGTCATGGACCTCGCCGTAGGTATGATAATAGGTTCGGCTTTCACCGCGGTGGTCACCAGCCTCGTCAACAACATTCTCACGCCCCTCATCAATTGGATTCCCGGTACGGGCGAGACGGGCGCTCTCCAGACAGTCCTCAGAGAAGCCGTCGTGGATTCCGCAGGTCAGATCGTCACGGAAGCCGTCGTCATCAATTGGGGCGCCGTCATCTCCGCCGTCGTCACGTTCCTACTGACCGCTCTGGTCCTCTTCGCGATAGTGAAAGCTTTCAATAAGTTGAAAGAAATGGGCACCGCAGTCACCGACGACGTGAAAGAGTTTGCGGAAAAAATGATCGACTCCGTTAAGAATTTAGACGAAACTGCCGAAACGCTCCCCGAAGAATCCCCCGCTCCCGTAGAAACGGAATCCCCCTCGACGGAAGTAGCGGAAGAACCCGCCGACCCCGAGACTCCTTCGGCAACGACGGAAGACTTACTTAAGGAAATCATCGCTCTGCTAAAAGAGAAAAATCCCGCATAAGTTAATTATTAGTAAATCCTCTCGGGCTCGCGTCATTCGCGAGCCCTTGGTTTTAGCTCGTTTTCTGGACTTTTTATCGATAATCCGACACGAAAAATATTCTTCGGTAAATTAAAAGTAATATTTAAAAATTCCCCCGTTTTTTGTTTGACTTAAATTTTTCCCGCCGTTATAATGCAAGTGTAAAAATTAAATATTGCCAAATATATCTACGAATATTACGGCTCGTAAGTCTCTACCGTCAACGCCTCTAAGTTGCGACTATTTGGAAATTTTACCTTTCATAGGTTGGATTCGTATTTGGCAAAACAAGTTTTATGACTTGTTTTTTTAGTTTTTATTAAGTTTTTAGGAGAACGTAATGGAACTACTCGAGAAAAAAATCTTATCCGACGGCAAGGTCCTCCCCGGAGGTATCTTAAAAGTGGACGGCTTCCTCAACCACCTCGTCGATGCGGATTTTCTCGATAAGCTCGCCGACGACGTCTATAACCATTATAAGGATACGGGCGTGGATAAAATTCTCACCGTGGAAGCTTCCGGCATAGCCCTCGCTACCCTCGTCGCCCTTAAGTTCAGCGTACCGCTCTTGGTCGCTAAAAAACACCGCTCCCTCAATATCTCCGATAATATTTACTTTTCTAAGGTATTCAGCTTCACTCACAAACAGGAAAATATCATCCTCGTCTCCAAGGAATATCTCTACGCGGGAGAAAGAGTCCTCATTGTCGACGACTTCCTCGCGCTCGGCAACGCCGCCCTCGGTCTCATCGATATCGTCAGACAGGCAGGCGCCACCCCCGTCGGAGTATCCTGCGCCATCGAGAAAAACTTCCAAGGCGGTCACGCCTTGATAGAAAAAGAGTCCGTAGACGTCTATTCCCTCGCACGTATAGAAAGTATGTCGGACGAAAACTTAACTTTTGTAAAATAAATTAGCCGTATAGGCGAAAAAATTTGGAGGATATCACATGAAAAAGATTCTAGCAATCGTACTCGTAATCGTACTTGCCGTAGGCGTAGTAGCCGTCTTCACCGGTTGTGACAGCGGCGAAAAAGTCGTAGGACTCATCTGCTTACACGGCGACGCTTCGACTTATGACAAAAACTTCATCGACGCTTTCAAGGCGGCTTGTGAAGTTAAAGGACTCTCTAAGAGCCAATACACCATCATAACCGACATTCCCGAGTCTACCAAGTGTTATGATACGGCTTCCGACCTCGCCGACCAGGGATATAAAGCGATTTTCGCAGATTCTTTCGGTCACGAGTCTCATATGCTTGCCGCTGCCAAAGAATTCTCCGACGTGCAGTTCTATCATGCGACCGGCACCAACGCTCACACCGAGAACGTTGCCAACTTCCACAATGCTTTCGCTTCTATATATGAAGGCAGATACCTCGCCGGTGTAGCCGCGGGTCTCAAACTTCAGAGTATGATTGAAAACAACGGACTTAAACCCGCCAATTACGATGCCGACGGCAATATCAAACTCGGTTACGTAGGTGCTTTCACTTATGCGGAAGTCGTTTCCGGTCTGTCTTCTTGGTACCTCGGCGTCAAATCCGTCGTCAGCAACGTAGTTATGGACGTCCAATTCACCGGTTCTTGGTACGATGAAACTGCAGAGAAGACCGCTGCCGAGACTCTTATCAATAACGGTTGTGCTCTTATTTCTCAGCACGCCGACTCCATGGGTGCTCCTACCGCTTGCGAAAACGCCGGTGTCCCCAACGTCTCTTACAACGGATCCACCGAAGCCGCTTGCCCCGAGACCTTCATCGTCTCTTCTCGTATCAACTGGCAACCTTACTTCGAACTGATCATCGACAGAGCACTCGGCAAGGATGTTTCCATCAACGCCGACTGGACCGGTAACATCAATACGGGTTCCGTAGTCCTCACTTCCGTAGGTTCCGCCGCCGCCGCAGGCACTCAAGCAGTCCTCGACAGCGTCAAAGCAGAACTTCTCAACGGCACCAGAAAGGTTTTCGATTGCTCTCAGTTCACCGTGACCATTGTTTCCGAGGGAGACAAGCAGAAGAACGTTAATGCCGTAGTAGATAGCGAAGGTCACCTTACTTCTTACAAAGTCGGCGACGTCGAAGTCGTCAAGACCGTAGGCTATACCACTTACTTCTCCGAAAGCGATTTCAGATCCGCTCCTTACTTCGACATCCAGATCGACGGTATCAATTACCTCAACGTTGAGTTCTAATAAGCAACCGTTACAACACCTATGTTTTAGGCGGGACGATGTATTTCGCCCCGCCTATACTCATTTTTTAGGAGGCTATCGTGGACAACTTCCCCGTGCTTGAAATGAAAGGCGTTACTAAGCGCTTCGGCTCCGTCGTCGCCAACAGCAACGTTAATCTTACCGTCAATAAGGGTGAGATTTTGGCGTTACTGGGAGAAAACGGCTCCGGTAAAACCACCCTGATGAATATGCTTTCCGGTATTTACTATCCCGACGAGGGACAGATTTTTATTAACGGAGAGCCCGTAGTCATTAAGTCCCCTCACGACGCATTCGTCAATAAGATCGGTATGGTCCACCAGCATTTTAAACTGGTCGACGTATTTACCGCTACGGAGAATATCGTCTTGGGACTCAGAGAAAAGCGCTACAACCCTAAGAGGAACAGAGAAAGAGTCTCCGAGATTGCCTTGAAGTACGGCTTCAAAATCGAGCCGAATAAAAAAATCTACGATATGTCCGTCTCCGAAAAGCAGACCGTAGAAATAGTCAAGATGCTATATAGAGGCGCAGAGCTTCTCATTCTGGACGAGCCCACCGCGGTTCTTACGCCGCAAGAGATAGACCGACTTTTCGACGTCCTCAGGTCTATGAAAGAAGACGGCAAGTCCATCATCATCATCACCCATAAGCTCAACGAGGTTATGGCTATATCCGACAGAGTCGCGGTTCTCAGAAAAGGCGAGTATATCGGCTCCGTCAATACCTCCGAGACAAACGAGGACGCACTGACCGAAATGATGGTCGGTAAAAAAATCACGTTGAACATTAACCGTACCGAGCCCGTAGAACCTAAAGACAGACTTATAGTCAATCACCTCTCCGTCAAGTCCAATATGGGCTTCAGAGCGGTCGACGACGTCAGCTTCACGGCAAGGTCGGGAGAAATATTAGGTATAGCCGGTATAGCAGGATCCGGTCAAAGAGAACTTTTAGAAGCAATAGCAGGGCTTCTTAAGATAGAGAGCGGCGATATCTCTTATATCGATCCTAGTAACGGAGAAGAAGTCAATCTTAGGGACAAGACCCCTATGCAGATAAGAGAATTAGGCGTCCGCCTGTCCTTCGTCCCGGAAGACAGACTGGGTATGGGACTAGTCGGGAATATGGATATTACCGACAACGTTATGCTCCGCAGCTATCGTAAAGGTAAGTTCGGCTTCCTCGATAGGAAGAAGCCCGAAGCTCTCGCCACCGAGATAGTAGAAGACCTCGAGGTGGTGACCCCCTCTCTTCATACGATGATTCGAAAACTCTCCGGCGGTAACGTCCAAAAGGTCCTCGTCGGCAGAGAAATCTCTCAGGCGCCTAAAGTATTGATGGCTGCTTACCCCGTCAGAGGTCTGGATATCAACTCTTCATACGTCATTTACAATCTTCTCAATAAGCAGAAGGAAGACGGCGCGGCGGTTATCTTCGTAGGTGAAGACCTCGACGTACTTATAGAACTTTGCGACCGCATACTCGTTTTGAGTTCCGGTAAGGTAACGGGTATAGTGGACGGCAGAGGCGCGGATAAGAAGGAAATCGGTTATCTCATGACCAAGACCGATACGACCTCGGAAATAGTATCGCAGGAAGAAAAGGAGCGCGAAAATGAATAATAATTCCGTTAAGAATACTAAAGAACCTCTCTTCCATATAGTTAAGAATGCCTCTCTTCCGACATGGGCGGCTTGGTGCATAAGAGGCGGCGCGATAGTGCTTTCACTGGTGTTGGCTTCGATTATATGCGCTATTTTCGGTGAAACTTCTCCGTTTTCCGTCCTCGGCAGTCTTTTCGACGGTGCTTTCGGTTCGGAGAGACGTATATGGATACTCATTCAGGATACTTGTCTTTTACTTATGGTCGCATTGGCGCTTCTTCCCGCTTTCAGAATGAAGTTCTGGAACCTCGGCGGCAACGGTCAAATTCTGGTATCCTGTATCGTCTGTTGCGCGTGTATGAAATTTATGCCCGCGGCAGGAGTTGCCGAATGGCTCACGGTACTCATTATGATACCTCTCTCGATTATCGCGAGTATCGTCTGGGCGGTAATCCCCGCTATATTCAAGGCGTTTTTCAACACCAACGAGTCTCTGTTTACCTTAATGCTCAACTACGTAGCGGAAGGCTTGGTACTCTTTTTCGTTAACTCTTGGGTTAAAGACGGTTCTGCGGTTTTAGTTCCTATCGAGACCGCCAATCTCCCCGAGCTCGGCAACAGGTATGTCTTGGTTATTCTAATGGCAGTCATAGCGCTTGCGTTTATGTTCGTCTATTTCCGTTACAGTAAGCACGGCTATGAAATATCGGTAGTAGGAGAGTCCGAGAACACCGCCAAGTATATCGGTATCAACGTTAAGAAGGTCATCATCCGCACTTTGATTTTATCGGGCGCGGTGTGCGGTATAGTAGGTTTGTTAATAGCCGGCGGCATCAATCACACCATGACTTCCACGTCTCACTCCAATATGGGCTTTACCGCAATAATGGCAGCGTGGATAGGTCAGTTTAATCCGCTTTTCGTGTTCTTTACGTCCTTCTTCATTACCTTCGTAAATAAGGGTATGGGACAGGTAAGACAATCTTGCAACTTCACCAATACGGCTATATCCGATATAGTCATAGGACTCGTGTTCTTCTTCGTCATAGCGTGCGAGTTCTTCATCAACTATAAGATAATCTTTAAGAAAAAGGCAAAAGGCGAGCCTCAACAAGATTCTGTCTCGGAAACCGTTATCGAAACCGAAAACGAAAATAAAGAAAACGTCTCGTCGGACAATTCCGACGACAAGGTAGAAGAAAATTCCGCCGTAGTAGCAGAGGAGAAAGAATAATGTGGTCTAAGTTTATTGTCAGTGCTGTTTCTTTAGGTACCGTCTATCTCTTCGGTTGTATAGGAGAGATTATTACCGAGAAAGCCGGTCACCTCAATCTCGGCATCCCCGGAATTATGTGTATGGGCACTTTGGGCGGTTGTTTGGGCGCTTCCCTATATATGGCGGGCGTAGGCAGCGGAGATATAAGTTATATACTTTTACTTATAACCGTTTTGATTTTCGCTTTACTCTTCGGAGCTCTCGGCGGACTTATTTACGCTTTCCTCACAGTCAGCCTCAGATGTAACCAGAACGTTACCGGTCTCGCGCTTACGACTTTCGGCGCAGGCGTGGCGGACTTCATGATGATGAACGTCGTCGACCGTACGTACCTTCCCAGAGCCGGCAGAGCATTGTCCGAGATTCTTCCCTTCGCAGAGGCTACAGGAGACGTAGGTAAAATTTTCTTCGGATACGACGTTTTCGTTTATCTGGCGATAGCGATAGCGATAGTGGTTACCGTAATGTTTAAGCGTACCAGAGTCGGTCTCAATCTCCGCTCTATCGGAGAAAACCCCGCCGCCGCGGACGCCGTCGGTATCAACGTGACCAAATATAAGTACCTCGCCATACTTTCTGGCTCCGCAATAGCGGGACTCGGCGGTACTTGCTATCTGCTCTGCTTCATCAAGGGTAGCTGGGAAAATTCCGCGACCATATCCGCCATGGGTTGGATTTCTATAGCTCTCGTCATCTTCGCCCTCTGGAAACCTCTCATCGCCGTAGTCGGATCATTCCTCTTCGGTGCATTGACAGTCCTTCCGTACGGCTACGTATCGGTCTCCTTCGACGTGATGAAGCTTATGCAAATCGTCCCCTATGCCGTTACGATTATCGTCTTGATCTTCACCAGTGTGTTTAACAGCAAGGAGAATAAAGGACCCGCGGCGATAGGTTTGGCGTATTTCCGCGAGGACCGCTAGTTCTTTTCGATTATCTTGGGCGTGATACTACGTTAGGCTTACGGGTCTCCTCGCTCGAGTACGTTTGAGTACACTTCACTCGGAGCGTTCCGCGCCTGCCTCGTCTGACGCCCAATCTAATCGAAAAGAATCCATAATCAAAACAAAAAACAAATCAAAAATGACGTCCGTGTAGACGTCATTTTTAGTATGAGTTCTTTTGGTTTTAAGTTTTAGCCGATTACGCGGTGGATAAATCTTGCGAATGCTTCCTGACCTTTTTCGGTGTTCTTGAATACGGCGGTCGTATCGAGGATTCTTCTGCACGTTTCGTTGATGTATTCGGTTTTAGCCTTTTCGGCGTCTTCTTCGGTGGCGTAGGACGATTTTCTCAATTCGTCTATCATTGCTTTATGCTTGTTGAGAGGATTGTTTACGTCGTTGAGAGTCTCTTCGTCGTAGGGAGTTTTTCCCGAGAGTATGTCCACTACGCCCTGCATTTCTTTTTGGAGCCTACCGGGCAGAATGAATATTCCCATAGCCTCGATGAGTCCGATGCCTTCCTTTTTGATATGATGCATATCTCTCGACGGATGATATATTCCTTCGGGATGCTCTTCGTCCGTACGATTGTTGCGCAGAATAAGATACAGTTCGTATTCCTTATGCTCGTTCATCGTAGCGATAGGAGTGATGGTGTTGTGCGGCGCGTCGGTGTGCGCGTATATGCCCACGCTTTCGTCCGTGTATTCTCTCCAGGACGACAAAACCTTAGACGCCGTGTTGATAAGCGCGACCTGATCCTTGGACGCCAAATATACTACTGAATTGTACCAGTCGAGTATCCCGACTTTGACGCCGTCGTGCGTGCCGAAAGACGTCCTCACGGGACGAGAAAACATCGGCAAAACCTTCCCGCCGCCTTGATAATGGTCGTGCGATAGAATGCTTCCGCCTACGATCGGAAGGTCTGCGTTGCTACCTAGGAAATAGTGCGGAAATACCGCCACGAAGTCCGTCAGTCTCTTAAAAGTCATGTCCGTTATCGCCATAGGAGAGTGATATTTGTTGAAACATATCACGTGATTGTCGTAATAGACGTAGGGCGACATCTGCATGTACCATTCTTCGCCGCCCAGATCCACGGGGACGAAACGGAGAGTCTGTCTCGCGGGATGCTTGATACTTCCGTTATAACCGAGGTTTTCAAAACAAAGCATACACTTAGGATACTTTTGGTTGGGGATGAGCCTCTCTCTCGCCACTTGTTCGGCGGATTTTTCGGGCTTGGACAGGTTGATGGTCACCACCACGTCTCCGCGCTCGCCTTTGGCTTCCCAGCGGAGATTTTTGGATACGTCTTTCATCCTTATATAGTTGCTCCCCACCGATATGTCGTTGAGATATCTCGTAGCTTCTTCCGGAGAACACTCTTCGTACAGCAGATTGAACGTCTCCGCGACGAAAGAAGGAGAGGGCGTAACGTATCCCATTATTTTCGTCTCGAAGCGTATCAGCTCGTCTTCGGTAGCGAGCCCATTTTCGATACCGTATCCGGTCAGTCCGTCAAGTATCTCCTGTATAGGCTTGACTTCGGTGGCGGGCTCGCCCATATCGTCCGTGGAAAACAGCGCCATCAGCTGGTTTCTCGCATAGACCGCATCCAGCTCCACTAAGCCTAATTCTTCTTGCGCATAATAGATAAGATCTTCTATCCCTTGTTTTACGTCGTACATTCTTGTCTCCTTAATCGGTCAATAGTATTTACAAAATTTTTCGCGTTTGCTATAATGTGTTTAATCGACATACGTCGGTTATATTATACTACGAAGAGGTTTATATGGCAATATCTTTATTCGGAGATTCTCAAAAATTCGACGAGTCCTCGAGACTCCTTTATCACAAGAGCGGTCAAGAAACCGCTGCCCGATTCGAAGAACTCTATCGCGCTCACGCCGCGACTCATTCCGGAGAAATCAGAATGTTCTCTTCCCCCGGAAGAATAGAAATCTGCGGCAACCACACCGACCATAATCACGGCAAAGTCCTCTGTGCGGCAGTTACTATCGATACCCTCGGCGCGGTTACCCCGAGAGACGATAATATAATCACCGTCGATTCCGAGGGGTACGACCCCGTCGTCGTCGATATCGACGACCTGAAGATAGACCCCGATAAATTCGGTACGACTTTTGCCCTCGTCCAAGGCGTCGTCGCGGGACTTGTCAATCGCGGCTATAAGGCGGGAGGCTTCGACGCCACCGTCCGTAGCAACGTCTTCAAAGGCGCCGGCGTATCGTCATCGGCATCTTTCGAATTACTCGTCACCGAGATACTCAACGTCCTCTACAACGACGGTAAAATGGAAGCTATGGAAAAAGCGTCCGTGTCGCAGTACGCGGAAAACGTCTATTTCGGTAAGCCCTCCGGACTCCTCGATCAGTCGGCTATCGCTCTCGGCGGCGTGTCCTTTATAGACTTCAAGAGCCTCTCCGCTCCCGTTGTAAAAAAGACTCGCTGGTCCGTCGACGACGTCGATATCGTCATCGTCAACTGCGGCGGCGACCATTGCAACCTCACCCCCAATTACGCCGCCATCCGTAGCGAAATGGAACAGGTCGCCAAGCTCTTCGGTAAACCCTATCTCCGTAGAGTCTCGGAAAAAGCCTTCTACGAAGCTATCCCCGAGATAAGGAACAAGGTCAGCGAAAGGGCACTCCTCAGAGCTATCCATTTTTATGACGAAAACGCTCGCGTGGTCAAACTAAGCAACGCCCTTAAATCGGGTAACGTCAAAAAATCTCTCGAAACAATCAACGCGTCCGGAGAATCCAGTTATAAACTTCTCCAGAATTGTTACCCCGAGGGAACGACCGAACAACCCATCCCGCTCGCCTTGACGCTCACCAAGCGCTTCTCGGGCGCCAGAGCCGTCAGAGTCCACGGCGGCGGTTTCGCAGGTACGATATTGGCTATCGTCGATAAGCACGCCTCTTCCGATTACGTCTCTTATATGGGTAATATTTTCGGTAAAGAAAACGTCTTCGTCTTAGGAATAAGAGAAGCAGGCGCCACGGAGGTTAAATTCTGATGCATTGGACAGGTACCGTAGAGAGTATCGCTTTCGAGATAGGCAGTATCTCCGTCAGCTGGTACGGCTTGATTATTACCTTCGGGATGATTTTATCCCTCGTATATGCGATTCTCGTCAATAAAAAAATCGGACTTACGGTTGACGACGCTCTGGAAATTTTCCTCTGTGCGGTCCCGTTCGGTATTCTTTGCGCACGCTTCGGTCACGTCTTCGCTCGCCCCGACGAATACTTCCCCTCGCCCTATACTTGGGACGACTTTTTGGAAATATTCCGTATCTGGGACGGCGGTCTGACGATTCTTACCGGCGTTGTAGGCGGCGTCTTGGGCGCGTTTTTATGGACAAAATGGAGAAAAGTAGACTTTATCAAGGGCACCGACCATATACTCTACGTAATGCTCCTGGCTCAGGGCATCGGCAGATGGGGCAACTTCTTCAATCAGGAGATATACGGTCAGCTCGTCACCGACCCGTCTCTTCAATGGTTCCCTTATGCGGTCTACATCGCCAATAAAGGAGCCTTTTATCAGGCAGTGTTCTTCTATGAATCGATGTCCAATCTAGTCTGCTTCGTCGCGATAGCGCTCCTCGTCAGACATATCAATGTCAAAGGCTGGGGAACGTGTGCTTATCTGTTTTCATACTCCACCATTCGATTCATACTCGAGTTCTTCCGCAACGCCAATATCGTCGGTAACACCGTCGTCATCCTCATTCAGACGGTCTGCGCGCTGATATCGGTATCGAGCCTCGCTTATATGATCGCGGCTCCCATAGTCTTGAAAAAACGCGGTCGTCGCGTCTGGTACGGTAAGGGTGGCGTCCCCGCGGAAGTGATAGGATCCATTCACCTCGTCCCCGTGACGACGGAAGATAAAGAAAACCCTTCGGAAATCGCCCCCGACAACGCTTCGGAACTTTCCTCGGAAACAGCCCCTAATAAGGACAATCCAATCGATAATAATAAGGAAGATAAATAAATGCGTAATTTAACGTTACTCACAGACCTATACGAGCTCACGATGATGAGCGGTTATCTTAAAGAAAACAAGCAGGACCAATGGGCTACTTTCGACGTCTTTTATCGTAAGTCCGACGCCATCGATATGTGTATATTCGCAGGACTCGAGCAGGTCATCGATTATATCAACAATCTCCGCTTCACTCCCGACGATATAGAGTATCTCAGAGGTTTGAATATCTTTGAAGAAGATTTTCTCATCGCTCTTAAGAATTTCTCATTCAGCGGCGATATCTACTCGGTAAGAGAAGGCGAGGTCGTCTTCGCCGGAGAGCCTATAATGACGGTCCGCGCCCCTATATTCGAAGCTCAGTTCATCGAAACGGCTATCCTCAATATGATCAACCACCAGACGCTCATCGCGACCAAGGCGTCCAAAATCGTCCGTCAAGCCAACGGCGCTTCCATAATGGAATTCGGCGCAAGAAGAGCCCAAGGACCCGACGCGGCAATATACGGCAGCAGGGCGTCGATAATAGGCGGTTGCGACTCCACCAGTAACGTCATCGCGGCTAAGATGTTCGACGTGCCGGCATCGGGCACTCACGCTCACAGCTGGGTTATGTCCTTCCCGACGGAATTGGACGCGTTCAGAGCCTACGCCAAGCTCTTCCCGACTAAGTGCCTCCTCCTCGTCGACACTTACGATACCTTAGGTTCCGGCGTGCCCAACGCCATCAAGGTCTTCGACGAGCTCCGTGCGGAGGGTTACGAACCAATGGGCATCCGCTTGGATTCCGGAGACCTCGCGTACCTCTCGAAAAAAGCCCGCAAAATGCTCGACGAGGCGGGATATCCCGACGCGGTTATTTGCGCCTCGGGAGACATCGACGAGCATATCCTCGCTTCTCTTAATTTGCAGGGAGCCAAAATCGATTTGTACGGCATCGGCACCAAGTTGGTTACGGCTCTCCCCGTATCGGCGCTCGGCGGCGTGTATAAACTGGCAGAGCTTATGGAAGACGGAGTTATGGTCCCCAAAATCAAGCTTTCCGACACCCGTATCAAGATGACAAATCCCGGGTTTAAGTCCGTCTATCGCCTCTACAATAAGGACGGTATGGCGGAAGCCGACCTCATTACGCTCAAAGACGAGACAATCGACGAGTCCGCCCCCTTAGAGATTTTCGACCCCATAGACACATGGAAGAGGATGACTCTTAAGGACTTCACCGCCAGAGAACTTCACGTGCAGGTCTACGAGAAGGGCAAGCAGGTTTATTTCTCCCCCTCGGTAAAAGAAATTCGCGACTACGCAAAGAAGTGCCAGAGCGAGATTTTTGAAGAAAATCTCCGTCTCACCAATCCTCACGTCTATAAAGTCGACCTTTCTCAGAAGCTTTATGACCTCAAGCACGAGTTGCTTACGAAAAAGGGCAATCGATAATCTACAAAATTCGACCGCAAGGTCGATTTTTTTTATACATATATAAGTTTTCTCGACGCTTTTTAGGGTACAATTAAAGATATGCGAAAAAGTAATCTCCAAAAAGTCCTCGAGGACAACTTGCGCGTGATGACCGAGCAGCGCGACCGCATCAATGCCCTCGTTGAAGAAAACGCTTCTCTTAAAAGGCAATTGCAATTACCCCGCGCCGAGACGACCGCTGTGTCCGCGGAAACTTTTTCGCGACTTCAGGATTTCAAAAGAGTCCTCTTGACCGCGCTCGTCGCCCTCGACGACGACTTCCCCGAGCTGAGACGTTTTCACGCGGTAGAAGAAGATTATTACTTGGAATTGTCCCGTCTCGGCGGAATTTCTTCGGCTATAGACGCCGACGACAGCCGTATGCCGCGAGAAGAACTCGACTCCCTGATAAGACAGCTGGGAGGTATCGAAGAATAAAAAAAAAGAGGAGCGCTGCTCCTCGTTACTTCGATATTGCGTTTTGTATTAAAAATCGATGACCCCCAAATGACTCAACAGTATTTTTACACCGATCAGCACCAGTATCAGTCCTCCTACAAACTCCGCTTTTTTCTTGAATTTGGCTCCGAATACGTTGCCTATTTTTAAGCCGATAGCCGACAGACAGAAGGTAATTACGCCTATGAGCGTAACTGCGAGAGGCACGTCGACGTCGTCGAGAACGGCGAAGGTAATCCCTACAGCCAGCGCGTCTATACTCGTCGCTATTGCAGTAACAAGCATCGAGGCGTTGGAGAAGGACGACGATTCTTCGTCCTCTTTTTTCGACAACGAGTCCTTGATCATCTTCAGCCCCAGTATGAGTAATAATCCGAAAGCGACCCAGTGATCGTATTCGGTTATGTATTGCTCGAAGCTCGTCCCCAGCAGATATCCTATGGACGGCATCAGGGTCTGAAAGCACCCGAACCACGTTCCGACAATCAGATATTGACGAGGCTTGACTTTGTCTACCGACAACCCTTTACATATCGACACGGCGAAGGCGTCCATCGCCAGCCCTATAGCTACTAAAACAATTTCGAATATGCTCATATTCTTATTATACGCTTACCCCATTATCGGGTCAATGTAATCGAGTGATTTGTACGGTTTTAGATTAATTTAAGGAAAACCTCTTATAATGATTATTATCAGGTCGGGAGTGTTTTTATGAAAAAGTTTTTATCCCTGTTTTTATGTTTAATATTGTGTGCGACTTTTTTCGCCGCATGTGACGACAATCAGTTTAGCAATCCCGGCGATTACTTGGGCGGAGGCGGTACCGCTTCCGCACCCTCTGTCATAGATACTTCGGAAGAAGAAAACTCCGTCATAACGGCAGGAGAAGTCGACCTTTCTTCCGAGTCGTCGGATATAGCTCTAGACAACGCTGCGCTTTTTTACGGATCGGAAATAACCGAGTCGGGCGATTACATTTTGCGCGGTACTTACCCGGACGGCATAACGATTACGGTCGGCAATTCCGAGACCACGCACCTCTTTTTGGACGGAGCCGCGATATCTTCCGAGACGACTGCCGCTATTACCAATACCAATAAAAAGAGTACCCTTATCATAACCGCCGTAGAAGGCACGTCCAATATCGTTTCGTCTGCCGCCGACGACGTCAATGCCGTCCACGTAAAAGGTTCCCTTACCTTTAACGGCAATGGCACTCTAAGCGTTTCTTCTGCATCCAAATCGGGTATTAAGGTATCCAAAACCTTAAAAATAGTAGACCAAACTTTAACAATCAACGCTTCCTCATACGGTATCTCCGCGCGTACGGTCATCGCGGCAGACTCTTGTATCACCGTAACTTCCGCAGGTAAAGACGGCATCAGAGCGGAGTGCGACGACGATACGACCGAGTTTACTCTCGACGAGGGCTACGTCACTTTTAAGGACGTCTCGTATACCGCCGAGGTAGACGGCGACGGCATTCAGGCGGACACTTTCGTCTACGTCGACGGCGGCATTTACAATATCGCCACGGAAGGTACTTTCGTTGAGAAGACTTCTGCCAATATGTCCGAGTACGAGCTCGATGCGGACGACTTTAAGTTTATTAAGAACGGTTCTTCCTATCGGAGAGTGGCTAAGGATTATAACGGCAGAGAAACCAGGTACGCCCTCACTCAGAGCTGTAAAGGTATAAAAGTAGGAGAAATATCCTACACCGACGCCGACGGTGCGGAAGTCGACGTCACCGACGGCAATTATTATCTATATATCAAGAGCGGCACCTTTAATATCACGTCCACCGATGACGCCTTGCACGTTAATTCGGGTAATCTCACCGTCGCAGGCGGTACTTTCCTTCTTAACACTTTGGACGATGCTTTGACTTCCGATTATCTCACAAAAATCGTCGACGGCAATATCACCGTTGCTTCCTCGTATGAGGGAATAGAAGGCGGATACGTGGAAATATGCGGCGGCACTATCGATATAACTTCTTCCGACGACGGTATCAACGCCGCCTCCGACGACAGAGCGGTAGAAGAATACATCCTCGTTTCGGGCGGTAATCTGACCGTAGACGCTTCGGGCGACGGCTTAGACAGTAACGGAACGCTAAAAATCAGCGGAGGCACCGTCATCGTACACGGTCCCACCTCGGGCGGCGACTCCGGTATGGATTCCGAGACGGGTATACTCATCGACGGCGGTACCGTTTTCGTAACCTCGACTCTCGGCATGGTCGAGACCCCTGCGACCAATTCCTCTCGGTACGTCGTCTCCTATGCGCAGAACAATTCTACCTCTGCGGGCTCTACGTTTTCTTTGTACGACGACGAAACGCTTCTTTTTTCCGTAACTATGAAAAAGAGCTGTCAGTCTATGATAATTTCTCTCCCCGATTTTGAAAAGGATTCGTCTTACACGATTAAAATCGACGATACCGAGGTCGCAGACTTCACGATATCGTCCGTCATAACTTCGATAGGCGTAGATATGTCGTCTTTTCCGGGCGGAGGTCACGGCGGACACGGCGGTTTCGGCGGTCATACCCCTCCCAGAGCGCGTTAAAGTGCGTATTGACAAGGCGTTTTTCCGTATGATATAATTACGATAATAAAAGACTTTCAGACGTAAGGAGTAAAGAAATGAATTATTTGCTGTTGGCTTCCGACTCGTTCGGCTCGGAGTGGTGGCATTGGCTCGTCTTGGCGCTCGGAGTAGCAGTGATATTCGGCGTAGTTTTCGCCGTAATCAATCGCCATTTTCGTATAAAATACGGCGTCAACCTCATCTGGGGCGGCGTTCTGGTTCTTATCGCCATAGCCTGTATCGCCGCGGGAATAGCCCTCATCGTGCTAGATTCCGACGTAAGTACCCCGATATGCGTAGCAGTCATAGCAGTAGGAGTCGTTTTGTACGCCCTTACTCTTATCTATGACCTGAAAAAACTCGGCTCCGCGGGCATAACGGCGATAATTCTACAGACAGTATTCTGCGTAGGTTGCTTCTTGGCTCTAGTGGAGGCTTTGAAACCCGGTAATATCACTAATACTTCTATAGAGAACTCTCGTATAGCCCGGGAGAGGAAAAATTACCTCGACAGAGAAAATAAAAAATAATTTATTCCACCCCTTCGATATTCCTTGAATTTTTTTCCGTTCACCGATACAATGATATCGGTGATTTTTTATGTATAAACTCGAAATGCATCTTCATACTCTCGGTAAGTCGCCTTGCGCCAAGACGGACGAAACCGCTATAGCGGAATTATACTCGGAAGCAGGCTACGACGGCATCGTCTGTACCAATCATTACATCTCGGAGCTCTTCCGCAGCTATTATTGTAAGGGATCCGATAGAGACAACGCCCTCTATTACGTCGACGGCTATTATACCCTAAAAGAAAAGTGCCTAGAAAAGGGCATCGACGTCTTTTTCGGAATGGAACTCAACCCCGACGCCTATACGTATTATAAACCTGACCCGCCTCATGCGGAACTTCTCATATACGGCATAGACCCCGACTTCGTCGTAGACAATCCCGACGTTCTATTTCGCCTTAATCAGAAGGAAATCTTCGAGCTCTGTTCCGAGCACGACTGGATACTCTCCCAGTCGCATCCTTTCCGTCCTTGCGTCGTTCCCCTAGATCCCAAATATCTCGAGGCGGTAGAAGTGCATAACGGTCACCCGTACCAGATCAACAACAACGACAAGGCTCTCGCCATGGCTGATAAATATAATCTCCTCTATACCGCAGGCAGCGACTTCCACTTCGCGGAAGGAATAGGCGGAGGCGTTCTTCTCGAAACCCCCGTCCGATCCAATGCGGAACTGGTCGCGGAACTGAGAAGAAGAAAGCACTCCGTATTTTAATCGTCGTACAGAATATTTTTTATCGACGCGCGTACCAATATTCTATGAGGGAATTGTTACGCGCGTTTTTTTGTAGCGCAACTTTTATAGGATCGATAGTGGGTGCGGGATTTGCCAGCGGCAGGGAAGTAGCCCTCTATTTCGGCGACTACGGCATCTGGACGCCTATTACGGCGGCAGTGTTTTTCGGCATATTTTGTTACGTCTTTTTAAGATTGGGGTCCCTTTCGGACAACGTGCTTAAGACTACTTTCGGCAATTTCTCTTCCGTCGCGGAAATCTTCGTCAGATCGGCTAATTTCGCCGTCCTCACCGCAATGATAGCAGGCGCGGAATACGTCGTGTACGGGCTCTTCGGTCTAAAAGGCGGCGGCGTCTTGTCGGCGGCGTTGTCCCTAGGCGCGACGATGACCCGACGTAATGGAGTCTTGTCGGTTGTTTCGGGGTGCCTTATACCTGTGTTGGTCGTTATCGTTATAGTTTTTTTGTCGGAAGCGGAGAGCTTTCGCACGGAAGGCGATTATTCCTTTTTCTCGCCGCTTACTTACGCCTCGATGAATCTCCTCACCGGCGGATACCTCGTCTCCGGACTAGGGAAAAATCTCTCCCCTAGATGCGCAGTCCTCTCGGGCGTCGTTACGACGCTGTTGTCGGGACTACTGTTGGTGGCGGTGTATCTTATCGTCCGCGACTATTCCGAGTACGGTATGCCTCTTATGGAATTCGCCGCGGACAATGATTTAGGGCTCCTTACGGGGATATTCGCCGTGATATCGATTTTCACCTCCATGACGTCGTCTCTCAAGGCGGTCAAAGGCGACAATCACCTCCTAGGCGCACTCGCTCTCGTCGCCGCGCTGTTACTCTCCGCCTTTAAGTTCGAGAACATCGTCAACTACGTCTATCCCGTAATAGGAGTGTCGGGAATGGCAATGGCGTTTTTGTCGACGATAACGCTTATAAAACTCCGCTTATCTGGTCAGCTTCTCGATAAAAGCCACCCCTATATACATCGCCGACGCCAGCACGCACAGCACTACCGTAGAAGCCATCACCAGATCTAGATTGAATATCTGCGACCCGTACACGATCAGATACCCCAGCCCCTCTCTGGAGACCAGATATTCTCCGATTATCGTCCCTACCCACGACAACCCCACGTTGATTTTCGCTACCGAAACGAATGTGGACAGATTGCCCGGCAAAACCAGCTTGAACAGTATCTGAACCTTGCTCGCCCCCATAGACAGCAATAGGTCGATTTTTTCCTTTTCTATTGAGTTAAACCCCGCTAGCATACTCATTATCGTGATGACTATACATATTAAAAACGCCATCCCGATTATCGCGTTTCGCCCCGTCCCCAGCCATATGATGAGTATGGGACCGAGAGCGATTTTAGGCAGCGCGTTGAGTACTATCAGATACGGTTCGAATACCCTTCGGGCGGTAACAGAGCACCACAACAGCACCGCTATGACCGTGCCTACGACCGTGGAGAGTAAAAACCCCGCCACAGCCTCGTACGTCGTCGCCAGTACGTGCGAGAAAAAGTTCCCGTTATCTATGAGGTCGACTATCGTTACGGCTATTCTGGACGGAGACGAGAAGAAAAACGCGTCCGCCCAATTGAGCCTCACCGACAGCTCCCAGAATCCGAATAGGAATATCAACAGACCTGTTTGCAAGACTTTGACGACCAGATTGTTTATACGTACCCTTTTAAGATACTTTTTGTGCTCATCCGTCATTGTTAAGATCCCTCCATATTTCGTCGAAGTACGCCGAGAAGCCCGCCCCGTCACGCCGCTCCAGCGGAGATTTACTCTCGTCGGGACGTAGGTCTATAGTCTTTTTTACCTTAGCGGGACAATTGCTTAATACGATTATTCTGTCGCTCATCGATATTGCCTCGGATATGTCGTGCGTAACGAGAATAGCAGTCTTTTTTTCCTTCTTTATAATGGCGTGAACGTCGTCTATGACGTTGATTCGCGTCTGGAAGTCCAGCGCGGCGAAAGGCTCGTCGAGTAGCAATAGCTCGGGGTCCGTCACCAGAGTGCGTATGAGCGCCACTCTCTGCCTCATTCCCCCGGACAGCTCGTCGGGCTTTTTCTCCATAGCGTCCTCCAGTCCGTATTTTATCAATAACTTTTTCGCGTACTCTATACGCTCCGACGTGCATTCTTTCCGTATTTCCAGCCCCAGCAACACGTTCTTTAATACGCTCCGCCACGGGAAAAGTTGATCTCTCTGTGGCATAAGAGCGACTTTTCCCCGCGCCTTCTCTATAGGTTCTCCGCATAACGTTATCCGCCCCGACGACGGAGAGTTGAGCCCCGCGATTATGGACAGCAAAGTGCTCTTGCCGCATCCTGACGGTCCTACGATCGAGACCAGTTCGCCGTTCTCGAGATCTAGCTCCAGTCCGTCCAATACGTACGTCTCCTTGTCGGGCGTATGATAAATAAACTTAAGCGCTTCTATTTGTAGAATTTTCATCGGTACGATCCGCCTTATCGAGTATTTTCTTGCGCGATTTCCTGCACTACGGAATTGTCTACTATTTCGTCAAAACTCACTTGCTTCTCGAGAGTCCCCATGCTCCGTAACAGCGTCACCAGATTGTTAAAGGCTTCCTCCGTCATTACGGGATCGCTCATATACGCGTCTATTTCCTTGTACCTGTTGACCGATTGCGCGATTATATCGTCGGTTATCCCCGGAAAACTCGGCTTGAGCGTCTCGACGATTACTTCGTCCGTAGCCGTATCGATAAATTCGATCCCCCTTAAGACCGCTCTTAAAAACCCTTTGACCGTATCGCGATTGTTTTTAATATAAGATTTGGTCGCGATAAAACAGGTGTACGGCATCTCTCCGGCGGCTTCTCCCACGGACGCCACGATATATCCTTTGCCTTTCTTTTGGAATTCGGAAGCAGTCGGCTCGAACATCGTGCAGTAATCCCCCGTGCCGCTTTCGAATGCGGACGCCACGAGATTGAACTGTACGTCGTAGTTCATTATGAAGTCGCCGTTCTTGTCTAGCCCCGCTTTGACCAGCGCGTCTTCTAAGCACATCGCGGGCATTCCGCCTTGACGACCGCCTATGACCTCTTTGCCCGCGACGTCTTCCCATCGGAAATTTTCCACGGGCTCGCGCGCTATTAAAAAGGAACCGTCCTTCTTGGTCAGTTGACCGAATACGACCGCATTGTTACTTGCTCCCTGTGCCTTGACGTAGACGGCGGTCTCGGGTCCCATCAGCCCTATATCCGCGTCGCCCGACATAACCGCGGTCATCGACTTGTCGCTGCCGCCTCCGTTGGTGAGCTCTATATCTATGCCTTCGTCCGAGAAGTACCCCTCGTTGATAGCTACGTACAGAGGCGCGTAAAAAATAGAGTGAGTCACTTCGTTGAGCTTCAACACTTCTGAATTTTCACACCCCGTGAATACGCCCGCGAGTAGCCCTATCGCAATAGCCGCGATAAGGCTTAATATAACGATTTTTTTCATATATCCTCCATTAACTCGTATATGGCATTTTATGTATCGGGAAGGTGTTTAGGTGAAAAGAATAGGGGAGTATTCGGATTGATTTTTATATGAGTAATTCTTCTCGATTGTAATTTTTGTCGAACATTTACGTATCCTAAGCAACAACCGCTGATTTGTTTCTATTCATGCCTTTATATACGGAGGAGAAATGCTCCGTTCGTCGCGGTCGATTTTTTTCGTTATCGTCTCGTTATCGTGGATTCGGAAGGGAAAAATACCGATAATCAACAATAAATCGGTAGCCTCGGCAACGTAAATATTAAATTAACATTTAAAATGAGCTCCGAGATGCGTCCGAATATCGGTTGATAGTCTTCCGATATTCCTAGACGGACAAAAAAAGATGTTTCGATTTTTATTTGCTCGTTTGTTTGCCTTTATGTATAATAGAGCTTGTATTACATATGACAGGACTATATGCAATGAAAAACAAATTCGGCTCAACGATTTTTGCGTGTTTCATAGGTTACGTCGTACAGGCGATAGTCAACGTTTTCGTTCCGCTTCTGTTCGTCACGTTTCAGAATACATACGGCATTCCTATAGAAAAAATCACCCTCTTAATAACGGTCAATTTCCTCATTCAGCTCTTCACCGATTTATTGGCGAGCGTAATCGTCGACAAACTCGGTTACAGAATATGCGTCGTCGCGGCACATCTCTTTTCTATGACGGGACTCGTTTTACTCACGCTCCTCCCTGAAGCATTCTCGGATCCCTTCGTAGGTCTTTTGATATCGGTGCTCTTCTACGCCATAGGCGGCGGTATGATAGAAGTGGTCATCAGCCCTATAGTGGAAGCCTGTCCCGGCGAGCATAAGGATAAAACGATGAGCCTTCTTCATTCCTTTTATTGCTGGGGAAGCGTCGCCGTCGTAGTCGTCTCCGCTCTGTTTTTCAACTTCGTCGGTATCGAGCATTGGAAAATTCTCGCCGTCGTCTGGGCGGTCGTACCCCTCGCCAACGCCGTCCTTTTCTGTTTCGTCCCCTTGAAGAACGTTATAGAAGACGGAGAAAAAGGGCTCTCCATTCCGCAATTGCTAAAAAATAAACGCTTCTGGCTGTTTTTCTTGGTGATTATGTGTGCGGGCGCTTCGGAATCCGCCGTTTCTCAGTGGGCGTCCGTCTTCGTCGAAGAAGGTCTAGGACTCTCCAAGTCGCTCGGCGACCTCGTAGGTCCCGCGGTCTTCGCCGTAACTATGGGGATATGCAGAGTCTTGTACGGAAAACTGGGCGATAAACTCAATCTCGAGACGGTTATGGCGATTAGCGGCGCGTTATGCGTCTTTTCGTATCTTATCACAGCCCTCGTTCCCGTCCCCGCCGTTGCACTCTTAGGAATGGCTCTATGCGGTTTTTCCGTGGGAATTATGTGGCCCGGCACTTATAGCTCGGCAGCTGCGTCTATACAAGGCGGCGGCAATGCGATGTTCGCGTTACTGGCTCTCGGAGGAGATTTGGGCTGTACGGGCGGTCCTACGTTGGTAGGCTTCATCGCGGACGCCTTCGGCGGCGACATAACCGTCGGAATACTCTTCGCCACATTATTCCCCCTCGTCCTGACCATAGCGATGTTCCTCTATATCGGACATATGAAAAAGAAACCTCTCCCCATAGAACTCCCGTCTTCCGATTCCGATTTAGATTAAAAAAAGCTCCGCAACCGCGGAGCTTAATTTATAGCCGTTTTTTTGACTTTTTTCGATTTTTACTCGGGTAATCCGTTTTTATCGAAGTAATCCACCGCGTGGATGAGGATGTCGTATCCTGCCGCCAGCGTGTCGGGATTGCTGTATTCGAGAGTGTCTCGTCTCGTATGATAGTAGGGCGGAACTTTCGGATCCATCGCCGCCAGCGTGCCCGCTTCCAGTCCCTCTTCGGTAAAAGCCACCGCGTCGGACGCTCCGATATATACGGAAGCCCATTCCAGTCCGTCGGGATATCTTCCCGTCTCCTTAGCCGCCTCGTCCAGTAGCATCGATACTCTCGTACTGTTTTTCACCGTGCCCGTTTTGTCGCGAGAATATATCTTCATGCAGTCTATGTCCGTCAAAGTGTCCACCGCGATGAATACGGTCTCCACTCCGCTCGACTTTATCTCGTCACGGTGCGTTTTCGCGTGATGCTTGGTCCCTCTCAAACCGCATTCTTCGCTACCGCCCAGCATCGCCACGACTTCGGTGTTTTCGTATCTTATGCCGGCATCGCTTAAATATTTCAGCACCGATATCGCCGCCGTACATCCCGTCAGATTGTCGTTGACGCCCGGTGAAAGTCGATTGTAATCGACGAATATCCACAATAGCGCGACTCCGGGCAGATTAATCCACAACAGCTGACTTATCCACCATATCCCGTTAGGGCTTCCCATCAGCGTCACGTCACCTACGCAGAAGTAATATATGCACACCGCCAGCGTGAATATCGCGCCTATTCCCGACAGAATCGGTCCGATCGCTATCCCGAAGGTCCCCATATGATAGAATGCGCTCCACTCGTAGCAGGAGTCCGGATGCCCGTCGATGACTATACGCCTCTTGACCTCTCCCTTAGGCTTACGCGTCGCCCAGACGTTTTTAGACGTCGCCTTCGGTAAAAACTTGTCGTTGACTTGCTTGTATAAAAGGAATTCCAGCACGACGTCCAGTAACCCCAGTATAGTGCATACGAAAGTGATAATGGGCGAAACGTAACATAGCGACCACCCGACTATGAATATTATCGGTATGAATCTGACGAAACTGTAAAAAGCGGTAGGGGTAACCGTGAATTTTTCTTCGGCGTATTCGTCTGCCCATCCGCCGTCTTTCACCGCCTGCATCAGATGATCCTGACACTCGGCTTCTTCCTTGCTCCCCGGCGCCCTCGGACCGATGTTGTCCGCTACGTACTCGAGTTCTTTCATAGAAAACTCGACCGCGCTTTCGAGTAAATCTTTGCGTGTTTCCATTATCTTCTCCTCTCGTGTTTTTATTTTATTTTACAAAATAAAATTATACACCCGAATATTTGTCTAGTCAATCGGCAAATATTGTGATATAATCGAAATATGAACGGTTTCAGTGAAGACGTTAAGAAAAAAGCAAAAACTCTCCCCCTGTCCAGCGGAGTTTATATCTATAAAGGCGAGCACGACGAAGTGCTCTACGTCGGTAAGGCGAAGATTCTCCGCCGACGCGTTTTGCAATACTTCGGCGATGTCGGTATTTCGGTCAAGACCCGCGCCCTACGAGCGAAAATCAGAGATATCAATTACGTCGTCACTCCCTCCGAGCTGGATGCGCTCGTTTTGGAAAACAACTTAATCAAACGTTATCGTCCCCCGTATAACATCCTTCTCAAGGACGATAAAACTTATCCGTATATCAAAATCAATATGAAAGAGGACTTCCCGTCCGTAGAGGTGACCAGAGTCCTTAAAAGAGACGGTAGCAGATACTTCGGTCCCTATATGCTGGGCATTTCCGCGTCCGCCATTATGGAAGTCATCCACTATGCCTTTCCGATCAGAAGTTGCCATAAGGACGTCTCTCGTCGGTCGGAGCCGTGCCTCGATTATCACCTCGAGAGGTGCTTGGCTCCGTGCGCCCGTAAGTGCTCCAAGACGGAATACAGACAGATGCTCGACGGCGTGATTAAGTTCCTCAACGGTGACGACAAGTCCGTCGCGGAAGAGCTTACTCGCCGTATGAAAGAAGCTTCCGACGAAGAAAACTTCGAGCTCGCGAAAGAATATCGCGACAGACTTAAGATTTTAGGCTCCCTCGTCAGACGTCAGGTGGCGGAATTGCCGCGCGATCTCAACACGGACGTCTTCGGAGTCTACGGCGACTCTCTCGGCGCGGTCGTCAACGTGCTTATGGTCAGAAGCGGAAAAATTCTCGGCTCCGACAATATCCCCGTCGCAGACAACTCTCCCACTACGATCAGCCAGTTCCTCATTCAGTATTACGACAATAATCCCCTCCTCGCCGATATCATCGTATCCACCGTCTTCCCGGAATTCAGCCGCCAGATCGTCGATTATCTTAAAGAAAAGTACGGCAGAGACGTCGGATTCAACCTAGGCAACACCCCCTTTTATAAGTCTCTAATGGCAATGAGCCTCAACAATGCCAAAGAATATTCGGATAAAAACGCCTCCGTCATCGAGACTCATAGAGAGATGACCGAAAAAGCCGTCGAGGACCTCGAACTGACTCTCGGTCTTTCTCGTACGCCGTATAGAATGGAATGCTTCGACATCTCCCATATCAGCGGCACCAATAAAGTCGCCTCTATGGTAGTCTTCAAGTCGGGAATGAAAGCAGGAGAGCATTACAGGAAATTCAAAATAAAAACGGTCGTCGGCAACAACGATTTCGCCTGTATGAGAGAGATTCTCACTAGAAGAGTGGCAAAAATAGGCGTGTCGCAAGACGTATCTTTCGGCGAAAAACCCGACCTCATCGTCATAGACGGCGGCAAGGGACAGCTCTCGTCCGTATGGGACGTCATTCCCGACGATATCGACGTCATAGCCCTTGCGGAAAGGAACGAAGAAATTTATATAAGAGGCGGTCCCGCTACCCCCGTTCATCTGTCAAAAGCCAACAACGCCTTAAAACTTCTCCAGAGAATAAGAGACGAGGCGCACCGATTCGCCATAAC
Organism: uncultured Christensenellaceae bacterium; assembly: GCA_964613035.1. Lineage (GTDB taxonomy): Bacteria > Bacillota > Clostridia > Christensenellales > DTU072 > CAVIQK01. The sequence goes on along the minus strand of CAZTFQ010000003.1, from coordinate 61,542 downwards.
TTATCACAGAAGCCTCCGAGGCAAGTCTCAGACGGATTCGGAATTGCTTAAAATAGACGGCGTCGGCGAGGCTACCGCAAAAAAACTCGTCAGAGTCTATAAAGATTTATCCGCGATCGCCACTGCGGAAGTTGACGATTTAATTAAAAACGGCTTCGGCAAAAAGGTCGCGGAAAACGTTTACAAGCACTTCCGCGATTGAGATTCCGTTTTACGCTTGTTATCGCACGTGCGTTGTGTTATAATTTTTTTACTATGAAATATAAGCTGATAATTTCCGATTTCGACGATACTATTCTTGACGGCAACGGTCGTTATTCCGACTACTTCGTCTCTACCGTGAGAGACTTCGTCGCACGCGGCGGACACTTCCATATCGCTACGGGCAGGATGACCTCCGGAGTCATAGACCACGCCCGAGATATGGGACTGAAAGGAGACGTAATAACCTTTCAGGGCTCCGTAGTAGCGGATATAGAATCGGGAGAGATTTTGGTCAACGACGGCTTTTCGCCCGAGGTGGCGGTCCGCATAACTCGATACCTCGAGGCACTCGGATGCTATTTCCACGTCTACTCCCATACCGCCGTCATTACGAAAAAATCCACTCGCTTCACCGAGCTCTATTCGGGCTTTTCCAAGTGCGATATAATAGAAACGGGCTCCGACGTCTCCGATTATATAGAAAAAACTTCTCACGTCTCCCCCAAGATTATGGCTATGAGCGACCCCGAAAACATCCCCTCTCTGATGGCTCGCCTTCAGGAGGAATTCAAGGACGTGGCGCTGGTCAATACCTCTAAAAAATGGATGGTGGAGATCGTGCCTCTCGGGATAGACAAAGGGGTGGCGGCTGCTAGGCTGGCAAAAAAACTCGGCATCCCGAGAGAAGAGACCCTCTGTATAGGAGATTCGCTCAACGACGCCCCGATGATACGCTGGGCAGGACTCGGCGTGGTCGTAGCCAACGGCAGCGACGAGGCTAAGAGTTACGCAGACGTCATCGCGCCCTCTTCGGACGATGAAGGCGTTGCCAAGACCATATTGGAGTACGGTATTTAGGAGGATGTATGGCTGTTAAAATAGAAGAACAAGAACCTCGTTTGATAGACACCCTGACTTTTGCGAAAGCCAACGATCTCAACGTGTCCTACCTCGCGGGCGACAGCCTGTCCATCGTTTCGTCCGCAGTCAACAGACCCGGACTGATGCTCGTAGGTTACGAAAACGACTTCGCGGAACTCCGCGTCCAGATTATGGGCAGAGCCGAGCAAAACTATCTGGCGTCTCTTTCCAAGGAAGAAAAATGCGACCGTCTGGACCGCTTCTTCGAGAGAAATATTCCTTGCGTCGTCCTCACCCGCAACGCTTCTCCCGACGAGGACTTTTTAAGAATAGCGAGAAAACATTCCAAGACCGTATTTGTCTCCAAAAAGATTACTTCCGAGCTACAGAACGATCTCACCAGATATCTGGCGTCCATTCTCGCCCCTCGTACGTCCCTCTCGGGCGTTATGATGCAGATCAACGGCGTCGGCACGGCGATTATAGGTAAGAGCGGCATAGGAAAATCCGAGACCGCTCTCGAGCTTCTCCACAGAGGTCACAAGCTGGTCGCCGACGACACTATGGATATAGTCAGAGAAGGCGACGGCCTCATTGCCAAGAGCCCCGAGATTATCCGTCACTTTATGGAAATAAGAGGAGTGGGCATTATCGACACCAGAGCCATTTTCGGCGCGGGTTCCGTTTTGGAGTCATCGAGAATAGATCTCGTGGTCGAGCTGGAACATTGGGACGACGCCAAGTCCTACGAGCGTGTCGGCAGGACGAGAGAAACTACCGATATTTTGGGAGTTAAGGTTCCCAAACTCCTTATTCCTGTAACTTCGGGACGTAACTTGGCTGTCGTGCTGGAGATAGCCGCCAGCGATTACAATCTGAGGAAAAACGGGCACAACAGTGCGAAAATCTTAGACAAGAGGCTCTCGCAACAGTAATAAAAAGATTATTTCCGCATAGTGTTTTTTTATGAATACGGCGGAATTGTTCGTCAGCGGTCTCGACGTAAAAAAAGACCTCGATTCGAGTAAAGTATGTTCCTTTAGAGCCGGCGGAAAAATTCGTACAGCCGTCTACCCTAAGACGCCCGGCGACCTCAGACTTCTGGTTTCCGACAGATCGTATGCGATACTCGGCGGTATGACCGACGTAGCCGTGTCGGACGACGGATATGAAGGAACTGCGATATTCTCAACCGCGCTCAGAGGCGTGGAAGTGGACGGAGATTACGCGTATCTGGGGAGCGGAGAAAGACTCCCTAAGGTCGCTTCCTCTCTCATCGCGCTCGGGTACTCGGGACTTGAAAATCTCGTCGGCATCCCAGGGACGGTAGGCGGCGCAACCTTTATGAACGCCGGTGCCTTCGGTCGTACGATGGGAGAACTAGTGGAAGAGGTCGTCGTCTTCGACTTGTCTACGGGAGAATCTTATCGATTAAAAAAGGAAGAATTGATTTTTTCCTACCGACGCTCCTCTTTCATAGAGAACAGAGAGCTGATAGTCGGCGTGAAGCTCCGCTTAAAGGAAAGCTCCTCCGACAAAACAGTCCCGCTGGCGGAAGAATACAAAAGGAAGAGAAAGGCGTCTCAGCCTTCCGACCCCAGCCTAGGCTCGACTTTCAAAAATCCCTCGGGCGTTTCGGCGGGCGCGATTATAGAAAAAGTCGGGATGAAAGGTATCAGATGGGGAGGCGCGGAAGTTTCGACCCGTCACGCCAATTTCATCGTCAATAGGGAAGACGCCCTCGTGGCGGATTTGATAAAACTGAAAAACGAAGTCAAGCGCAGAGTGTTCGACGAGTGCGGCATTATGCTCGAAGAGGAAATCAAAATACTTAAATGAAAACGGTAGAAATAGTAAAAAGAGACGTTTTGGACAGCCTCAGAGAGCTTCCGTCCGAGTATTATACAGCCTTTTTAGAGGGTGTTTTCAGGGCTCGGGCAGAACTTAATCTGACAAGGACAGGCGTCGCTCTCGAACTCTCCACCGACGACCTGCGCCTCGCGGAAGAAGTAGGGAATATTCTCATCAAGCTCGGCGTCGAGGACATCGTCATAGAGAAGCACGTCCGCACGTCGGCGTTCGAAAAGGTCTACGTCTCTTTAAGGCTCTCCTCGTCCGATACTCTCAGAGTGTTCGAGTTGTGCGGAATGAGTACCGCTTCGTACGGCATTCCCGAGGGATTGTCCGATAAAGTGAAACGGGACTTCGAAGCGTCCACGGCGTTTCTAAAAGGTCTTTTCGCCGCGTCGGGAAGACTTTCTATCCCCGAGCAAGGCAAGAAGAGCCAAGGTTATCATCTGGAACTTCAAATGTCCTCCGAGAGCGATTGCCGAGAGGTCATCGAGCTTTTGTCGTCTACCGACATAGCTCCTCACGCGTCGATGGTCAAGCGTAATCTCTATTACTCGGTCTACGTTAAGTCCAAGGAAGAAATATCCGACTTCGTCGCGGCTATGGGGAGCAATTCGGTCGTTTTGAAATTGCAGGAAATCATTATGGAGCGCGAGCTCATCAACCGCCTCAACCGTACGGGTAATTGCAGCAGCGCCAATACGGATAAGACCGTCAACGCCGGTACGGAAATGGTGGCGTGTATAAAAAAAATCGACGAAAAACTCGGTCTCAAGAGCCTCCCGTCACCGCTCTACGAAACGGCTCTCGCCAGACTCGAGCACCCCGAGCTCTCTATGTCGGAGCTCCTCGAATGTATCGATAATCCCCCGACCAAGTCGGGATTGCAACATAGATTCAAAAAGATAAAAAGCATCGCAGAAAAGCTATAAGGAGTAATTTTTATGGAAGAAATCCGCATTAAGAACCGCACCCTCAAGGCAGAAGATTGTGCCGTTATCGCTCAGAGAGCAGGTCACTTCAGATCGGATATCCGTATCACCAAGGGCAGTACCAGCGTCAATGCCAAGAGCATTATGGGAGTCATTTCCCTTCAGATGAAAAAGGACGACGTGATCTACGTCGACGCTCAGGGTATCGACGAGACGGACGCGATAAAAGCAATAATAGACGTTTTAAAAAAGTATTGATATGACTACGGAAAGAAAAGGCTTCGTCCACCTGCACGTCCACACGGAGTACAGTATGCTCGACGGCGCGTGCCGTCTTTCGATGAAGAGAGACCCTACCCCGGAAGAAGTCGAGGCGGCGGTCGCCGCAGGCAAACCTTTGGACAAAGCGGTTAAAACCAAGACCTTCCATCCCCTTTTCGACGCGGCTGTAGCCCGCGGTCAAAAGGCTATCGCCATGACCGACCACGGCAATATGTTCGGCGGATATAAGTTTTTGATGCAGGCGGCGGAGATGGAAGACTTCAACGCCATCATCGGTTGCGAAATTTATCTCTGCGACGATATGAATAAGAGGTCGGGAAAAGACGACGACGATCTCGGGTCGGGCGGTAACTACACCCACCTCATTTTGCTTGCGAAAAATTATCAAGGTTATCTCAATCTCTGTAAAATAGTCTCCGCAGGTTATACGGACGGATTTTACTATAAGCCCAGAGTGGATTTATCGGTCATAGAACCGTTAAAAGACGGTCTTATATGCCTCACCGCCTGTATCGCGGGAAAAGTCCCCCGTCTGCTTCTAGCCAATCGCTACGAAGAAGCCCGCGACTTCGCAAAAAAACTTCAGTCCCTCTTCGGAGAAGATTTTTATGTAGAACTCCAAAATCACGAGTTGGAAGAAGAACGCATCGTGCTGCCTCTCCTCGTTAAACTGGCAAGAGAAATAGGAGCCAAGTGCGTCGCGACCAACGACGTCCACTATATAGAAAAAGAAGACAGCGAAATGCACCACGCTCTCGTTTCCATTAGGTCGGAAAAAATGGCGGACGGCTATAAGCCTTACGAGTATTATATGCGCACGGAAGAGGAGATGCTCGAAAGATTCTCGTTCTTCCCCGAGGCTGTATGGAACACCGTCGAGGTGGCGGACAAGTGCCACGTGACTCTCCCCGGTAAACAAATTCTTTTGCCTATATACGAGTGCGAAGAAAAGTCCCGTCTCGGTATGGACTCGGTTGAATATCTCCGCTATAAGACCTTCGAGGGACTTAAAATGCGCTACGGCGATCCCGTCCCTCAGCACGTAGTGGAACGTGCGGAAACGGAACTCGCCGTCATCATCAAGATGCACTTCGAAAACTATTTCTTAGTCGTCTGGGACTTCATCAATTGGGCTAAGAGCCACGGTATCCCCGTAGGTCCGGGCAGAGGCTCGGGCGTCGGATCGGTCGTCGCTTATGCCATGACCATAACCAACGTAGAACCTCTCCAGTACGGATTGATTTTCGAGAGATTTTTGGCGGAAGGTCGTCCCGATTACCCCGACTTCGATATAGACTTCTGTTGCGAGCGTCGTCAGGAAGTCATTGAATACGTCTGTAATCGCTACGGCGCCGACTGTACTTGCCGTATAGCCACCTTCGGTACACTTAAAGCCAAGCAGGCTTTTAAGGACATCTGCCGCGTTTTCGCCATTCCGATATCGGAAGTCAACCGTATTTGTAAACAGATCCCCGACAAAACGATACGTTTCGAGCACGTCCTCCACGACCACTATAACGAAGAAGGCAATCTTGAAAGATCCGCGGTCCCCGCGCTGGTCGATTTGTACAATAACGACCCCACCTATAAGAAGATTATGGACATCGTTATGAAAATCGACTCCATGCCCCGTCAGCCCGGTATGCACGCCGCAGGCGTCATAATCTGTAACTCCCCCGTCGCCAATTACGTCCCCCTCGCGGTCAACTTCAAAAACGGCGAGCGCAACGTCATCACGGAGTACGATAAAAACGAAGTCGAACCGATCGGGCTCCTTAAAATGGACTTTTTGGGACTCATAACCCTCACCGATATCCATAAAGCCTGTACTTACGTCAAAGAAAACTACGGCGTCGATTTGGACTTTTCCAAGATGGGCGTCGACGACCCCGAGGTCTATAAAATCATCGGCGAAGGCAAGACCGAGGGTATCTTCCAGTTGGAAGGTGCCGGTATGACTCGCTTTATGATGAACCTCAAGCCGTCTTCGATAGAAGACATCATAGCAGGTATATCGATGTATCGCCCCGGTCCTATGGACAACATCGACGACTTCATCGCCAATAAAAGAGACCCCTCTCGTATCAAATATCTCACGCCGGAATTGGAGCATATTCTCAGCGTAACATACGGCATCATCATCTATCAGGAGCAGGCAATGCAGATAGCAAGAGACCTCGCCGGATATACGATGAAAGAAGCTAACGAGTTTAGAAAAATCATTTCTAAGAAAAAAGCCGATAAAATGGCAGCTCAAAAAACGAAGTTCGTTCAGGGCTGTATCGACAACGGCATCGACCCCGATAAAGCGGACAAAATTTTCGAGCAGCTCCGTAGCTTCTGTTCCTACGCTTTCAATAAGTCCCACGCCGCCGCTTACGCCTACGTAGGATATCAGACAGCCTATCTCAGAAGATATTATCCCGCGGAGCTCTTCACGGGTATGCTCAACGACAACCTCGCTAACGCGCCGAAAATCGCCCACAACATTAAGATTCTGACGGAAGTATTGGGGATACCTCTTTTAAGACCCGATATCAATAAATCCAAGCTCGAGTTCTCTACCGACGGAAAAACCGTCCGTTACGGTCTTATGGGCGTGAAAAACGTCGGGAAAGCCGCCGTGGAATGTATTATAGAGGAGAGAGAACAAGGCGGCGAGTATAAGAGCCTGTCAGACTTCGTCATGCGCGCCAACGAGTACTCTCTAAAAAAGACCGGTTCCTCTATCAACAAAAAACTCATCGAGAGCTTGATAAAAGGCGGAGCCTTCGACAGCTTCGGATTGTCTCGTACCACCCTTAACGCCAATTTGGAAAACATCATCGCTCTTGAAGACAACGCCAGACGTACCAGAGAAGAGGGACAGTTTTCTATGTTCGAAATGCTCGCCGGCGGAGAAAAAGAACCTCAACCCTACGAGTACACTATCTGGAAAGAATCCCCCAAAAAGGAGATGCTTAAACAAGAAAAAGAGGTCCTCGGTATGTACGTCACCGGCAATCCGTTGGAAGGCTTCGAAAAAGAATTCGAAAAGTTCACTTTCAACACTTCTATGCTGACTGAAGAAGACGACGAATCCTCCTCGGACGAAGAAGAGGTCGTCTCCGTATCCGATGACGAAGAGTCCGAGAATAAAGAAAAAATTCTCTACGACGGTATGAAAGTGACCGCAGGCGGTATCCGCGGAAAACTCGAAGGCAGACGTACTAAAGACGGAAAAATGTTCGGTACGTTCATCTTGGAGGACCGCTACGGCTCCGTCGAAGTCACCCTCTATTCCAACGCCTACGAGAAATATAAACAATACCTCGACGACGATATTTTGGATAAAAACGATATGGTTAAAGTCTCCGGGAAACTCTCCGTCAGAGAGGGCGAGAAAACTAAAATCATCGCCTCTCACGTGGAAATATGGGACTTAAAAGACCCTAAAAACAATTCCGAACTCACCCCCAGAGAAAAAGCCATCGGCGACAATTATAAGCTGGTCCATATCACCGTCGACAAAAACTTCGAGCAGGGCGAGTACCTCGTGGGTATTCTCCGTTCTCACCCCGGCAAGATTCCCGTAGCCATCACGATAGAAGGACAGTTGTACCGCTTCAACGACACCGTCGGAGACCTTGACAGACTGATAAAAGAAGTCCGCGCCCTCGTCGGCTGGGGCAACGTAAAAGTGGTGGACAAAACGTCTATGAGATAATAAGGAAATATCGATAACGATTTACGCAGGCGCTTAGACCGCCTGCGTTTTTTTTATTCCGCGACGATTGTATTTATTTTATGCGTTTGAGCATAAATTATAGTATGGCTACTATTTGTCTCACGGGCGGAGGCAGCGGCGGACACGTCGTCCCCGCTCTCGCACTTGTTCCTCAACTGAAAAAGCACTTCGATAATATCGTTTTCATCGGTATAGACAAGCCTCTTGACAAAAAGCTGGTCGAAGAATGCGATATTCCATTTTTCGCAGTGGAATCCGCTCCGTTTTCTCGCGGAGATTTATTAAAAAACGTCCGACTCCCGTTTCAATTATCACGGGGAATTTCCGCTTCGATCGATATTTTGAAAAGCTTTTCCGCGGATGTCGTTTTTATGAAAGGCGGCTACGCGTCTCTACCTGCGGCGCTTGCCGCCAAGAAGTTGTCCGTTCCCATCGTCGTCCACGAGTCCGATTATTCTTTGGGACTGGCTAACAAGCTCGTATCGGGATTCGCGACTAAAGTTTTGACGTCTTTTCCCGAGACTGCCGGCGGAACGTTCGTCGGCAACCCCGTCAGGCAAGAGATTTTAACCGCCGATAAAAGTAGGGCAAAAGCCCGTTACGGCGTTTCGGATATGCCCGTCGTTACGGTTGTGGGCGGCAGTCAGGGCTCGGAGACCCTCAACAGAGCAATCGTAGAAGCTCTTCCGTTACTCGCCGAATATGAAATCATCCACGTCACAGGAAAAGGCGCCTGCCCCGAAACTTCCGCCGAGCATTATCGCGGAATAGAATATGCCGACGACATTTTCGATATCTTCGCATTGTCCGACGTCGTCGTTTCCAGAGCGGGCGCCAATACGCTTTTCGAGCTAGCAGCCATGGGTAAGCGTACCGTCGCGGTTCCTCTCCCCAGAGGTTCTCATTCACGCGGCGATCAGCAACAGAACGCCCGATCTTTCGCCGCACGAGGCTACGTGTATCCGCTGGAACAGAAGGACCTTACCCCGACCACGCTTGCCGACGCCGTGAAAAAGTCCCTCCGACTTCCGTCTCCCCGACCGATGAGCCCCGAAAAAATCAACGAAAAGATCGTATCCGAGATATTATCCGCCCTCTCCGCGCATTAAGAACGATATTCCGAAATTAAATTGCGCTTTGCTTCTTGTAAATCGTCGTAAAGTGTGATAAAATAATCGCGTATGGCGAAAAATCAGAGCAACGTAACGGAACGTAAAGAGGGCACCTCTTCCCAAAAGAGTCTGACGATGAGAGAAATTCTCACCTCTTCAGGCGTGCCGTTTTGGTGGCAGTTCGACGCTACGGTCCCCTCGACCGACAGAGAGCGTAAAAAGCTCTTGGAGAGCATTGAGGAATCTAAAAAACAAGTCCTCGCGGAGCTAGATATCTTAAAAGACGCCCGCAATGCCCTTAAGCGCGCCTTGCAACAGGACGCGGCGGACTTCGCTTCGGCTAAAAGCGAGCAGGCTCGTCTCGATAAAGAAAAGGAAGAGCTTGCCAGGTACAGAGAAGAGCAGGCGGTTATAGAAAAGGAAAACGAACTTCTTGCTCGCGACAGAGAACTGGCTCTCGCGCGTCACGACAGAGAACTCCGCGAGATAGAGCTGGCGACAAAAAACCGTCAAAAAAACATTTTGGACGAGTACGAGGAGAGAGATAAGCGCGTCCGTGAAAAAATCGCCGCGGTCAAGGACGAGCTCAAATCGGAAAAAGCCCGCCTCGATTACGTCAACAGAGAGATTGCCACTCTCGACGCTCGTAGAGAATCGCTCTATCCCCTCAGGACGAAAATTCAGTCATATGAAGGAGAACTCTACAACGGCAATTACGACGCCCTTACGGAAGACAACGTCCTTCAGATTTTATCCGTGTGTCTCTTCGACAAGGAGTCTCGCAGATACGTCCTCAATACCCCCAGAATTTACGTCAAAAGAGGCGGCGTGACCGTCGTTTCCGCACAGGAAGACGACCTCGAGTACGTCTCCAGAGTCATTAAGCGCACTTTGCCGTCTTTCATCAATCTGAGGTCGGGCGAAATCCTCCTGGAAGGTGAGAACGTAACCTCGATGTACAGAGAGGAATATAATAAAAAATTCCACGGAAAAATACGCTTTTTCGATACTCTCGTCAACAGCCTCCATCCCGACGACAACAGAGTGGTAGCAGAGACACTTCAGATAAAAAAATACGATGAAATTCTGGAAGAATGGTTGACCGTTTTCGGTCTTAACAAGCAGATTCTTTCCGCTAAGGTTTCCTCCCTCGACGAGGATAAAAAACATCGTCTCGCGCTAGCGCTTTTGATGTCGCCTTCCGACGGAGTCTCCGTCTATACCGACTTGAAAGCAACTCTTGCCCCCGACTTGTACGAGCGTTTCGTCGACGCCGTCAACGCCGCCGCCGCGACAACCGCCGTGTTGTTGCTCACTTCGGACTACTCGGAAGCGTTCGGTTTCGTCGAGTGTAAATTTTATAAACTTTAAGAGAAACTTTTTCTCGCTGTGAAGATTTGGAAAAATTTTGTTTTTTTTGATTATTTCAGTTGATATTTGTCGGACGATATGATAGTATTTGACTAGTTATGCTCAAATGCGCGCGTATACGCATAGAGCAAGGCTGAAAGGCTGAATTGAGAAATAATGCGGTCAACGCAAAAAATACAGGAGTCAAAATGAAAACTAAACGCATCTACTTTGTTTTACTCGTAATGCTTCTCGTCATTCTCACGATGACGTTTGTCGCATGCACCGATCCCGGCCTCACCGACGACAAGGATTCGTCTACCGAGATCGACGGTTCCAAAGAAATTATTTCGGCGGATAAAGACAATCCCGTGTCCAACGGCGCTTTCTCGGCTGCGTACAATTCCTCTACCGGTAAGTACGTCAAAAAAGACACCGTCACCGGTTGGACCTCCCGTACCGGCAGCGCGGTCTACTCCGACAGCGACGGTAAGGTCAACGCCACCACCAGCTTTTCGATGGTTCAGGGCGTCGTAGACCTCTCCAAGTGGGCGGATCTTATCAACACCGCCGTCTATGGCAACGAGCCCTCCGACAAAAGCGCGTCTTTCGGCGGTCACGACGTATCCGGCAATAGCAACGACTACGCCTCCGACGACAACAACGCCCTCATGATCGCTTCCGACCTCTCCGGGACCAAGACTTACAGCTCGTCTTCGTACTATTACTCCAATTCGGTCTCCCTTAAGGCAGGCAAGTACTACAGACTCTCTATCGACGTCCTCACCCTCTTGATGGATTCCAACGGCGAAATCGTCACCAGACCCACCGACGACCTCGATGAAGAAAAGGGCGCCTACATCATAATCACCGACAGCTCTTCCAACAGCTACGTCTACAACAGAGTCGACGCCGTCAATACTTACGGCGAATGGAAAACGATCACCGTCGACATCCGCGCCAATACCGAGTCCGACTCCACCATCGGTATTCAACTCTGGATGGGTCACGGCACCTCTTACGTTCAGGGCGGCACCGTCAATAAAAAACTTACCACAGGTCTCGTACTCTTCGACAACGTGGTAGTGGAAGAACAAAGCAACGGCGACGTTTACTCGCAGACAGTTGAAGCGATCAACGGAAAAGTTACCGCCGGCAACACTTCCGCCAACTATTCCTTCGATATCGACGGAACTCACCACTTCGTAGACCTCGTCGACTTCGCCACGCTCGAGAAATACGGCGTCTATTCCTATAGCTCGTCTTCTTCCTCGACCTCTTCCTACAACTATTATTACACCGCCAGAGTGGGCAACCCCTCCGCGTATACCGTTATGAAAGGCGTCGAGAAGTCTTCCAACTATTCCTCGTCTCAGCTTCCTTATTACTCTTCTTCGTCCTACCTTCCTTACGGCATCTTCGATTACTCCAAGGTCTGGTCTTATAGTCAGGACGAAAACGGCAACGGTTCTTACACCGATACCTATGGCGCCCTCAACAGCGCCAAGCTCTATGCCGACTGGGTTGCGTTCCCCTATAAGGACTTCTACGACGCGGACGGCAACTTCGACAACCACGCGCTTAAGGAACTCTACACCGGCTACACCGACACCAATGCTCTCACTATCTACAACTATCAGCCCTCCGGCGTCGGTTACAAAACCAACAATTCTTACACGATCGAACAAAACGGTTATTACACGATCACCGTCTATGCTTACTCCTGGCAGGCTCTTAAAGTCGGAGGAAAAACCACTAGCGGACTGTCTCTGTCCGAGGTCAACACCGCTCTCGATCAAATAGAATACTTCAACGATAATATAGACTCCTATAATGCTTTCGTAAGTCTTAACGACGTCACCGTCAAGACCGATTCCCAAAATTTCGTTCTTAATTCTTACGTCAACGAGCTTAAAGCATATCTTGCGGAATATAAAGCCGCAATAGCCGCCGACGAAGCTATTTCCGACGAGATTAAGGCTCTCTGGGATAGCTACGACGGTATCGCGACTTTCCCCACCGAGAAAGAATACTACTACGCCGCGGACAGCACGTCCTCGTCCAAATATCAAGTCGCTCTCGGCTCCGTAGGTCTCCCGACTTTCTCCGCGGGCAACTGGAACCAAGTGACGTTCCGAATCAAAGGTAACGCCCTCGGCGACCGTGAACTCGGTCTCGAGTTCTGGCTCGGTCAAGGACTCAGCGGGACCGATACTCTTACGATGGGCGGTCTTATGATAAGCGACGTCGTCGTAACCAGAGACAATACCCCCGTCGATGCTTCCGTATACGAGCAACTCTCTTCCTTTGACGGAGACGAGTACGATATCTACGGTCTCACGAAAGAGGTTAAAGAATTCGACGAGTACGGATTCACCCTCGAGTACGGCGCGGATCTCTATGAAGAAAGCAGCGTTTCCGCTTCCGTATCCGCTCCGACGGAAGGAGAAGGCATCGTTATCGACGACAAGACCTTCAAAGTGATCGAGCTCAATCACTCCGATTACTCCGTATCCATCCTCACTTTCGCCAAGTTTAACAGCGATAACAACGTCGCCCTCATCCACCCCAATAAGTACTACAGACTTTCCGTTTCCGTCAAGACGTCCGAGGACAACTACGGCAAAGGAACTCTCCAATTGATATCTTGGGACGAGCTCTCCGAGCAAAAACGCGGTTCCTACACCTCCCTCAAGAGCTTCTCTTCGATTGAGAGCGCAGACGAGTGGACAGAATATGTATTCTATATATCGGGCGCGCAGGATACTAATAAGGTTGCGCTCCAGTACCTCTTCGGCTCCGGCGACGCTTATTCGCCTTCCACTCACGCCAAGGGTTCCGTTTACTTCACCGCAGCCACCTTCTCGGAAGTCTCCTATACCGAGTATAAGAGCGAGAATAAGGGTGAAAACGTCAATTCCTATTCGTTCTCTTACGATTATTACACCGACGGCTTCCTGACCAACGGCAGATTCACCGATATCGATTACGACGATACCGAGGACGACAACAAGAAGAATTACGGTCTGGAATCCGCCTACAACGATAAAGGCGATCTCGTAGGCATCGGCACCCCCAACACCGGCTGGACTAAGGTAGAAGCTTCTTACCAAAACACTCTCACCAAGCCCACCGTTTCTTTCAATTCCGACTACGTATCTCTCGGCAAGACCACTCTTGGAGCCGACAAAGTTAATCACTCTGAAGGCAAGGATATCGTTAACCTCGGCGATCTCACCAACGTCATTCTCTACTACGCGGATCAGGTTAAGTTTGTCAAAGACAGTCATGAAGTCGAAATACCCAATACGACCGATTCCGCTTATACCTATCAATACGCGACTACCGAGACGTTCGATTTCGGTGCCGCCGTACCGGAAGCTTACGAGCAATATAAAATAGGCGACAATAATATATATATTCCCGACCTTAAATCCAGAGAAGAACTCGCTCTGACCTGGACCAATAAGGTAGAAGAGGAAGAAAAGAACTATTACGATTACGAAGTCTGGTTCGTAGAAAAGGGCAAGAACGATACCGATAAGTATTACGTAACGACCGTTTCCGGCAATTATTCCGAATCCGAAGGCGTTATGACCTATACTTATAAATTGGTCTCCTTCGTCGACGGTACTTACTTCGTAAGAGCCGTACCCAAGGCGTCCGTAGAAGCCATAGAAGGTTACTCTCAGTCTAAATACGCTCCTTCCGACTACGCTTCGATCGATTTCAAAGCGGCTCAATACCTCTCCGGCGACAACTATAACAGCTATATCGTCAAGAAGAGCGATATTATCGCAGAATATAAAGAAATAGTCGCAATCAGTGCCGAGGATAAAGTTAACGCCCCCTCAAAAGGCTCCGCCTCTTACAACGCAGGCAATGTCTATTCCGGTATCGTTAATTACGAAACTTTCGACAAGAGCGTCTTAGGCAGCCTCTCCGACGGCTTCGATAACGTCTATCCTAAAGAGGGCGTCAACGGTTACAATCGTCCCGCAGAAGAGAAAAATAACGGCGTCTGGAGCTACGGTTACAGCACCGACAGCTATCGCACGATCAACGGTAAATACAGCAACCTCTTAATGCTCGCTTCCGACGTCGACACCATCGTAGGTTACACCTCCAGCGATAAGTCCCTCTCCGCAGGCAACAGATACGTCGTTTCCTTCTGGGTCAAGACAATCGGCGGAGCCAAAGCTTCCATCGTCCTCTCCAACAAGTCCGGCGTATTCAACGGCAACTTCGAAGGCTTCAACGGCATCGATACAGAGGGAGAATGGGTCCAGTATCGTATTATAATCAAGGTCGGCTTCACCGATTCTAAGGTTAAATTCGGACTCTACCTCGGCAACCCCGAAGGCAACAAGGAATACTCCCACGGCATAGTCCTCTTCGACGACGTCGCGGTAACCGAACTGACCGAGGACGAATACAACGCCTACGTCACCGCCAAGGACGGCGCGGATCTTAAGTCTTACGAAGAAGATTCCGCGCACCTCAACAAGTACGACGCGACCGAGCAGAAGGTCAATTACTCCAACGATTTCGCCTACGTAGCTCTCGACTACTTCACGGATTCCTTCGATATCCACAACGACGACGCCAAGAACGCTCTCGGCAACACCGGCGGAGATTATACCCAGAAGATGGATTCCGGCGATAAGGATATCGATTCTTCCAACAGCGCTCGCGCTTACGGAATATACGCCCAGAAGGATATGACCGACGAGGACGACTTCTCGTACTTCATCTCCTCTTCCGACGATAAATACGATTCCGAGAAAGAAGATATCAGAGATCAGCAGTACTATAAGGACGCTCACATCGACTCCCTCGACGCGCTCAGATCTTACCTCGTAGGTTTCGGCGACAATGTTATGATGCTCGCCAACTTCAAAGCCAACGCTCAGTACACTCAGTCCACTTCCAAGACCTTGGAAGACGGTAAGTACTACGCGGTCAGCTTCTACGCCAAGGCTCTTACGGCAGAAGGCAAGTATGCGGAATTCAGACTCTACGAGTCCTCCTCTTCCAAAAACTACACTTCTATCCGTATTCAGGGCGAAGAAGAAAAGACCGACGACAACAACGGTTACAAGCTCTACACCATGTACGTCAAGAACGATTCCGGCGAGTCCAAGTCCGCAGTAATGCGCTTCACTCTCGGTAGCGGCTCTCTCGACGCGGACGGCAACTCCGGTCTGATGACGGGTCTCCTCGTTGTCGATAAAGTCTCTATCGTCGAGATAGACGAAGACGAGTACACCGCTCAGGCAGACGCTCTTAAAGAACTGGAGACCTCCGATAAGGACGGCTATAAGAACGGTTCCTCCGCATATGCGGAAATGACCGCCGACACCGACGATGACACCGACGCCGACGATGACGACGACGATTCCGAGTCCTCCGGCTGGGGCAGTCAAGAGTGGCTCATCCTCTCTTCGTCCGTAATCTCCTTCCTGTTGGTCGCGGCTCTCATCATCTATATGATTAAAGTATTTAAGAAAAAATACGTTAAGAAGAATAAGGTAGAGAGCAACGTTGCCCCCGAGAGAAAAGACGAAGTCGCTCTCAAACAACAAAAAGTCGACAACGCCGCCGTCAATAAAAAAGACCGCTCGGAGTTTGAAGACTAATCGATCGAATTTCAAAATCGAAAGATAGAAAAGAGTGCCCGAAAAAGGCACTCTTTTCTCTTTGGTGCGGTTACGAGTTAAAGAATATTTCACTTTTTTAATCTTTACAAGCGCCGTCCTCTATGTTATAGTGTAGATATATTTTATCTATATAAGGTGTTATAGGTATGTCTATATTCAGTAAAACTTTCCGACACGGCGTTCATCCCAAGGGCAATAAAGAGCTCACTATGAATTTGACGTCCGAGGTTTTTCCCGCACCCGATTTATTGTATATTCCCGTCCAACAACATATCGGCTCTCCCGCGACCCCGATAGTTTCGGTAGGCGACAGAGTCCTTATGGGACAAAAAATCGCCGAGAAGAGCTCTCCGTTTTCTGCCAATATCCATGCGTCCGTCTCGGGTATCGTCAAGGATATTGTCCTTAAAGACACTTCTTCCGGAGGCAAGGCTCGTCATATAGTCATAGAAAACGACCGCCTCTATGAAGAAATTCGTCTTCCGTCTCTCGATAACCCCTCTAAGGACGAAATCATCGACAGAGTGGAAGAAGCCGGCGTGGTCGGTATGGGCGGCGCGACTTTTCCTTTGAGTATAAAACTCCGCCCCAAGACTTCCGTAGATACGTTGATTATCAACGGCGCCGAGTGCGAGCCCTACATAACTTGCGATTATCGCCTTATGCTCGAGTCCGCGGAAAATATCGTCAAGGGCATAAGAATTTTAATGAAAGCTCTCTCTGTCGACAGAGCGATAATAGGAGTGGAAGATAACAAGAAAAAGGGCATAGAATCCCTTCGCCGTTATGCTTCCGACGGTATAGAAGTAGTCCCTCTCCGCACCAAGTACCCTCAAGGCGGAGAAAAACAACTCGTCTACGCCCTCACCGGCGAGATCGTCCCGGAAGGCGGTCTGCCCGCCGACGTCGGCAAGGTAGTCGTCAACATAACTACCGCATATACGGTCTATGAAGCCGTAGTTCTCGGGAAAACTTCTTACGAGCGTATGATGACCATATCCGGAAGAGCCGTCGCTTCTCCGAAAAATCTCATCGTCAAGGTCGGCACTCCGTATCGCGCGCTTGCAGACTACGTCGGAGCGGCGGACTTCGCCAAAGTCGTCTCGGGCGGTCCTATGATGGGCATTGCTCAGGTCCATCTGGAAGTAGCCGTGGCTAAAGGCACCTCGAGTATACTGTTTTTAAGAGAAAACGACGCCCGCAGCGAGGAGTACGGTCAGTGTATCAATTGCGCCCGTTGCGCCTCTGCGTGCCCCATGGGTCTCATGCCGATGTATATTGACGCTTATTCGCTTGCGGGCGAGTACGAAAAAGCCAAGTCGTACGGCGCCATGCTCTGCATAGAATGCGGCTCCTGCGCCTATAATTGCCCCGCAAAACGACCCCTCGTCCAATCGATTAAGCTGTCTAAAAAGATAATTAAAGAAAGGAATATTTAGCCCGATGAAAAATCTCCTCGTTTCTCCCAGCCCTCACGTAGGTAGCGGCTGGACTACGAAAAAAATTATGATAGCGGTGATCGTCGCGCTGATGCCGTCCCTTATCGCTTCGGTTTATTTTTACGGCGCATATCCGTTGGTAATTACCGCCCTGTCCGTAGGTAGCGCGATTTTAGCGGAATTTCTTTATAATAAACTGGCAAAACAGGACGTCACCGTTTCCGACGGCTCCGCCGCCGTTACGGGTCTTATTCTCGCATTGTGCCTGCCTCCCGTTTTACCCCTCTATATTCCCGTTATAGGCGCGTTTTTTGCCATAATCGTCGTTAAAATGCTCTTCGGCGGAATAGGAAAGAACTTCGCCAACCCCGCAGGGACCGCCAGAATTTTCCTGCTCCTCTCGTTTTCTTCCGCTATGAGTAAATACGCTCGCCCCGTAGATTGGTCTCAAGGCTTTTCGGAAGCCATGTTCGCGTATTTTAAGGGCGTAGGTCACAATATAGACTCGATTACTTCCGCGACTCCTCTGGGCGGAGCTATCCCGGAAGGCTCTCTCGATAGCCTTAATCTCCTCGATATGTTCCTCGGCAATATGGGCGGAAGTATCGGCGAGGTCTCCGCGCTGGCTATTCTTATAGGCGGAATTTTCCTCGTCGTACTTAAAGTCATCGACTGGAAAGTCCCCGTAGCGGTAATCGCTTCCGCGACTCTGTTTACTCTTATTTTTTACGGAGACGTCGCTTATATCCTACCGATGATACTCTCCGGCGGACTGCTTTTCGGCGCGTTCTTCATGGCGACCGACTACGCCACCACACCCAATACCGATATAGGCAGAATTATCTTCGCCATAGGCGTCGGCTTCTTTACGATTCTTATCAGAAAATACGGCGGATACCCGGAGGGCGCCTCGTTCGCGATATTGCTTATGAACCTCACCACGCCGTTTATCGATAAATATATTATCACCAAGCCGTTCGGTAAGAAAAAAGAAAAGAAAGCAAGGAGAGCCGAGAATGCCTAAGCTGAAAGTCGATCGCGACAGCGTAAAAGTCGTGCTGGTGCTCACCGTTATCGCGCTTATATCCGCGCTCATACTCTCCGTAGTCTACGTGCTTGTTCATAAAAGCGACGAGGAGCTTTTCCGCGAGAAGGTGACTAAACTCTATTCCGATGCGGAAGTCGATTCTTCTAGGACGTTCGATTTGTCCGATTATCAAGACCTCGACTCCACCGATATCGTCAACGTCTGCGCGTTCACGGACGGCAAAATCGGTATGGTAGCCTCTACGACCAAGGGATATAAATCGGGACTGGCGCTCTTCGTCCTCTATAACCGAGACGGCACTATCGCCGCTGTCAAGAGCTATTCTTCTAGCGAAACCCCCGGTATAGGTTCGAAAGTCCTAGAACAGTCGCACCTCGACTCCGCGATAGGTAAATCGTACCTCGACTTCACTTCGGAAAAACTCGTCAATAAGAATCTGTACGAGCTGGACGCCGTTACGGGCGCTTCAAAAACCTCTCGCGGCGTCAATTATATTCTTACGGCGACTTCGGTTTATTTCGAAAAGGAGATTGCCAATGATTAACAAAAAATCCGATAAGCTCTCCCTTATAACCAACGGCATCGTAGCCAACAATCCCACGTTCAGATTGGTACTGGGTACTTGTCCCACGCTTGCCGTCACGACGTCCGCTCTCAACGGCGTCTATATGGGACTCGCGACCACGTTCGTGCTGATTTGCAGCAACGTCATCGTTTCTCTTTTAAGAAAAATCATCCCCGACAAGGTCCGCATCCCGTGCTACGTCGTCTTGATAGCGACTTTCGTCACGGTCGTGGAGATGGTTCTTAAATATATGATGCCCGATATCTACGATACGCTCGGGCTGTATATATCTCTCATCGTCGTCAATTGTATCATCCTCGCCAGAGCGGAAGCCTTCGCTTCCAGCAACACGGTTATAGACAGCTTCTGCGACGGTCTCGGAATAGGTCTCGGCTTCACGATGTCGCTTACGATTATAGGTATAGTCAGAGAATTTTTAGGATCCCTGTCCTTCTTCGGTATGGCTATCCCAGGTGCGTCCGATTACGCGATGACCGTATTCATCCTCCCCGCAGGCGGATTCTTCGTCTACGGCTTTATGATGGTCCTCTTCAATAAAGTAGTCGACGCCGTTTTGAAAAGAATAGAAGAAAAACGTATGAGAAAGTTTATGCAAGAACAGATGACTTCCGCCTTGTCGGAAGAAAAGGAGGGCTGATATGAGCGGTTTAGCATACTTCATTCTTATTATAGAAGCCGTTTTCGTCAACAACTTCGTCCTCAATCAGTTCTTGGGTATCTGTCCGTTCCTCGGCGTCTCCAGAAAAATCGACACCGCCCTCGGTATGGGGTTCGCGGTTATCTTCGTAATGGGCATAGCTTCCCTTATAACCTACGTCATCAACCTCGCCCTAGTAGCCCTCGACATAACTTTTTTACAGACTATTGTATTTATCCTCGTCATAGCCGCTCTCGTCCAGTTGGTGGAAATCGTCATTAAGCGCTTTTCCCCGGGACTATACTCCGCGCTCGGCGTTTATCTGCCCCTCATCACCACCAACTGCGCCGTGCTAGGCGTGGCTATAATGAACACCACTCTGCAGGAAGCCAACATCTTTGCAGCATTCCTCAACGGCGTCTTTTCCGGAGTCGGCTTTACTCTCGCGATCGTATTAATGGCAGGCATAAGAGAACGCCTCGTCAGATCCGATATCCCCGAGAGCTTCAGAGGTTTCCCCCTCACCCTTATTACCGCAGGTATAATGGCACTCGCTTTTTCGGCATTTTCCGGAATGAGCTTCGTTTGAGGTGAATTATGATTATAGCAATAGACGTTTTGAAAATAATCATCCCCGTAGCCATCCTTACGGGACTGGCGTTGATTTTCGGCATTCTTATCGCTTTCGTTTCTAAAAAACTCGCGATAAAAGAAGACGTCAGAATAGGTCAGGTAGAAAAACTCCTCGCCGGTGCCAATTGCGGAGCCTGCGGCTACGCAGGATGCGCAGACCTGGCAAAAGCGATAGTGGAAGGCAGAGCACGCCCCGACACGTGTCCCGTCACGACTAAAGAAAAGGCTCGTAAAATCGGTGAAATAGTCGGCGAAACGGTAGAAGGAGAAGAAGAAATAATGATAGTAGCCTGCGCCGGAGGCAACGCCTGTCAGGATAAATATTCCTATATGGGCTACGGCGACTGCGCTACCGTGGATATGCTTGCCGGCGGTAGGAAAGCATGCGTCTGGGGTTGCGTGGGAATGGGAAAATGCAGCATCCAGTGCGCTTATCACGCCATAGAAGTCGACCCCAAGGACGGTTATCCTAAAATCGACCGCTCCAAGTGCGTCAAGTGCGGTCTCTGTGCCCAATCGTGTCCGAAAAAACTCATTAAGCGTATCCCCGCTTCGGCACCCGTCTACGTTGCCTGTTCCAATCGCGACAGAGGAAAAGACGTCCGCTCTATTTGCGAAAAAGGCTGTATCGGTTGCGGTCTCTGTGCCAAAGCCTGCGAAAACGGCGCCATAACTATGGTGGACAATCTTCCCGTTTTCGATTACTCCAAGTGCGTCGGTTGTTATAAATGCGCCGAAAAATGCCCTATGAAAGCCATCGTTAAGCTTCCCTCAGACGCGATTAAGGAATAACAGCATTACTTCCGTCCCCAGTAGATATATGCAAATACAAGCAATAAGAGCCGCGGCAATAGGGCTCTTTTTGTTTAGAAAACTTCCCGTTACCGACAGTATCGTGCCGGTTACTGTCGCGACCAGTGACCATTCTATGCTTTTTAAGGAGAACAGCGCCCCGGTCGCCAGCACCATCGATACGACGTGAGCGGAGAATATTACCTTCTCCGCAGTAGACCCGTATAGTATTATACCCGACAATACCCACGCTTCCAGTATATAAAACAGAAAAAACAATATGTTGTGAAAAACGTCGTTAACAAAGATTTTTGGTAGCTTTAGCAACAGAAACCATTCGCTGTACGGCGTGCAAAAATATTCCATCAACGCGGAGACGATTATTATTACGCCCAGAGACGCGGTTAAAGCGATAGCTCTTTTGAATGACGCCATATTCCATTTTATGCGCCTATATCTCCTTTATACGCCCTCGCTCGGCTTAATCCGACGCTTATAATTGACTTTTTTTCTCCCTATATTTATACTTGTATCTATGAAAAGAATTATTGCGCTTCTTTTGACGATTGTTTTTTCGATTTGTTTTTCGATGGCTCTTGCCGCCTGCGACGGCGGGAGCGCTTTGGATTACTTCGATTCTTTTTCTTCGACCGAAGCGTATTCTTATGCGGAGCTCGTCGCCGTCCTCCCCGACGACGTGACCGTCTCGACCAGATTTTCTTCCGACTATTATTCCGTTAAAAAACCTATCGAAAACAGCTCCCTGTATTCCTACGGCTTATTGGGTAAAGACGGTATCGTCATAGACCCGTCGATTTCTTCTTCCACGGAATATCACTCCTATGACTTCGCCGACGTTACGGAAAAATACGTTGTCGCCGTCAAGTCTGCCACGACGTCGGGCTCTTTAACATCGGCTCTAGGCGCTTACGCATTGTCCGAGACCGCCGACGGAAGGGAAGTCGCTCTCGATATAGTTCCTTTCGTCTATTACGTCCCTACGACGACGCTCAACGGCGTTAAGGTCGTCGACGAGTCCTCTATGCCGATTAAGACGGTAGGGGATTATATATGCCTTCTTCAGGATATCGACAATCCCGTCAAAACGGATGCGGTTCTTAAAGGAGCTACTTATCACACGTTTTACAGCTACGACGAGAGCGGAATGAAACTCGCCTTCAAAATCAGCGGATCGTCCTATCTCACCGCCTATGAAATTTACGACGATTACCTCGTCCGCTACGACGATTACAGCAAGACTTACGGCACTTATCTCACAATTCATTACTATAAGCTCTCCGGAGCGGAAGAAGGTGCCGTCCTCACGCCCGTTTCGACTTATTCTCCGTATAAAGAATCCGAGATTACCGCGCTTCTCGCTTCGGTCTCTTCATCGGCTTCCAAAAACGTCGAAGTCGCCACTTACTATCTCGGTAACGGTGCCTTTTTAAGGAAAAAAGCCGTCTTTTGTTCGGAAAGTTTCGAGAGCTACAATCTAAGAATAACTTCCTCGGAATCCCCCTTCGGCTACAATTCGTACGTTCTTATGGAGAGCGACCGCATATCTATAGCGGGATCTTTCATCCGTTATAACAACGCCAACGTTTTTCCCTATGAGGTCGTCAACAAATACAACGATTCCGAGATGCGTTATCTAGCCGATTATTACAACAACAATCTCCCCGTCACTTCGGAGGACCTCGGCGACAACCCGATTTATCAATACCCTTATTACTCCACCGCCGCAACAGTGTCGGATAATTATTCCATAGTCTATACTTATTGGCAACCTTATCTCGATTCTCCTTTGGTGGCCGACGAGGATAAAAAACTCGCCACACTCTCTTTCATTATCTACGACAATACCGATTTGAGTAAAAAAATCGTCGTAGAGGACGCCACCATGCCCGTAGTCGACGTTGACGGTATCGGTCTGGAAACTTATAGCCTCGACTTCTCCGACGTCCTCGTCATAGATTCGATAGTCCACTCGAAGAACGGAAAAATAACCGTTTCCGCAGGCGTCAACGCCACCGTCTCAGATAATTCGACGGTTAGCGAAAGATACGTCTATAAGTCTTACGTCTATCACGACGGATTCTTGATAGCAGGCGAGAGCAATCTCCTTATAGACTCCGTGACGGGATATAAAAAGGGCGCCTATAAGTACGTCAAAGGCGATTTTAAGCAGGTCGTCGGCTTCGAATACGACGAGCTGACTCCCTTCTTCGGAGGATACGCCACCGCCGCCAAATGGGACGTAACGGCAGGCAAAGCGTACTATTATCGTATAGACTCCTCGGGAAAAGCGTCGTCCCTTTCCGACAACGTCTACGCCCTACACAACGGCTGTTACGTCACCAGAGTGCTTAAGGACGGATCCGACGACGAGTACGTCTACGCGCTCTTCTCCAACACCGACGGCTCGACCCCTCTCATAGATTATTGCGCGGACTCCATTCAAGTGTTCGAGGAATTCTTAACGGACGGTCGTTTCGTAAAAACCACCGTCATAAAACGCGTGGACAACCACGATGAAATATACGTACTGAAATGAAAACGATTCTTGCTTCTAAAAACGATATCGACGCGGCTGCGGACCTTTTGAAACAAGGCGAGCTGGTCGCTTTCCCCACGGAGACCGTCTACGGTCTCGGCGCCGTCTCGACCGACGTCGACGCTGTAAAAAAGATTTTTATAGCCAAAGGTCGCCCCTCCGACAACCCCCTCATAGTCCACGTCGCCGATATGGACGGAGTCAGAAGCGTCGCTTCCGTCGTGGACGATAGGGCAGAATTGCTCTTTTCCAGATTTTCCCCGGGACCTTTGACCTTGATTCTCCCCAAGCGTCCCGAGGTCCCTTACGAGGTAACCGCCGGACTCGAGACCGTCGGCGTGCGTATCCCCGATCATCCCGTTACTCTCGAACTTCTGAAGAAGGTCGGCATAGGCGTAGCCGCCCCTTCGGCTAACACTTCCTCCAGAGTCTCTCCCTCCAGAGCTATGGACGTATTGGAAGATATGGACGGAAAAATCCCCATGATTATCGACGGCGGCAATTGCCGCGTAGGTATAGAATCGACCGTCTTAGACCTCACTAAAGAAGTTCCCGTCATCTTGCGCCCGGGCGCGATAACGGAAGAAATGCTCCTTGAAGTTCTCCCGGAAGTGAAAACATTTAAGGGAGAAATAAAAGTAGCGGAAGCTCCCGGAATGAAATATAAGCACTACGCCCCCACCGTGCCTTGCTATCTCGTTAAAAGCACCGCGGCGGCACACGATTTCATAGCCGCTCACCCGGATTCTGAGGTAGCCGTCTTGGCGCGTACGAAGTTTTTCGAGGAGTTCGGAAAAGGCGTGGATTTGGGCGCCGATTTGATAGAGTTCGAACGTAATATCTATTCCGCCCTTCGCGATTCGGAAAAGAATTTCGACGTTATTTTGATAGAATACCCGGAAGAACAAGGCGTAGGAAAATCCATCCTCAACAGAATCATTAAGTCTTCCGCAGGAAAAATTATAGGAGATTGATTATGAAAATAGCCATTGCTTGCGACCACGGCGGCATCAACTTAAAACAAGCCGTCATAGACGCTGTCCTCGAGCACGGCGACACTTACGTCGATTACGGCACTTTCACCACAGAATCGGTCGATTATCCGATATATGCGACCCTCGCAGCCAAGTCGATACTCGACGGCGAAACGGATCTCGGCATCCTTCTATGCGGTACCGGCATAGGTATGTCGATAGCCGCCAATAAGTTTAAGGGTATCCGTTGCGGCCACGTCACCACTCCCGATTGCGCCCGTCTCACGAGAGAACACAACGACGCCAATATGATCGCCATAGGCGGCAGAATTACCGACGAAGCCACCGCTAAAGAAATCGTAAAAGCTTTTCTCGACGCAGAGTTCGCAGGAGGCAGACACGCGGGCAGAGTGGCTATGATTAAAAAAATAGAAGAAAATAACTAACGTTTCTCGGACGCGACTACCATGCCGCTCCCGGGATCGATCATACACGCCAGTTTGATTTTGTCGGAGCGGAACGATACGTAGTAATAGTACGGCAATTTTCCCAGTCTGTCCACGACGATTTTTACCTTCCCCGTAAGAGAAGGCGACGTTTCGTTAAGGACGCCTTTCAGATCGGACGAAAAATGCTCTATAGCCGTTTCGAGAGCCTTCTCCGCGCTTATAGGTTCATTAGAGACTATAGGCTCGATAATAAGTTCCGCCCCGTCTATAGTCAGAGTAGCGACCTCCGGAATAGACCCCGACGCGGTTTTGCATTCGAGAGCGTATCTCTTGTCGGACTTTTTCATCTCGTAGGTCACACCCTCCGCCGTCAGCGAAACGTTCTTCTTTATCCCCTCGTCGTTAAGCGGATACAGCCTTATCTGCCCGAACCTTTCCCCCTCGCTCGCTCCGACAATCCATTCTACCGCGTATCCGTCGACGGTAGCCGTCGCCAGCCCGTCTTCTATATAATCGACGTAAGGAGTAACTTTCTCCGTAACGCTCACGCACGCTACCAGAGAAATAGTAACAACGATCAACAAAACACAAAACGGAATTTTTTTCATATTATACGATATAACCGTCTCGAGCGGTTTATAACCGACGGTTTTCGATTATTAAGGCGTTTAGACGAAAAGGAATTAATTACTATGAGTAAAGTAAAACGTTCGGACAGAGGTGTTTTAGTAGGAATAGTAGGGATTATAGTCAATTCCGTTTTGGGCGGCGTTAAGCTCGCTATGGGTATCATAACGGGCTCCGTCTCGGTTACCGCGGACGCCGTCAACAACCTGGGCGACGCTTGTTGCTCGCTGGGTACGGCGGTAGGATTCAAATTGTCTTCCAAGTCCCCCGACAGAGACCATCCCTTCGGTCACAGAAGACTCGAGTACGTTGTGGGCGTCGTCATATCCGTGGTCGTTATGATGGCGGGAGCGGAATTCGCAGTATCTTCTATAGAAGAGATCGTCTCCCCCTCGCCTCACGTCTACAGCTCGACGGCAGTGGCGATAATGGGCGCGGCTATCGCCGCTAAACTGATTCTCGCGGCGTTTTATTTCTTAATAGGCAGATCGATGAAGTCGGTTGCGGTCTCCGCGTCGGTGGCGGACAGCTTGCAGGACGCACTCCTCACCTCGGTAGCCCTCGTAGGTCAGTTTTTCCCCGATTTGGACGGTATCTTCGGTCTCGTCATCGCCGTTATGGTCATCGTCGGAGGCGCCGGACAACTCCGATCCGCTATAGACCTCGCCATCGGTAAAAAATGCGACCCCGATACGGTCAGAGAAGTCATGGCTATCATTAAATCCAGAGAAGAAATTCTCTCCGTCCATCACCTCTTCGTCCACGATTACGGTGAAAAAAGCCACGTCGCCTCCGCCCACGTCGAGATGTACGATACCCTCGGCTTAAAACAAGCCCACGATATCGCCGACTCCGTAGAAAGAGAAGTCCTCGACCGTTGCGGCGTTTCGCTTACCATCCATATAGACCCCGTGGAAACCGCCGACTCGGAATCGGTCTCCGTCCGCAACAGAGTCCGTCAAGCCCTGTGCGAGTTTAACCCCGAGCTGTCTTGCCACGACTTTGAACAAAAAGACGGCGTCTATACCTTCGACGTACTTATCCCCTTTGACTTGAAAGTAGACCTTGCCGACCTCGACCGTACCCTAAAAGAAGCCCTTAAAGATATCCCATTCCGATACACCGCGGAGAGAGGCTGATAAGACCGTACGTTCGACGGCGATGAAAATTAAAATGCATAGTAAAAAACGACGACTTCTTAAAAAAAATCGTCGTTTTTTATAATTAGATTAAATTAAAATTTATCTGTGTTATTCCCGAATTCGTCTTCCAGCCCTAGTAGATAGTCCGTGCTGACTTTGAAATATCTTGCCGTACAGACGAGAGCTGAAGCGGTCGGCTCTGTTTTCCCGAGCTCCCATTTGGCAACCGCTGACTGACTCACTTGTAATAGCTTGGCTAACTCGTATTGACTCAGACCTTGAGCCGTCCTCAACTCTTTCAACACATCTTTGAACATACACTTAGAATATCGTATTTAAGTAGTTTTGTACTTGACAAGTCTTAAAAGACTTAATATAATTTTTTTGATATAATTCGTATTCGAAATAAATATCGCTTATGCGCCATAATGCGTATAGGAAAAGGAGCGTAAAACAATGGACTCGCGTAAAAAAAAGATTTACGGCTTAATCGCGATAGTCGTGTGCGTCGCGATATTGAGCGTCGGTGCTTATATTGTGTATAGTCATTTTAATAATGACCCCTCGACGCCTGATACAGATCCTCCGATATCCGACCCGGGAGAAGATACTCCCGCCGACCCGACTCCCGACCCGGAACCGTCTCCCGAACCTATCCCCGACCCGGAACCTACGCCGGAACCGGAGCCTACTCCTGCCCCTACGCCCGAGCCCGAGCCCGAGCCGGAACCCGAACCGACCCCCGACCCCGAGCCTACTCCGGAACCGGAACCTACACCGGAGCCCACTCCGGAACCTGAGCCTGAGCCCGAGGTAGAGGTTGTTCAACTGGAAATTCCAAACGGCTTTCAAATTATGCCTACAATGTACGGTGTGAACGGAACAAAAAATGCCAGTGCATATAAATTTACGTTCGGCAACGGAGACGAGGAAGGAATTGTCGTCAACAGAAGCGCGTTGAGCTATCACGAAATTCCGATTGACGCTCGATATGTTGAATGTACAGCATTGGGCGGGACGTATAAAGGCGTTGTGTACGGTGATTCCGAACCTCTCAGACTCAACTTGGGATTGAAACAATGCAAAATCAAATGGGGGCAAAAGGAGTATGATTTTTATTATTACTTCAAAAATCGCTTTAATCTCTCAAAAACCCCCGAGGTTTATTACGGCTATATGACCAATGAGTATGTGACTAAATTCACGTCAAGCGGTTATGGATGGAATAATGGGACAAAAGAAGGCGGATATTTTTATGTTGTCGGTGAAAATGCCGACGGAGATAGCGTTGAATATTTTATTGCTGTTCCCGGGGCAAAAACCATAGGGGATTTGTTGGATGGCGTTAGTGGCGACGCATCATATTATCATCCAATCAATCTCAAGATGACGGAATCGAACTATTTTCATATCGAAGATTTCAAATTCTATATGAACGAAACTATAATTTCGTGCTTGCAACAAGACTCAAGATATGCGGATTTCTTCACATCGAACGATATAAGCGAATACACCGTAAGCAATTATAGCGGCGCGGGAAAACGAGATGCAGTATATGCCGGAGATGAAAGAGAATATATTGTTTGTGATCTGGAAAATAAAGAAGGTGAAAAACTACATCTCGAAATGTCGATGATCATGAAAAACGGATCGGTGGAAAACATGAACTATTACAGAGAAAACAATCTGCTTTATCATGAAAACATGAAAAGAAACGAGCTTGGCATGTATATGATATATCCGACAACGTTGTTCGAGGGGGAAGAAATGCAGGTTTGGCAGAGCAGTAAAGAAATGGTTGTGGATATTTACGGAGAAACCTGGACATATGAGGATTATGTATATCATATACTTAATGATTATGGTGTTCCTCATGCAGATCTGTGTCCGTCATTGAATTATTATTTTAATGATGGTGTTAAAGACGAAATTTGGGAAAAATATTTGACGTTTGAAGAATATCACATTGAAATCGAAGCCAAAGAAGAGATGGAAAAAAGGCTTGCCGAAAAGGAAAAGGAGGAGGAAGAGGCTACTTCGGCTCAGATCGACTCGTAACGATATTTGCTTTAAGAAAATTCACTATTACTATTAGTTGTTACTCCCGAAAATCGA
>CAZTFQ010000003.1:0-32464 GCA_964613035.1 uncultured Christensenellaceae bacterium | reverse complement strand
TTGGTACCCTCAAGGGGAATCGAACCCCTGACTTCGGCGTGAGAGGCCAACGTCTTAACCGCTTGACTATGAGGGCACAGCTCATTTGCTTGATAATAATATCATAACTTTTTTCCCTTTGCAAGCATTTTATCGGAATAAGATTTATAAAATAATATCGACGTTTGGTTTATTTTATCCTCTATCGATGATATAATGATTTATATCTATGGTTATACGGAGTATATGCTTATGAAAAAAATTACTACTGTACTGTTCGACTTCGACGGGACGTTGATTAACACCGATCCCGTTATTATAGAATGCTTCAAGTACGCTTTTTCTCTATACGGTGTGGATATCCCCGAGTCTAGGATAATAGATACGCTCGGAGGCGTTTTGGAAAACGACGCAGCTCAGCTGTGCTCCGAGTATGCCCCCGACCTCGATCCCGATGAAATCGTTACCGAATATAGAAAACATCACGACGAAATTTTCTTTGATTATATCACCGTCTTCGACGGAATGCCGCACGCACTCGAGGAACTCAAGTCTCACGGCTATACTTTAGCCATAGTCACCGCCAGAAGACGCGGCAGTACCGTAGCGGGACTGGAGAAATTCGGCATTGCGCACTTGTTCGATAGTATTTTCGCCAACGGCGAAAGCGATTATATCAAACCCGACCCCCGCCTTGCGCAACAAGTCCTTTCCTCTCTCGGTCGTAGTGCGGAAGAAACCGTCATCGTCGGCGACAGTCGCTACGATATATTGTTCGCGCGCAACGCTTCCGCCACGTCCGTTTTGGCTGGTTGGTCTCGTGACGGCGTCCTTAACAATCTCGGCGCCGACGTCAAGCCCGACTTCGTCCTGTATTACCCCGAGGATATTCTCCCCGCCATAGCGACTTTATAATGATAAAAGCGATTTTTATAGACGTCGACAATACTCTTCTCGATTTTAACAAATGCGCCTCACGCGCCGTCGCCGAAATAATGAGCGACAACGGCATCGAGTATAAGGAAGAGTATTTTAAGGTTTTTAAGTCAATCAACGACGACCTTTGGCGTCGCCACGAGAAAGGCATCATCACCAAGGACGAGCTGTACGCTATTCGCTTCGATCGTATCTTTTCTCGCCTCGACCTCGATATGGACGGCGCCGAATTCGAATCGGAATTCAGAAAAAAGCTCTTTTATCTTGCAGAACCCGTCGACGGTGCCGTGGAAACGCTTAAATATCTACATTCCAAATATAAAGTTTTCGTCGCTTCCAATGCCCAGCAGACCCAGCAGGTCTCCAGACTCCGTCAAGCAGGTATGATAGACTATATAGACGCCGTCTATACGTCGGAACTTCTCGGCGTGCAAAAACCTAAAATCGAATTTTTCCGCGCGATTATCGACGATTGCGGCTATAGCAAGGAAGAAATCGCCCTCATAGGCGATTCTCAGACCGCCGATATCGAGGGCGGTAAAAGGGCGGGACTTACAACGGTGTGGTTTAATTTCGATAAAGAACTCTTAAAAGAAGACCTCCGCCCCGATTATATAGTGGACAGCTTGTACGAAATACCCTCTATCCTCTAGCCGCACGTCTCTTAGCCGCCACATAATTGGCATAATAATAGCTTTCGAGCGTCCCTATATCCGACCAATATCCGCTCGATACATACGCTCGGCATATCCCCTCCAGTCTGGGGATAAGATCTCGCCCGAAGTCGTACGCTCCCTCGGGCACCAGACTCATAACGGGCTTGGATACAACGTATATCCCTGTGTTAATTAGACTCCGCCCGAGCTTTTCGGTCGGCTTTTCGATAAATTTTTTCACGATACCCTCATCGTCGATTTCCATTACCCCCAGCCCATCGGGATCGTCTATGCTTTTCGCCACCAGCGTGAACAACGATTGAGTTTTTTCGTGATATCGTATAGCCTTTTCCAGATCCAGATCAAAAAACGCGTCCCCCGAGACGACCAAAAAATCCCCCTCGACGTCTTCGGAGGCTTTTTTAACTCCGCCCGCGGTCCCGAGCGGAACCTCTTCTACGTGATAACGTATGTTTACGCCCAGCCTCTGCCCGTCTCCGAGCGCGGATACGATTTTCTCCCACATATGAGACACCGTTATCCGTATATCCGTTATTCCTATAGACCTCAGTTTGGCGATAATCACCTCGATGACGGGCTTGTCGATGATTTTTACCAGCGGTTTCGGCAGATTGTCCGTAAGAGGCGATAACCTCGTCCCCTTGCCGCCCGCAAGAATTATTGCTTCCATTTCGCTCCCGTTAAACTTAGCTTGAGCAAAAACGCCCTTTATATACTTGTCGGGTCGAATAATCGAGAAGAATAGAGGAAGAGTCTATGTAGAGAAATTTTTTCGACAAGATATTACATATTGATTTCAGAAATAAATTATATTATAATTTAAGTACATATATTATTTCTCGGGAGTTTGTTATGCAAAAACGTTATATTATAGCACTCGACGAGGGCACGACCTCTTGTCGTACGCTTATCTACGATACTTTAACTCAAAAAATAGTGGCTGTGAAGAACCGTCCCTTCGAACAAATATTCCCTCACGAAGGCTGGGTAGAGCACAACGCCACGGAGATCTGGAACGCTCAGTTTGCCACACTCGTCGAGGCTTGCGGCGCGGTCCCCGGATTTAAGTTTTCCCAGGTGTACGGTATAGGCATAACCAATCAGCGCGAGACCGTAGTCGCCTGGGACAGACGGACGGGCGAGCCTATCTGCAACGCCATCGTCTGGCAGTGCCGCCGTACCGCCAAGATGATAGAAGAGACCCTCTCAGTCACTCAGAAAAAAATCATTACGGAGAAGACAGGTCTCATCCCCGACGCATATTTCTCGGGCAGTAAAATCGCCTGGATACTCGACAACGTCGACGGTGCCAGACAACTCGCCGACGACGGTTATCTTATGGTCGGTACCATAGACGCCTGGCTTATTTATAAACTGACCGACGGCGAAACCTTCGTCACAGACGTCACCAATGCTTCCAGAACGATGCTCTTCAATATCCATACCCTCGAGTGGGACGAAGAACTCCTCGGCTATTTCGATATTCCCAAGCATATTCTTCCGGGCGTCGTGATGTCCTCGGGCGTCGTGGGCAGTGCAAAAATTTTCGAGCAGTCCATTCCGATATCGGGCATCGCCGGAGACCAGCAGTCCGCATTGTTCGGTCAGTGTTGCTTCAACCGCGGCGAGGCTAAAAACACCTACGGCACGGGTTGCTTTATTCTTATGAACACAGGCTCCGTTCCGATGAAATCGAAAAATCGCCTCCTCACCACTATAGCCTGGGGCGTCGACGGTCAGATAACGTACGCGCTGGAAGGCTCCGTGTATAACGCCGGCGCTTCCGTCCAGTGGCTTAGGGACCAGCTCGGTTTCATTAAGAATTCCGAGGACTCCGAAAAATGCGCTCTCGCCGTCAAAGATACCGAGGGCGTCTACGTGGTCCCCGCCTTCACGGGACTCGGCGCCCCTTATTGGGATATGAACGCCCGCGGAATCATCACGGGACTTACTCGCGGCGCCAACAAAAATCACATCGTGCGCGCCACTCTCGAGTCGATTGCGTATTCCGCTAAAGATATCTTCGAGGCAATGGAGTCCGACAGCGGTATCGATTTGAAGACTCTTCGCGTCGACGGCGGAGCCAGTAAAAACGACTTCCTTATGCAGTTTCAGGCAGACCTTCTCGGGTGTGAATTACAACGCCCTGCCAGCATAGAATCGACCGCTCTGGGGGCTGTATATCTCGCAGGTCTCTCTACGGGCGCGTTCCGCGATTACGACGACATCCGTCATATCAACGAGATTCAGAAGACCTTCAACCGCACTATGGACAAAAAGGACATCGAGGCGTGCCTCGACGGGTGGCACAAAGCTGTCAAATTAGCCCTTACGGACAGACGGTAATTATGTAGCTATAGCTACGTTAAAATATTTATGAGGTGAATTATGAAAGAACTTTATTTCGATACCTTCGACGGTAAAAAACTCTACGTCCGTATTCACGACGACGTCGCCGCCCCCAGAGGAGTCGTGCAGATATCCCACGGTATGGCGGAGCATATATCCAGATACGACGACTTCGCCGCGTATCTCAACGAAGCGGGATTCATAGTGATAGGAGAGGACGAGAGAGGTCATCGCCACAGTACCCCCAAGACGGGTCTCGTACAGGGCGACAGCTTCAGTCAGTCCGTCCAGGATAAAAAAACTATCGTCGATTACGTCAAGGCGACCTACGAGGGACTTCCCGTCGTTTTACTCGGTCACAGCTACGGCTCGTTTCTTTCTCAGGCGACTATCGAAAGATACAGCGCGGAATATGCCGGAGTCATCCTCTCGGGTACGTCTTATATGAAGACGCCCCTTATGGCGGCGGGACTTGCCATAGTCAACGTCCTTTCTTTGTTTAACGACGCCGATAAGCCCGCTAAACTGATAGAAAAGATGAGCTTCGGCGCCTATTCGGAAGCTTTCCCCGAAGAGTCCCCCTTCAATTGGCTCTCTCGCGATGCGGAAGTCGTCAGAAAATACGAGGCGGACCCCGATTGCGGCGTAACGATGAGCTACGGTTTTTATAAATCGTTCTTCGGAGGCGTGCATAAGTTGTATTCGGAAGACAGACTCTCGTCGATACGTAAAGATTTCCCCATTCTCATTGCCGTAGGATCGGAAGACCCCGTCTCCGATAAGGCGAAAAACGCCCAACGCCTCTACTTCACTTATAAAGACGCCGGACTCGACGCCTCTTACAAGGTCTACGACGGTGCTCGTCACGAGATTCTTAACGAAACGAATAAGACCGAGGTCTATAAAGACTTCCTTGACTTTATAGAGAAATGCGTATAAAATATCCGTCGTGAAAAAGTCCCTTGTCAAGTCGTTGGTTTTCATATTCGTTCTGCTTCTCGCCGTAGCGAGTATGTCCGCGTGCGACGAAACGCTTCCGCTAAGAAACAAATCCGTCTCGGAGCTCTCCGACCTCGACTTTTATCCGTCGGAAGGACTATTAGACGACGCGGTGTTCACACTGACAGACGATATAGTTTCGGACGACTTTACCCCTCTCAATACTGATAAAAATTATCCGGCGAGAGGCGTTCTCGACGGCAACGAAAAAAAGATATCTTTGACGGTTAAAGAAAAAGACGACTTGTCGATAATCGCCTTTTTCGGTTATGCCGAAGATTTCACCGTAAAAAATCTCACGTTGGAATTTAACGTCGCCGACAGCGTTAAGTTGGCTACGGAAAAAACCGTCATTGCGTCGCTTATAGGATACGCCGTCGACAACGTCACGATAGACAACGTCACCGTCAAGTTTTCCGCGTCCCCCTCTATGACGCTCAGAGAATATTACGTTGACGACGAACCCGACCCGAGATATTCCTCGGACAACGTCCAGTACGTAGGCGGCTTGATAGGCGTTTCCGGCGGAAAAGTCTCCGTCGTCGATACGTCCGTCTCGATGAGGGTGGATGCCTCCGATTATAGGCTCGACGAGCTTACGGGTAGAGAAATGTACAGAAAAGAGCTTTACGCAGGCGGTATATTGGCAATTTCCGATTCTTCTTCCGAGACTATAGTGACGTCGTCTTCCGTAACGGAATTTTTCGCGGAAGTCAACGCGGATAAAGTCTCCGTAGGAGGTATCGCTTCCGTAGCTTCCGGATGCTCTTTGTCGGAATCGTCCGTGGAAAGTTACGATTTTTCGTTAGGTTTTTCCGACAGAATAGACGTAGGAGGAGTCGTCGGGTCCGCTTATAACGCGACGATTAACTCCGTCGACGCGTACGGCGTCGTGTCGTCTCTTAAAGCTCTCGGCGGCTCTTCGAAAAGGACCGTTGTCAACCTCGGCGGAATAGCAGGGTACTTTTACGGCGACTTTTCTCCCGTTTACGATAACGTCGCTACGATATCTTCCTGCGAGTCTTCCTTAATCGCGTCGGGTAGCGGAATATATTCCTCCGCGGCAAGGTTTTCCTACGGAGCTGGAGTTTTGAAAAACACCTCTTTTAAAGGCAATACTCTTCTCGGAACGTTGACCGACGTCGTTAAAGACGACTACGGATTTTCCTCCGCGGTCGGCAATTTCTTCGGAGAAGCGATCGGCAGCGCGACGGTCGATTCTGACAACGTCGCCACCGTTACCGTATCCTACGACGCTCCTCTCGTTACCGAGCATCTACAGGTCGACGACGACGGCGTTATAACCCCTACGAGACCTCGCGTGTAACCGAAAAACGCTTTCAGCCCGAGCGCGCCGATAATTAGGCGCGCTTTTTCAATTCGCTTTTCTTGACATACGTATGCTTTTATAATAAAATTATTCTATATAAAAATTCACAGAGAGGCATTATTATGATTAAAGTTACGTTGCGCGACGAAACAAGAGAATATTCGGAAGGCGTTTCTCTTAAAGAAATCGCCGAGAGCATCTCGCCGGACCTCGCAAGAGTGGCTCTTGCAGGTAAAGTGGACGGCACGGTCGTCGACCTTTCCTCCACCCTCGACAAGGACGCTACCGTAGAAATTCTTACCTGGAAGGACGACGAAGGTAAAAAAGTCTACAGACACACTACGTCGCACGTGCTCGCTCAGGCAGTCAAGCGTATCTATCCCACTGCCAAGTTGGCAATAGGTCCCGCCATTCAGAACGGTTTCTATTACGACTTCGATTTCAAGACCCCCATCGATTCTTCGGCTCTCGCCGCAATAGAAGACGAGATGAAGAAGATCGTTAAACAGAACCTTAAGCTGGAGAGATTTTCTCTTTCTAAAAAGGACGCTCTAAAACAGATGAAGGACGAGCCTTATAAAAAGGAGCTCATCGAGTCCATCCCCGACGGAGAAGAAATTTCCTTTTATCGTCAGGGAGAGTACGTCGACCTCTGCGCAGGTCCTCACCTTCCGTCCACTTCTTTTATAAAAGCATTTAAGCTGACTTCCGTCACCGGTGCTTATTGGAGAGGCGACGAGAACAATAAGATGCTTACCCGTATCTACGGTACCTCTTTCAACAAGAAGTCCGAGCTAGAGGAGTACGTCAAGCAGCAGGAAGAAGCCAAGAAGAGAGACCACAATAAGCTGGGTAGAGAACTCGGCTACTTCATGACCGACGAGAATATCGGTCAGGGACTCTCCCTCCTTATGCCCAAGGGCGCCAAACTCTTCCAGATACTCAACCGCTTCATAGAAGACGAAGAGGAGAGAAGAGGTTATATTCTGACCAAGACCCCCTATATGGCCAAAAAGCAACTTTATCAGATTTCAGGTCACTGGGATCACTATCAGGACGGTATGTTCGTATTCCAGTCCGGCGACGAAACGTTTGCTCTCCGTCCCATGACTTGTCCCTTCCAGTACACCGTATATAACAACGGAATGAAGTCCTATAGAGACCTGCCTAAGCGTTACGGCGAGACTTCGACCCTTTTCCGTAACGAGGCTTCCGGCGAGATGCACGGTCTTATCAGACTCCGCCAGTTCACCCTCTCGGAAGGTCATATCATTTGTATGCCCTCTCAGCTCGAGCAAGAATTCTCGGGATGTCTCGACCTTGCCAAATACGTCCTTAAATGTATCGGCATCGATAAAGACGTCACTTACAGATTCTCTCGCTGGGACCCCAATAATACCGATAAATACATCAACGACCCCGAGAAGTGGGCTTACGCGGAAGGCGAAATGGAACGTATCCTCAACGACCTCGGCGTGGACTACGTCACCGGTATAGACGAAGCCGCCTTCTACGGACCTAAACTCGACATCCAGATTAAGAACGTCTACGGCAAGGAAGACACCCTCATCACCATTCAAGTCGATATGTTCCTTGCGGAACGCTTCGATATGTCTTACGTCGACGAAAACGGCGACCGCGTCCGTCCCTACATCATCCACCGTTCTTCTCTCGGTTGCTACGAAAGGACGATTGCGCTCCTTATCGAAAAATATGCAGGCGCTCTCCCTGTATGGATGGCTCCCGAGCAGGTCAGAGTGCTCTCTTTGACCGAAAGAACCGAGTCCGACGCCAAGAACCTTAAAGACCAACTTCGCTTAAAAGGTCTCCGCGCCGAGTGCGATATCAGATCGGAAAAAATCGGTTATAAAATCAGAGAAGCTCAGATGGATAAGAT
Organism: uncultured Christensenellaceae bacterium; assembly: GCA_964613035.1. Classification (GTDB taxonomy): domain Bacteria; phylum Bacillota; class Clostridia; order Christensenellales; family DTU072; genus CAVIQK01. Next base: position 24,297 of record CAZTFQ010000003.1, on the reverse strand, counting down.
TCCCTATATGATTATCATAGGAGATAAGGAAAAAGAGCAGGGCGTCATAGCGGTCCGCTCCAGAAAGAACGGCGACCTCGGAACCATGACGGTGGACGAGTTCTACGCTCTCATTAAGAAAGAAATCGATGAAAAAATAACTCAATAATTATAAGGAGTACGTTAATGGATTTAAAACTTCTAGCATCCGGAATCAGAGCCGATATAGTCAAGGCTATCTATAACGTCGGCGGTGGCGGCGGACACGAAGGCGGTTGTATGTCTTCCGCGGACGTCCTCGCGGCACTGTACGGCAAATTAATGAACGTCGATCCTTCCGACCCGCAAAAAGAAGGAAGAGATCGCCTCGTCGTATCTAAAGGTCATATAGGCATCGGTCTATACTCCGCTCTCGCGGAAACCGGTTTTATAGATAAAGAGGAAATGATCGCCACTATCAATAAGAACGGTACTCACTTCCCGTCTCACTGCAATAAAAAAGTTGCCGGCGTAGACTTCTCCACGGGATCTCTCGGTCAAGGCTTCTCCGTAGCGTGCGGCGTAGCCCTCGGTTCTAAATTGAAAAACGACGGCGCTACCGTTTATACCCTCGTGGGCGACGGAGAATGCCAGGAAGGACAGGTCTGGGAAGGCGCGCTTTTCGCCGCTCAGCATAAGCTCTCCAATCTCGTGGCTTTCATCGACGACAACGGCGCGCAGATCGACGGCGAGACCAAGGACGTCTGTAACGTGGAAGACCTTCACAAAAAATTCGCGGAATTCGGCTGGGAAACGGTATCCGTCGACGGTCACGACCCCGACGCCATAGTAGAAGTCGTCGAGAGTCTGAAAGCGTCCTCTTCCGAGCAACCCAAGGCGGTTATACTTAAGACCGAAAAAGGCCACGGCGTATCCATTTCCGCCGGTAAAAAACATAAATGCCACCATATGGTCATTAACGAAGAAATGCTGAATATCGCGTTAAAGGAGCTGGGTGAAAATGAATAATAAATATGAAAATATAGAACTTCGCAAGACTCTGGCGTCTCTCCTCGACGAGAGAATGGCAAAAGATAATCGCGTCGTAATCCTCGACGCCGACCTCGCCGCCAGTATGGGGACTATGTATCTCAGAGAAAAATACCCCGACAGGATTATAGAATGCGGTATAGCCGAGCAGAATATGACCTCCCTCGCGGCAGGACTTTCTTCTTACGGCTATATTCCCTTCATATTCTCTTTCGCCCCCTTCGTATCCAGAAGAGTAGCCGACCAGATCGCGGTATCCGTCGCGTATAACAAAGAAAAAGTCGTCATAGTAGGCACGTCTCCCGGAATCACCGCGGAACTCAACGGCGGTACCCATATGACCTTCGAAGATATCGCGATGTTGAGATCTTTCCCCGACGTTCTCATCTTCGAGCCGTCCGATTCTATCGAGCTTGCCACCGCTTTCGACCAAATCATCGATTATCCCGGTATGGTCTACCTCCGTATGGAAAGGAAGGTCCTCCCCGCACTCCACAACGACGACTACAAAGCCGTTATCGGTAAAGTCGACGTCATTAAGGAGGGCAAGGACGTAACGCTCTTCGCCTCGGGTATAGAAGTTGTGGAAGCTTATGCCGCGGCAGGTTTCCTTGCGGAAGAAGGCATCGACGCTGAAGTCGTCAACGTTCATACGATTAAACCTCTCGACGTGGAAGGTATCGTGAAATCCGTCCGTAAGACCGGTTGTGCGGTTACTTGCGAAAATCACTCCGTCTACGGCGGTCTTCGCTCGGCTGTCACGGAAGCTCTCGCCGAGAATTACCCCGCCCCCGTGGAAGCGATCGGCAATTACGACAAGCTCGGCGAAGTAGGTAAGACCCCTTATCTAAAAGAGGTCTATCACCTCACGGCAAAAGATATCGTAGAAAAAGCAAAAAAAGCGATTTCCAGAAAATAATTTAAAAAAATCGCTTGACGGGATATCCTTATATAAAGTAATATATTAGGGCAAAGCAGAGCAATTCTCACCTCACGCCTCGGCGAAAAGGTTAAAAACCGTATTTTATAAGTTTTTAGAGATGCGTATTCTGTTATTGCGCATCTCATTTTTTTATGGAGGAACGTTGCTTGTTTAAGGAACTACAAATTAACGAGCAGATTAGAGACAGAGAGGTACGTCTTCTTGACGAAAACGGTCAGCTCGGCATCCTTCCCTTAGCGGAAGCCAGAAGAATCGCCTCGGACAGAGGTCTGGACCTCGTCAAAGTTTCGCCCGGCGCTACGCCCCCTGTCTGTAAATTGATGGATTACGGCAAATATCGCTACGACGCCATCAAGAGAGAAAAAGAACAAAAGAAAAATCAGCGAGTCATCGAGGTCAAGGAAACTCAGCTCTCCCCCACGATCGATATCGGCGACATCAATGTTAAGGCTAAGCGCACGAGAGAATTCGTAGAAGCCGGCAATAAGGTCAAAATCGTCGTCAGAATGAAGGGCAGACAGCTGGCGCATCCCGAGATCGGTATGGAAGTCATTAAGACTTTCTTAGAAAAAATCGTCGACGTCGCGATTGTGGAAAAACAGCCCGTACAGGAAGGACGCAACATTACGGCATTCGTTGCGCCCGTACCTCAAAAGAAATAAGAAATTCAACACAAGGAGAATACAGCTATGCCTAAAATGAAATCCCATAGTGGTGCAAAAAAGCGTTTCAGACTTACCGCCAACGGTCACCTGAAAAGATTTAAGCAGAACAAGAGCCACATTCTTAACAAAAAGAATTCCAAGAGAAAGATGAACCTAAGACACGCCACACTGGTCAACAAGACTCAGGAAGCCACCCTTAGAAATATGATTTCCGGCCAGAAGTAGGAGGTAGAATAATGAGAATTAAAAGAGCTGTCAATGCAGTCAAAAAAAGAAGAACCATACTTAAGAGAGCAAAAGGCTACTTCGGTGCCAAGTCCAAGCTTTACCGCGTTGCTCGTCAACAGGTAATGAAGTCCGGTCAGTATGCTTACGTCGGCAGAAAGCTTAAAAAGCGCGACATGAGAGGTCTCTGGATCGCTCGTATCAACGCCGCCGCTCGTCTCAACGACCTCAGCTACTCCCGCCTCATGCACGGTCTCAAAGTCGCCGGCATCGACCTCAACCGTAAGGTCCTCGCCGATATCGCAGTAAGCGACCCTCAAGCTTTCTCCGCACTTTGCGAGCAGGCTAAGAACAGTCTTTAATGACTACTAAGTTATCCAAGGATAATAATAAAGTTAAATTCGTCCGTAGCGTAACTCAGTATAAAAAAACTCGTAACGAGCACGATGTATTAACGGTAGAGGGGGAGACGCTTTTCAAAGAGACCCCCTCTTCTTTAATAGAAGAAGTTTTCGTCAGAGACGGAGAAACGGAGCTCCTCGCTCTCGCGGAGTCTAGATCCGACAAGGTTTATATCTTGGACGATGCGTGCTTTAGGTCCGTCTCCGACGTCTCGTCTCCGTCGGGTATATTGGCTCTGGTTAAGAAACCTTGCAGTAATAGTAGCTTAGGCAACAGAATATTGCTTTTAGACGGTATTCAGGACCCGGGCAATGCGGGTACGCTTCTTCGTAGCGCGGCAGGGTTTCGCTTCGATACGGTAATCTTTTCCGATTCCGTCGAGGCATATTCCCCCAAGGTCGTCCGTAGCTCCATGAGCGCGATTTTTAAGGTGAATATCGTCGTAGCCGACTCGGACGAAACAATGTCCCTTATAGCCGATTATCCGCTGTACGTAACGGATATGCACGGTAAGGATATTTCGGAGTTTACTTTCCCCGAAAAATTCGTCGTCGCCGTAGGCAACGAGGCTAAGGGCATTTCAAAAAAACTCAGACAGTCCGCCGACGAAGTTATTTCGATACGCGCGGACGGAATAGAATCACTCAACGCCGGCGTCGCGGGAAGCATCGCGATGTATTTGGCGTCAATCAATCATTAGGAGGTCAACATGTCAGGACATAGCAAATGGCATAATATTCAAGCCAGAAAGGGTAAATCGGATGCTGCCAGAAGTAATATTTTTACAAAAATCGGCAAGGAAATCCTCGTCGCCGTAAAAAACGGCGGACCCAATCCCGATACCAATTCAAAACTCAGAGATATCATCGCCAAGGCGAAACAGAACAATATGCCCAACGATAATATCCAGCGCAGTATCAAGAAAGCCAGCGGAGAAGGGCTTAACGTCAATTACGAAGAACTCACCTACGAGGGATACGGTCCCGGCGGCGTCGCCGTTATCGTCACCACTCTTACGGATAATAAAAATCGTACCGCGGGCGATATCAGGCACCTTTTCGACAAGCACGGCGGCTCTCTGGGCGCGACCGGTTGCGTGTCCTATATGTTTAAGAAAAAGGGCGTCATCATCGTAGACCTCTCTCAGGGAGACGAAGAAACCGTCATGATGGCGGCACTGGAAGCGGGCGCGGAAGACGTCGTAACGGAATCCGAAGTGTATGAAATCTATACTTCCCCCTCCGATCTCGGCGCGGTAAGAGAAGCTCTCGAAAAGGGTGGCATAGAGATAATCTCCGCAGATATCGATATGATTCCCGACAACTATGCGGAAGTGTCCGAGTCTCAAATCGCCAGCGTGGAAAAACTCGTCGACGTATTGGAAGACAACGACGACGTCCAAAACGTCTATACCAATCTTCCTTAAAACTTAACCGTAAACAGTATTTTTGTATCTTGCGCAACGGAACGTATCTTCGTCGGTATTTCCGTTGCGCTTTATTTATGATAACGGGCGTGTCGGCGCACGCTTGCGCGCGTATACGTTAATATCGGTGCTTGGATTCCGAAAGGAAACGTCCCTATATAAGCAGACGAGAAAAAAATACTTTCCGTTTTCGGCTGTTTTTTAATTCGACCGCGTTTTTCCGCTGAATTTTCCTAAATCGGGTGGGCTCTTTTACTAAAATTTTCCGTTGTTTTTTATTATTGCTACTTGAAATGCTTTTTTTATTGTGTTATAATTACATTGTGTAAATTTGTCTTGCGCACGCTCGCTATGCGCAGGCAAGGCGTTTTCCTCATTAGAGGAAACGGCTATAAGGAGTAATAATGAAAAAAATTGCGGTATTGACGTCAGGTGGAGATTCCCCGGGTATGAACGCAGCTATAAGGTCTGTCGTCCGTTCTGCACTGGCATACGGTATGGAGGTCTACGGGGTAGAAAGAGGCTACTTGGGTCTCATCAACGGTAACTTGGAGAAAATGGACCGTCGGTCCGTCTCCGATACGGTACATAGAGGCGGCACTATTCTCAAGACCGCCAGATCTCAGGAATTTACGACCGTTGAAGGTCGTAAAAAAGCTGCGGACGTCTTGTCCGCGTACGGCATCGACAGCCTCGTCGTCATCGGCGGCGACGGTTCGTTCAGAGGCATGCAGGCTCTCTACGACGATTGCGGCATAGATTGCGTCGGTATCCCCGGCACCATCGACAACGATTTGTCCTATACGGACTTCACCATAGGCTTCGATTCCGCCGTCAACACCGTTCTCAACGCGGTATCTTCCGTCAGAGATACGATGAATAGCCACGACCGCGCTTGCGTCATAGAAGTCATGGGCAGACATTGCGGCGATATAGCCATCTACGCAGGTCTCGCAGGCGGCGCGGAATTCGTCCTAGTCCCCGAGATTCCTTTCGATATGGACGTAGTGGTCAGAGAATTGAAGCGCAACAGGATTAAAGGCAAGACTTCCAATATCGTCATCCTCGCCGAGGGCGCGGGAGATTGCTACCAGTTTAAGAAAGAATGCGAAGCAAGAGACCCCTCCCTCGTTATGCACACCGTTAAGCTCGGATACATCCAGAGAGGCGGCGCCCCCACCATGGCGGACAGAGTCCTCGCCGCCAGATGCGGAGCTAAGGCTGTAGAAGTTTTGCAGGAAAACAAACACGGCGCTCACGTAGTAGGCGTCAAGGGCGGAGAAATGATCGTCATGCCGGTCAAGGAAGCCCTGGAAGTCCCCAGGAACTTCGATAAAGAACTGTACAGAATTTCCGAAACTCTCGGAAAGTAACTATATCACAACTCAACAACGATAATATCACATCATACGGAGGCAAAAATGAAAGAATTAAAAGGCGCATTGATATTCGGTCAGTCCGGCGGTCCCTCTTCTGTTATCAACAGCAGTGCCGCGGGCGTGTTTATAGAAGCCTTAAAACAAGAAAACATCACCGCCGTCTACGGCGCGGCTCACGGAATAAGAGGAGTCCTCAACGAGGAATTCTACGATATCTCTCAGGAGGATATGAAAGAGCTTATGCTCCTCAAAAATACCCCCTCGTCCGCTCTCGGTTCCGTCCGCTATAAGCTGAAAGACGCCAAAGTGGATTCTACCGACTACGACAGACTTCTCGAAGTCTTCAAAAAGTACAACATCCGTTACTTCTTCTATAACGGCGGCAACGATTCCATGGATACTTGTAACAAGATTTCCAAGTTTATGAAGAAGTCCGGCTGGGAATGCAGAGTCATGGGCGTGCCCAAGACCATCGACAACGACCTCTACGGTACCGACCACTGCCCCGGATACGCTTCCGCCGCCAAGTACGTCGCGACCAGCGTTATGGAGCTTAAGCTCGACGCCACCGTCTACGACACTCCCATGATAACCGTCGTAGAGATTATGGGGCGTCACGCCGGTTGGTTGACCGCCGCTTCCGCCCTCGCCGCGGAAAAAGGTCTCGGTCCCGACCTCATCTACCTCCCCGAGGTCCCCTTCACCGTCGATAAATTCCTCGCCGACGTCGAGAAGAAGTACAACGAAAACAACGGCAAGGTCATGATATGCGTATCCGAAGGCATCGCCGACGAAAACGGCACCCTCATCGCCGAAAAGATGTCCGAAAACGTCTCAAAAGACAGCTTCGGTCACGTCCAGCTCGGCGGCGTCGGTCAAATGCTCGCCAATCTCTGTAAAGAAAAATTCGGCGCCAAGACCCGAGGAATCGAGTTCTCCCTCATGCAACGTTGCGGTGCTCACCTCGCGTCCAAAGTCGACGTGGAAGAAGCCTTCCGCTCCGGCTCGGCAGCCGTTAAATACGCGGTCAGAGGCACTACCGACAAAATGGTCGTCTTGAAGCGCGATTACGATAAGAACGGTAAATATAAATGCAAAATCGGCGTAGTCGGTCTCAAGATGGCTGCCAACACCGAGAAAAAGATCCCCGCAGAATGGATTACCGAAAACGGTACCATGGTCGGCAAACAGTTTGTCGAATACGCTCTGCCCCTCATTCAGGGCGAGTCGAAAGCTCCCCTCGAGGACGGACTTCCTAGATTCGCACACTTGAAAAAAGTCCTCGTTAATAAATAAAAACGGAGAATCATCGTATGGAAAAAATCGCAATTATCGATTTAGGCTCAAACACTGCGAGACTCGTCATCGTTAAAGTGCTGGAAGGCGGATATTTCCGCGTCATCGACGAGCTTAAAGAACCGGTAAGGCTTGCCCAGGATATGGAAATCGACGGTTTTTTGCGTCCTATCAGAATACAGCAGACCATTAAGACCCTCAAGATGTTCAAGACCCTGTACGAAAGCCATAAGGTAAGCAAGGTTTTCGCCTACGGCACCGCCGCGGTCAGATCCGCGAAAAATCAAAAAGCATTCGTAGAAGACGTCTATAACTATACGGGAATCAAACTTCAGGTCCTTTCGGAGCTGGAAGAAGCCACCCTCGTGTATACCGGCGTCATCAATTCCATGGACGTCCCTAAAGGTCTCATCGTGGACATCGGCGGCGGTAGTACCAAGATTATCTACTACAACCGCAGAGTCCTCATCAACGAGCACACGCTTCCCTTCGGTGCGGTTACCCTTACCGATAAATTCCAGCAAGAACAGTGCTCTCCCGAAGAACGTTCCAAAAAGATCGTCGCTTACGTCAAAGAAAGAATTCAAGAAGAACTTCCTTGGCTAAAAGATATCGAACCCGAGGTCCAGCTCATCGCCGTAGGCGGTTCTATGCGTAACTTGGGCAGAATCTCCCGCCGTCTTAAGCGTTATCCCCTCGATATGGCGCACAACTATCATATCGACGTCGCGGAGTTTAACTCCATCTTCAGTACGATAAGGACCCTCGAGATAGAAAAGACCGCCAAGATAAAAGGGCTCTCCTCCGCCAGAGCGGATATCTTCCCCTCCGCACTCGCCATTATGGACGCCATGCTCTCCGAGACTAATTTCTCCGAGCTGATAATAGGCGGAGCGGGTATGAGAGAAGGAGCTATGTTCCGCTACGCGGTTCCCTCCACTCACGAGAAACCCATCTCCGACGTCCTCGGTCACAGCATCTATACCATGCTCAATTACTTCGATTGCAAAATCCCACACGCCGAGCACGTCTTCAACCTCTCTCTCCAGCTCTATAGACAGCTTAAGGTCCTCCATAAGCTCCCTCGTCCTTACGTGAAGATTTTGAGAATAGCTTCTATGCTCCACGATATCGGCGGTAGCTATCGCTACTACGACCATCATAAGCATTCTTGCTACTTCATTATGAACAGCAACCTCTACGGCGTCTCTCAAAAAGAAATCATCATCGCCGCGATCGTCGCCGGCATGCACGAGAAAAACCTCTTCGAGGTGGCTCAGTCCGAGTTCGCCCCCTATCTTACCCTCCTCAACGAGGACGAGATAGACGCTATCAGAAAGCTCGCCGTCATCGTCCGTATAGCGGAATGCTTCGACCGTAGCTCCGGCGGCAATATCACCGGTATAGTGTGCGACGTCCTCGGCGACTCCGTCATTATGAAGACCGAGACCACCGGCGCCGACGTCACTCTGGAGATAAAAGACGCTATGTACGCTCTTCAGGACTTCAGAAAAGCTTTCCATAAAAATCTGGAGATACTCTGATGAATAGACGGAAGGACGTTTTCGTAGATCTCGGGACAAGTTATATCACCCTCCTAGAGGGCGGTTCCGTCCTTACGCGCCAGCCCAACGTCGGTATGTTTACCTCCGACAGAGGTAGACTGGAGCTTATCTCCTACGGTAGCTCTATCGTCGACAACGGCTTCGTGGAAGGCGCGGAAATCATCACCCCCGTCGTCGACGGCGTCCTTCTTAATGCGGAAGCTCAAATGCTCATCCTTAAGCAACTCTTCAGAGACCTTCATACCAAGTCGGTCTTCGAAGCAACCAGAGTCTACGTCGCCACTTCGGCGGCTTTGACCGCGCTGGAACAGGATGAATTGGAAAAAACTTTCAATAAAATCGGTTATAGAGACGTCGTGCTTGTAGAAAGCGTCCTCGCCACTCTTCCTGCCCTCGATTATAAGACCTCACTCGTCGCTATCTACGGCGGCGGTAGTCTGGAAGTGGCGGTAGTGGCAAAAGACGGCATCGTTTCCGCTTGCTCGTTAAACCTCGGAGGCAATGCCGTTACGTCTAAAATAATCGACTACGTCTATGAAAAATATAACTTAAAAATCTCAAAAGCGTCCGCAGAAAGATTAAAAACGAGCGTCCTTTCCCTTATAAAAGACGACTTGTCTTCCGCGGAAGTCAGCGGCAGAGATATCGTCGACGGCAGAATTAAGTCCGTCGTCGTCACCAGTGAAATGTTCCGACCCTCGATTAGAGAACTGTACCTCAAGACTTCGGATACCATTCAGGCGCTCATGACTACGGTCCCCGCCAGATTGGTCGCCCCCTTAAGAGCGGAAGGTCTTAAATTGTTCGGCGGCGGAGCGGAAATGAGAGGTCTCGAGGACTTCCTTTCTCAAGAATTGGGCATCCCCGTAACCACCGTCCCCAACCCCGGTTTAGCCGTCATCAAAGGTATGTCGCGACTCGTTTCGGACGGATTATTCCAATTATAATTATTATAAGTATATATCATATCATTAATAACGGAGGTAGACAATATGGATGTGTTTGAATTGCAACATATTTTGGACGTCGATAAATGGACCCTGTCCGAGAAGACCGGCTACGATATGTGCGGCCATTTGTATTATTGCGGTTTTTGCAACAAACAACAGCTTTGTCCCTGCGCTAATGCCAAACTAAAATACGATGCCCGACAATTGCAAGCAAAAGCGTCCGACGACTCAGCTGATCAACTAGAATCGGTAGAAGAAATAGTAGAAAATATACCGATATCAAAAGAAAACCGAGAAAAGGGCGAGAAAAAGAAAAAAATCGTCCGTAGCCATCAGGAAAAATACGATATGGCTTCGGATATTCTTAAAGCTCGCTACGCGGAACTCAGAGATTATATGCTCTCTTATAAGTCCGTCAGCGCCAGAGTCTCTAAGCGTTGCGACTCCTATAGAGCTCATTGCGAGTTCATCGCCAGAATCTTCGTCACCGGTAAGAGCCTTAAGATTTATCTTCCCCTCGACCCCACCGACCCCGACCTCGGAAAATACCCCCACGTCGACGTCAGCTACAAAAAGACTATCAACGAAACTCCGTTTTCTTTTAAGGTCAACAGTAAGCTCGCCGTAAAACGCGCAAAGGAACTCATCTCCATGGTCTGTGAAGAAAAGGGACTTAAACGTAAATAATCGTTTTTAAGTAGTATCGTTTTGTCGAAGTCGACAAAACGATACGATTATAAGTTTTTTAATAAAAACGCGCCCGCTCGGGCGCATTTTTATTAGATTATTTCGATTCTCTTCTTGGTCTCGAGTTTCTTCTTGTCTTCTTTGGGGACGGTCAAGGACAATATTCCGTCCTTCATCTCGGCTTTGATGTCGTTCTCGTCGATCTCGCCTACGTAGAAGCTCCTCGACATATTGAGCGCTTTGCGCTCCTTCATTACGTAGTTGCGCTTGACTTTTTCCTCGGTCTCTTTGTTTTCCACTACGGAAATAGTAAGATAACCTTTCTCGTACTCCACGCCGATACTCTCTTTGGCTACGCCGGGCAGCTCGATTTCCATCAGATAATCGTCACCCAGATCCTCTACGTCGGTCTTCATCAGCCCGTCTACTTTGCGGTCCCTTGCTATAGGCGAAAAAATATCGTCGAAAAACGGATCGTAATAACCGTTACTTAATAATCTCATCATTTCTATGCCTCCTAAAACTTTTTATTTGCAATTGATTTTATGCTTTGCTAGCACTCTAACCACTTGACTGCTAAATTATATAACGCCGAATACGGCTTGTCAAGACTTTTTGAAAATTTTTTTAATTTTTTATTTGACGGACTTTACGGGGATTATTCCGTCCGCGATTAGAGAGACTTCGACGCGATACTTTTTGTTGTCGTCTACATAGACGTCCAGACGTAGATTGTCCGGATTAAACTCGAAGTAAGACAGTAGGGCGACTTTAAGATCTCTCTTCAGCATTTTAATCGCGTCGTCGTCCAGATCCAGTCGGTCTTTTGTCATTATGCTCGTGAGACGCTTTTTAGCGACTTCCGACGGCTTTATATTCATTGCCGAATATCCTCCTGTACCACTTGCGCGCGGATTTTCTTTCGTCCTCGGGAAGTAGTTTCGACGCTATATCCTCGTATATGCGGATGTTTTTACCCGAAGTAAGCCTGGTTATTTCCACCGTGGCGATTCTGTCGTCTTCCAGAGTATACCCGAGTAAAGGTAACCTCATCAGCGACGCTATTTCTCTCGGGTGTATAGTCTTTCCCGAGCGTACGAGAGACGGCTTGACCCTGCATATGACCAGTCCGTCCAGCTTTAGATTGAATCCGGCTATCATTCCCGCAACTTTGTCCGCGTCGCGTATGGCGGATACGTGAGGCGTCGTTACTATTACGCACTCCTTGGCTACGCTCACCGCGCGACGAAACCCTTCTTCGATCCCGGCGGGACAGTCTATAAGTACGTAATCGAAGACCGATTCCAGTTCGTTGACCACTTGCTTGAAGACTTCCGGAGTCAATTTGTTGTCTTTCACAGCGTTGCCCGACGCCAGTACGTAGAGTTGCGGATGAATTGGATCTCTGACCAGTGCTTGATTAAGTCGTGCTCTGCCCTCTATTACGTCTCCGAGGTCGAATACGATAGAAGATTCCACGTTGAGTGCAACGTCCAGATTGTTGAGACCTACGTCTGCGTCTACGAGTACGACTTTATGATTGACGGATAGCGCGACGCCCAGTCCCGCGACCGTGGTAGTCTTGCCGACGCCGCCTTTTCCGCTAGTGATTACGATTACTCTGCTCATATATCGATTATAACCTGATATCTCTGTCCCGAAAAAACGTCTTCTGTCGAAAAACGGATTATTTAGTAGAAAGTCCCCCGCCCACCCGCCCCATAAGGAGAGGGCAGAAGGGCAATTAACGTAAAACAATAACTTCCGTAGATAACTTTCGATAAAATTTTAGTAAAATTATTTTTCGCCTATTAAGACAATAGGTGCCGTTTTTAGGGGTATTTTTAGATTTTTTTACACTTGCCTTTCAAAAATCTTCAAATTTTTCTAATTTTTATTGACAAATTCTTATCTTATGTTACTATTAACGTACTTAATAGTCCGCCTATTGTCTTAATAGGTGCCGTTTTTCATCGGCGCGATAAGGGGTGGTAGACAGACGATATGACAAGGTCGCAAGGAGTGCCGTAAGGCGCTCCGCTTCGGACGACAAATACTTACTTACGTCGCCGTCCGCATTATAAAAAAAGGAGATTAATATGAAAAAAACAACCCTATTCACTACCTTGGCGCTCGTAGTTATCGTCGCCATCGCTCTCTCTACCGCTACGTTTGCTTGGTATTCTGCAAACAGTGATGTTACGGTAAATAAGATTAATTATAAAGCATCTACCGCAAGTAGTGCAAACTTGACGATATCCGCTAATAGTACTGTTGGTGATTTGACTGAAATCACTTTTGACGAAGCTGCAAATGTAATTAATCCGTCTATGCTTAAAAACGAGATTTCTACTAGCACAGTTCTTGGACAAGGCGAGCTTTTCTCGATTTTGGTCGATAATCAAAATAAAGTTACGGCAACGGCAACTCCTACCCTTATCGTCAAAGAGTTTTGGGTAAAGAACAACGGTGATGCCGAAGCGAAGGTTAAAGCAACTATCAATGGTGAAGGTGAATTACTCGAAAAAGCTTGCTATGCTCTTTACTATCAACCTCTTACCGAAGAGAATAACGGAGCTATAGCACTTGTCAACAGAACCTCTTATAAGCATAACGGTGGTAAAACCGTAGAAAAAGGCAACTATATTGCAGGTGCTAATAAGAGTGATACTTATGCACCTGTAACTGTAGATGCTATGTCGAGCGCAGATATTACGATTGATGCAGGTCAGACAATTAAATGTTCGTTCTTAGTATGGTTTGACGGCGATGCGGCAGTAAATACCGATGGCGATCACACTTGTGCATTTAGCATTTCTATCGGTGGTTAATTAAGTATAACAATATCCAAAGAAAACCTCGGTTGCCCGAGGTTTTTCTTTTTGTAGTTACGTCTCATATAATTTCCGTTATCGGAAATAATTCCTTGATGTATTGTTACAAATACGCATATTGAATGAGTGCTTATTGCCTAAGATATGTTGGTACTTCTTAAAATTAAGTATGGCATTTTATCGGGCAAACTAGGTCTAATTTATCTTAATATTTCGACAATAAGTTTTTTGTTTGAGTTATCTACCCCTTGACATTTGTTTTTATGTAAGATATAATCGTATTACGAAAAACGGGGAAAGTTCCTTGGAAATCGAAACGGAGATTTGTTTATGGAAATTAAAAGAGATTTTTATCTAAAAAAGCTTATCGATAGAGAAAACAACGGTTTAATAAAAATCGTTACGGGTATTAGACGATCGGGAAAATCTTATTTATTGAATAATCTTTTTTGTAATTATCTTCAAGAAAAGGGTGTTGACGATGATCATATTATAAAAGTTGCACTTGACTCGGAAGAGAGCTTGCCTTTACTTGAATCTATGGCGCTTACCAATTACGTCAAAGGACGCATTGTAGATAACAATACCTACTACATAATTCTTGACGAAATTCAAAAAGCAGATAACTTCGTTGCAATTCTCAACGGATTTTTAAGACTCCCCAACGTTGATATTTACGTTACGGGAAGCAATTCCAAATTCTTATCTTCGGATATCGTAACGGAGTTTCGCGGACGCGGAGATGAAATTAAAATGTATCCCCTTTCTTTTTCAGAGTTTTGTTCCGTTTACGACGGAAGAATAGAAAAGGCTTGGAAGGACTACTATACCTTCGGTGGATTGCCGCTTGTTTTACTTCAAAAGAGTGACGAAGCCAAGATGAACTATCTTTCCGGACAACTGAATAACGTTTATATTAACGACGTAATCGAGCGTAACGGAATTAATAATAAAATCGAACTCGGCATACTTCTTGAAGTCGTTTCTTCTTCTATAGGCTCGCTCGTCAATCCGTTGAAGCTTTCCAATACTTTTAAGAGTGTATCCGATTCTTCGATTTCGGACAGGACTATTGCTAAATATTTGCAGTATTTGCAAGATGCGTTTATCATAGAAAAGTCAAAGCGTTTTGACGTTAAAGGTAAAAAATATATGGCAACGCCTGCGAAACATTATTTTACCGATTTAGGCATTAGAAACGCCGTTGTGAATTTCCGCCAAACCGAAGAGACTCATATTATGGAAAATATTATCTATCTTGAGCTCCGTATGCGTGGATTTAACGTGGACGTCGGTCTTGTTGAAGTGAAAGAAAAGCAGTCGGACGGTAAATATGCTAAAAAGAGGCTAGAAATCGATTTTGTTGCCAATAAAGGCAACAATAAATATTATATTCAGTCGGCGTTTAACGCTTCTCTGCCCGAGAAGAGAGCCCAAGAAGAACGTTCGCTTATAAAAGTAAACGATTCCTTTAAGAAGATTATCGTCGTCCGCGATGATATAAAACCTTATCGTGACGATAACGGAATATTAACTATCGGTTTATTTGATTTCTTGTTAGAGCCTAATAGTCTTGATATGTAAAATTTTAATAGTGACGTAAGATGTCATAATATAATTTCCGTTATCGGAAATAATTCCTTGATGTATGGTTGCAAAACTTCCGATATCGGAATATAATATTGATATATAATTGTTTTTGAGGGTGTATATGGAATATTTATCGGTTGCGGAGATTGCTAAGAAGTGGGGCGTATCCGATAGAATGGTTAGGAATTATTGTGCTACGGGCAGAATCCCCGGTGCGTTTTTATGCGGTAAGACCTGGGGCATCCCTGCCGATGCTCTTAAGCCTTTAAGAGTTTCCGTTAAGCCGTTTAGCGACAATATTTTATTAAATATTTTGAAAGAAGAAAAAGCCGTCCGTCTCAGCGGAGGCATTTATCATAAAACACAAATAGAGCTCACGTATAATTCCAATCATATCGAGGGCAGTACCTTGACGCACGACCAGACAAGGTATATCTTCGAGACCAATACGATAGGAGCGGAAGATACTCCTCTCAACGTCGACGACGTCGTCGAGACCTCCAATCACTTCAGGTGTGTCGATTATATAATCGACAATGCCCTTAAGCCTTTATCTGAATCTATGATTAAGCATTTGCACTTCATCCTTAAGAACGGGACGAGCGATAGTAGGAAGGAGTGGTTCAACGTCGGCGATTACAAAAAATATCCCAATGAGGTCGGCGGAGAAGCAACCTGCCCCCCAGAGGAAGTGAAACAAGCGATAAAAAGCCTTCTTTTGTCTTATAATCAAGCGGAACGTAAGACTTTTGAGATGATTTTAGAATTTCATGAAGCGTTTGAAGCAGTTCATCCTTTTCAGGACGGCAACGGTCGCGTCGGCAGACTCATAATGTTTAAGGAATGTTTGGCGAACGATATCGTTCCGTTTATAATAGACGAAGCTCATAAAATGTTCTACTACAGAGGACTTAAAGAATGGAGAAGAGAAAAGGGCTACTTGATAGACACTTGCCTGTCGTGTCAGGATAATTATAAATCTTGGCTGGACTATTTTAATATCGAGTATTAATAGTCATTCGATTATCGAGTAACAAAAAAAGAGCATATCGGCGATATGCTCTTTTTTGTAGATTTTGCTTCTTAGAGGTTGTCTTTAAGTGCCTTGTGAGCTTTGAAAGAAACCTTCTTGCAAGCGGCGATTTTGATTTTCTCGCCGGTAGCGGGATTGATACCGTCTCTCTCGGGGACTTCTTTGACTTCGAATTTTCCGAAGCCGGGGAAATCAACCTTGCCCTCTTCGTTGAGAGCTTCCGACAGTGTCTCGATGAATGCTTCGTAGCATTTAGATACTTGGTTCTTGGGAGCGTCGACTTTGTTAGCCAATGCTTGGATGAATTCAGATTTGTTCATTCAATGATCTCCTTATGTTTGATTTGCGTATTTTTACGCTTAAGATTGTTTACATTATAACATTATTTTAGACCGATTTCAATACCTTATTTTCATTTTGTATTGCCTTTATTAAGATTTATTGTTATAATTAGTCCGTAGGAGGACTTTTCCGGTCCTTAATAACGTTTTTTGAGGTTGCATATGTATACTATAGGCGTAGATATAGGCGGAATGAGCGTAAAAGCAGGCGTCGTCGACGACAACGGCGTCATAATAGCCAGATCTGTTATAAAAACCGATGCGGTGGGTAATACGGATAAGTTTATTAAAGATATCGCTAAGCTCCTTTTTGATGTCACGGCTCTTGCCGGACTCGAGGAAAAAGATATCGCCTACGTCGGTCTGGGCGTCCCCGGTACCGTCAACAACGTAGACGGTGTGGTTACTTATGCCTGTAATATAGGTTTTCGCAACGTTAATCTGAGAGAAGCCCTCTACGCATATTGGCACACGCCCGTGTATCTCGGTAACGACGCCGACGTAGCGGCTCTCGGCGAGGTCCTCTACGGCGCAGGCAGAGGAACCCGCGATGCTCTTATGATAACTCTCGGTACGGGAGTAGGCACGGGCATTATCATCGATTCTAAGATTTATTCCGGTAGATGCGGTGCCGGCGGAGAATCCGGCCACACCGTAATAGTAGTAGGCGGCGAAAAGTGCGCCTGCGGCAGAAGAGGATGTTTCGAGGCATACGCCTCGGCTACCGCACTTATGCGTATGACCGCTGAAGCCGTCGACAATCATCCATCCTCGATTCTCGCTTCTTACGCTCGCGAGCACGGCATCGACGGTCGTACTCCCTTCGAAGCAAGAAAACTCGGTTGCCCCGTCGCCGAAAAGGTCGTCGGCGACTACGTTATGTATATAGGAGAAGGCACCGCCAATCTCGTCAATATTTTCCGTCCGGAGAAAGTCATCATCGGAGGCGGCGTCTCCAATCAGGGTGATTATTTCATGGCGATGATAGAAGACTACGTCAATGCCAATGCCTACGGCAGAGACGTCAATCCGTCCGTAGCCGTGGTGAAAGCCACTCTCGGCAACGATGCCGGTATTATAGGCGCGGCAAGACTAGGGCATTAAGGAGAACTTTCTACTTGACTTCCGATAAACTGGGAGGCGTAATAACCTCGATAGAATCGCTTTTGGACGCTACCGTCAATCGTGACGACGCGGATCGCTTCGCGGCGACGATCGTCATTTTGTCCACGGTCCTCGGAAATAAGTCCCTCGCTCAACAATATCTCGTCGACGCGGTCGACGACCCCGTTTTGGGCGCAATGGCTCTGCGTACGTATTATTTTTATACGGGCGACTGGCAGAACACCAAGCCCGCTTTGAAAAAACTCTCTTCGATTTTCAAAAAAAGCACCTCCGCCCTCATCCGCTCCACCGACCCCGAAAGAAGCGAAATAGCCTTCGGGCAACCCGGTAGCCCTCTTAGACTGGAAGAAGGCGACTTTTATTCCCTCGACGCCACCGTCTTCAAGCTGATTGCTCTTGAGACCGTCGCCGATATTTTAAGAACTAAAGATTACGAGAAGAGCGAGAAGTTTAAAAAGATGTACACGGAGCTGAAAAACCGCGCCGAGCTCACCCTTTATAACGAAGAAACGGGGCTCTATATGAACCGTATGCGTAGCGGCGAGTGGTCCAAGATGTACGGCATAGGCTCTATGCTCGCACCTCTCGCGGGACTCGCTTACGACTTCTCCAGACTGGAAAACGTCATCTTGTCCCTTAAGTCGGAAAAACGCTTCTCCGCAGTCAACGGCGTCCCGACCCTTCCTAGATCCAATTATTTCTTCAATCGTAGCTTTTACGATTACAACGGAGTCAAATCGGACGGTTTCGAGTCGTACGCGGGTATGATTTCCCCCGCGTTTAATTACCTCGTCTATATGGGACTACTCCGTATGGGCGTGACCGCCGACGCTTCCGAACTGGCTTCCAAGAGCCTAAAAGCCTTCTTGACGGAAGAAAAACAATCCAAGTACCCCGAGTATTATATGCCCGATTGGCAGAAGTCCACCGCAAAAGACGTCCGTAATCTCAACGCCGCCTTGATGGCGCTCCTTTCGGTCATAGACCTCATTAACGTCAACGTCTTCGGAGAGGGACTCGCCATAGGCACGTCTTCCGACGACGTCCTCCTAGACGGAGTCGTTATCGACGGCAGGGAATTTTCGCTTAACTTAAAAGACGGCCGTACGATTCTTACGATGGGAGAAGAACCTCGTCTGATATTCACTTCTTCGGTTACGGTCTTCGGATACAGAGAGAGTAGCAATGCAGTCAGCTTTTCTGTATCCGCGGCTACGGATTATGATTTTTATCTTAAATATCCTCTGACTCGTAAGACCGGGACCAAATCGGTCTCCGCGTCGGGTAAGGCAGGTAAGTCTTTCGTTAGGATCGACCGAGCGTCCGGAGCGGTTTCGGTTATTAAGTTCGCATAAAGACCGCATTTTATCTATTAATTATGAAAAAACGCTTGCCATTTATTCGGCTTTGTGTTAATTTATTACAGTATCACCGCATGCGTAGGGTATATAAGTGAGTTTTTCCACCCGTTGCAGCGAGTCTTGTAAGGAGGTTAAGTCTAGTATGTACGCAATTATTTTGACCGGTGGCAAGCAGTATAAGGTTTCCGAAGGTTCCGTCGTAAAAGTCGAGAAGTTGAATGCAGAGGTCGGCTCTATCGTTAAGCTCGACGTCATTATGCTCGTCGACGACAACGGTAACGTGACCGCAGGCAGCGCATGCAATGCCGTAGCGGAAGCGGAAGTCACTTATAACGGACGCGGCAAGAAGATCAATATCTTCAAGTATAAAGCCAAAAAGAATATCCGTAAGAGACAAGGTCACAGACAGCCCTATACGGAAGTCAAGATCACAAAAATCGGTGCGTAATTTATGATTAAGGCTATCGTCAGACTCTCGGCTCAGCCGTATTACTTCGAGCTCAGCGGTCATGCGGGAGCAGGTACCAGAGGCAACGATCTGGTGTGCGCGGGAATATCTTCCGTGTCGCAGACGGCGCTTCTAGGGCTCACGGACGTTATGGGACTTAAAGTCAAGACGACGATAGACGAAGACAAGGGCTATCTTAAGGTCGTCCTCCCGGAGAATCTCTCCGTCAGGCAGGCAGAAGACGCCCGACTCATCATCGCAACGATGTGCGCGGGAATCAAGGACTTCGGTTCGGGTTTCCCCAAGTTTGTAAAATTAGAGGAGAATTAAAATGAGAATTATACTTCAATTATTCGCCCACAAGAAGGGCGGCGGCAGCTCTAAGAACGGTCGTGACAGTAATGCTCAGCGCCTCGGCACGAAGAGATCCGACGGACAATTCGTCCTGGCAGGCAACATTCTTGTCAGACAGAGAGGGACTAAGTTCCACGCCGGCAACAACGTAGGCATGGGCAAGGACGATACCCTGTTCGCTCTCGTAGACGGCGTCGTTAAGTTCGAAAGCAAAGTTCGCGGCAAGAAGCAGATCAGCGTCTATCCCGTAGAAGGCTAACAGTGTTTTTTCAAAAAGAAATTGGGGCTATCGTCGCGTACGATAAGTCCCAATTTTTAATTAAGGACGTCGTAGAATCGGGACAATTGTTTCGTTTTGAGTACCTCGACGAAAAAACTTGCAAAATTATTTCAAAAAATAAGATTTGCATCTTGAAAGATAATCCTGACTGTGTTACAATGTGTTGTGACGATACGGATTACTTTGCGGATTATTTCGACCTATCGGTAGACTATAACCGTATAAAAGGGATCATGAAAGACGCCGAAACGATTAAGGCGCTGGAATACGGCAAGGGGATAAGAATGCTTAAGCAGGACCCCGTCGAGACGTTGTTTTCTTTCATCGTTTCGCAGAACAACAACATCCCCCGTATTAAGTCGATTATTTTAAGACTGTCCGCGGCTCTCGGAGAAAAAATCTCCGACGTCGACTACGCTTTCCCCTCGGTCGAGAAGCTCGCGTCGCAAGACGAGACTTTCTATAAAAATATGGGACTAGGGTATAGAGCGGAATATATCGTCGATACCGCAAGACGCGTCGCAGACGGATTCGACCTCGATTTGAGAGCCCTCTCGTCGGATGAAGCCCGTCGCAGACTGATGACCTTAAAAGGCGTCGGACCTAAAGTCGCCGATTGCATACTCCTTTTCGGTTACTCGAGAATGGACGTCTTCCCCGTAGATACCTGGGGCGAGAAAATTTACCGAGACCTGATAGGAGGGGGAGAAAAGTCTCCCGAAAAAATGGCTAGAGCCCTCAGAGACCGCTTCGGCGACCTCGCAGGTTACGCACAACAATATCTATTTTATTACTATAGAAACAATTTTTAATTTGGAGGTTAAAAATGGCATTACCGAAAATGGCAATCCTTGCCGACTTATCCAGTCTTCCCGTCTCTTGCGAGGGATTCAAGGGCGTACTCGCCGATATCGAAAAGGAATACGACGTCACTTACGTCAAGTTCTATAGCTACGTCGCAAAACGTAACCGCGACTACAACGAGTTTATCGCAGCCAAAGGCTACGGCGCGGTCACCCCGATCAGCTCCAAAAAACGTAATAAGCTCGACAGCCGTCAGATCATCGACGCTACCGAAATAGCCCTCTTCAAAGGCTTCGACGCGGTCGCTCTTATGGTCGGCAACGGAGATATTCTTCCCATCATCAGTTACTTAAAACTCAGAGGTCTCTCCGTGTACGAAATCGGCGTCAACGAGTCCGAATATACTTCTTCCTACAGCGGCTTCATCAAAGTCCCCGAATCCGCACTGAGAGAAGGTTACTCCGCTCCCGTCATCAAGAGAGAAGCCAAAGTTTCCCGTCCTCGTCCCGTCAAGCAGGCAGAGCCTCAGAAGGAAGCCGCCGCTCCCAAGAGCAGCTCCTATATGGACGAAGTCTGGAAGATACTCAACAAGAATAAATAATTACGAGTTTTTCTCGGATTATCGCGTCTCGCCGTTAGAGGATTTCAAAACTTTTCGGCGACGTCGCGTCGCGGTCTGACCGCATCTATAGTCACACTTTTCGTGTGAATTGGTTTGTGTAAAAAAATCAATCATCCGTTATCGATGATTGATTTTTGCTTTTTGTCGGATAGAGTTTACAAAATACTTCCGATTAAGTATAATATTTGTCGTTCGGATTAATGTCCGATCCGATTAAGGAGGTGCGTCACAGTGAAAAGCGATTTGGATATAGCCCGTTCGGTTACCCCGCAACATATCCTAGATATAGCTCGTACTCTCGATATCTCGGAAGATTCCGTAGAACAGTACGGTCGTTATAAGGCAAAAATCGATTACACGTCTATCGACGCTCCTTTGCGCGCTCGTCTCATTCTCGTCACGGCAATCACCCCGACGCCGGCAGGAGAAGGAAAAACCACCACCACTATAGGTCTTGCGGACGCTCTTCGCCGTATGGGTAAGAACGTAACCGTCGCACTCAGAGAACCGTCCCTCGGTCCCGTATTCGGAGTCAAAGGCGGTGCCGCCGGCGGCGGATACGCGCAAGTTATCCCTATGGAAGACATCAATCTCCACTTCACGGGAGACTTTCATGCCATAGGAGCCGCCAACAATCTCCTGTGCGCCATGACAGACAACCATATCCACCAGGGCAATGCTCTCGGCATAGACCCTAGAAGCATAACTATTCGCCGTTGCGTCGATATCAACGACCGCCAACTTAGAAACGTCGTCGACGGTCTCGGCGGAAAAATCAACGGCACCCCCCGTGAAGACGGCTTCGATATCACCGTCGCTTCGGAAATTATGGCAGTGTTTTGTCTTGCGTCCTCTCTAGCAGACCTTAAATTGCGCCTCTCGAGAATAATTGTAGGCTATACCTACGACGGTAGCCCCGTCACCGCCGGAGACTTAAAAGCCGCCGGAGCAATGACCGCACTTCTAAAAGACGCGATTAAACCCAACCTCGTCCAAACTTTAGAGGGTACCCCCGCGTTCGTCCACGGCGGACCTTTTGCAAACATTGCCCACGGCTGTAACTCCGTCATCGCTACTCGTACGGCTATGCGCCTCTCCGATTATACGGTGACCGAAGCAGGCTTCGGCGCGGATCTCGGCGCGGAAAAATTTTTGGATATCAAATGCCGTATGGCAGACCTCGTACCCGACGCGGTAGTAGTGGTAGCCACCGTCAGAGCCCTTAAAATGCACGGCGGTCAGAAAAAATCCGAGCTCGATAGCGAGGATATCGACGCACTCGAGAGAGGTATCCCCAATCTCCTCCGCCACGTCGATAATATGAAAAACGTCTACGGTCTTCGCACCGTAGTTGCCGTCAATCGCTTCCCGACCGATACGGATAGAGAGATAGAATTCATTGTTGACAAGTGCAGAGACTTAGGCGTCAACGCCGTCCTCTCCACAGTCTGGGCAGAAGGAGGAAAGGGCGGATTGAATCTCGCCGAAGAGGTCGTCCGCTTGATTGAGGAAGAACCTCGTCCCGCCTTTAACTTCGCTTATCCCGATCATATGCCGCTTAAAGAAAAAATAAAAGCGGTAGTCTCTAAGGTCTATAGAGGCAAGGACGTCTATTTCACCCCCAAGGCGGAAAAAGAACTCGAAAAACTTTCCTCGCTGGGCTTTTCCGACCTTCCCGTCTGTATAGCCAAGACGCAGTACAGCTTCTCGGACGACCCCGCGCTCCTCGGCGCACCATCGGACTTCACGGTCACCGTTAGATCGGCTAAAGTCTCCGCAGGCGCAGGCTTCGTCGTAGTCCTCACGGGAGAGGTTATGACTATGCCGGGACTCCCCAAGGTCCCCGCCGCAGAAAACGTCGACGTAACCCCCGACGGCAATATAATAGGATTATTTTAGGAGAATATTTATGAAAAATTACGACGTCATCATCATCGGCGCAGGTCCCGGCGGTATCTTCGCCGCCTACGAACTCAGCACCTACAGTAAAAAAAGCATCGCGGTCTTCGAGTCGGGTCATCCCCTCGCAAAAAGAAAATGCCCTATCGACGGCAATAAAATCAAGACTTGCGTCTCGTGCAAAACTTGCTCCATTATGTCGGGCTTCGGCGGTGCCGGCGCATTCTCGGACGGCAAATATAACATCACCAACGACTTCGGCGGCTCCCTCCACGAGCA
Organism: uncultured Christensenellaceae bacterium; assembly: GCA_964613035.1. Classification (GTDB taxonomy): domain Bacteria; phylum Bacillota; class Clostridia; order Christensenellales; family DTU072; genus CAVIQK01. The sequence goes on along the minus strand of CAZTFQ010000003.1, from coordinate 781 downwards.
TATCGGAAAAAAGCAAGCCACAGAGCTCATGCGCTACGTTGACAGCATCAATATGCGCTACGGCGGCGAGGGCACCAAAATGTACTCCACCGCAGGTACCAGATTTTCAAAAATCTGCCTTGAAAATAAACTCAACCTCCTCAATGCGGAAGTCCGTCACCTCGGCACCGATATCAATTATATAGTTCTCGAAAATATCTACGCTTATCTAAAAGATAGAGTAGATTTCTACTTCGATACCCCCGTTACAACCATCGCTCACGACGACGGCGGTTATATAATCACCGCAGGCGGCGAAGAGTATCACTCGGAAAAATGTATCGTATCCGTAGGCAGAAGCGGTAGTAAATGGATAGAAAAAGTTTGTAAGTCCCTCGACATCGATACCCTCTCCAATAGAGTCGACATCGGCGTCAGAGTAGAACTCAACGCCAAGATCTTCGAGCACCTCACTGACGAGCTCTATGAGAGTAAAATCGTCTACCGTACCGAGAAGTTCGAGGACAACGTCCGCACCTTCTGTATGAACCCTCGCGGTATCGTCGTCAACGAAAACACCAACGGCATCGTCACCGTCAACGGTCATAGCTTCGAAGGAGAAGATAAGAAAACCGATAATACCAACTTCGCGCTCCTCGTCTCTAAGCACTTCTCCGAGCCCTTTAAGGATAGCAACGGCTACGGCGAATCGATCGCCAGACTCTCCAATATGCTCGGCGGCGGCGTTATCGTCCAGAGATTCGGCGACCTTGTCCGCGGCAGACGTAGTACCGTTAAGAGA
>CAZTFQ010000002.1:0-149468 GCA_964613035.1 uncultured Christensenellaceae bacterium | reverse complement strand
GTGTTGGCGGAGCAGTGCATGGAAGCGATGCCCTTCAAGGGGAGGTAATAGTTCATCATAGAGAACATACCCTTCTTCATCTTGCCGCCGTACCAGGTATTGATGATGACCTGCTCGCGACTGGTGATGTTGAAGACGACCGCCGTCTCGGAGTTGAGCCCCAGCTCTTTATAATTCTCGACTTTTGCCTTAGAAGCATTGTAGACGACGAAATCGGGCTCGAAGTTTTCGAGTTCTTCTGCGGTGGGGACGATGAACATATTCTTGATGAAGTGTGCCTGCCATGCGACTTCTACGATGAAGCGGACCGCCATACGGGTGTCCTTATTTGCACCGCAAAAAGCGTCCACGACGAAGAGTCTCTTGTTGCTGAGCTCTTTGACGGCAATTTCTTTGACGGCTTGCCAGGCTTCCTGAGAAGCGGGGTGGTTGTCGTTTTTGAACTCGTCGGAAGTCCACCAAACGGTGTCCTTGGAGTTGTCGTCCATAACGATGAATTTATCCTTGGGGGAGCGACCCGTATAGATACCCGTCATAACGTTGACGGCGCCCAGCTCGCTCTCTTGTCCCTTTTCATAGCCTACGAGACCTTCCTTAGTCTCTTCTTCAAAAAGAAGCTCATAGGAGGGATTGTAGACGATTTCGGTAGTATTGAGAATACCGTACTTAGCCAAATCGATTTTTTTCATAGTTTTTTTACCTCTTTTTTATATTTTATTTTGGTTTGTTTACATTAAAGTGATTATCAGCTGGGACGCCAGCACTATAAGCACCAGAGCTACGGGATAGGTTGACGCGTAAGCGGAAGCCACGTCGTCGGTACCCGCCGTACTGATAAGAGTCCCGAGCGCCGGTGTGGACGTCATGCCGCCCGTAATGGAGCCCAGATTGTTGAGAAGACTCATCTTAAGGACGTACTTAGCCATAAAGAAGCCTGCTATCATCGGAACAAGGTTCATCACAACGCCAGCGAGGAAACCGTACAGGATGATAAGTCCGCCGTGCTCGTTGATCTGAGCGATGAGCTGTGCTCCGCCCGAGACTCCCGCGCCTATTAAGAACATCATCAGACCGAATTCTCTGAAAACTTTCGCCGTTTTTTCGGGAATCTCCAGAGACAGCTTGCCGAGATGTCCGAAGTGTCCGAAAATAAGGCACATTATGAGCACGCCGCCCGTCGTACCGAGAGAAAAACACGTTCCCTCGTATCCGTCTCCCGAGAGCGGGATTTTGATAGAGCCGAGGATGAGTCCCGCGACGACCGCGAGAGCGAAGGGCATCAGACCGAAGTCGTCCGCTACGAACAATCCTTCTCTCTTTGTGCGAGTTTCGCCTCCTCCTATTTTTAACAGAGCTCTTTCTTGCTCCATATCGGCTTTAAGGAACTTAGGCATAAGCTGGACGAAGAGCACCACGCCTATTACGCCGAAGGGATACGCCACGGCATAACCCAGCGTTATCATGGACTTACCCATCTCGGTAGCGCTCGCTTCGAGAGCCGCGGAATAACCGGGGGTAGTGGTCAGAGACCCTGCCAGCACACCCACGGAGAACTCTTTGGCGACGTCGCCGAGACTGCCTTTCATACACAGAGTGAACAGTATCGCCAGCACCGCGCCCGACAATATGATGATAGCACCGAGTATAACGAACGTTTTTGCGTTTTTCTTCAGGTTTTTGAAGAAATTGGGACCTGCGATGAAACCGACCGACGCCACAAAAAGCACCAGACCGATATTCTGGACGATGCTGCCGTAATACTTGTACATGGGCGACGACGAACCGGCGATGTAGAGATTGCCTATTATCGGCAGATCTCCGAGCCCTTCTATCGTGCACAGACATCCGAAAGCTATCGCTACGAGGAAGACCCCCGCCGTGCCGAGATTGACGCCCTTAATCGTAATTCTGCCCAACAGATATCCGAGTGCGGATACCAAAAAGATTCCGAACAGCAGCGCGACGACCGTCGAGAAGTTGATTATATCGCCTACGCCTTTGCCTACTACCGCGCTATATACGCACCAGGCGACCACACCGGCGCAAATCAGCGCGATTACCGCCGTCAATATCCACTTTTTGATATTCTTGGGGAATTTTTCGTTATTCTTTTTTTCTTCGACGCTTTCTTTCTCTTGCGAAACTTCGACAAGTTCCGATTCCTCGTTTTCGCCGAGAATCACGTCGTTATTCAGTTCTTCCATATCGATTCCTTATTTTCTTCTATAATCGGGGAGCAATTGAGGAGAAACCTTGGAAGGTTTGATTCCCGCTTCTTTTTGTTCCTTTTCGAAGTCTTTCACGTGAGAGAGGGTCAGCTTGCCCACTTTGACGTTTTTAGCTCTTTCCGCAGCGAAATGTCCCGCGTTTCTACCGAAGACGATTATATCGAGGAGGCTGTTGCCCATGAGTCTGTTTCTGCCGTGGATACCTCCGACCGCTTCACCCGCGACGAAGAGATTGCCCACTTTCGTCGTCTCGCCGTTGGCGGAAATATCGATACCGCCGTTCTGATAATGCAGGGTAGGATATACGAGGATGGGTTCCTTTCTGATATCGATGCCGTATTTGCCGAACATTCTGTACATAGCGGGGATACGTTTCTCGATAGTGCCTTCTCCTCCGAGGAGTTCGATCATAGGAGTATCCAGCCACACGCCCTCGCCGTCGGTCGTCTTAATGCTGTTGTGACGCTGCTTGCACTCTCTGATTATGGAAGAGGCGGTGACGTCTCTCGTCTCGAGAGAATATACGAAAGCTTCTCCGTCTTTATTGACCAATTGCGCACCGAGAGAACGAACCTTCTCCGTAACGAGCGCGCCGAAGATCTGCGTAGGCTCCGCCACGCCGGTGGGGTGATACTGGAGAGTGTCGGCATAGAGCAGCTTAGCGCCCGCTCTGTATGCAAGGACCAGTCCGTCCGCCGTAGCGCCGTAATGGTTGGAGGTCGGGAAACCCTGATAGTGGAGTCTGCCCGCGCCGCCCGTGGCTATAATGACGGTCTTGGCTTTAGCTACGAGAATCTTGCCCGTCTCCATATTGAGAAGAACCGCGCCCGCGGCGTTGCCGTTGCTGTCTTTTATTATCTCTATAGCTGACGTGAAATCGACCACGGGGATGTTTCTGTTGAGGACTTCGTCTCTAAGAGTACGCATAATCTCCGCACCGGAGTAGTCCTTACAGGCGTGCATTCTCTTACGGGAAGTTCCGCCGCCGTGAGTGGTTATCATATTGCCGTCTTTGTCTTTATCGAACATAACGCCGAGGTCGCTGAGCCATTTAATGGCGTCGGGAGCTTCGTAGACGAGCTTCTCGAGGAGCTCGGGCTTAGCCGCGAAATGTCCGCCGCCGAAAGCGTCCAGATAGTGGATGGCGGGACTGTCGTTGTCTTTGTCCGCCGCCTGAATGCCGCCTTCCGCCATCATCGTATTGGCGTCGCCTATACGGAGCTTGGTGACCATCATGACGTCGGCACCGTTCTTGTGAGCGGTAATAGCCGCGGACGCGCCCGCGCCGCCGCCGCCGATGACCAAGACGTCCACGTCGTAATCGGGATTGCTAAGATCGATTTTCATGCCCGAAATTCTGGGTTTGCCCTGAAGAAGTTCAGCAAGTTCATGCAAAACTTTATCTCCCTTGTTGGGTCCTATCTGAAGAGTTTCGTAAGCGCTCTCGATATAATCGGGGTGATTTTCTTTAAGAACCGCGTCCTTCTCGTCGGCGGTCATACGGGGAAACAACGCTTGGACTCTCTGCGCTCTCGTTTCCTCGACCTTTTTCATGGAATCTAATTGCTCTTGGGTGTAATTATACATAGCGCTTCTCCTATTTTTCGATCTGTCTCGTATTGTAGAGCTCTCTCATCTCTTCGATGGGTTTTCCCATAATGTCTTCCATCATCTGACGGAGCTCGCCGTTGTTGATTGCTTCCACTCTTCTCTCGAGATGCTCGCACTCGGGAGCGATATATTTGCCGTAGAGACGACGGGCAAGCTCCGCAACCTGCGGGTGAGAAATGCCTGCAGGACAACGGGAAGAACACAATCCGCACATAACGCAGTCGAAGCTCTCTTCCGCACACTTCTCGTATTCTCCTCTCTGGGCGTAAGCGATGTATTGCATGACGTTGAGTCCCTGCGGGCACGCCTTGGTGCAGGCATTGCAACCTATACAGCTGTAAATCTCGGGATAGAGTTGCATCATTATCTGCTCGGTGGGCTTGACTTTATCGATATCGTAGACCTGCTTCACGAGCGGGAAGGACGGCAGAGTCGCCACGTACATTCCTTCCTCTACCTGTTGTTGACAGGCAAGGCAGGTGCGAAGGGCTTGTTGACCTTTAATTCTGTAAAAAGTCGCGCACGCGCCGCAAAAACCGTTACGGCAACCGCAGCCTCTTACCAGCTGATATCCCGCGTATTCCATCGCCTTCATTATAGTCAGGCTGGACGGAACCTCGTAATGCTTTCCAAAGAAATAAACGTTGACCATTTTTTCCATATTCTTTTCTCCTAATAATATCAATATTCGTCGGGTAGCTCGTCGAGCTGATCCATTCTGAACACGGGACCGTCTTTACAGACGAATTTATCTCCCACGTTGCATCTTCCGCATTTGCCTATGCCGCACTTCATTCTGAGCTCCAGAGTCGTGTAGACTCTTTCCTTTTCAAACCCGAGCTCCAGAAGTCCCTGAAGGGTGAACTTAATCATAATCGGAGGTCCGCAAAGTACTGCCGTCATAGACGGATCCAGACCGAGCTCCTTAACGTAAGCCGGTACGAAACCGACGTGACCGTCCCAACCTTCCTGCGGTCTGTCTATGGTAAGATAGACTTCGAAGTCGGGCTCGTTCATCCACTCGTTCTTAATCTCTTCTATATCGACGAGATCGTCTTTGCTTCTGGCACCGTACACGATGACCACTTTTCCGTAATTGCTTCTATAAGAGCGGACGTAATTGATGACGCTTCTGAGAGGTGCCAGACCTATGCCGCCCGCGATGAAAAGGAGATCCTTTCCTTTGAAGTCTCCTTCCACGGGGAAGCTCTTTCCGTAAGGTCCTCTGACGGTAATCTGCTGACCTTCTTCGAGAGAATGAATGACTTCCGTCACGCATCCGCACTTTTTAATGGAAAACTCCATATAATCGCGATTGGTAGGCGACGAGGTGATAGAGAACATACACTCTCCCACTCCGGGGACGGAAACCATTGCGCATTGACCGGGCATATGCTCGAAGAGCTTCTTTCCGTCGGTGCCGACCACTCTGAAAGTTTTGACGTCGGCGGTGTCTTTCCTGATATCGGTAATGACTCCTATATTAGGGATGAGGTTTTCGTTAACCATTGTGTTTACCCCCTATTTTCTTGATAACTTTAACTATGTTGAGGTGCTGAGGGCACTTGTTGACGCATCTGCCGCAACCCACGCAGGAATAGATTCCGTATTGAGAGGGGAAGTAGACCAGCTTGTGCATGAATCTCTGGCGATATCTCTGCATCTGCGTGGTACGAGAATTGGCTGCCGCCATCTGGGTAAAATCGGAATACATACAGGAATCCCAGCAACGGAAACGGATTATGCCGTCTCTCGTTTTGAAGTCTCTTATATCGAAACATTGGCACGTGGGGCACACGAAAGTGCACGCGCCGCACCCCAGACACGCTTCGGACAGCTCTTTCCAATCGGGAAGCTCGAATATCTCGTTGAGATTCTCGGGCTTGAAGTAAGAGAGATCGAGGTTAGAAAAAGGAAGTTTCTCTATAATCTCGCGAGTCTTTTTCTTCATCTCGGCGACTTCCGACTCCTCGGCAGGTTCTCCGACTACTCCGTCGAGAACTTTCTCTCCTTCGGGGGTATTGGCGCGGATATAAAGATATTCTCCGTCCAAGAAGCACGTCGCGTCTCCTGCAGGATCCGCCGCGTCTATACCGAAGACCTTACAAAAACAGCTCTCTTCGGGCTTGCCGCACGCCAGAGTGAATATGATGCCGTTGTCGCGTCTTTCTTTATAATAGGTGTCTACGGGTTCTTGAAGAAACACGTTGTCCAACACGCCGAAAGCTCTTAAGTCGCACGCTCTCACGCCGAACACGACGAAAGGCTCGCCCTTCTTTCTGATATCCACTATTTCTATATTCTTGCCTTCGGTGCGGAACTTCATCATGTCCTCGCTCTGAGGGAAGAACACGTCCTTGGGGCTCTTGACGGTCTTGAGCGCGTCGATATTGACGTCGGACTCTTCCGTATAAGGCGCGTAGTTGACCGTACCGGCGGTGTTTTGCGGAATATACAGAGGCATTTTATCCGCTATTGCACGATAAAACGCATTGAGATTTTCTCTTTTTATCTTAATCATTTATTTACCCTCCGTTACGCTGAAAACGTCGTTAGGCTCGGTATCCTTTTCCGTATAAGAAGTCAGAGGATAGCTTCCTTCCGCTACTTCGCCCGCACAGAAATCGCCGTACAACGCGTCGATGTCCTTGATAAACTTCCTGTTGATAAGGTGGAGAGGTATTCTCTGGGGACACACTCTCGAGCACTCTCCGCAATCGGTACATCTACCGGACACGTGGAATGCTCTTATAATATGGAAGAGCTGCTCTTCGAAGCTGACGTCGTTGGCTTTAGCCGCGACGCCCGATTGAGGATTGTCGAACACGCACTTGATACAGGTACACGCGGGACATACGTTACGGCAAGCGTTACAGCGGATACACTTGGAGAGTTCTCCCTGCCAGAAGGCATAACGCTCGTCCGCGGTCATCGCTTCCAGTTCTCTGACCTTGGAAAATCTGTCGTTGACGGGTTCTTCGTCCTCGTGTATTATGATAGCCTCGTCCATCGCGACGTGCTTCTTGCCCTTACAGCCGAGACACTTTTCGAGGAGAACTTCCGACTTGTTCAGTCTTATTTCTTCTCCGTATAAGGTCTTGAGGACGACTTCTTGTCCCTCGTATTCCTCTTCCGTAATTCCCGATATGCCTTTAGAAGCCAGTTTATAATTATCCAGCTTTCCTCTGCATTCCACGGCTATTACGAGGATGTTTTCTCTCTTGATTCTGTGTTCCTTGACCAGCTCGTTGAAGCTGTAACTGTCGCAAGGCTTGAGAAAAATCGCCGTACGACCTTCTCTCTTGGAGACCTCGATGAGATACTTGCTCAGATTGGCTCCGCAAAAATCGTTGTATACGAGCTTATCCAGCTCTTCCGCGCTCTCGAATACCGCGGGAGACGGATCGTGTAAAAACTCGCCTTCCGTCCATCCGACCACTCTCTTAACCTCACCGGAGGAGAGGAGCTCGGCGGCTCTCTTTTTCATCAAAACTTCTAATTGGTTCATCTTACTTCTCCTTAACTCTGAGGTCCTGTAGTCTCTTGTTTTCTCCCAGCTCGGTGACCTTCTTGACGAAGTCGTTCATAACCGCGGAGAATTTCGCTCCTTCCGCGGCGGAAACCCACTCCACTCTGGTACGTTCTTTTTCTATCCCCATATAATCGAGGAAGCTGAACAGAAGAGACATTCTTCTTCTGGTATAATAGTTGCCCGTGACGTAGTGGCAATCTCCGGGGTGACAACCGCACAGTATGACTCCGTCGGCGCCCTGTTGGAACGCTTTCAGAACAAACATAGGGTTGACTCTGCAGGAGCAAGGCACTCTCACTATCTTGACGTTGGCGGGATAGGAAAGTCTCGAGGAGCCTGCGAGGTCGGCACCGGCGTATGAACACCAGTTACAGCAAAAAGCCACTATATTGGGTACGAATTGATTGTTGTTTATCTCTTGCATATAGCCTCTACCTCCGACATTATCTGTTTTGAGGAGAATCCGGATAGATCCATCGCGCCCGAGGGGCAGGTGACGGTACACGCGCCGCAACCTTGGCAGACGGCGGGATTGACGGACGCCACGCGTCTGACTTCGGTCTTGCCTCCGCCCAGACGGAACTCCTTATCTATATAGGTTATCGCGCCGTACGCGCACACGTTGGCACACTGAGAACAGCCGTTGCACATCGCCTCGTTGGGGGAAGCGACGCAAGGATTGGTCTTAAGCTTATCCTTAGCAAGCAGTCCTATAACCTTAGCCGCGCAAGCCGACGCCTGCGAAACGGTCTCGGGGATATCCTTGGGACCCTGACATACGCCTGCAAGATATACGCCTGCGGTCGGACTCTCTACGGGACGGAGCTTGGGGTGAGACTCGTTGAGGAAGTTGTTGGTGTCTATGCTGGCTGTGAGCAGCGTCGCTATCTTTCTTACGGAAGGCTCCGGCTCAATCGCCGTGGCGAGCACGACCATATCGGACTCGATGACGACTTGCTCGTTGTCGAGGAGATTGGACCCCTGAACCATCAGCTTACCGTCCTTTTCATAGATCTTGCCGACCATTCCCTTGATATAATCCACACCGTATTGCTCGACGGCTCTTCTGTAGAACTCGTCGTAGTTTTTACCGGGCGTACGGATGTCTATGTAGAAAACGTGGACTTCCGTGTCGGGATATTTTTCTCTGATGAGCATCGCGTGCTTGGCGGTGTACATACAGCAGATTTTAGAACAATACGGCTTGCCGCATCCGGAGACGTCACGAGACCCTACGCACTGGATAAAAGTGATAACCTTGGGGTGAGTGCCGTCTGAGGGGCGTAAGAGAGTGCCGTTGGTGGGACCGGCGGCGTTCATAAGTCTCTCCAGCTCGAGAGAAGTCACGACATCCTTATAATCCTTGTATCCGTACTCGTTGAAGTTGTCGAGGTCTATGGGCTTGAATCCCGTCGCGACTACTATCGCGCCGTATTCTCTGTCTATAAACTCGTCTTTCATTTCGTAATTGATGGCGCCCGCGCCGCAGAACTTCTGACAAATTCCGCATTTCCCCGTGCGAAGCTTCAAGCATTGCTCGGGGTCGATGACGGCGACGTTGGGGATAGCCTGAGCGAAAGGAATATATATGGCGGTACGGTTGTTAAGGTTCATATTGAATTCGTTGAGACCTTTTCTGGAAGGGCACTTCTCCATACACACTTTACAGCCGGTACACTTGGTCTCGTCGACGAAACGAGCTTTCTTTCTGATCTTAACGTGGAAATTACCCACGAAACCTTTCACTTCTTCCACTTCGGAATAGGAAAGGATGTCTATGTTCTCGTTCTGCGCGCAATCGACCATTTTAGGAGTAAGAATACACGCGGAGCAGTCGAGAGTCGGGAAAGTCTTGTCCAACTGAGCCATTCTGCCGCCGATGGTGGCGTTTTTCTCCACTATGTCCACGGGATAACCGGCTTCCGCAATATCCAGAGCCGCCTGTATTCCGGCGATGCCGCCGCCGATGACCAACGCTCTCTTGGTGACGGGACTCTCGCCCTCTTTAAGAGGAGCGTTGAGTCTTACTTTGGCTATAGCCGTACGGACGAGAACGAGGGCTTTTTCCGTGGCCTCTTCTTTATCCTTGTGTATCCAGGAGCATTGTTCTCTCAGATTGGCGACTTCTACCATGAAGGGATTGAGTCCCGCGGCTTCGGCTGCCTTTCTGAAGGTCGCTTCGTGCATTCTCGGAGAACAAGAACCTACGACAATGCCCGTCAGACCGTACTCTTTGACGGCGTTTTTGAGCAGTTGTTGACCGTTTTCCGAACACATATATTGATAGTTGGCAGAAAAAACTACGCCGGGCTCTTTTTTAATCTCCGCCGAAACTCTTTCTACGTCTACCGTTGCGGCTATGTTGCTGCCGCACCAGCAAATAAACACACCTATTCTCTGCATATCTATTCTTCCTACTTGTTATATTTTCTGTATGCGCTGACAATGAGCTGTTGAGGAATATACTCGTCCACCATAGGCGGAATTTCCTCTGCAGTCATGCCGTTGCCGTTACTCATTCTGACGACTACGTCTCTGACCGCTTCCACCACGCCTTGAGGCGCGACGCCGCGAGGACATCTCTCCACGCACGCCATACAGGACAGACAGCTCCATATAGCCTTGGAAGAGAGTAGTTTGTCTATTTTCTTCTCCGCGAGATACGACACGAATTGATGCGGTTTGATATCCATTTCGTAAAAAGCCGGACATCTTCCCGAGCACTTGCCGCACTTCATGCACTTTCTGACGTCGGTGCCGGAAATAAGGGAAATAGTCTCTAAATATTCTTGATTGTTCATTATTCCTTCACCCCCAAAGCTTCCGCGAGCAGCTCGGTGAAATAGCTCACTTTAATCTTGCCGTCGGAGTTTTTCTGAAGATTGTACAAACACAGCGGGCACGCGGTGACTATCTCTTCCGCGCCGTGAGACTGAGCGTCGTCTATTATCGCTCCGCTACGCTTGGACGCGAGCTCGGGATTCTTCACGGTAACGTACGCGCCGCAACACTCGTTGCGCATGGCGTACTTGACGGGCGTACCGCCGATAGCCGCGATGAAATCTTCTATGATAGAAGGATTTTCGGGATTATCGAACGCCATAACCTTGCCGGGACGGAGAAGCAGACATCCGTAATAGGCGCCTATTTTCTTTCCTATAGGATTGACGACGGCTTGTCGAATTTTGTCGAAACCTACTACGTCTCTTAACAGTTCCAGATAGTGCAGAACCTGCGTTTCGCCTCTGTACGGCTCGTCGAGAGCGAGATAATTGTTGGCTTTAAGCGCGATGTTCTCGTCGTTAGCCATATCGTCGTTGACTCTCTTGATGACGTTGTGACACGCAGAACAGAGCGTGAGGAGTTGTCCTCCGTTATGCTTGGCGTAGTCCAGAGCTCTGACCGCGGACAGCTTGGTCGCTATCTCGTCGCGGGCGGTGGGATACACCGCGCCGCAACATTGCCAGTTTTCGATCTCTTCCATCTGTACGCCCAGCTTCTCGGCAGAGAGCCTCGCCCATCTGTCGAGGTCCTTTGCTTTAGTCTTAAGCGTACAGCCGGGATAATAATTAATTCTCATTATATCCGTTTCCTTATATTATTTTTTTCTGACGTAAGCCATCTCTTCGGGATGGAAAACTTCGTCAAAACGCTCCGCGGTCAAGAAACCGAGAGATACGCAGGCTTCTTTTAGCGAAATATTCTCTTTGTGTGCTTTCTTGGCTGTCTTGGCGGCGTTTTCGTATCCGATATAGGGATTGAGCGCGGTGACCAGCATGAGAGAGTTGTGCAGATTGTGAGCCATCTTTTCTCTGTTGGCTTTGATTCCTATCGCGCAGTGATCGTTGAAGGATACGATACCCTCGGCGAGCAATTTGGCGGACTGTAAGAAATTGTAAATAATGACGGGCATGAAGACGTTGAGCTCGAAGTTGCCTTGAGACGCGCCCACGCTGACCGCTACGTCGTTACCCATAACCTGTACCGCAACCATGGTCAGAGACTCGCACTGAGTGGGGTTGACTTTACCGGGCATAATGGAAGAACCGGGCTCGTTTTCGGGGATAAATATCTCTCCGAGACCGTCTCTCGGGCCGGAAGCCAGCCATCTGACGTCGTTGGCTATCTTCATCAGGTTGCAGGCGAGAGCCTTCATCGCGCCGTGAGCGAAGACCAGCGCGTCCTTGGCGGTCAAAGCGTGATACTTGTTGTCGGACGTTACGAAATGCTTGCCGGTGATTTCACTGACCTGCTTAGCCACTTCTTCGTCAAATCCTTCGGGGGCGTTGAGTCCCGTTCCGACGGCGGTTCCGCCGAGAGCGAGTTCTTTAAGTCCCTGCAGGGAGAGTCTGAGCTGCTCTTCGGTCTTCTCGAGCATTGCTCTCCAGCCGCTTATTTCTTGAGAAAAAGCAATCGGAACGGCGTCTTGAAGGTGCGTTCTGCCGCTCTTGACGATACCCTCGTGTTCCTTTTCCAATCTCTTGAAGGTCTCGATGAGCTTTTCCATCGCGGGGAAGAGTTTATCCTCTATGGCGATGACGGCGGCAATGTGCATTGCGGTCGGGAAAGTATCGTTAGAGCTCTGGCTCTTATTTATGTCGTCGTTGGGGTGCAGAAGCTTCTTGCCGGCGATTTCGTTGCCTCTGTTGGCGATGACTTCGTTGGCGTTCATGTTGGACTGAGTGCCGCTACCCGTCTGCCATACGACCAGAGGGAAGTGCTCGTTGAGCGAGCCCGAAATGACCTCGTCGCAAGCCGCGCATATGGCGTTAAGCTTCTCCTCGGGGAGTTTTCCCAAATTGTAGTTGGCTATAGCCGCCGCCTTCTTGAGTATACCGAAAGCGTGCGTTATTTCTCTGGGCATTACTTCTACGCCTATTTTGAAGTTTTCGAAGCTTCTCTCGGTCTGAGCCGCCCAATATTTGTCGGCAGGAACTCTTACCTCGCCCATTGTGTCTTTTTCAATACGATATTCCATATAAAACTCCTCCGTTTTTCTGAGATTAAACTCTTAAATTATATTATACATTATTTCTTATCCGTTTTCAATACGGAAACGGCGTCCAGAATGGTTTTTTCATACGCCTCTCTGCCGTACTTGTCGACCTCGGCTTTGTTCTTCTCTCCGTGAGTGAGACATCCCGCGCCGCCGATACAGCCGCCTATACAAGCCATGCCCTCGATGAAGTTGGCGTCCAGACGTCCGCGGGCTTTTTGCATAAGCGCCAGCTTACACGCCTCTATTCCGTCGCAAGAGGTCGCTTTCAGCTCGAAGTCGATGTTCTGCTCCTTGAGACCTTCCGCAACGGCGTCCGCGAGCCCTCCGCAACGTGCGAATATTCTGCCGAAGTACGACGCGTTGTCGAGGACGTCTTCTCCGAGCGCGGTTATATCCATATCGAGACTGTCGAACAGCGCCTGAAGCTCTTCGAAAGTGATCGCGACGTCCACGTAAGGCTTGACTTCTTCCTTCTGGACTTCCATCTTCTTGGCGGTACACGGTCCGATGAAGACGACCTTGCAGGGAGCCTCGTTTTCTTTAAGATACTTGGCAATCGTCGCCATAGGGGAGAGATTGCTCGAGATATGAGGAATCAGCGCGGGGTAGTTTTTCTCGATGAAGCTGACGAAGGCAGGACAGCACGAGCTGGTCAGGAAGCCTTTTTCCGCCAGTTCTTCGGACTCTTTCTGAGCGACCATATCCGCGCCGAGAGCCGCTTCGATAACCGTATAGAAGCCCATCTCTTTTAGTCCTTTGATGACCTGTCCGAGCTTGGCGTAAGTAAACTGACTGGAGATGGAAGGCGCGACCACCGCGAAAACTTTATACTTGGTGTTATTGTCGCTCTTCTTGATAAGATCGATGGCGTTGAGGATGAAGGACTTGTCCGTTATCGCGCCGAAGGGACACTGATACACGCAGGCGCCGCAGGAGATGCACTTCTCGTTGTCGATAACCGCCTGACGCTCCTCTCCTATGGAGATGGCTTTTACTTTACACGCGGTGACGCAGGGACGCTTGAAATTGCGTATGGCGTTGTAGGGGCAGATTCTGGAACAGGCTCCGCATTCCTTACATTTGCTCTTGTCGATATGCGCGACGTGATTGTGGTCGAACTGAATCGCGCCGAATTTACACGCGTCCTCGCAGTGGTGAGCCAGACATCCTCTGCAAGAAGACGTCACTTCATACCCTGCCGCGGGACACTCGTCGCACGCGATGTCGATGACCTCGATAACATTGGGGTTGCTTCTGTTGCCGCCCATAGCCAGCTTGACGCGTTCCGCCAGAATGGCTCTCTCTTTATACACGCAGCAACGCATCGTCGGAACCTTGCCGGGGACGATTCTCTTGGGGATGTCTATGGCGGTCTCTTGGAGCTTGCCTTGCCACGCCTCTCTGGCGACTTCTCTCAAAACTTTATATTTGAGATGCTGAACTTTGGTGTCGAATTTTCTCATGTTTTCTCCTAGAAGTATATAACTTTTATACGTTTTCCCATCTGTTGAAGACATTTTGACAGGTCCTCAACCAGATTCATTTTTATATTGAAGTTGATAGGCAGATTGGGGTTCTGGTGCGCGGGGTTGATAGCTCTGCCGATGAAGAAATTAATATCCGTGGCTTCTTCGAACAACAGTCTCGATATCATACACGCGCCGTCTCGCCCGAATCCCCACTTCTCGTAGAGATTGTTGTCTCCGAGAGCGTCTTTGGCGTACTCCAAAACCTTGTTGACGGTGATGACGCCTTCCGTAACGAGGTCGACGCCCTCCAGCTCCGCTGTGGGCGGCACGTCTCCGCCGTAATATTTCAGGCTGGTTTTTAACGGCTTCCCGAGATACTTGGACGCCAGTGAAGACGTCGTGCCTCCGCACACTATATGCTTGCCTTCTTTTCCGAAAAACAGCGCCATCATTCTGTTGACATCGTCGCGATTGGACGGCGGTCCGAAGAGGACGTTCATCGGAACTCTTTCTCTTACTTTGATAACGCATGCGGTCGCGTCGTCGCCCGGCTTGCCGCCGTAGAGACGATTGCACTCGTCGATAAGTATGGTGGAATAGGTCTTGGCGTTATAACCGACGTGAGCAATGGACTCCATAAATCCGATTATATCGTCTCTCTTCCAGCCGAAGTTGTACTTTATCCCGAGCCCGGCGTGCGTACAACCGTCGCTCATCGCGATGAAGAGATCGTCTTCCTCCAGAGAAACGACCGACTTGTATATCTTCTTGCCGCCGATATTCATCTCGGTACGGGGATAATTGTAATTGACCCCGTTGCGGATAATGACGACGGACGGGTTGTCGTACTGCATTATTTCGGCGGTTTCGCAATTAACTATATGGATTATCGTGAACGTCGAATACGCCACGCCTCTGACGGAACATATCGGCAAAGTCGCCGCTATCGTCTCTACGCACGACTCCAGCGACAATCCTTCCGCAAGCATTGTGGAAATGATCTTGGACGTCAGCGTGGACAGAATACTGGCTTTGACGCCGCTCCCCAGTCCGTCCGCAAGCACCACGACGGTGGAGTCCTCGTTACGCTCGATGACGTCCACGTGATCGCCGCACAACAGCTCTCCCTCGTGATTGATGCTTTTATAGCCTATTTCGACGCAGAGGTCATTCATTGTCTATAGACTCCTTGAGCTTGGTTAAAGCTATTTTGGTTTCCGCGGCGGTCTCGCCCAGAAGCGACGCTATCTCTTGTACGATACGCATCTGCTTTTCGACGACCTTGTCCGCTATCTCTACGGTCTGACGACTGATGTTTTCTTTCTTCTCTCTCTCCGTCTGCTCTTCCGTGACGTCGCAGATGATGCTTAAGAGCAACTGATTGGTCTCGTCGTAGACGATCGTCTGGTCGATGTACTTCTTATACTCCGTAAGATACGTGCGCTTGTTGTTGACGTTGCGCTTGGTACGGAGCACGTTCATGAAAGGAAGCGGATCCATAACCCTCACCACGGGCGAACCCATGACGTCGGACGCGGAACGGATATTGAGTATCTTCATCGCGGAACGGTTGATCTGCTGAACCTCGAGGTTTTCGTTAAGAACGACGATACCGTTGGGGGTATTGTTGACGATGCTGTCCGAGAAGCTCTCCGCTTTATCCTTAAGATAAGGCAAACACATCGAGATTTCGGCTTTCCCTTCCAGAATGGCTATCGCCTTGTCTCTGCAGGTGTCGTAGCCGCAGCTGCCGCAATTAAGCTCGTCTTCCGGGCGAATTTTTCCCATCTCTCTCATAACTCGAGTTATCTCGTACTCGGAGGGGAGAGGATTCTTTTTCTCTATCGGCACGAAAAACTTTCTCACTTCAGCGGGAGACGGATCGGGGACCGAAAAGTCTTTGTCTTTAGCGAACTTTTTAACGGAAATGACGTCTTCCAGAAGAGAAGTTTTATGCTTCTCCATAACGGGACCGCCCACGCAGCTGCCCGCGCACGCGGACATCTCGATGAAACACTTATGCACGGTGCCTCTCTTGAGTTCTTCGAGGACGTCTATGCACTTGTCTACGCCGTCTATGGCTATGTAATCGTATCCCTCGGGACGGGTACTCATCGTCTCGATGATGCCTCCCGTAGTCGGGAAGAGTCTCGCTCTGCCTTCGTCTCCGTCGTCGGGAGCAGCCGTCGGCACGACGCCCTCTTCCGCCAGCCATTCGTCCAGCTGATCGAAGGTCACCACGGCGTCTACGCTTTCATAATGAGACGCCTCGTCTTTCTTAGCTATACAGGGACCTATGAAGACGACCTTGGCGTCGGCGATACGCTTCTTGATATCCTCCGCGTGAGCCTGCATGGGAGACAATACGTCTGCAAGATACGGGAGCAGCGACGGATAATATTTCTGAATAAGCAGATTGATGGAATGACAACAAGAAGAAATCAGAACGTCTCTGTTTTCTTCTCGTAAAATTCTTTCGTACTCTTTTTTGACGGCGGTTGCTCCGAGGGCGGTTTCTTCCGCGTCGAAAAAGCCCAACTTTTTAAGCGCCTCTCTCATTCCCGCGATGCCGGCTTCTTTGTAGCGCGCGACGAAGGACGGTGCCAGACTGACCACGACGGGAGAGCCCGAGCTTATTAAAACTTTGGCTTTCTCCACCTCGCTGGTAATGACCTTGGCATTCTGCGGACAGACCACGTAGCAATGTCCGCACAGTATGCACTCGTCTCCTATAATGTGGGCCTGATTGCCCGAAAACCTAATCGACTTGACGGGACAATAGCGTATGCACTTATAACAGTTTTTACAGTTGGACTTCTTAAGAGTCAGACATTCCATAATCGGTTTCCTCTAAATTAAATATCCAGATCGGAAATTATCTTCTTCAGTACGTCGGCGCTGTTGTGGAGTTTTGCGATCTCCTCTTCGGTAAGTTTAGGGTTGACTTTGGCATGAACGCCGTTTTTTCCGATAACGTTAAGGGTAGACAGACACACGTCGGACACTCCGTACTCGCCGTGCATCATTGTGGATACGGACATAACCGTATTGGTGTTGTCGAGGACGGCTCTGCATATGTAGCTGACCGTAGACGCTATCGCGTAGAAGGTGGCGCCCTTTCTGGAGATGACTCTCGAGCCGGACGTCTTCATATAGCTCTCTATCTCGGGGATATTGATTTTAGTGGGAATACAATCCTTGAATACGTCTGAATTGCGATAATCCGTGACGGGGATATCCGTTATGTCGGAGATCGACCAGGGCACGAAAGAGGAATCGCCGTGCTCGCCGAAGACGTACGCGTTGATGTTTCTCGCGTCCAGTCCCGTATACTCCTGGAGACGTGCTCTGAGTCTCGCGGTGTCGATTATCGTGCCGGAACCGATTACTCTGTTCTCGGGGATACCGGACAGCTTGCAGAAGGAATACGTAAGTATGTCGACGGGATTGGAAACCATAATATAGACCGCGTCGGGAGCATATTTGGTTATCTCGGGAATAATCGCCTTCTGAATGTTGATGTTGGTGTTGATGAGTTCCAGTCTGGACTGACCGGGTTTACGAGCTATGCCCGAAGTGATGATGACGATGTCGGATCCTTCCGCGTCGGGGTATCCGCCCGCATAGACCGAACAGGGAGCGTCGTACGACAGACCCTGTCTTATGTCCAGAGCCTCGCCGAGAGCCTTCTCTCCGTTGACGTCGATGATGACGATATCCGTTGCCAATTCTCTGCAGATCAGAGAGTATGCTATGGTCGCACCGACCTTGCCGCTACCGATAATAGTGATTTTTCTCATAATTCTTTCGCTCTTTTCAAAATATTTTCTCTGAAGAACTCGTTGAAGCTCTCCTTGGTTATTCCCGTATAGACGTCGTCGTCTACGGCAATGGTTACGCCCGTCCTGTTGCACTTGCCGGCGCAAAAACAGCCCGTGAGCTCTATCTCGTCCTTGAGGTCGTGTGCCTCTATGTACTTCTCCATCAGCTCGACTATCTCCGGCGCGCCCTTTATGTGGCAGGAACTGCCTATGCAAACTTTAACGACCATCATGACTAGATTCTCGTCAATATCGTCGTCTCGAAAAATTCTTTAGCCGTCTCGGGACTGACCGAGTACAACTCGCCGTCCACCGTCACGCACACGCCCTGCTGACAGTTGCCCATGCAGAAAGTACCGCTCAGCTCGACTTTGTCTTTAAGTCCTCTCTCGGAAATGAGAGCCTGTAACTGTTCCACTACCTGTCTGGATCCCTTGATATGACAAGAGCTACCAATACAAACCGTTAATTTTACCATATGTTGTTCTCCTTACTTATTTATACTCCGGGTTGTTTGCCACGGAGGTCAAAAACTCTTTTTCTCTCTCATTGCTCTCGCCTATCATGGCGCCTGCAACGATGGGTATCCATCTGCGGATGCAATCGGGATCCGCTCCCGCCGCGGAGCAATACAGCTCCAGATATCTGTCCGCGTCTATCTTGTCGTCCTTCAGCAGGAAGTATATATACGTCCTCGCCACGTCGGCGGACGCATTGCCTCTGGCTGCCTGCGCCCAGTCTATGATGTAGGGCTCTCCCTCGGGGGTGACGATTATGTTGGTGGGATTGAAATCCCCGTGACACAGCTTGGTCCTAGTGGGCATATCCCACAGCTTGTTGATGAGATCGTATCTGACCGTCGCTTCCAGATCGGTACGACTGATATTGTAGTTATATTTCTCTCTGAGTCTGGACAGCTGCGGACAATCTTTGGCAAGCACGTCTCTCTGAAGTCTGACCAGAAGCTCGAGATACTCGTCTTTCTTTTCGGGGTTCTCTTCTATAAGCCTGTCGAGAGTCTTGCCGTCCACGTACTCGTAGGTTATCGACCATCTGCCGTCCTCGCACGAGACGCTCTTAATGAGAGGCGCGTTGATGCCGACCTCTCTCGCTCTCGACTGATTGAGAGCCTCCTTAAGCACTCTGGCGCCGGAATAGTTCTCTCCGAAAACTTTAACGCAGTTGTCGCCGTCTCTTAAGACCGTTTTATCGTTTCTCACACCTATTATTCTATCGGCTTTCATCTTACACGTTGGCAGCCAGCGCCGACAGGGACGCGGCCATATTCTCCTCTTTTAGTCTAACGTAATCGGGAACCTCCAGTCTAATCGGGGCGAAACTCCATATAGTCCTGATGCCGCAGTCTATCAATCTGTCGCAAACCTTCTGCGCGGCGACTTCCGGAACCGTTATTATCCCGATCGACACGTCGTTGTCGCGACAATAATCGCTCATCTCGTCTATAGACATTATCGACTTGCCGTATATTTCCGTTCCGCGTTTTTTTTCGTCCGAGTCGAACGCTCCTATTATGCGAATATTGTACTCGGAAAATCCTTTATACGCAAGCAATGCCGCACCGAGATGCCCCGCGCCGACGATGACGGCGTTCTTCCCGTCCACGCAACCGAGCACTTCCATTATGCTGTCGACGAGCTCTCTCGTGACGTATCCGGTCTTGGGCTTACCTTTTCCCGAGACCATCGCCAGGTCCTTTCTTACCTGAACCTCTCCCAGTCTCACCGCTTTGGCTACCGCGGAAGACGATATCGACGACTTCTCCTCGCTCACGCCGCGCAGATAATGCAGATACAGCGGCAGTCTTGCGACGACGGATTTAGGGATGTTTTTTTCGATCATTTCTTATCGCTCCTCGTTTATCGATATAATTTTATCAATTATCTTCTCGGCGCGCAAGAATTACGACTCGATTGTCGATATTTATTTTTTATGAGGGGTATATCAAATTTTATATTACCCCTTGCGCTTTTCCATGCGGCGCTTGACGTCCACCAACTCCGTGACGAAGGCTTTATCCAGCTCCGTCAGCTTATAATCCTTGCGATATATCATCACGTCCTTATATCGCTTGACGTTTTCTTCGCACGCCTTTTCCGCCAGTCCGTATCTGTCGAGAGTTACGTCCGGGACGGGACTGACCCACATAAAAGCGGACTTATTTTTCGACAGAATTTCGAATTGACTCGCTCTCTCGAAGACGAATATCCTTTTCCCTACGCCCTCGGACAGCTCGGCTCTTCTGACCGCCGCCACGGGAAGCGTCGGCACGTAATGGTCCGCGTGAGCAATCTCGGTCAGGTTTTCCAAATCCGCCGTCGCGATTTTTTCTTTCGTCGCCAGTACGCTGTCGCGATTGAACAACAGCTCGTATCTGAATTCCGTTATCAACTCCGCCTCGAGATTCTTCTCGGCGAGAGTCTGCTTATAAAACTTATCGTAACTCTCCGCATAGCGGACTATTCCCAGACCGTAGCCCTCTTCCGCGACGTTCTTTATGGTCTCGGACGGATTGGTTTCTTTATAGAGAATCTCCATTTTGTCCGTATTCAGCCTCGAGACGAAATCCGAAAAGGCTTCCGCCACGTACGACGCTCTGGGCGCGGACAGAGAAAATCGCTTCCTCTCGGAGGCTCCTTCCTTGAACACGCTCTCGACTTCGTCGAGTTCTTTTAATATTCTTTTTCCGTATTGGATCAAAAGCTCGCCGTCGTGCGTCAGAGTCATCCCCTTGGCGTTGCGGTCGAATATGACTACGCCCAAATCTTTTTCCAGCTCCTTAATGGCTCTGCTGAGATTGGGTTGCGCGACGAAAAGACTTTCCGCAGCCTTATTGATAGAACCTGCTTTGGCGACCTCGACGGCGTATTTCAGATAAAGAACGTTCATGACTCGGGCACCCTCTTCCTCGTGTATAGATAATAATATATCATACGAAAATTCTTAACGCAACCGACTGGAGCCAAACGCGAAAACAATATTTTTTATCAATTCGTTTCGCTCCCGACGTTTTCTCGAGTAAGAAAAAAAGGCTCGACGAGGAGCCATTCTTTTATTCCGCTATACTCTGCGACGCGTACAGGTAGACAATCAGTCCCGCCGCAAAAATCATCAAGACAATCTCTATAATCGCCATAACGACGCTCGCGGTCCTGACTGCGGGCTCTTCGTAATCTCTTCTGTAAGAGAGCAAACACGGCACGGATATCACGGTCGCGACCAGCTCCGCCGAGTACGAAAAGATAGCGAGCGGAATTATGAGTATGAGCGCAAGCCCCTCCGCGCTGTCGGTGTCGACGTTAATAAGACCGTCCAGAAGAAGATACGTCCCGAAAAGAAACACCGCTACCGCTATGACGAAGAATATCGTCCCTGCTACGAATTTTCCCTTTTTCATCTTTTTTCTCCTTTCTTCCTGCGACACCATTATACGTACGCGCGAAAGTTTTGTCAAATCGTAGAGCCGAGAGACTACTTCGATTTTTATCAATCGGACGAAAATCGTTGAGTTTTGACGATTACGGGAATATAATCCTATTTCGTTGAGGAATAAAAATGTCGATTTCGATTATTCTCGGCGCGGTCGCGGCGGCAGGCACCGCGCTGTCCGTGATATTCCTGCCGGACATAACCGTAAAAGGCAAAAAAGTGCCTTTTTTCTGGGTAATTTCATTCGTTGCCGCCGTATTGGCGGTAATTCTCGGCTGTATATCCGCGGGGGACGTCTTCTCAGGGCTGACCGACGATATGTGGTCGATGGCAGAAGGCAGAGTTTCCGTCAATCCCGTAAAAATTCTCATACTGTTCTTCTCGATGACCGCGATATCCGTTTTTCTCGACGAAACGGGCGCTCTCGGATATCTTGCTTCCAAGTCCGTCGGACTTGCGGGAAAAAGCCAAAAAAGGCTGTTTTTTACGGTGTTTTTTGTGGTTTCGTTTCTCACCGTATTCACGTCCAACGACGTCGTCATATTGACCTTCACGCCGTTTTTATGCTACTTCTGCAAGCGCGCCAAAGTCTCTCCGACGCCTTACGTCGTGACGGAATTCGTCGCGGCGAACACTTTCTCGATGATATTCATTATCGGCAACCCCACCAACATCTATCTTGCGGAAAGCTACGGCATGACCTTCTTCGAATACTTCTCGCATATGGTCGTTCCGTCCCTCCTCGGCGGAGCCGCGGCACTGGCGACGCTCTATTTACTTTTCAGAAAACAGCTCTCTTGCCCGCTGTCGACGGACGACTTCTCCGTCACCGAACCTAAAAGTCCCGTTTTGGCGATAATATCCGCGATAATACTCGGCATATGTCTGATCGCGCTGGTCGTATCCGATTACGTAGGAATAGAATCATGGGCGGTTGCGCTCGTCGCGCTGATCCTGCTCCTGTCCGTCGCGTGCGTATATTATATAAGGAAAAGAAAAAAGCCCGTAGAAATAACGGGAACTCTCAAAAGGCTTCCGTATCAATTGATTCCTTTCGTACTGGCTATGTTCGTTATCGTGCTCGCGCTAAAAAATAACGGCGTAACCGCCGCGATAGCCGACTTCCTCTCCGACGTACCCGACCGACTCGATATTCTGGTATACGGAACGTCCTCCGCACTGGTCGCCAATCTCGTCAACAACATCCCGATGAGCGTGTTTTATTCCGCCATATCGGAAAACGCCTCCGCCTACGCGGTATACGCCGCGGTCATCGGCTCCAACGTCGGCGCGTTTTTCACCCCTGTGGGAGCCCTCGCGGGAATAATGTTTACGGGGCTTCTCAAAAATTTGGACGTGAAGATGTCCTTTTTCGATTTCGTTAAATACGGCACCGCGATTGCGGTGCCGACGCTTCTCGCCTCTCTGGGCGGATTATATATCTCTTACCTTATTTTTTGATTATTTCTTCAGCTCGGACAATGCAGCGGCGATCTTCGCAGCCAGACGCGCGTTGTTGTAGACCAGTTGAATATTGGCTTCCAGACTCCGACCCGCGGTGAGTTTTTGAATTTTATCGAGCAGATACGGAGTGGTTTGCTTTCCGTGAATGCCCAGTTTCTCGCATTCCGCAACGGCTTCTTCTATATTCTTATTGATATAATCGGAGTCCATGGCGTATTCCTCGGGGATGGGATTGGCTACAAGCATTCCGCCCTTGAGCCCGACGGCGTTTTTCGCATAATACGCAGAGGCTATTTCTTCCGGAGAATCCAGACGATAATCCACTTTATATCCGCTCTTTCTCGTATAAAACGCGGGCATTTCTTCGGTGCGATATCCCACCACGGCAACGCCTCTCGTCTCGAGACACTCGAGGGTAAGTCCTATGTCGAGAATGGATTTGGCTCCCGCGCATACGACCATAACCGACGTCTCCTGCAACTCGTCGAGGTCCGCGGAAATATCCATAGTGGTTTCGGCCCCTCTGTGCACGCCTCCGATGCCGCCCGTGGCGAATACGTCCACTCCCGCCAGATGCGCTATATACATCGTTGCGGCGACGGTGGTGGCTCCGTCGGCTTTCTTAGCCACCACGAAAGGAATGTCTCTTCTGGAAACTTTCGTTACCTCCAGTCCCTTCTTTCCCAGTCTCTCTATCTCTTCTTTGCTGCATCCGACCACGAGACGACCTTCTATAATGGCTATCGTCGCGGGTACCGCGCCCGACTCTCTGACGATTTTTTCCACGTTAAGAGCGGTCTCGACGTTTTTAGGATACGGCATGCCGTGCGAAATGATCGTCGACTCCAGCGCGACCACGGGACGTCCCGATTCAAGGGCTTCTCTGACTTCTTGCGATACGCTTAAATACTTGTTCATATTACTCTCCTGTCGTTATATTCTTCATTATTTTTTCAACCGCTTCCGCGGAAACGTTTTTAGAAACGGTACTCCTGTCGGCTATCGTTATCGCAGAACATACGGAACCGATCGTCGCGCTCTCCGCGTAATCTCTACCGTTAAGATATCCGTACACCGCGCCCGCCATGAAACTGTCTCCCGCTCCGGTCGTGTTGACGATGTCCGCGGGCAAACCTTTAACGTGGCGAAACTCGCCGTCTTTATAACAATATACCCCGTCTTCTCCGCAACTTATATATACTACTTTTATGTTTCTTTCGGAAATCTTTTTCGCCGCAAGATACGCGGACTCCTCGTCCTTTATCTCTACGCCCGAGAGAATTTCCGCTTCGTAACGATTGGGCTTGATACAATATAGATTCCTTAACAATCCGTCCGCGATGACCGTCTTCTTTGCAGAAACCGGATCCAAAAACACCGGAGGAGCGGCATGGGTCGTTATGTATTCCAGACACTGCGGAATATTGGTGTCGGTAACCACGCACGCGGCGCCGTTGATAACGTCTTCTTTCGTCGCAAGATATTCCGGCGTTAACTCCGCCAAAACGTCCATCGCCGCGACGCCCACGAACATATCTTTATCCACGTCGTTGACCGAAACGTAACAAGACGACTCTCCTTCCCTTACGAGGCTGTGAGAGGCGTCTATCCCGACTTCCTCCGCATTGCGTCTTATCATATCCGCGTGAGCGTCCGTGCCCAGCACCGTAATAAGGACTACGTTAACTCCGAGTCTCGCCAGATTCTCCGCCACGTTTCTGGCAACCCCTCCGCAAGCGACCGTCACTCTGCCTGGATTGCTGTCTTTTGTCTTGATTGCGGCGTATGTCTCGCAAGTTATGTCGGCGTTGGCTCCGCCTATTATGCATACGTACGGCTTATTCATATCTATATTTTATTTCCCTTTTCCTCCTCTTGTCAACCTTCCTTTTCCTCAATTAACCTCTCCGCGGACGTTTTTCTCTTTCTGTCCTTGTTTGATTTTACCCCGTTTTACCGCGTTAAGGGTTCCTTTGCGCAGGATACGGATACCCTAAATGCGATTTTTTGTCTAAATTTCCGGCGTCCTTATTTTGTTTTTTCAAAGTTTAATTATGATTTGACTAGACGATAATCCCGATGTTAAAATATATATGCTCGGAAATATTTCGACGCAACGTAAGGAAAAAGAATATATGTCATTTTTGGACTACACTCATCTACTGTCTTCCACTCCTATGATGTGGATAACGACTCTGCTCACATTCGGAGTGATTTTAGTCAACGGATGGACGGACGCGCCCAACTCGATCGCCACCTGCGTGACCACTCGCGCGATGAGACCCCGCCTCGCCATCACGATGTCCGCGATATTCAATTTCCTTGGAGTCTTCATCATGACGCTGATTGCGCCGAAAGTCGTCGAAACGGTCTCCAACATCGTCGACCTCGGGACGGATTCCAATATCGCATCCATCGCGCTCGCCGCTTCCATGGTCGCCATAATCGTCTGGGCAGTGCTGGCGTGGGCATTCGGATTCCCCTCGTCGCAGAGCCACTCCCTCGTCGCGGGTCTTACGGGCGCATCCGTCGCGCTCAACGGCAACTTCTCCGGCGTAAGCGGCGCAGAATGGTTAAAAGTCCTCATCGGTCTAGTCGGTTCTCTTTTACTCGGTTTCATTTTAGGTTTCATTATCACGAAAATCATTCATATAGTATTCAAACGCGTCAACTATCACCGTGCCAACGTGCTCTTCAACGGCGGGCAGATTTTCGCCGCGGCGGCGTCGTCCTTCATGCACGGGGCGCAAGACGGTCAAAAATTCATCGGCGTGTTCATCCTCGGCATAACCTTGTGTCAAGGCGACATGGAAGTGACCGCCACTACAGCCCCGATGTGGCTGTTGCTGGTCTGCGCGATAATTATGGCTTTGGGCACCTCTATGGGCGGAATGAAAATCATCAAGTCAGTCGGTATGGATATGGCTAAGCTCGAGAAATATCAGGGCTTCGCGTCCGACCTCGCCTCGACCGCGGGACTCCTCGTCTGTACCCTCACGGGCCTTCCCGTGTCGACCACACACATCAAGTCCACGTCCATTATGGGCGTAGGCGCCGCCAAGCGCGTCAAGTCCGTCAACTGGAGTGTGGCAAAAGACATGGTCCTCTCCTGGATATTCACTTTCCCGGGTTGCGGAATCATCGGCTATCTCATGACAAAACTATTCTTATTGATATTCTAAAAAATAACGGAGAAACATTATGGAATTCAAATTCAAATTAAAGTTAAAAAAGAAAGGTTTCGATTACTTCGGCACTCTCGTCAATATGTCGGGTTACGCACTGGAAGAAGCGCGCTTCTTAAAGGAGATTTTCACCGACTTCGACCCAGAAGCTCTTAAAGAAAATCAGCTTAAAATGCACGAGCTGGAGCACGCCTGCGACCAGGAAAAACACGCTCTCACTCAGGCTCTGGTCAAAGAATTCTTGCCGCCCGTGGACAGAGACGACCTCTTCCGCCTCGCGCACCTCACCGACAACATCACCGACTGCATAGAAGGCATCACCGGCTATCTGTACATGGCGGCGGTCAAGACCCTCCGACCCGACACGATGCAGTTCGTCGACCTCATGATAGACTGTTGCGAATGCGTGGAAAAACTCCTGAAAGAGTTCTCCAATTTCAAAAAGTCCTCCGACCTTAAAGGTTATATCATCAATCTTAACGACAAAGAAGAAGTGGGCGACCGTCTGTACGCCGAAGCCATGCGCGAATTGTCCGAAAACTCCTCCGACGCCAGAGAAATTCTGGAATGGAGAGCTATCTATAAGCGTTTCGAAGACTTCTTCGATTCTGCCGAAACTCTCGCGGACAATATAGAGTCGGTCGTTATGAAAAACACTTGATATCGCCTTCGATTTCCGTATTTTCACCGCCGACACTCTCGGCATCTAAAATTCATATATTATGTCGTTTCTCGATTTTACACATCAGCTCTCGGCTACTCCCATGCTATGGTTGACCACCCTGCTTACGCTGGGCGTGATATTGGTCAACGGCTGGACCGACGCGCCCAATGCGATAGCCACTTGCGTGACCACCAGAGCAATGCGACCCCGCCCCGCCATCATTATGGCGGCGCTGTTCAACTTCCTGGGAGTGTTCGTCATGACGACCCTGTCTCCGAAAGTCGCCGAGACTATTTCTCATATGGTGGACTTCGGAGCGGACGCTCAACAGGCTTCCATAGCTCTGTCCGCGGCAATGTTCGCCATAGTCGTATGGGCGGTACTCGCCTGGGCTCTAGGCATCCCCACCAGCGAGAGCCACGCTCTCATCGCGGGACTCACGGGCTCCGCCATTGCAATGCACGGTAACCTCTCGGGCGTCAACGGCTCGGAATGGCTAAAAGTCCTCATCGGTCTCGTAGGATCTCTTTTGCTCGGCTTTTTACTGGGCTTCATTATAACCAAGCTCGTCAGAATCGTTTTTAAAAGAGTCCCTTATCATCGCGCCAACGTCGTCTTCGGCAACGGTCAGATACTGGCTGCCGCAGGGACCGCCTTCATGCACGGAGCCCAAGACGGTCAAAAGTTTATCGGCGTGTTTTTACTCGGCATAACGCTCAATCAGGGGCAGACGGAGATGGCGGCGACGTCCGTTCCGCTGTGGCTGATGGTCGTATGCTCTCTCGTCATGGCTCTGGGCACCTCTATGGGCGGAATGAAAATCATCAAGTCCGTCGGTATGGATATGGTCAAACTGGAAAAATATCAAGGTTTTTCCGCAGACCTTGCCGCCACCGTCGGACTCCTCGTATGTTCCCTTACGGGCCTTCCCGTCTCCACCACTCACGCCAAGACGACCGCCATCATGGGCGTAGGCGCCGCCAAGCGCGTCAAGTCCGTCAACTGGAGCGTGGCAAAAGAAATGGTCCTCACCTGGATACTCACTTTCCCGGGTTGCGGTCTCATAGGTTATCTTATGACTAAGTTGTTTTTAATCATATTCTGATAACCGTAACAATTATCTCAAAATCTTTTTAGGAGGAATATTCATATGGCTAAATCCGCTAAAGCAACCACCGCCTCTTCCGCGAGCTATGCCGCCAAGAGGTCTCCCTTATCCAACGTCGCCGTCAGACTGTACGGAGCTATTCTCGCATTCGTAGGCATACTCCTCGTAGTCACCAAAAGATCCGTCCCCGATATGGCGGTAACCGTCGCGTCGGTATTCTTCGTCGTAGCAGGCTTCTTCCTGGCTGTGAGCAACTTCAAAAAGCTCCTCGCCGGAGGTAGAGTAGAAAACGCCGTCATCTTCTACTTCCTCTTCGGTCTGCTCATATTGATAGCAGGCATACTTCTGCTCATCTATAAGTCGACCGTCGTCAAATGGTTTATCGTCCTGCTCGGGAGTCTCCTCGCCGCGTACGGTCTCGCGATACTTATCCGCTTCATCGTACACCCGCGCCGTAAGTCCCTGATGATCCTCGACATCATCCTCGCCGTACTCGCCATCATCACCGGCATACTTATAGCCCTTCTGTACGTGCCCGACATCGCGTCCGCCGAGGGCGGCATCTGCTACTACATCTTCGGCGGCTTGGCAATCGCCGTCGGCGCCGTAGACCTGATTCTTTATTAATTATCTACCTAAAAATCCGCGCACCGTACTGTTTTATCGATTGTACGGTGCGCTTTTTATATTCTTCGCTTGTCAAAAATTTAACGCCTTCTAATTTTCGGATTTTTCCTAAGCTTTTATATTTCCGCATCTCGTCTTCTTCGGACTAAATAATTTCAATAATCATCGACTCCGATTGTATGATATAATGTTATCGATATGAGTGTTATTTATCAGCCGACGGGCATGGCTAGAGAATACAGCCCGTACGCCCTCAATCTGTATATCGGATGCAGTCATCGCTGTGTATATTGTTATGCGCCGGATATTAACTTCACCGATGAAGAATCGGATCCCGACGCATATATAGTAAAAGTCTCTCGTGAACGACAATTGTCTCTGTGGGACTTAGATTGATTTTTTATTTATACACTATCCCTTTTCTTTCCGATATCTGCATCAGCAGGAAGCCCGATATAACGGTGAAAGTTTCGTAGATAAGGAAAGTCCGCCAGACGAAGTCCGACCCGAATATCGTCGGTAGCAGCAACGTGGACGATATGCTGAAGACGAAGCTTCTCAACACGTTGATTACTATCGCATACGGGGTACGCTTGGTCGAATACAGATACGTCGAGATGAGTGAGTTGAACGCTCCCGGCAGGAAGCCGATGGCATAGAACGGAAGCACCGACACCGTGACGGAAGTGGTCGCGTCGTCCGCTCCGAAGAGTGCGCAGACGTACTTGCCTATCAATAATATGGCTCCGTATATTATAGCCACGCCTACCAGGTCTATAATCGCCGCCAGATTGCGGATGAAGTGGACTTCTTTATCGTCCTTTTCTCCGTACGCCTGACCGAGGAGCGGCTGTATACCCTGCGATACGCCTGCATAGACCGCGACGGAAAACGGCGCTATATAGCATATGATAGAGAAAGCGTTGAGCGCCGTCTCTCCGATATTGTTAAGAATGACGTAATTGGCACAATACGTCGCGACGGGCGTGGCGAATCTGGATATCGTCTCGGGAATGCCTCTCAAAAATATCTTTTTCAACACAACCGCGCTCAACTTGAACTTTTTTATTCTCAACTCGCCCTTCTTCAGTACGAAGTGCGTCAGCATTATGAAAAACGACACCGTCTGCGCTATGCCCGTAGCGATGGCAGCGCCTTTTATTCCCATCCCTAAGGGGAATACGAACAGCCAGTCCAGAAGGATATTGAGTCCCGACGAGACCGCAGACGCTATCATGACGAGATTGGGCGAGCCGTCGTTACGGCAGAAGTACTGCATCATAACTCCGAGTCCGTTGGGGATCAGGAATGCGGAATAGCACAAAAGATAGTCGTAGACGTAATCGATGTACGTTTCGTTGGCTCCCATAAGATACCCGAGAGGTCTCGCCAGGGTCGTGCCCAGCACGCAAAAGATCGCGCTGACAGCCAGCATAAGTGTAGCCGAGTGCATGAAGGCGTCGTTGGCACCGTCTTTGTTTCCCTTGCCTATTCTCACCGCGGTGACCGCCACTCCGCCGACCGTTATCAGCATAAACAACGCGTCCAAAACCAATATGAACGGGAACACGAGATTGATTGCGCCGAGAGCGTCCGAGCCCACTCCTCTGCCCACGAATATCCCGTCCACTATAGTGAACAGGAAAAAGCATATCTGCCCTATAACGGACGGCACGACGTATTTTAACAGTTTTGACAATCTGTTTTCTTTCATTTTCTTCGGTAATCTCCTTGCCGACTTAATCGGTATAGGAATTATAGCCCGAGACCTAACCGATGTCAACGAAAAGAGCCTGTGGAAAAAGACCGCTTTTCATAATAAAATAGCATATTGATATTTACTTAAAGTTTTCTTTATAGTATAATTATAACGAATAAAGAAAACATCATCAAGGAGACAACTATGTCAAAAGGCAGAATTACAATTCCGACCGACGCGTCGTTCGTCGAAGAAACCAAAGCAATCATCGCGCGCTGGGGCGCGGACGCCGTCAGAGACTGCGACGGAACGGTCCTTCCCGACAATGCCAAAGAACTAGCCGACAGAGTCTACAACACTTACTTCGTCATCAGAGGCGACAACGACTGGGCAAGAAACAATCTTGACGAGCTGGAACACGTTTTCCTTATGAGCAATTTCTTCACCGCCACCTCTTCTTCTCTGACCATGCACATTATGGACGGATACTTCGAAGAGCAGCTGAAAGCCGATTTCTCCACCACCTCGTACTGGGAAGTCGTCGACCGCACGAAAAACGTCCTCGTAGAAAAGTTTTCTTACGACGAGAAGAGCGGCACCGTCACCATAGACAACGCGATTCCCTTCCACGAATACACCGTATCCTTCATGGCGTGGTCGATATGGGATCCCGTCCAAATGTACAATTACATAACCAACAACTGGGACGTCGACAAACAGATGATGTACGACCCCAAGTACCCCAAGACCGCCGAATACGTCGAGAGACACATGAGAGAATGGTGTCTCGCTCACGGCGAAACCAACGTCGTCCGATTCACCACGTTCCTGTATCAGTTCTCTCTCGTTTTCAACGACAAGAAAAAAGAGCGTTACGTGGACTGGTTCGGCTACACGATGAGCGTATCTCCTCTGATGCTGGACGAGTTTGAAAAGGAATACGGTTATAAAATGAGAGCCGAGTATATCATCGACAACGGCTATTACAACAACACCTTCCGCGTGCCGTCCAAAGAGTATCTCGATTATATGGACTTCGTACAACGCTTCGTCACGAAAAAGGTCCGTCGTCTCGTCGACATCGTCCACGACAACGGAAAAGAGGCGATGATGTTCCTAGGCGACTGCTGGATAGGCGCGGAGCCGTACGGCAAATATTTCGGTGATATAGGTCTGGATGCGGTCGTAGGATCCGTAGGCGGCGGCGTAACCGTCAGAATGCTGTCCGAAATTCCTCACGTCAAAACGAGAGAGGGGCGATTCCTCCCATACTTCTTCCCCGACACTTTTTATGAAGGCAACGACCCCACGATAGAGCTCAACCGCAACTGGATGACCGCGAGACGCGCCATCATGCGTAAACCTCTCGATCGTATCGGTTACGGCGGATATCTGTCTCTGGCGGCTAAGTTTCCTAAATTCATCGACAGAGTGGAAGAGATCTGTAACGAATTCAGAGCCGTCTACGACGCTATGGAAGGCGGCAAAGCTTATTCGGGCGCCAAAGTCGCCGTCCTCAATGCCTGGGGAAAAATCCGCAGCTGGATGAGCCATATGGTCGCTCACGAGCTCTGGTATCAACAAATATATTCATATCAAGGCATACTCGAAGCCCTCTCCGGCATGGCGGTTGACGTAGACTTCATCGACTTCGACGACGTTAAAAACGGCGCTCTTTCGGGTTACGACGTCGTCATCAACGCCGGCGACGCTTATACGGCGTTCTCGGGCGGCGAAAAGTGGGACGACGAAGTCGTCTCCAAAGTCAGAGAATACGTCTACAACGGCGGCGGTTTCATCGGCGTGGGCGAGCCTACCGCTTACGAAAAAGGCGGCAGATACTTCCGTCTCGCCGACGTACTCGGCGTGGACAAGGAAATCGGTTTCACGCTGTCTCTGGACAAATACAACATTCAAAAAGAATCCTCTCACTTCATCACGGATGACCTCACCTCCGACGTAGACTACGGCGAGGGAATGAAGAACATATACGCTCTCGACGGCGCCAAAGTGCTCGATATCGCGTTCTCAGACCGCTTAAAACGAAACGTCAACGTAGGCGAAGTCAAAATGGCCGTCAACGAATACGGCAAAGGTCGCGCCTTCTATATAGCGGGCATCCCGTACAACTTCGACAACGCCCGTCTTCTGTACCGCGCGATATACTGGACGGCTCATAAAGAGTCCGAGCTGAAGAAGGCGTTCTCTTCCCACCCGGAGACCGAATGCAACTATTATCCAGAAAAGGGACTCTACGCCGTCGTCAACAACTCCTCTTCTCCTCTCACTACTCTGTTCTACGATATCGACGGAAGAGAAACCGAGCTCAAACTGGAGGCAATGGAAATTAAATGGATCAAGGCATAAAACTCCCCGTTGAACTGAAATATTTTTCCGAACAAGACTATATTTCTTCCCTCGACTCGGATAAGTCGGGACTACCCCTCATAGACGAGGGGCAGAGGCTGTTCTTCCTGGATGAAGAAGGTAGCGATATTTCGCACGACGACGTCCTTACGTTCAAGTTTTCGATAGACAAGGTCTACGGCAAGAGCAATAAGGACGGCAAAACGCCCCTTAAATTCATTTTGGCGGCGGACGAAAACGTCCTCGACGACGGATATAAAATTAAAGTGACCTCTTCTTCCGTCACCGTTTCGGCTCGCTGCTCCGACGGTCTCGTCAACGGTCTCTATGCTCTTCTGGAGTACGTCGGGATAATGTTCACTCACACCGACCACACCTACTATCCGTCGAGAAAAAATCTCTTTCTCCCTATCGGCGAAAAGTGTTTTAACCCCGCTTTTCCTTGGAGAAACGTGTATTCTAAGGAAACCTGGCACAACGACTGGGCAAGAAGACTCCGCCTCAACGGCGTCATCGATATCGCCGACAGAAGTCTCCGCCCGGAAGGCTGGACTCCCTATAAAGAAAACGAGGACACTCCTCCCCGTCTCTGGGGCACGTGGTGCCACTCGATGTTCGACCTGCTTCCCCCGTCGGAGTTTTTCTCCTCTCATCCCGAGTATTACACGATGATCGGCGGCAAGCGCCGCACTCGGACAACCACCTTCGGTACCACTCTGGACACCGCTATATGCCCGTCCTCCGAGGGCGCCTATCGGGAGACTAAGAAGCGTCTTCTGACCCTGATAGAGAAAAATCCCTCCGCCAAGTACTGGGACGTTTCGATAATGGACAACTGGTTTATCAAGGGGTGCGAATGCCCCGAGTGTAAAAAGCTGACGAGATCGGAAGGCTCCCCGATGGCTCCGTATCTGAAATTTCTCAATCGTCTCGCCGACGAGATACACGCCGTCCGCCCCGACGTCTGCCTCTCGACCCTTGCTTATCTATACACATATAAACCGCCCAAACACATGAAAGCGAGCGACAATCTCCTCATTAAGCTCTGCTCCATGCCCGGCAGCAATCGCTCTCCCTATTCTCACCCCGAGACCAAGGGCTGCAAGCAATTCGCATCTTTTATGAAAAAATGGCGCGATTGCGCTAAAAACATCGTCATATGGGACTACGTCGTGGACTTCAAACATCTTATGATGCCTTTCCCCAACTTCTCCGTTCTGTCGCCCAACCTTAAGTTCTTCAAAGAAAACGGCGCCAGAGGAGTGTTTTCTCAAGCCTCGCGCGAGTGGGGTAGCGAAAACGCCGAGATGAGAGCCTATCTCCTGGCTCACCTGATGTTCGACGCCGATACGGACGTGGAAAAACTACTCTCGAGATATATCTCGGTCACGTACGGCAACGCGGCAGAGACCGTCACGGACTATTTCAACGCCCTTCTTACTCACCTCTACGAGGGCAAGGAAGAACTGGGGATGTTCATGCCGCCGTCCGCACACTCTCGCTCATATCTCAAGCCTAAATACGTGCTAGAACATATCCGAGACCTTGAAAGCGCTCTCGAAAAATGCGAAGAAGCCTCCGTCTCCGAAAAGCATCTCAAGAGACTCTTAGTAGGACTCTATTACGTCGTCGTCAACAATCGCGGATATAATAAGGCGTACAAACGCGATCGGGCGCGTCTCCTCATCGAGTACTCCGCAGAGACGAGAGTGGAACGATTCGCCGAAACGAAACGTTATTTCGACGAGTATAAAGCGTATCTCGAAAAAAAATTCAAGCTGTAAAAAGTCCTCAAAACGCTATATTTTTATAAATTAAAGTCCGTTTTAACGGACTTTATTTTAATTTAAGACGTTTAAAAAAGCCTTTTTCCGTAAATTTCACACAAAATCTAGTTTGATTTATTTTGTTGACAAGCAGTTTTCTTGCTATTAAAATAACCCGTATACAGGCAATATGCCGATGAGAGCAATATTTGCACATACTATGCAAGAAGCGTCGGATTATGGAGAGAAAAGTATTGATTCTGTCTTGCGGTACCGGCGAAGGACACAACAGCACGGCTTACGCCGTCAAAGAAGCTCTCGACGGACTCGACGTCCGATCGGAAATCTTGGATCCTATCTCGCTGAAAAGCGAAAAAATCCGAGCCGTGGTATCCGCAACGTATAACAACGTCATCAAAAAAATTCCGTCTGCATTCGGTTTCGTCTACCGATTGGGTGCTTTTTACGACCGCCTACCGCTGCCGTCACCCGTATATCGCGCCAATTCAAAATATGCCTTACAACTGTATAATTACATTATAGACAACGGCTTCACGGAGGTCGTCTGTACGCATATATTCGCAATGGACGCGATGACTGCGGTCAAACGATTGTACGGAAACGTCCCCACGTACGGAGTTTTAACGGACTACGTAGTGATACCCTTCTTCCGAGACTCGGATCTAGACGGATATTTCGTCGGTACGGAAGACCTTAAAGCAACTCTGGTAGAGTCCGGATATCCCGAAAAGGATATTTTCAGTACGGGCATTCCCGTGAAAAAGGGCTTCTCGGAAGAGGTGTCGGCAACGACCGCCAAGAGTCTGTTGCACATCCCCGACGACAAGCGAGTCATTACCGTGATGTCCGGGGGAGTGGGGTGCGGCAATCTGGAGAGGCTATGTTCCAAACTGGATAAAAACTTCGATCGGGACTTTTTCATATGCGTACTGTGCGGTCGCAACGAAAAGCTCAAGTCGGACCTTGACAAAAAGTATCGCGACTCGGATAAGTTCCGTACCGTTTCGTTCACGCGGGACGCCTATCTGTACGTCAAAGCGTCCGAAATGGTCTTGACCAAACCCGGCGGGCTGTCCAGTACGGAAATAGCGGTCGCGGGAGTGCCTCTGGTACATCTCAAACCCATCCCCGGGTGCGAGACTTACAATTACAGATACTTCGTCCGCAACGGTCTGTCCATGCCCGGCAAAACGTGCCGACAAGCCGCCTCGTCCGCTAGGAAACTCGCCGACGACGTAGCTCTGCGCCGTTACGTCGTCGATAATCAGAAAAAAGCGATTCACTCGGATTCCGCAGAAGAAATCGCCGAGAGAATCACGAGGGTCTGACAATGTTGTGGGCGGCTTTCATTATAGGTGGATTCATCTCGGGCAGCGTCTTGTACTGCTATATCCTGCCTAAGAAACTCCGCGATATCGACATCTACGAAACGGGAGACGATCATAACCCGGGCGGTGCCAACGCGTTCAAAGCCTGCGGTAAAAAAATCGGGCTCATATGCATATTCCTGGATATTTTAAAAGGCTCCCTCCCGGTCTTACTGGCGTGCAGGCTCCTAGACGTCAATCATTACCTCTTTTCTCTGGTCCTCATCGCGCCCGTCCTCGGGCACGCCTTAGGCATATTCAACCGATTCCGCGGCGGCAAATGTATCTCGACCGTCTTCGGCGTGCTGATAGGTCTGATGCCCTATAGCTATATAGTCCTGTTGCTGGCACTTCTGTATGTGCTGTCTGTTCCGCTGTTCAAAAATCAGTCCGGGAAAACGAGAAGCATAGCGGTATTCCTAGTCTTCGGCTTAAGCTCCGCCGTCATCCTCATAGCCTATTCCGCCCTTCCGCAAGCAATCGCCTGCCTCACGATGTCCGCCATAGCTATAGCCAAACACCATATCGTACCCAAGAAAAACTCAGCGGAAAGAATCGCTCGACCTACTCGACGTTGAATGCTCGACGTTGGCTGTTTTGTACAACGTCGCTCCGCGACTGGTGTTTACACAGCCCGTCTGCGCTAAAAAGCACATCCGTTAAAGGACGTGCTTTTTGGTTTGTTTTTGATTTAATTAATGGTTGATTTTCGATTAGATTGGGCGTCAGACTGCTCGGCCAGGACGGCGCTGTTTACTACCGCCTACGCGGTCTTAGGTTGCAACGTCCGCCTGTTTTTAAGTTGCATATCATTAAATTTACTCAACTTCACCCAGCAACCAGTCAAGAGCATTTACTTTTCTTATTCCGTCAAAATCGGTTTCGGGGTCTTCGTCTAACGTTAAGATAAACTTCGGATAGTGATCGTTTATGCTTTGAAGCGGTCTTAGTTCTCTTTCCAAAGTTTTTTCATCTCTAACGGTTGCCGAAACTTGAAAATACATTGTTTTTTTATTATCCATTGCAACAAAATCGACTTCTGTATCGTCGACTTTGCCAACATACACGTCATACCCTCTACGCAAAAGTTCCAAATACACAACGTTTTCCAAAATATGTCCGACATCGGTGGATCGAGTGCCGAGAAGCATATATCTAAGTCCGATATCTACAACGTAATATTTTTCAAGCGTTTTTAGATATTGTTTACCTTTTACATTATAACGATTTGCTTTATACAAAACAAAACTTTCGGTTAGTCCGGATATGAATTTCTCAACCGTTTTCACATCGATTTTTCTGCCATCGGAAGTCATCGTATCGGCAATCTTTTTCATAGAAAGCGCGTTACCGATATTGTCAAACATAAATCTTGTAACACTTTCCAACATAGAAATGTTTGCTATTTTCTTTCTCGATGCAATATCTTTTACAACAACCGTATTATAAATTCCGTCAAGATACGGTTTTATTTCATTTATTTGGTCCCTTAATTCCAAAGTATACGGAAAAGAACTATTTTGAATATAATCAATATATTTTCTCGCAAGTTCTTTTTTATCCCCGGTCGACTCGACAAATTCGGCGAAAGACAACGGCAACATTGAAATTTCAATGTACCTACCGGAAATTAGCGTTGCAATTTCACTGGATAACATATAAGCATTGGAGCCGGTGATGTAAATATCTACATTATTTTTAATAAACAAACTATCTACAACTCTCGGAAAGTCTTCTACGTGCTGGATTTCATCAAGAAAAATATAGTTTTGTTTTTTGTCATCCAATTTTTCTTTAATGTAAGTATGCAGTTTGCGCGGATCTCTCAAATCATAAAAATCATAATCTTCAAAATTAATTGAAATTAAATTTTTTTCTTCAACGCCGTTTTCAAGTAAATAATCTTTATAAATCCCCATCAAAGTTGATTTTCCGCATCTTCTAACACCGGTTATAATTTTTATAATCTTTTTATCTTTTAACGCGATTAACTTATCTAAATATTCTTTTCTTTTTAGACGCATAAGACACTCTCTTATTTTATTCTTAAATAGAGTTTATCCAAAAACTTTCAAAACGTCAACACTTTTTGGAATACAATCCAAAACTTTGTGTCGTTTTATAAGGATAAACCTGCTCGACTTACTCGACGTTGACGGCTTTTATGCCGCCGCTATAACGCGGCTAAGGCTTGTGCCGATTTTTGATTTAGTTTCGGTTCTTTAATACTAGGTATTTTCGATTAGATTGGGCGTCAGACGAGGCAGGCGCGGAATGTTCCGAGTGAAGTGTACTGCTCGGCTAGGATGCCTTTATTTACTGTCGCTATGCGACTTTAGCTTACGGCATCCGCCTGCGCTAAAAAAGACATCGCAAGGATGTCTTTTTTGTTTTACTAGATAATTATTTTCGATTAGATTGGTGCGTATAGAAGGCAAGGGAGTAACGCAGCCGCGACGTGTACTTAATCGTACTCGAGCGGTGAGTAACGCACCTTAACGCACTAGACGCGCCGAGATAATCGAAAAGAAATTATTTGGT
Source organism: uncultured Christensenellaceae bacterium (assembly GCA_964613035.1). Classification (GTDB taxonomy): domain Bacteria; phylum Bacillota; class Clostridia; order Christensenellales; family DTU072; genus CAVIQK01. Next base: position 111,552 of record CAZTFQ010000002.1, on the reverse strand, counting down.
GCCGAACAGACGATCCCCCGCATCCCCCAGACCGGGCAGAATGTAACAATTCTCGTTAAGACATCTGTCAAGGGTGGATACGTAGACCTCTACGTCGGGGTGCTTTTCCGCAACGGCTTCAACTCCCTCGGGAGCGCCGATTATCGACATAAGTTTGATCTTTTTGCAGCCGCGTTTTTTCAAAAGGTCGATGGCGTCGTTGGCAGAACCGCCCGTGGCGAGCATAGGGTCTACTACCATGACGACTTTTTCTTCTATGCCGGAAGGCAGCTTGCAGTAGTACTCGTGAGGCTCCATCGTCTCCTCGTCTCTATACATTCCGATGTGACCGACTTTGGCTGCGGGGAAGAGAGACAACAGTCCGCTGACCATCCCCAGTCCCGCTCTAAGAATCGGAACGATGGCTATGGAGTTTTCTTTAACGACGGTTTGCTCGACCTTTTCGAGAGGAGTCTCGACCACTATCTGCTGAGTGGGGACCTCTTTGAAGGCTTCGTACGCCATGAGCGTGGCAATCTCTTCTATAACTTCACGGAACTGCTTCGTGGAAGTGTTCTTGTCTCTTATAATGGCGACTTTGTGTCTGATGAGCGGATGATCCAGAATGTGTACGTTAGAATAATTTTTCATTTATATTTCCTCTTTTTTCTTTTTCGGACCGTGGTCCGTTTCGTTTGATTTAATCCGCATTATATGTTACGATAATTGCGGAGATGCTTATGAAAAAAATACTTGTCAGCGGTTGCCTCTACGGCAACGATTGCCGTTACAAAGGCGATAATTGTTACAACTCAAAGGTCGCGGACCTCGCTCGAGACGCCGTCCTTATCCCCGTATGCCCCGAGCAACTCGGCGGTCTTCATACCCCTCGTCACCCCGCGGAAATCGTCGGCGACAAAATATTGTCGGACGTCGGCACGGACGTTACGGAGGAATATACCCGCGGCGCGGACCTTGCCGTCGCTATCGCTCGAGCCAACAACGTCGACTACTGCGTGATGAAGTCCAACAGCCCCTCTTGCGGAAAAGGCATCGTCTACGACGGGACCTTCTCGGGTAATAAAACCGAGGGCAACGGCATCACCGTAAAAAAGCTCCTCGAAGCGGGCTTCACCGTACTTACGGAGAACGACCTATAATTGTTGTTTGTCTATAATCAAGAGGACCTTTTACGGTCCTCTTTTCTTATTTCGTACCGAAAATACGATCCCCTGCGTCGCCGAAAGCGGTGACTATATAACCGTGCTCGTTAAGAGGCGCGTCCGCATAATGCGCGACGAATATCTGTACGTCGGGATGAGCGGTAGCAACCTTTTTAATTCCCTCGGGAGCGGCTATCAGCGAGAGAAGTTTGATCTTCTTATAGCCCCTTTCTTTAATGAAATCGATTGCCGCAGCCGCGCTTCCGCCCGTAGCCAACGCCGGGTCGACCACGATGCAGGTGCCGTCTATGCAATCCTTAGGTAGCTTACAGTAATACTCGTGAGGAAGAAGAGTCTCTTCGTCGCGATATAGTCCTATGTGACCGATTTTTGCGGTCGGGAAGAGCGCAGTCAAACCGTCCACCATTCCCAGTCCCGCTCTCAGAATCGGAACTATCGCGATAGGCTCGGTGATGACCGGCGAAGCAAACTTGGACAACGGTGCCTGTATCTCGATATCCGTCGTGGGGAGGTCTCTAAACGCCTCGTATCCCATCAGCATCGCTATCTCCGAAACAATCTCTCTGAATTCTTTCGTGTTGGTCGTGACGTCGCACAGGTGCGTTATCTTGTGAGCAATCAACGGATGATCCAGAAGATGTACGTTTTTCATATAATCTTGCATATTAACCTCTACTTTTGTTTGTCTAAAAAAGACTGTTTTTATAGAACAATTCCGTCGAAGGAATTATCCCCGACGGAACCGTCTTACTTAACTATTACGCTTCTTCTACTACGCTCTCTTGAGCGGAAGCGACTTCTTCTACGACTTCTTCTTGCTTCTCTTCGATAACCTGATTGTCGTCTTTGTTTTCTTCGTTGTCTGCATTCTTGCCGCTGTGGGTGATGAAGTTGACTACGATACCTACTATCAGGGCAAGAGCCAGAGCGGTGATTTGGACTACAGGCTGACCGCTGAGGGCGTTTTTACCGAAGTCGAGGGTCACGCCGCCGATACCGATGACGAGGATAGCCGCGACGGGATAGAGGTTGCGGTTGTCGCTGAGGTCGACGTCCTTGAGCATCTGGAGACCGCTGACGGAGATGAAGCCGTACATTGCGATACAGGCGCCGCCCATTACGCATTTAGGTACCATATTGATGATTGCGACGAAGGGCGAGACGAAGGAGACCAGCATACACATAACCGCCGTGGTAAGGATGGTCATCGTGGAAGCGTTCTTGGAGAGAGCCACACAGCTGATGGACTCGCCGTAAGTGGTGTTGGCTGCGCCGCCGAAGAAAGCGCCTACTGCGGAACCGATACCGTCGCCGAGGAGCGTTCTGTGGAGACCCGGATCCTCGAGGAGTTCTCTGCCTACGATGTTGGAGAGGTTCTCGTGGTCGGAGATGTGCTGAGCCAACTCGACTACCGCGATAGGAATGAACAGTATTGCCAGGTTACCGATTGCCGCGCCGTCAAGAAGGAAGTCTTTAGTGATAGTTCCGACGAGCTGTCCGGCTTCGTCGTAAGCGTTGTACTCGAGACCCTTTTGGAGGATGCCTTCGAGGAAGGTGAACTTAGGATAATCGAAGAAGCTCTGGAATCTGATGGGGCTGAAGCAGTTGACGATAGGACTGAAGTCGACTATTCTCATACCCATACAGAACGCGCTGTCGTTGATGTAACCGAATCCGGTTATTATCATAGCCACGACGAGACCCGCGCCGATACCGACGATGAAGGGGATCTGTTTGACCATACCTTTTCCTTTGACGGAAGCTACTACGATTGCGACGAAGGTGAAGAGACCTACCGCTACGTACCAGAGACCGTAATCGTTGCCGCCGTTCTGCATCATCCAGCTACCCGCGGTGCCGGACAGAGAAAGTCCGATGATGGCGAGGATAGGTCCGATGATGACGTGGGGAAGGAGCTTCTTAATCCAGCCCGAGCCGACCAGCTTAATGATAAGAGCGATGACTACGTATACGAGAGCGGCGAAAGCCACACCGATGATGAGTCCCCAGTAACCGAAGTTGGCTGTTGCCGCGGCACAAAGCGCGCCGAGGAACGTGAACGACGATCCGAGGAAGACAGGGCTCTTAAACTTGGTGAAGAGTAAGTATACGAGTGTACCGGCGCCCGCTCCGAAAAGTGCCGCCGCGGGATCGCAAGTAAGATAAGATACGTATTTCAGTCCGTCTACTTCGATCGTGATCGCAGTGTTGGATACGATGATCGGCACCAGAAGAGTTGCCGCCATGATAGCGATCATCTGTTGGAACGCAAACACGAGCATTTTCCCGAACGGGGGTTTCTCGTGTACGTCATAGATAAGAGATTTGTTCTTTTCCATTAGTATTACCTCCAGTTTTTTCCAAAAAAATAGGGACTAAATAATTAGTCCCCAATGGTTTTTATTTAATTGAAAAAAGAATGATGACGGGATTATTTTGTCCTATTTTAATATTTAAGCCAATTCCTTTCATCTTCTTTCTCCTTGCGGTTTGAGGGTATTATATAGGATAAACGAAATTAGCGCAACTGATTTTAAGATTAAATTCAGGTAAATTATAGTAAAAGTTTTTTCGCCCCTTCCTAATAAATAACGCTCGCGCGTGCGCGTGAGAAAAACTCCCCTCCCCGTCTTGACAACTCGCCCCGATAGGCGTACAATAAAGTCGTCAAGGCTACTGCCGAGGATATTTTTCGCCGTTTTGGCACTTCCGCTCCTCGACCGTCTGCCACGACAATACAATCGAGCGAAACTGCACGCAAAACAACCCGTGTAAATCTCGACTTCGCTCAAAAAGGAGAAAGGACAAATATGAAATGCCCTAATTGCGGCGGAGAGCTTACCGAGCTCTTACCTTCCGTCTACCAATGCGACCAATGTCACAAACTTTTTACGCAGAGTAGCTTCAGGCACTCCGAGCCCGACCCGGAACCGGACCCCGAGCCTCGATATCACGCACCCGATATTCCGGTCCCCTCTTCTCCCGTCGTAGAAGAAGAGTCCGTCCGAGAAGAATCCGTCCCCGATCCCGAGAAATCCGACTTGTTAACGGATAATATCCGCGATACGGAAGCCTCTCCCGCGGAGGCGCCCGCTTCCGATATCCCCGCAGAAGTCGTAGCTGAGCCTGTCTCAATCTCTCCTACCCCCGAGCCCGTTATACCCGAGCAAGTCGCCGAGCAACCGATAGCGGAGCAACCTCTATCGGCGGAACAACCTCATCAGGCGGAACAACCTCATCAGGCGGAACAACCCGTCTCGGAGACTCAAGCCGTTCAATCGCCGCTACCCGTTCAAGACGCTCAGCCCGTCGCAGAACAACAGCCGATTGTCGACGCGCAACCCGTTTTTGAACAACGTCCCGTCGTAGAAGAGCAACCCGTTTTAGATTCGCGCCCCGTCGCCGAGGAAGAGCCCTATAGATACAAGGAGCAATCTTCCTATGCTTCTCAACCCGCCTACGAGCAACCGTACATAGAGGAAGATACGTCTTACGAGAGTCCCTCGGAGCCCTCTTCTCACGTCTGTCCAAGATGCGGCGCGACCATAGAGGGGAGATTCTGTCCTCATTGCGGCTACGATATCAACAAATCGGGAGCCGAGGTGGTCATCTCCTGCCCCGATTGTAAAGCCAAGATCCCCGCAGGAGCCAAGTTCTGTACCCACTGCGGTCGTCGCGTAGGCGTCGGTCACAACGTCGTCAACGATATCAGATACAGTAAGCCCGTCATCGCTACGGAAAACTTCATCAAAAACAACGAGCAACTTCACACCGCGGCGGACTTCGTCAAAACGCACAAGAAGTTAGCCGCCATAGTCTCCGCCGCCGCGGCGGTGGTCATCATCGTCGCCATCGTACTGGGAGTCGTGTTGAGCGGCACGACGTTCAGACTGGGAAGAATCGACTTCGAGTCGTCTATCTCCGACGTAAAACGCATCATGGGCACCCCCGACGAAATAGACGAGACCGACTTTAGCTGCCTCATGACCTGGTACTACGGCGTAGCCGACGCCGACGAGGCAATGGAAGCGGCATTCTCCGACAAGTCCTTCGGTATGGCGGAGATAATGTTTTATAAAAACGACGAAGAAGAGCTCCTCTCCTACGTCTACTACTCGCCGGATTGCCTAGAGGACGACGAAGAAGAAAAAACCGTCCTGGAAAAGGACTCCTTCTATCAATACGGCGACAAGGACATCTCCGACTGCTGGTACAGAGTGGACTTTAAGCACGGCGGTTTCTATAAAGCCTTGCTGAACAATAATTCCGTCGACCTCACTCGCCCCGGCACCCACACCGTCGTCATAACGGATAAATACGGCTTCCACGAAGCCTCCGTCACCGTCATTGAGGGCAACAGTCCTTCTTATGAAAAAGAACTGAAAAAATCTCTCCTTAACAATGAAGATCTGGAGATAGAAAAAAACAACGGCGCGTTTATGTTGACCGGTGTAAAAAATAAGAGCTTATCTAATATAACTATCCCCGAAGGCGTTACGGGTATAGGTGAAAATGCCTTCAAAAGCTGTACCAATCTCATCAGCATAACCATCCCCGAAAGTCTTTCCTATATTAATAATAACGTCTTCTCGGATTGTAATAAACTCAATTACATAAAAGTTTCGGAAGATAATCTTTATTACTCTTCCCAAACCGGCATCTTATATAATAAAAATAAAACCGAATTCATTCATGTCCCTAAAAATATTCAATCTACCGTTACAATTCCCGATAGTATTACAAATATTGCTGATTATTCATTCAGCGGTTGTGGCAGTCTTACCAGTATAACAATCCCCGATAGTGTCACGAGTATAGGTAATTCTGCTTTCTTAAATTGTAGAGGACTCGTTAATATAACTATTCCCGATAGTGTTACAAGTATAGGCGATAGTGCTTTCGAGGGGTGTAGCGGACTTACTAGTATATCTATACCTTTCGTAGGTAGGAGTAAGAATGGTACAAGTAATACACACTTCGGATACATATTCGGTGCTAGTAGTCATAATGATAACGATGATTATGTGCCGTCATCGTTAAAAAACGTAATTATTACAGGTAATAGTTTAATAGATGACAATTCTTTCTTCGGATGTAGCGGACTTTCTTATATAACAGTATCCGAAAACAATCCTAATTACTCTTCTCAAGACGGTATTCTGTATAATAAAAACAAAACCGAATTTATACTTGTGCCTATAAACATCCAAGGTCACATTACTATCCCCGACAGTATTACAAGTATAGGCAGTAATACATTTTCCGGCAGAGGACTGACGAGTATCACAATCCCCGACAATGTTACGAGTATAGATCATGATGCCTTCTGGGATTGTTGGAATCTAGTAGAAGTATATAATCTCTCTTCTCTCGATATTTCGGCAGGTAGTGTAGATAACGGACACGTAGGATATTATGCTTTAGACGTATATACATCTCTAGATACTCCTTCTAAATTATCCACTACATTAGACGGATATGTTATTCATACAGACGGAGATGAAAAAACTCTCATCGAATATACTGGTAACGAAACGGGATTAACTATTCCCGAAGGCATTACTAGGATTAATGACTATGCATTCTATGAAAATATAAAAATAACTTCCGTCGTAATTCCCGGCAATGTTACGAGTATAGGTCATGCTGCCTTCGATGGTTGTAGCGGACTGACTAGTATAACCATCCCCAACAGTGTTACGAGTATAGGTAATCATGCCTTCGATGGTTGTAGCGGACTGACTAGCGTAACTATCGGCAACGGTGTTACGAAAATCGGTTATTGCGCCTTCAAAGATTGTACAAGACTCACTGCCGTATATATAACGGACATAGCTAAATGGTGTGGATTTGATTTTTCAACAGAATATGCTCAGATAGCCAATCCTCTGTATTATGCTCATAATTTATATCTTAACAACGAGTTAGTCACCGATCTTATTGTCCCCGACGGTGTTACAAGTATAGGCAAGGAGGTCTTCTACGGTTATAGTAGACTGAATAGCGTGACTATCCCTGACAGTGTTACCAATATAGCACATTCTGCTTTCCGCGATTGTAGCGGGCTAACTAGTATAACAGTATCTGAAGATAATCCTAATTATTCTTCTCAAGACGGTATTCTTTATAATAAAGATAAGACAGAATTCATATGTATACCCGATAATATTCAAGGTTCAGTTACTATCCCTGACGGCATCACGAGTATAGGTAATTCCGCCTTCGCGAGTTGTAGGGGACTTACCAGTATAACCATTCCCGATAGTGTTACGAGTATAGGTGATTATGCCTTCATTAATTGTAGCGGTCTCACTAGTATTACTATCGGTAAAGGCGTTACCTTTATATACAGTTATGCATTCATGCATTGTAGCGGTCTCACAGACATAACTATCCCCGACAATGTTACCAGTATAGGTTATAGTGTCTTCAGCGACTGTAACAGACTTACTAGTATAACCATCCCCGACGGCATTAGAATATATAAGGATTGCTTCGATAATACAGCCTGGTACAATAATCAGCCCAACGGAGTCGTATATATAAGTAAAATTGCTTATGAATATAAAGGTACTATGCCCGAGAATACTTCTATTACTCTTAAAGACGATACTCTCGCTATTGCAGATTATGCATTCTCCGGTTGTAGCAGTCTTACTAGTATAACGATCCCAAATAGCGTCACTAGTATAGGTGATTATGCATTCTCCAGTTGTAGCGAACTCAGTAATATAACTGTTGGCAATGGCGTTGCGAGTATTGGTAGTGATGCCTTCTACAATTGTAGAGGACTTACCAGTATAACCATTCCCGATAGTGTTACGAGTATAGGTGATTATGCCTTCAACGGTTGTGATAATCTCTCCTCTCTAGAATTTGAAGACCCGACGGGCTGGTACTACACAACCAATCAAGATAATTGCATTAACAAAACCGGCGGGACTTCCATAAATCTATCTAATTCTAATAATAATGCGAGTATGTTCCGTTCCTATTATCATAGAAGTTACTATTATTATAAAGCTTAATCTCGTATCCTTTCTCCTATAAAAAAGCACGGCGGTCTCCGTTCTTACGGGCCGCCGTTTTTTATCGTTAATCATAGCACTATCACTTCCGAGTCTACTCTTAATAAGAGCAGCCTCTTCAGTATCAATAGGGTTGTTTTTCTATTTTGATAATCTAGTCCTGTCTACAAAAAAAGTCGAGGACTTATTCTCGACTTGCCGGATTGCAATTTTTATATTATTTGCTCCGAATAATATCATTATATGATACTTTCCGGAGCAAATCAACTGTTTTTTTGAGTTGAGATCGGATGTTTTTAGGGAAATTTTCGCGAAGCGAAGAAGAATTATTCTCTGAAGAAGCCCTTCAGGGTGTTTTTCAGGGCGGCTTTTTCCTCTGTCGACAGCCCCGCGGTCGGTGCGGTATAGGCATTGACGCCGTCTTTAATAAGGACAATCTTATCCGCTATATCGATTGCCTCGTCGAGGTCGTGCGTAACCAGTATCACGGGACGCGGGGATCTTGCGTACAGGGCGGAAAAAAGTTCCGTCAGCTTGAGCTTAAGTCTTATGTCGAGACCTTTCCAGGGCTCGTCCAATAGGAGCATATCCGACGGGTAGAGAAAAGCTCTGGCGAGGGCTATGCGCTGAGCCATTCCGCCGGAAAGTTCTCCGGGGTAAGAGCGTGCTTCGGGAGCCATTTCGACGGCTTCCAAAATATTTTCTATGCGCTCCTTGCGCGCTTTTTTATCCTTTTCTATCCCTCTTATGACGTATTCCAGATTGCCGTACACGGACAGAGACGGGATGAGGCGGGGATCCTGGAAGACGTAGCCGACTTTTTTCGGTGCGTCTTCTATGCTTCCGTCGAAGTCGACGTTACCCGCTATTATATTGAGTAACGTTGTCTTGCCGCTACCCGACGAGCCTATGAGTGCGATTTTTTCCGCGCCGTCCACGTCCAGTCGGAAGTTGTCCAATACGCGCTTTTCGCCGTAACTTTTAGAAACGTTCAGCTTCATTTCTACCACCTCACGGTCAGTTTTTTCACGCCTGCCACGACCAGTTCCGCCAGATACGACAGGACTATCGCCGTTATGGTACACGCAAGCAGTCCCGCGGTATCCAGATTGACTTTAGCCGCCTGCATATAGAGTCCCATGCTGTCCATGGTCTGTGCCATGACTTCGGAAGCTATCGTGACCTTGACGGACAGCGACACGGCGCTTCTCATTCCGTCCAGCGCATACGGTGCCACTGACGGCAAATACAGCTTAAAAACGACGTCCGACTTCCTCGCGGAATACACCTCGGACATCTCGATCAGCCCCTTATCTATCGAGTCGAACCCTGCCAAAAAATTGGCGTACAGCAGCGGAAAGGTTATGAGGAAAGCTATCAAAACGGGTGCAGATTTACTCCCCAGCCAGAGTATGACGATAAGTATTATCGCCATAGTGGGAGTAGATCTCAGCACGGACACCAGCGGGTCCAGAATGCGCCTTACGGGATTCAAACAATATGCCGCCAGCGCGGTTATCGCCGCACACAGCGCGCCGTACAGGAAGCTTCTCAGCGCCCTCCAAGTCGTGTTGAGCACCGCTAACCAATATTTCCCGTCGCACATCAGCTCTCCGAGTCTCCCGAAGGTCTCCCCGAGACTAGGTATAATCAGCTCCGCGTCCACCGCCGCCGCCGCTATCGCCCAGGCGATTATCAGCAACGCCAGCGCAATCAGCGGATATAATATATTAAGGAATATCTTTCCCTTTTTCATTTTCCGTAATAGAAATCGTCGTCGACTTCGATACCGAATATACTCAAGAATCCGTTGACTTCGGCTCGGGTTTCTTCCGCGAGTAAAATGCCCGTAAAACATCTCTCCGCCGTGGCGACCGTTATTCCTTTAAGCGCAGTGGTGGGGACTGACTCTTCAACTTTAGCGGAAAATAAGTCCAAGCGGTCCTGCTCGGCGATAAACGAGCCGTTTTCTTTCATCGCCTTAATGAATTCTTTCATAAAAGCTCCGTTTTTCTCGAGAAAATCCACTCTCGCCACCAGTGAAGCCTGCGGATACGCGTAATTGTCGCTTCCCGTAATATCTTTATATTCTTTTTGTAAATCCATCACGACGGACGCACCTGCGTTGTTGCACGCCTTGGTCACGGCGGGTTCTCCCAATATCGCGTACTCCGTTTTGTTTTGTTTTATGGAAGGAATTATAACCTGAGCGTCGGCGTATGCGAGAGCCACTTTTCCCTCTACGGGCTCACCGCTCTCAATCCACTCCGCGCCTTTTTGATTAACGATATATTTGAACATCACCGTGGGAACTCCCGCCTGCGCGGTCAGATAGACCACCTTGCCTTTCAAAGAATTAATATCGGTTATCGTGTCGCCCTTGCCGACCATATAGAGATTGCCCCAGGTATTGACGGTGACCAGCTTGATATCGCAACCCTTGTTGTAAGCATTGGCTGCGACGTTGGTCGGAAGAATCGCCATATCGTACTCGCCGTTGGTCAGTTTCGCGACGATCGTGTTAATCTGGTCGGTCGACACCACTTCGTATGAAATACCGTCGTCGGCGTATTTTACGCTTCTGCCCGCATACAGCTCCGCTATCGACAACAGAGGCGCTCCGTCGGGTACGCCTATCGTCACCACTCCGTCTACCTTTGTCGCGCAAGACGTCGCCGCTACGGCGAATATTACTACTAAAATCGTTGCGATTATCGTTAAAGCAAATTTTTTCATTATTGTTCTCCTTGTTTTTTTATTAAATTTCCACCGACGTAAGAGCCGATTTGACGTTGACCGTATTCAGTCTGCCGAGTTTCCCTGTCAGCGCGGAAATACGCTCGTTACTCCCTTTAACCACCACCGATATGGTGAAGACCCGATGTTCGAAGTCGGGTAGTCCGTTGCGCGACATTATTATGTCCGCGTATTCCGACAAAATTTTTTGCACTTCCGGCACGACGTCTCTGTTGCCCGTGATTATTATGGCTATCACTCCTATTCTTGCCATTTTTTCTCCTTCTCGCCTAAAAAAAACGCAACCTCCGTAGAGGTTGCGCGAAAAAAACAAGCTTATCTTGCTACTTTTATCCGAGCTTCCTCTCCGAACGTATCATCGATTAAGGCGAATATATATTTTTTATCCTATCTCCGGGACAACTCCCAGATAATTGATACTGTCTTTATCTGCTCCGTACGGCTCTACGAGCAATACGAAGTTACGGCTGTGAACCGTGCCGCCGGCTTTTTCCACCAGCTTCTCGAGACCCGCCAGCGTATCTCCCGTAGCTGTGAAAGCGTCCACTACGGCGACCTTCTTACCCTTGAGTCTCTCGGTGTCCTCGGTAGAGAGGAAGAGATTCTGTATACTGCCATCCTTGGCTCTCATCGATATGGACAATCCTTCCAGAATGTATATCTTCTCGGACTTCTTGGCTACCGCGAAACTGTCGTGACCGAGTCTCCTTGCCAGCTCGTACCCGAGAAGCATTCCGTGCCGCTTGGTCGTCAGTATGACGTCGGCACCCTTGACGTACGGCATCAGTCCGTCCGCGCAAAACGCAGTCAACTCCGCCTTACCGTCCAGCGAAAAGTCCGGCTCCTCGTTATAAGCCTCGTCTACCACGACGGGCACCTCGGTCTCTCTGCCGTTGATTTCTACAAGAATCGTCCTCATATTATTATTGTACATTTTCCCGAGACCTTTTGCAAGATAAATTTAAGGAAGAATCGACATCTTTTAAGACAATTTAGCGTTTTCTACGACCGTACTGCAAAATACCGACGTTTTCAAAAAGATTATTTCCTATAAATGCGGTTTTTGCTTTTCAAAAAGATACTTTTGTGATATCATACATAAAACTTCAAAAAAGGAGATAAATATGGCTAAATATTCACAAGAGCCTTCGAGAACTTTCAGCGAGTATCTGCTTATTCCGGGTTATACTTCTGAAGAATGCATCCCCGCCAACGTTTCTCTTAAGACGCCTCTGGTCAAATATCGCAAAGGAGAGGAGCCTAGAATCTCTCTCAACATTCCTCTGGTATCCGCTATCATGCAGTCGGTCAGCGACGACAAAATGGCTGTCGCTCTCGCTAAAGAAGGCGGATTGTCTTTTATATACGGCTCTCAAAGCATAGAAAACGAAGCCGATATGATAAGAAGAGTCAAGGCATATAAAGCGGGATTCGTCGTAAGCGACAGCAATCTCACCCCCGACGCGACTCTCGCGGACGTGCTGGACCTCGTAGAAAGAAAAGGTCACAACACCGTCGCCGTCACGGACGACGGCACTTCTTCCGGAAAACTCCTCGGCGTGGTCACCGGTAGAGACTACAGAGTCTCCAGAATGAACCTCGACGACAAGGTGGAGACCTTCATGACGCCTCGCGAAAAGCTCGTCGTCGCGCCCTCTTCCACCACTCTCTCGGAAGCCAACGATATCATCTGGGATCATAAGCTCAACAGCCTCCCGATAGTGGACAAGGACGACAGACTGATGTACTTCGTCTTCCGCAAGGACTACGCGCAACACAAAGAACATCCCCTCGAGATACTCGACGATGAAAAGCGTTATCTGGTAGGCGCGGGCATCAACACCCTCGATTACGAAAAACGCGTCCCCGCTCTCGTAGAAGCGGGAGCCGACGTGCTGTGTATAGACAGTAGCGAAGGTTACACCGTATGGCAAAAGAAAACTTTGGAATTCATCCGCAAAAACTACGGCGACAAAGTCTTGGTAGGCGCGGGTAACGTCGTAGACAGAGACGGATTCCTCTTCCTTGCGGAAGCCGGCGCGGACTTCGTCAAAGTCGGTATCGGCGGCGGTTCAATCTGCATAACGAGAGAGACCAAGGGTATCGGCAGAGGACAGGCGACCGCACTTATAGAAGTCGCCGCGGCAAGAGACGAATATTACGAAAAAACCGGTATCTACGTGCCCATCTGCTCGGACGGCGGCATAGTCCACGACTATCACATGACTTTGGCTCTCGCCATGGGCGCAGACTTCCTTATGCTAGGGAGATACTTTGCTCGTTTTGACGAAAGTCCTACCGCAAAACTTATCGTCAACGGCAACTACGTCAAAGAATATTGGGGCGAGGGCAGTAACCGCGCTCGTAACTGGCAACGCTACGACCTGGGCGGCAAGTCCGGTCTTACCTTCGAAGAAGGCGTCGATTCTTACGTTCCTTACGCGGGAAAACTCGGCGACAACGTCAAAAAGAGCCTCTATAAAGTCAAGTCCACCATGTGCAACTGCGGAGTTATAACCATTCCGCAACTTCACCGCGACGCCAAGCTCACCGTCGTATCCGCCACATCTATCGTTGAAGGCGGCGCCCACGACGTCACGATTAAGAGCAAATACAATTCTTAATCGGACGCGGTTAACAGATAAAAGACAAAAGGCTAACGAAACTTATCGTTAGCCTTTTTCATAACCGTTCATTCGGTTATATAACTATTTTTTCCAGATTTCTTTTCCCTTTCCCGAGCCTATTTCGAAGTGGCATTTGGCTATTCCGAGATCTATCTCCGTATAGAATCCTATTCCGGCTTTGGCTGCGACTTCACCGTCGTTACAAGAGAAATAAAACTTCTGCTGGTTCATCGCGGTGGGAGCTTTCAGCGCGGCTTCTACGCCGTTTTTGAACCATTCTTCGCATCCTTCTTTGTAGTCGGAGACTTCTTCTATCGATTTGCTTCTGTGTTGCACGCCTTGAGTTTTGCCGTATCCGAGCGCCAGCACGATGCAGAGTTTTTCTCCCTTCTCCAGGACGTATGCCGTTTTTACTTTTTTATAGGTCATTGCCACCCAGCAGGTGTTGAGACCGAGAGTCTGCGCGTAGAGAGCGATTTTTTCTCCGTAATAACCTATCTTCTCGTCTAGGTCTGCGGATTTTTTTCCTATCAACGCGACGTAATTATTCACTCCGCTGAATTTTCCGTAATGCGCCATAAAGGAATCGAAGGCTTTCGGCTCGTCGTAAACGGGTTGGATGTGTAGTCCTCCCTCTACGTTACATTCTTCTATATAGAGATTAAGCTTTTCTTTAATCTCGTTTTCTATCGGTCTGTCTTCGTAACTGCGTACGGAATGTCTCGATTCTATTGCTTGTAAATAATCCATAATTATTACCTCTCTTTTTAATTTTTTATTCGCTTCGGAGTGCCTCTACGGGGTCTTTTTGTGCCGCCAGTCTTGCGGGAACGACGCCTGCTATCATCGTCAAACCTATGCTTATAGCCACCATTATCAGCGCGGTAATCGGCGTCAGATTGGCTATCGCTCCTATTCCGAGAAGTCCCGACGCTATCAGATTGATGATTGCCGTTATAATATACGTCACTCCTATACCTATCAGTCCGGAAATGCCGCCTATAATGAACGTCTCCGCGTTAAACAGTCTCGAAACGTCCTTTTTGCGACCGCCCAGCGATCTGATGACGCCTATTTCTTTTACTCTCTCTATGACTGACACATACGTTATTATCGCTATCATAACGGTGGACACGACCAGAGACAGCGCGGTGAATGCGACCAGAGCCGTCGTAACAACCTCTATCATATTGTTGATGAGGGCTATTACTATGGACAGATTGTCGGTATATACTATTTCCGAGCGGTCTTCCGCGCCGATAGTCACGCCGCCTACGACGATGTCGGAAGAAGAATTCCATTCTTTGATATAATCGGTCACGGAATCCTTATAACTGAAGTCCGTCGGATAGATTTTAACGGACGCGGGCAACTCGTACGCGCCTATTTCTCTTGCCGTCAGCGTATATGCGGACGTTCCCTGCCCCGTCATCGACGACAACATTCCGTTGACGCCGCTACTGCCGACGAATCCGACCTCTTCGTATTCCGTACCGTCGAAATTGTACGAGTATGCGTAAGTTATGCCTATATTCTGAGAATTGTAACTCATACTGGTGAAAGAATCTTTTTCTTCGTCTCTCAGATACTGCACGATAACGGAATTTTTATTGGCTTCTATCGCTTTCTCCGCGAATGCGCTCGTGTAATAAAATCCGCTCTCCAGACAGCCGTAAGACAGACCGTCTTTTTGTTTCAAAACGGCTTTTATTTTCAACGTTTTTCCCGTCGTAGCGTCGTCGACGTAGGCGTTGTAAGTGAAAGGGGTGATTTGAGACAGAGGACTAGTGGAATCCGTTTTGTTATAAATAACGTCGTTGGGGTACCAGACGAAAGTTTTTCCTATCAATTCTTCGTAAGAAAAACTACTCTTGTCCATAGTCGCGTCGTATCTTTCGTCTCCGACCGCCTTGTACACTATATTGAGAAACTCGTCCTGAGAATAGTATCCGAGCTGTGCAAGTAATATATCGGACAACTCGTAATTTTCGTCGACCACTATCATTATCTCGTCTTCTTTTTCCGCCAATCCGTCGCCGTACAATATATCGTATTGAGACAGTATGAAGTCTCCGTTGTCCGGAGCCTGCATGAAGCTTGCCGACAACATCGATATGAATTGCGAGTATCCGCCGTACTCGGTCTTATCGAGCATAGCCTCGTATATGCGTTGAGCCGCCGTAACCGACATACGCGTTTTGCCGTCCTTTCCGCTCAAACCGTAGTCGGTATACAGTCCGTAAGTTACGTCTATTCCGTTTTCCGTTGTTATGGCGGAATAATATTCCTCCGGCATCGCCTTGATATAGTCGAGATATTGTTGCGTTATATTGTTGTTGACTTTCAGTCCCGATATATCTTCTCCACGAGATACAAGATAATCGATGGTTCCTTCGACGTTGATATAGCCGTCTTTTATGGCGTTTTTAACAGCTTCTTCCTTAGCGGTTTTGTCCATTCTCGACATGAGCGCGGACAGATTCATAGCCTCTTCCGTTATCGTTATGGGATTGCCGCTGAGCATATCGTCCTGCATATCCCCTATATATCCCTTAACTCCCGTAGATACCGACAAAACGGACGCCACGCCTATTATTCCTATGGCTCCCGCCAGACAAACGAGAAGAGTCCTTTTTAGCTTAGAGCGCAAATTCCTTGCGGACAAACGAAACCCCGAAACAAGACCGAGCTTGGCTTTTTTAGACGGAATCTTTTTCGCGACGGGCTTCTTTTCTTCGTCTTCCTTATAAGGCATACTGTCGTCCACTATCTCGCCGTCGAGAAGCTTCACTATACGAGTGGAATACTTTTCGGCTAGCTCGGGATTGTGCGTAACCATAATTACGAGACAATCTTTGGATATCTCTTTGATTATATCCATTATCTGCACGGACGTCGTCGTGTCGAGAGCACCGGTAGGCTCGTCGGCAAGAAGTATCTCCGGATCGTTGACCAGAGCTCTGGCTATAGCCACTCTCTGACATTGTCCGCCGGACAGCTGATTGGGTTTCTTTTTATATAATCCGTTGAGCCCTACTTTATCCAGCGCCTCGTGCGCGCGCCTCACGCGCTCTTCCTTGTCTACCCCGGATATGGTGAGAGCCAGCTCGACGTTTTCGGATATCGTCTGATGAGGTATGAGATTATAACTCTGGAACACGAACCCTATCCGATGATTCCTGTATCCGTCCCAGTCTCTGTCGGTGTAATCTTTTGTACTGACGTCGTCTATAAACATCTCTCCGTCGGAATAATGATCCAGTCCGCCTATTATGTTGAGTAAAGTAGTCTTTCCGCACCCCGACGGTCCCAACACGGAGACGAATTCGTTGTCGCGGAAGTCTATACTCACGCCCTTAAGCGCGTGCACGACCATTCCGCCTGCATTGTAATCCTTTTTAACGTCTTTTAATCTAAGCATAATTACATTCTCCTAATAGTGTTAGATATTCATCTAAATAAAAAGCAGCTTTCCTTCTGCTTATACGAGCATCTTTTTCAGCGTAAAAAACATCTGACTCAGTTCTTCTTCCGACACTCTGGTTAAAATAGGCTCTATCATCGCCGTTACTTTTTTCTCGTGCTCTTCCAGGGCGCTTTCTCCCTTTTCTGTCAGCTCTATGACGACTTTTCTCGCGTCCGCCTTGTCGCCGATTCTTCTTACGTACCCTTTCTTCTCTAAGTTTTTTAGCGCGTACGCTATACGCGCGGTGGATACTCTCATTTCCTTAGCGAGAGTCCCCGCCACTACGGGAGTCTTACTCTCTCTGACTATTTTCATTATGACGCACATGCCTTTATATCCCTCTCCGAGCAGATTGATAAGGCTGTGCCAGCTCTCCGTCGTGCAGAGCTCTTTTATGTTGCTTTTTACCTTTTCGGAATCCATACGCGCCTCATTAGCTAATAGTGTTAGGTATTATAAAATAATCCATATTCTTATGCAAGTGTTTTTATGATATATTTTTGTGAAAAATAAATCCGAAAAACATTTTCGTTTCTCGGACTTATTTGTAATTTTAAGCGGTTTTTCCTTGGAATTTTTCGTTATTAGCCGTTAGAGATAATTTTGCAAGGCGTCGGTCTGAGATTTATATAGATTCAAGACCTTTTGTCCTTCTTCTATATCCAGTCCCTTGTCGCTGCCTTGATTGATAAGTCTGGTGACGGCTATTATCCCCATATTGATGCCCTGAAGAACTATCTCCGCAACCTTAGACGGACTGTCGTCTATCATCGTATTGAATGCGGTAGAAGAGCGTTGCATCAACTTCATCATCAGATTAGGGTACTCCGGTTCTCCGTCGAGAGCGTTGATTTTCACTATCAATTCGCTTTCCTTTTGTTCGTATGCGCGTCTGTGCTTCTCGACCAGCCTTTTGAGCGACGGATCGGTTATTCTTCCTCTCAGAGTTTCCAGTCCGTCTTCTCCCGTAGAAAGCTGTTTAAAAAGCCTTCTGTAGAATTCCAATTGATTGAGCCCCTCCTCCTCACCCGTCATACTGTGACAATCCTCGGACTTCTTAGAGTCGCAACAATCGTTTTTCTTACTCTTGCTTCCGGAATTCTTTTTAGAACCGTTACAATTGCAAGCTTTAGTCGTTCTGCCTGTATTGGAACTTTGTTTGGTTGCCATATCCATTCCTCCTTTTTTATTTTCTACAAGTAGTATGCTCTTATCGCCGCAATTTAAGCCGAAAAAACTTCTTTCCTTATTTTGACAGTCTCGGATACCTTTATATTCACACTTGTTTATTCATTTCATAGACAAAACGTCGAGTATTTTGTATAATGAAAAACGTCGTTAAAACAATGTTTTAACGTATATCCAAAATATTAGGAGTAAAAAATGAAAAAACTCACTTCAGAATTTTTGAGAGAAGAATATCTTAATTTCTTCAAAGAGCGCGGTCATAAAATCATCCGTTCCGCATCTCTCATTCCCGAAAACGACCCCTCCGTTTTGTTCACCACGGCGGGCATGCATCCTCTCGTACCGTATCTGCTCGGTCAAAAGCATCCCGGCGGAACCCGTCTCACCGACGTGCAAAAGTGCGTCCGTACCGGCGATATCGACGACGTAGGCGACGATTCTCACTGCACTTTCTTCGAAATGCTCGGCAACTGGTCTCTCGGAGATTATTTCAAATACGATTCCATAGGTTTTTCCTTCGATTTCCTTACCAAGGTTTTGGAAATTCCCGTCGACAGATTGGCAGTATCGGTGTTTGCCGGTGACGAAGATTGCCCCAGAGACGAAGTTTCCGCTTCCAGATGGGCGGAACTCGGCATCCCGAGAGAGCGTATATTCTATCTTCCTAAGAAAAACAACTGGTGGATAGCCGGAGCGACGGGTCCTTGCGGCGGCGATACGGAAATATTCTACATTACGGATAAAGAACCTTGCTCGGAAGATTGCTCTCCCGCGTGCGATTGCGGCAGATATCTCGAGATATGGAACAACGTCTTCATGGAATTCTATAAAGACGAAACGGGTTCTTACACCCCTCTCAAACAGAAAAACGTCGACACCGGAATGGGACTCGAACGTACGCTCCTCGTACTCGGCGGATATCACTCCGTATACGAAACGGACCTCTTCTCTTCCGCTATGGATATCATCGAGCGCAACTCTCGTTCCGACGTCTCCGGGAAAGAACGCACCGTGGCTCAAAGAGTCATCGCCGACCATATTCGCACGGCTGTATTCATAATGGGCGACGAAAAAGGCGTCGTTCCGTCCAACGTCGACCAAGGTTACGTTTTAAGACGTCTTATAAGACGCGCCGTAAGATACGCCAGAGTACTCGATATGGACAATTCTATCCTTAACGAAATCGCCTCTTGCTACGTTTCTCAATACGAAAAATATTATCCGGAACTGGGCGAAAACAGAGAAAAAGTTTTGTCAGAACTTTCTAAAGAAGTGGAAAAATTCAATCTTACTCTCCAAAAAGGTCTTGCCGAATTCGACAAACTCCTTAAGTATATTCAGGATAACAAAATGAGCGGCAAGGCGGCTTTCAGACTCTACGATACGTTCGGTTTTCCCATCGAAATGACCCTGGAACTTGCCAAAGAACACGGCGTAACGGTGGACGTAGAAGGATTCTATAAGAGATTCGAAGAACATAAAGAGCTCTCTAAAGCAGGCTCCGAGCAAAAATTCAAAGGCGGTCTTCAGGACAATAGCGAGCATACTACTTATCTTCACACCGCCACTCACCTTCTCAACGCGGCTCTCAAGAAGATTCTTCACGACGACTCCATTCATCAGAAAGGCAGCAACATTACCCCCGAGAGACTGCGTTTCGACTTCAATTTCCCTCGCCCTCTTACTCCGGAAGAAATAGCCGCCGTGGAAAAGGAAGTCAACGACAACATATCGGCTTCAATCCCCGTAATATGCGAAGAATTACCTCTCGAGGAAGCAAAAAAATCCGGTGCCGTGGGCGTATTCGAATCCAAATACGACGAAGTGGTCAAAGTATACACTATAGGCAACGTCTCAAAAGAAATATGCGGCGGACCTCACGCGGAAAACACTTCTCAGCTTAAAAACTTCAAAATAGTCAAAGAACAATCCAGTTCCGCCGGAGTCAGAAGAATAAAAGCCACCATCAACAATTAATAAAATCAATCCTTGCTAAGCCCCGTCTGATTACGGGGCTTAGTTATATTTTTATATATAATTACATCTTTATATTTTCTATAACTTGATAAAAATTTCTCTTTATAGTATAATATTTTTATGCTAGAACTTAACGCGGTTTTTAAGAAAACTTTAGAAAAAGCCTCTTCGAGCGTAACCGCGCTCTCTTATGAATTGTGGCTTACTCCTCTCGTACCTTTATGCGTCAAGGATACGGTCCTCTATGTGTCCGCTCCTACTAAAAACGTTAAAGATACCGTCACTAAAGAATATATAGGCTTACTTAAAAAATCTCTTGTTTCCGTCAATAATTCTTTCACCGACATTATTATCGTCACCAAGGAAGAAGAAGAGGATATTTTATCGGTAGCCGACGATAGTCTGGGGGGAGAGTTTGTCGTCAAAGATTCTAAAAAGGAAAGGAAAAATCCTTTCGTCTCGCGTTACACTTTCGATAACTTCGTCGTAGGCGACAGTAATAAATTCGCTTTCTACGCGGCTAAAAAAGTTGCCGAAACCCCGGGTGCCAACGACAACGTAATATCTTATAATCCTTTGTTTCTCTACGGCGGAGTAGGACTGGGAAAAACTCACCTTCTTCACTCTATAGGCAATTATATTTTTAAAAATTATCCTTCTCTAAAAATAGCCTACATACAGACTGACGCCATGGTCAACGAGTTTTTCAACGCGATGACTTCAAATAAAAACGATCCCTCTAAGCAACCTATGCAGGTTTTTAGAGATAAATATAAAAAAATCGACGTTTTGATGTTGGACGACGTACAGTTTCTTATAAAACACAGCGGCGTACAGGATCAATTCTTCCAGATATTTAACGATCTATATCAACAAGGAAAACAAATTATTTTATCTTCCGATCGTCCTCCCAAGGATATGGAAATACACGCCAGATTAGCGTCCAGATTTTCGGGCGGAGTTACCGTAGAGATAGGTCAACCCAATCTCGATATGCGTATATCCATCATCCGTAAGAAGATGCAGCAGGAAGGCATAGCCGTCAACAACGACGTGGTGTTTTACCTTGCGGAAAACATCGACAGCAACGTCAGAGAACTGGAAGGCGCTTTATCCAAGGTTATTTTATACTCTCAGCTCATCGGTCAGGAGTGTCCGGACCTCAATATAGCCAAAGAGGCGCTCAAATTCCAAGAGAACAGAAAAGAAGAAGTCAACTGCGACGTCATTATAGAAGCCGTAGGAAGCTATTTCAGAGTAGAAAAGTCCGATATATTAGGGAAGAAGAAAACCAAAGAAATAGCCAATGCAAGAGCTTTTTCGATGTTCCTATGTACGGATATGCTTTCTATTCCGCTCGACGCCATAGGGCAGGTTTTCGGCAAAGATCACACCACCGTAATGTACGCAAGAGATAAAATAGCCGAAAAACTCCGTAACGGAGACGACACTACAACGAGACAGGTAAAGGATATAAAGAACATTATCAACGGATAGCATTGTTGACAACGTGAATAACTTTTAAAAAATTTTCACTTTATCAACATCGTTATCAACAAGAAAAACATCGTGTTTTACTGCGTGAAACAGAGTTTTTCACTTATCAACAGGATATACATTATTATAATAATATTATTATTTAAATAATAAGGAGAAAGCTATGAGATTTTATTGCAACAGTAAGGAACTAGAAAACGCAATCAATATAGTTTCCAAAGCTCTCGACAGTAAAAAAGGTATACCGATTTTAGAGGGTATTAAAATAGAAGCATCGGGCTCGGTTCTTACGTTATACGCAACCGACTTGGAATTATTCATACAGACGTCTATAAACGCGGAAATTTTAATAGAAGGAGAGATAGTAGTCCCCGGAAGATTCATATCCGACTTTATTAAAAAACTCACCGCATTCGAGAGAATAGAATTCGAAGAAATAGAAAACAAACAACTGGTAATTAAGAGCGGTGAATCCATCAACCAAATTAAACTTATAGAAGACGAATTTCCCGTAACCGAGTCTATAGAAAACGACAAAACCATCGAAATAAAACAATCCGACTTAAAGGAATTGATAGAGAAATCCGTGTTTTGCGTGGCTGTAGACGGAACCAGACCCGTTATAAAAGGATGTCTTATAGAAGTTAAAGACAAACAAGCCGTAGCGGTCGCTTTGGACGGCTTCAGACTGGCAAAAATAGTCAAACCTCTTGCCAGATCCGTAATCGAGCACAGCTTCATTGTGCCCGGCAAAAAACTAGAAGATATAGGCAGAATAATGGACGATAACGACAATATCGTGAAAATTTCCACAGACGATAAGCTCGTAACGTTCGATTTGGGAGCTACCAAAATAACTTCTCAGCTTATAGAAGGTAAATTTATTGATTATAATCGTATTATTCCCGAGCACTTCGAGACAGTCGTCGACGTCAAAATAGACGAGTTTATGGACAGTCTTGACCGTATTTCTATTATATCCAGGACTAAAAAGGATAAAAACCAAGCTCGCTTCAATATAATGGAGAATAAAGTGGCTATATATTCTTCTTCCGAAATAGCTCAAGGAAAAGAAATCGTCCCGGCTAAAGTAGAAGGAAAAGAAATAGAGATAGCCTTCAATATAAGCTATATATCTGCTGCCATGTCCAGAATAAAAGGCGACTATGCCAGAATAGCCATCAATACCAATAATACTCCCGCCAGAATTACTGAAATAGGCAACGAAGACAGTCTCTATATAGTATTACCTATAAGATTAATCTAGATAAATTAAAAAATATTAATAAAAAGACGCGTTTTTCTAAAAAAGACGCGTTTTTTTATATAATCTAAAACCTTACTACAATACTAAATTTAAGTTTAATAAAAAGCACCCGAAAACTAAAATTTAATATCTAAAAAACGCAAATGAGCGCGTTCTAGAGGCGGTTTTTAGGGTGTTTTTAATTTTTATAAATAATTTAGATACAACTTCTAAAAAAATAAAACTAATAATATTCATCATAATATACAATTTATGTAAAAATATTTCATATATAATAACCTATAAAACTAAGTAGCGATAATAAAAAATTTACTCATCGATAATAAAAAAAATAAAAGGTGATAAAAGTTAATTATTATTAAAACAATCTCAAAAAATATCATTATAAAAATAATAATAGTAGTAGAAGGAAAATTAAGCCAATATAATAAAATATAAACATATGTTTATAAAATAGAAATAATATAAAATATAATAATAAATAATATTTATATAAAAATAGTTAATAAAAATATATAATATAAAAATATTAAATATTTTACTATAAATAATCATAAAATCTAACTAAAAATTAATAAAATAATAGATATAATAATATAAAAATAACAATTAAATATACCGGAAGCTGTCGAAAAAGTAAAAAATGTTTCACGTGAAATGTAAAAGCAATATAAAAATTATAAAAAAATGAAAAATATTATATTAATAGATAATAAATATAAAAATAAATAATAGATATAATAAAATTACAACAAATTTATAAAATATAATAATTGAATAATAAATAACGACCTTAAAATGTAAAATATAAATAAAATATTAAATAATTAATAAAAAAATATATTTTATAATAATAAAAAGATATAAAATTACTAATAATTGATGATAAAAATATAAAATAGATTAAAAAATAAAAGAAAAATAATTATAATAATATTATTAGTAAAAAAAATAATAATTATAGTAAAAACTAACTAAAAAAACAATATAAAAACTAACTTTTTTAAAAATTAATATTGTAATTGCTATTAATTTTTAATAAAGAATATATATATTTTTAAGAAAATTTTATAAAATTTAATGTTTCACGTGAAATATTTATTTAAAATATAAACATATGTTTATTTTTATATTATTATAACTGAGATTGTAATTTAATAAGTAAAATTTGTATAAATTTTGTATATTTATTGTATATAATTATTAATAAGTATATATATATATATTTTACCGTGAATATTACCCTTATACGACGCTTATAAATATTATTATTGAATTTTTAGTGAAAAGTGACTTGTATAGCTTATATAATAGGATTTATATTAAATAAATCGACGTTAAACGTTACCATAACGTCTTTAATTGTGTTTTACATAGAATAGTAGATTAATTAGGGGGTAAATGAAGATGATTGGGTATGAAATTATAATTTTAACTTTATGCCGACATATATTGAGATAATTGAGTAGTGTTTATAATTGTAGAAGCATTAAAGTGTTTGTTGAACTTTGATGAATTTAATAAATGATTTATGTTGTCGTTAAATTAAGACTGATAGATTCATTTAGATTATTTGAGATTAAGCCGGCATTGGTTATAGGTAATTAAGAAAAGTTATTATATTGGAAGAAGATGTATCGAGATATGTTACGACTAAACTCGGTATATGTTCGTTAACTTAATCTACACAAAGAAATTATAATAAAAACCGTTCCGCATTTAGAACGTATATATGTCTTTAACAATAAATTATATCCGTATGTATGATAATATGATATTGTTTAACCAAAATAACAAAATGACAATTGATTTAATAATATATAATCTGAAAAATATTGATAGAGATAGGTAAAAATTATGGCTAAAATTAGTGCTAAAAAATTTAGGAGCGTCTTTAACCCCCTAGGTTGTATATTCAAAAAATCTAAAAAATCTAATAAAAACAAGGAAAATATTACAAAAATAAGGTCAAAAACATCAAAAATAATTTTTAATTATGTTTCACGTGAAACAATATTGTTACAGAAATAAAATTAAGAAAAACGGTCTTTATCTATAAATTTGTCTAAAAACTTAATATTTTTAATTTTCGACATAAATAAACGTGATAGACCTTATGTTTTCTCTATGTCGGAATAAAAAATAGTCGCGTCTCAACTAAATATAAAATCGGCGTATGATGTAAAAGGAGTTTTTATTGTTTTGATTAGTGTTTATAAAATTAGATGACGTTTAGGTTTGATTGACGATGTGTGGGGAATTTAGATTTAATAATTATGTTAATCGGTGAGACGTTTAGATATTCAAGAGATAGATCATATAGAAAAAAATATAGAAGGATTGAAATTGACTCCTATTAAAAGTGATGATAAGAGTGTCACTTTTTAACTTTAGGTCTAAATCCGTTGACAAGATTTATTTATAAAATATATAATACTTTAGACTCGCGTAGCGCGCGTTACGCGTTATATTAAGGAAAAATAATCTCAACGAGGTATGTATTATGAAAAGAACTTATCAACCTAAAAAAAGACAGAACAAAAAAGTCCATGGCTTCAGACAGAGAATGAAAACCAAGGGCGGCAGAAACGTTTTACAAGCCAGAAGAAGAAAGGGTAGAAAGCATATTTCTAAATAATTGTGAAACGCGTACTGAGCCTAAAAAGCAACGCCAGTTTTTCTTATATCAGACGTAAAGGTCGTCGCGTAGAATCTAAATATATGACTCTACGCTACGTCCCGGCGGGTAGTCTAAAAATAGGTATATCCGTATCTAAAAAGATAGGCAACGCCGTCACCAGAAATCTCCTTAAGAGGAGAATAAAAGAGATTTTCGTCGGAGTATCCGATCAACTTAAAAAGTATAATATGGTGGTCACTTTAAGAGACGCCGTATTAGAAATAAGTTATGCGGAGATTCGAGACGACTTCGCCGCATTATTAAAAAAAGCGGGCATTTTAGAGAATGAAGTTTCTTGTTAAAAAGGCTCTTGTTTTTTATAAAGAATTCATATCGCCGAGTATCGGAGCCAAGTGTATCTATACTCCGACTTGCTCGATGTATATGTACGATGCCGTAGAAGAATACGGATGTATAAGAGGCGTTTTTTTAGGATTAAGGAGGCTTCTCCGTTGCACTCCACTGCACAAGGGAGGCTATGATCCCGTCCGACGCAATTTGAGAGGAAATATTAAATGGGTGCTATGACATTACTCGCAACCGAGCTCAACCTTATAGGTAAGCTGATATACGAGGTTCTATACGGCTGGGTAGCCAGCTGGGGAATATCCGAGACGAGCGTTATCGGAGCTTTCGGCGTGACGGTTATACTGTTCACGGTATTTTTGAAAATAATAGTTTTACCGTTCGATTTTTGGCAAAAACAAATCACAAGAAAAAATGCCAAAAAGATGAAATCCATGCAACCGGAACTCGAGAAGATCCAGAAGCAGTTCAAAAACGACCAGCAACAGCTCTATATCAAACAGAGAGCCCTCAACAAGAAATATAAGTACAGCCCCATGAAAGCCTGTCTGCCTTCTATAGTGACGCTGGTTATATTCTTCGTCGTTTTCGCAGGATTCAGATCCGCTTGTACGTATCACAATTCAGTCGTCTACGACAATTGTCACGACGCGTACGAGACCGCATATAATGCCAGTTTGGAGTCCCAAACAGGCGATGTTAAGGATACTAAACTTGCGATTGAGGCAGGTCAAGACGCGGCTCTCGAAGCGTATGAAATAGAAAGATTCCTTCTTACCAAGAACATTTTTATAGGCGATAACTGGTCTCAACCCATCCCCGACGCGGCGACTTTTTACGGTACGGGACTGGGCGGCGTAGGCGTGACCGGATCGGATTCCGTCGACAGTACGGAGTACGATAAAGTTATGAGTAAGGTTATGGCTAAGTACAACTATAACGAGGACGGCGGCGGCGAGTGGAACGGTTATCTCATACTCCCCATCGTTGCCCTCATCCTTAATATTCTCTCTACCAAGCTTATCAAGCCCGCCGAGCAACCCCAGGTAGCCGGTCAGACAGAAGAACAGAAGAAGTCTCAAGAGAGCTCTATGAAGATGATGCAGTGGACGATGCCGATAATGATGTTCGTGTTCGCTATCCTCTATAGCGCGGCGTTTACCCTCTATATGGTCATCAACTCCCTCATTACGCTGGTGTTTAATCTCCTCTACAACGTCATAACCAAAAAAATCGACGCCAAAAAGGAGCTGGAAGAAGAAAATATCTAATCAGAGGAAATATATGGAAAACAATGAAATTTATCAAAAAATATCCGATTTTCTAAAAGGCGTCGCCGCTAATCTCAACTGCGACGTCGAAATAGAAGTCGAAGAGAGAGAAGAAGGCGTTTTCTTCACTATCGTAGGAAAAGACGCGTCTCGCCTCATCGGTCACAGAGGAGAGAGCCTGGACGCTCTTCAGACCATGGCGACCGCTCTTGCGGAAGAACACGACGTTAAGAGAATCTACGTAGACGCTGAAAACTATCGCGACAAAAGACGCGCCACTCTCACTAAATTAGCCTTAAGATTGGCGGAAAAGGCTCATAAAACGGGCAGAAAACAGAGTCTGGAGCCTATGAATCCGTACGAGAGACGTATCATTCACTTCGCCATTGCGGACTGTGAATACGCCGATACCGAGTCGGAAGGCGAAGGAAAAGATCGTCACGTCGTAATTATCCCCAAGAATTATTCCGAGCCGGTGTCCGCGTCTTCCGAAATAGAGATACAGTACGGCAAATCGGATTTTTCCAGAACGGGTTTCGGAAAAGCAAGAAGTTTCGGCAAAAAGAGAAGATTCTAATGACTATAGTCGCAATATCGACCGCGACGGGAGCTGCGGGGGGAATAGGTATAGTCCGACTCAGCGGAGACAGAGCGCTATCGATAGCGTCCGAAATATTCTCCGTCCACGGACGTTCTCTGACTTCTCCGGAGCCTAATAAAATGACGCTCGGCACTCTGTCGGGTAAAGATTTTCAAGAAAAGGCGTTTTGTGTTTATTACAAGGCGCCTAAATCATTTACGGGCGAAGACGTAGTGGAATTTCACTGTCACGGCGGAGAAACGCTTCTGTCCGCGGTGGTGTCTCTGTGCGTAGAAAAGGGCGCCCGTCCCGCTGCCAGAGGCGAGTTTACCAGACGCGCTTTCCTTAACAGAAAAGTAACTCTCGACGAGGCGGAAGGAATAGCCGACGTTATCGGCGCGGAATCCACTGCGGAACTTAATCAGGCATATCGCCTGATGAGCGGAAAGACGGGGCGCGAGATAGAAGAGACGGCTGCCGTTCTGATGAGAGCCATAGCCGAGTTGGAAGTGACTCTCGATTATCCGGAAGAAGTGGACGAAAACGACCTCGGCAGAGCGGAATCCTTATTAAAAGAAGTGTCGTCAAGGCTTGAAAAGATGTTGGCTTGCGCGGAAAAACGCCGCATTATAAAAAAAGGCGCCGACGTCGTTATCGCGGGAGAACCAAACGTGGGAAAATCTTCCCTTCTCAACGCCCTTCTTATGGAAGACAGAGCCATAGTCACGGATATAGCCGGTACGACCAGAGACGTACTCAGAGAGAGCATGGAAATCAAGGGCGTTAAGATCAATTTCGTAGATACCGCAGGACTGAGAAAAACGGACGACGCGGTAGAAAAAATAGGAGTAGAGAGAGCCGAGAGAGAAATAAAAGGAGCGGACGTCATCTTGAGAGTGTACGACCTCACTCGAGACAATCCCGTACTTATAAAAGACGAAAAAACCATCCTTGTAGGCAACAAGTCCGACATCGGCAGTAGCGATCCCAGAATGGATATAGAGATATCCGTGAAGAATTCTTCCGGCATAGAGGCACTCTCGGACGCGATACTCGAGAAGCTGGATTTAGAAGGCGTTTCACACACTTCGATAGTAATGCGCGACAGACACGTCGCAGCGATAAAATCGGCATTAGGGCTCCTCAACGACGCGATTAGGGATTATAAAACCTTATCTCCCGAACTTGTACTCATAGATTTGAGGGCTTGTGCGGACGAGCTGTATCGCATCATGGGCAAGAATGTCACTGAAGACGTCATAGACAATATATTCAATAGTTTTTGCGTAGGTAAGTAGAATGAGAGCATTGGTAACGAGAATACGTCACGGTCGAGTAACTGTAGACGGAGAAACGGTGGGAGAAGCCGGAGAAGGTATAATGGTGCAGGTCGCGTTCAATCGCGAAGACGACGAGTCTACCGTTAAATGGATGGCTGACAGAGTGGCTCACTTAAGAATATTCAGAGGAGCTACGGGCAAGCTGACCGACAATTGCGTGGACGTGGACGGCGACGCTCTCGTCATATCCAACTTCACTCTGTACGGCGACGCTCGTCACGGCAGACGCCCCAATTTCGACAAGTCGGCGCCGTACGACGAAGCGATAGTTAAATACGAAATGTTTATTAAGGAGCTCGAGACTTACGTCAAGCACGTAGGCACGGGGCAATTCGGAGGAGATATGACGGTGGACGTCAGCATATGGGGACCTGCCAACGTCATCATAGACAACTAGTATGATAAAATACGACGCTATAGTGGTAGGCGCCGGGCACGCCGGCGTGGAAAGTGCTCGAGTATTGGCACATAAAGGGCATAAAACCCTTCTTCTCACTATGTCGCTGGACGCGATTTCCTTTATGGCTTGCAACCCCAACGTGGGAGGTACGGCTAAGGGGCATCTGGTATGCGAATTGACCGCGCTGGGCGGGCTTATGGGGAAAATAGCCGACAAGGCGACTATACAGTCCAGAATGCTCAATCTTGCCAACGGGCCCGCCGTGCACAGTCTGAGAGCACAGGTAGACAAAAACAAATATCACCGTCTTATGAAGCTGGAGCTTGAGAGGACGGACAATCTTGAAATATCCGAGGACGAATGCTCCTCTCTCATCATAGAAGACGGGACTATAAAAGGCGTCGAAACGGCACTCGGCAGGACTATATACGCAGACGTCGTAGTATTGGCTACCGGGGTATATCTTAAGTCGAAAATAATTATAGGATCGTATCAGCGCGCGTCGGGACCGTCGTCGTTTCGCGGTGCGGATCGCCTTACGGACAGCCTTATAGACGCAGGATTGCCGATAAGAAGGTTTAAGACGGGCACTCCGCCGAGACTTCTCCGTTCCAGCGTGGATTTTTCCGTAATGACGGAGCAGAAAGGGGACGAAAATCCCGTTCCGTTCTGCAAAGAAACCTCCGAGCTAGAGAACGATTTCAGCTGTTATTTGACTTATACCAATCAAAAAACGCACGAGATTATTCTCAACAATCTCGACAGAGCGCCTCTATACAACGGAACGATAGAATCGGCGGGACCGAGATATTGTCCCAGCATAGAAACCAAGGTCGTCCGATTCGGCGACAAGGACAGACATCAGCTCTTCGTCGAGCCGGAAGGCGCCGATACCGACGAGGTTTATCTCCAGGGGCTCTCCACTTCCCTTCCTTACGACGTACAAGAAGAGATGGTCCGTTCTATTAAGGGACTTGAAAACGCCGTCATTACGCGCTATGCCTACGCTATAGAATACGACTGCATAGACCCGTTGGCACTTTACCCTACGCTGGAAACGAAACGCGTGCGAGGATTGTTTACCGCGGGACAGATCAACGGAAGTTCCGGATACGAAGAAGCCGCCGTGCAAGGATATGCGGCAGGTCTTAACGCCGCGCTGAGACTGGAAGGCAAGGACGGATACGTTTTTTCGAGAGACAGCTCTTATATAGGAGTATTAATCGACGACCTGGTGACTAAAGGCACCGAGGAGCCTTACAGAATGATGACCGCCAAAGCCGAGTACAGATTGTCTTTAAGACAAGACAACGCGGATTTCAGGCTGACGGAAGAAGGATATCGACTCGGGACGGTCACGCAGGCTCAATACGAAAGATTTTCCGTTAGAAAAAATGCCGTAGAGAGAATTAAAACTAAACTTAAGAAGAGTTATTCGCCAAAAATCGTCAATCCTATTTTTGAAAATCTCGGAGAGACCCCTTCGACGGGCGGCGTGACGGGAGAAGAATTCATCAGAAGAAAATCCGTCGGAGTGAAGGAGCTGGTTTCTTTGGACGACGACTTCTCGTCGGAGACTTCGGACGACCTTAACACCGCCGTAACGGACGTCAAGTACGCGGGTTATGCGGAAAAGGAACGTCGCAGAATAGAAGAGATGAAGAGGCTCGAGGACGTCAAACTACCCGACGATATAGATTACGAAAAAATCGACGGGTTGAGACTCGAAGCCAGACAAAAGCTCTCATTAATAAGACCTTTGACGCTCGGGCAGGCGTCGAGAATATCCGGCGTAAGCCCCGCCGACGTGACGGTGCTTCTCATAGAGAGGAAATTAAAGAAATGAAAGATCTCCTACATCGCCTCGCGGAAGAGCTCGGATTGGACGAAAATGCCGAAAATCTTCTCTACGGATATGCCGAGCTTATAAAAGAGGAAAATAAAAAATACAATCTCACCGCCATAACCGACGACGAAGGAATCGTCGAAAAACACTTTCGCGACAGCCTTTTTCTCGTTGATTTAATCCCGGAGGGAGCAGAGCTTGCCGACGTCGGGAGCGGTGCGGGACTCCCGGCAATTCCTATCGCGATAGCTCGTCCGGACGTGGAAGCAACGGCAATCGAGAGCGTCGGGAAGAAATGCAATTTTCTCGATTTAGTATCCCGAGAGCTTGGTTTAGGCAACCTTAACGTGCGATATTCGAGAATAGAAGATTACGCGAGAGCGGACGGAAGAGAACGTTTCGACGTGGTCACCGCCAGAGCCGTAGCGCCTCTTAACACTCTTCTCGAGTACGTGGCGCCGCTGGTGAAGCCGGGCGGAAAAGCTTTGCTTTATAAAGGCAAGAATTATACGGAAGAGCTCGCCGCCGCCGACGGAGCAGAGAAGATTCTCGGACTCGAGCTAAAAGAAATTGTCGCTTACGACTTGAAAAATGACGAAAAAAGATACATAATAGTATATGACAAGATTTCGCGCACGGATAAAAGATTTCCGCGCGGAGGAAACAAACCAAGGATTAACCCCGTAGCAGGAGGGAAAAATGGCAAAAAAGTTAGGTAAAGGTTTAGCCGATATTCTGGCTAACCTCGAGGACGCCAGAGTAGAAAAGAGCGTAGAAGTGGTAGAGATCGTCGACGGCGAAAAGATCTATAACGTAGAGCTGTCCAAGATTACCCCCAACCCCAAGCAGCCCCGTAAGTATTTCGACGACGAGGCTATGGCGGAGTTGTCGGAAAGCATCCGCATACACGGCATCATTCAGCCGCTCGTTCTTAACAAGGTCGGAGAAAAGTTCGTCATCGTAGCAGGCGAGAGACGTTACAGAGCCGCCAAGCTGGCGGGATTCGATTCCGTCCCCGCCGTCGTCAAGACGATGAGCGAGGAGCAGGCGAGAGAGATAGCTCTTATCGAAAACCTGCAGAGAGAGAACCTCAACCCCATAGAAGAAGGCGAGGCACTCAAGCAGTTGATGGAACTCAACAAAATGACTCAGGAAGAAGTTGCCAAGCGCGTATCCAAATCGCGTTCCAACGTCGCCAACACGATGAGGCTTCTGGCTCTTCCCGAAGCTGTTAAAGGACTTATCAGAGACGGCAGACTGTCCGCGGGTCACGCCAGAGCGTTGCTTCCCATTAAGGATGAGTTGAGACAAGCCGAATACGCCCGCAAGATCGTAGAAAAAGGTCTCTCCGTCAGAGAAGTGGAAAAGGGCGTAAAGGAAATTCTCAACCCCGAGCTTAAGAAAAAGAAAATGACCGAGGAGCAGCGCGAAAGAATGTCTCTGGAGATGAAAAATCTCATCCTCGATATGCAGAGAGCCTTCGGCACCAGAGTAAGAGCCGTCGGTAACGAGAACAAAGGAAGAATCTATATCGATTATTACACCAAGGACGACCTGGATCGCTTTGTGGAGATACTCGAGAGTTTAAAATAAGGATTATACAACGGGAAGCGGAACTTCGGTTCCGCTTTTTTCTTGCAAGATACAATTTATATATGTATGCGCGCGTGCGCGCGCATAACGCGCGTAATATGTGCGTACACACGTATGCGCGCGTTTATTTTAATTATTACTTTACATTTAATATAATATATGATAAAATAAATCCAAATTCTAATTTAGGAGATTCTTATGAGCGAACAGGTACGGAATTCTTACGACCAGAGTGCCATACAGGTTCTGGAGGGGTTGGAACCCGTCCGGAAGAGACCCGGTATGTACATCGGCACGACTGACGTCAAGGGACTTCATCACTTAATCACCGAGGTTGTCGACAACTCTATCGACGAGGCTCTCGCCGGTTATTGTACGGAAATAATCGTCCGCATAGAAAAAGACGGCTCGTGCACGGTAATAGACAACGGCAGAGGTATACCTACCGGAATTATAGAAAAAGAAGGTAAGTCGGCTGTAGAGGTAGTACTTACCAAGCTCCACGCAGGCGGTAAGTTCGGCGGCGGCGGCTATAAAATATCCGGAGGTCTCCACGGCGTAGGCGTGTCGTGCGTCAACGCGCTTTCGGAGAAGTTTTATATAGAGGTTTATCAAAACGGCAATATTTACGCCCAGACCTATCACAGAGGTATCCCAGACGCTCCTCTTACGGTAATAGGCAAGACCGAGAAAACGGGTACCAGAGTAACCTTCTGGCCCGATCCCGAGATATTTGATTCCATCGTCTTCAATTACGATACGATGAAAGGCAGACTCAGAGAGCTGGCGTATCTTAACAAGGGACTCATCATCAATGCTCAGGACTTAAGAGAAGGTCAGGAAAAGGAAGAGAAGTTCCACTACGAAGGCGGTATCAAGCAATTCGTCGAGCAGCTCAACAAGGGTAAAAACGTCCTCGCAGACGTCATTTATATCGAAGAGATATTGGAGAACAAAGAAGTCGAGCTGGCGCTTCAGTTTAACGAGGGCTACAACGAGACGATTTTTACCTACGCCAACAATATCAACACGGAAGAAGGCGGCGCACACTTAGAGGGTCTCAAGACCGCTCTCACCAGAGTCTTCAATAATGCGGGTTACGACCTTAAGGTCCTTAAGGATAAGGATAAAGACAAGCTCTCCGGAGAAGACGTCAGAGAAGGTTTAACCGCCGTAATATCTGTCAAGCTCTCCGATCCGCAGTTCGAAGGGCAGACCAAGACGAAGCTCGGCAACGCCGAGATGAGGACTCTCGTCAACAAGATAGTGGGAGATAAATTGGGAGAGCTCTTCGAAGAGAATCCGGGGCTTGCCCGTACTCTGGTAACCAAGGCGTACAACGCTCAGCAAGTCAGAGAAAAACTCCGTAAGGTTAAGGAGCAGACCCGTAAAGACATCTTCGGCGGCGGCGGTATGCCCGAAAAACTCGCCGACTGCGTGGATACGGATCCTCACAACTGCGAAATTTTCATCGTCGAGGGTGACTCGGCAGGCGGTTCTGCCAAAACCGGCAGAATGAGAGAATTTCAGGCGATATTGCCGTTAAGAGGTAAAATTCTTAACGTAGAAAAAGCCAGAGAGCATCAGATACTCGACAACAAAGAAATACAAGCCATGATTAAGGCTTTCGGGTGCGGATATAAGGAAGACTTCGATATCAACAAGCTCCGCTACGACCGCATCATCTGTATGACCGATGCCGACGTCGACGGCTCTCACATCAGAATATTGTTGCTTACATTCTTTTTCCGATTCATGCCCGAGCTTATCGCGCAGGGACACGTGTATTCCGCACTGCCGCCTCTCTATAAGCTGTCCAGAGGCAAGGAGGTCAGATACTGTTACGACGACGCCGAGCTGAAGGTAGCTATGGCGGAAATGAGCGAAAACGGCACTAAAAAGGTCGATCAACAACGTTATAAAGGCTTGGGCGAAATGAACGCCGATCAGCTCTTTGAGACCACGATGAACCCCGAGACGAGGACTCTGGTCAGAATAACGATGGAAGACGCGGTGGAAGCCGACGCGATATTTACCATGCTCATGGGAGACGCTCCCGAGCTCAGAAGAGAATTTATAGAGACGCACGCGCGTTCTATCGAGGATTTGGACGTATAAGAGGTGAGTTATGGCATCCAATAAGCATATAGACGTAGAAAAAATCAGAGAGTCTTTGTCAAAAACCAAGATTCTCCATAAAAACATCCGCGACGAGATGGAAAACAGCTTCATTAGCTATGCGATGGCGGTCAACGCGTCGCGTGCCATTCCGGACGTAAGAGACGGTCTTAAGCCGGTGCAGAGAAGAATACTCTTCTCGATGAACGAGGCTAGCAATTATTATACCTCTCCTCATAAAAAATGCGCCCGTATAGTCGGTGACGTTATGGGTAAATATCACCCTCACGGAGACTCGTCCATATATGAAGCTCTGGCTCGTATGGCGCAGCCTTTCTCCATCAATCACCCGCTCATCGACGGTCAGGGCAACTTCGGAAGTATCGACGGCGACAAGCCCGCCGCAATGAGATACACCGAGGCGAGACTTTCTAAGATTGCCGCGGAGTTGTTAAGAGACATCGACAAAGAAACGGTCGACTTTTACCCCAACTACGACGATACTCTCTTGCAACCCGTCGTTCTGCCCGCAAGATTTCCCAATCTGCTCGTTAACGGAACGGAAGGTATCGCGGTAGGTATGGCGACCAACATTCCTCCTCACAACCTTGCCGAGGTTATCGACGGTACTGTCGCCCTCATCGACGATCCCGATATCACGATCGACGATCTGATGAAATATATCCCCGCTCCCGATTATCCGACGGGAGGTTTGGTTTTGGGTCGCGCCGCGATAAAAGAGGCGTATCGCACCGGTCACGGCGGCGTCGTTATCCGCGCCAAGTGCGAGATAGAAGAAAACAACGGCAGAGAGAGTATAGTCGTCACCGAGATACCGTATCAGATTATTAAGGAAGATATGCTCAAGAATATCGCTCAGCAGGTCAAAGACAAGAAGCTGGACGGAATATCCAACATTCACGAGCATTCCGACCGTACCGGTATGAGAATAGTCATCGACATTAAGAAGGACTTCTCCGCGCAGGTCGTGCTCAATTCTCTGTATAAACAGACCGCTCTTCAGGTCAAAGAGGGTATCATATTCCTCGCGCTGGTCAACGGTGCGCCTAAGATATGCAATCTTAAAGAGATGCTCGAGGCGTACGTCGCGCACCAGATAGAAGTTATAGAGAGACGCACTCGCTTCAATCTCCAGAAAGCAAGAGAAAGAGCCCATATCGTGGAAGGTCTGGTCATCGCGCAGAACAATATCGACGAAGTCGTTGCTATAATCAAACGCAGTTCCGACGCCAAGGACGCCATCAACAACTTAATGGTAAGATTCGATCTGTCGGAAAGACAAGCCACCGCAATAGTGGAGATGAAACTCCGTACTCTTACGAGTCTGGAAGTGGAAAAGCTCAAGGCGGAACTTGCCGAACTTCACGCCGCCATAGCGGATTATCTCGACATTCTCGACAAGCCCGAGAGAGTCAGAACGATTATAAAAGAAGACCTTCTTACGATTAAAGAAAAGTACGGCGTACCGCGTCGCTCGGAGCTGTCGTACGACTCTTCCGAAATCAACATTGCGGACCTCATCGAGAGAGAAGACGTGGTCGTTTCCATGACCTACGGCGGATATATCAAGAGACTTCCCGTGGACGAATACAGAGTCCAAAACAGAGGCGGCATAGGCGTAACCGCGCACAAGACCAAGGAAGAAGACTTCGTTTCGTCCATCTTCACCACCAATACGCACGACGGAATATTGTTCTTCTCCAACTTCGGCAGAGTCTACTTCCTGATGGGATACGAGATACCCGAGGCGACCAAGACGTCCAAGGGCAGAGCCATCGTCAATATACTTCCGCTCCAACCCGGTGAAAAAATTACGTCGCTTCTCAATATGAGCGAGTATCAGGACGGATATCTCGTCATGGCGACTAAAAAGGGACTTATTAAGAAGACCGATATGGCGGAATTCAAAAAGATCCGCGCCAACGGCAAGAAGTGCATAACGCTCCAGGAAGGCGACGAGCTGGTCGGAGTCCTTAAGACCGACGGTAACGCCGAGCTGATGATGGCTTCCGCGGAAGGCAAGTGCATCAGATTCTCCGAAGACACCGTTCGTCCTACCGGTAGAGAAAGCATGGGCGTCAAGTCGATGAAGATAGACGAGGACGACAGCATAGTCGATCTCGCGCTGGTCGACGAAAGCAAAGAAGTCGTCACGATAACCGAGAAGGGTTACGGAAAACGTTGTTCTCTCGACGAGTATCGTCTGCAAGGCAGAGCCGGTAAGGGTATCAAAGCGGGCAACTTCACCGACAAGACCGGAAGAATAGTCAACCAAAAACTCGTCAGCCCCGACGATGACGATATCATTATCATAAGCGACTCCGGCATAATGATCAGAATTAAAGCCGAGCAGATAAGGAAGACCGGCAGAGCCGCTCAGGGCGTTATCGTCATGAGACAGAGAGGCGACGCCAAGGTCATGGCAATGGCGCTCACTCCTCACGACGACGAGGCTCAATACGACGTATTCGACGAGGACGGCAATATCGTCAACCCCGCGCCCGAAGCCGCCGAAGCTCCTTCGGTACAGACAGAGGCTCCCGCGGAAGCTCCGACGGAACCCGAAAGCAAATAATATCGTTACAAAAGAAGCCCGAGCAATCGGGCTTTTTCCTTGTCTTAAATGCGGATAAATAGTTGATTAAGGCTACCGTAATGCCGTATACGGATACCTAAACAAAGAAAACCGCTATAAATAACGATAACGCAAGAGTGTACAGTCCGAACGGATACAGTTGTCCTCGCTTAACGGCTTTAATAAGAATGAGGACGGACGCGGTGCCCGTTAATGCCGCGGTAATTACTCCTGCGATTGTCGGCAGAACGTCAACGTCTACGGTCGTGCCGTCTACGACGACGGATAGGACTTCGAAGAGCGCCGCTCCGATAATGACGGGTACGGATAATAGAAAACTGAAGTCGGCGGCTTTTTCCTTGTCCGTTCCTACAACTACCCCCGCGGTTATGGTCGAGCCGCTTCGCGATAATCCGGGGAAGATCGCCGCCACGCCTTGGACCGCGCCTATCGCCAGCGCGGAGACTGGCGTTATATCCTTGTTGCGCTTTTTAATTACGTCGCATAAGAAAAGCAGAACGGACGTCACTGAAAAGCTTATCGACAGAGAAAGAGGCGACGAGAAAAGAAGTTCGATTGTTTCGCCGAAAAGAAGTCGTACGCTCCCGACTATAAAAAAACTTATTCCCGTTGCGACGTATAGAAGCACGGCAGGTTTCTTAAAAGGATGTCGCAGTACGGAAAACAGCTTTTTCCTATATACGATTACCACCGATATCAGAGAGCCTAAATGCAGCATCACGGTCAAGAACACTCCGCCCGTGTCGATTCCGAGTAGAGATAACAGCGCCAGATGTCCCGAACTGGATATAGGCAAAAATTCCGTCAGCCCTTGCACCGCTCCGGCAAGCACCGCTTCCAGGTATTCTTCCATAGCGTTTCTCCTTTACACTTCAAGTCCGATATGATACAATATATGCAGTTATTTCGGAGGCAATTAGTATGAAATTAGGCGTAGTAGGACTGCCCAACGTCGGCAAATCGACACTTTTTAACGCAATAACCAACGCAGGCGCGATGGCGCAGAATTATCCTTTCTGTACGATCGAACCCAACGTCGGCATGGTCGCCGTCAAAGACAAGCGCGTAGACGTGCTCACGGACTTGTTCAACAGCAAGAGTAAAGTATATACGACGATAGAATTCGTCGACATCGCGGGACTGGTAAAAGGCGCATCCAAAGGAGAAGGTCTCGGAAACAAATTCCTCTCGCATATAAGAGAAGTGGACGCTATCGTACACGTCGTCAGATGCTTCGAAAACCCCGACGTAACCCACGTCGACGGCTCCGTAGACCCCGTCCGCGATATAGATACGATCAACACGGAGCTTATCCTCGCAGACATCGAGACTATCAACCGCCGCATCGACAAGGCGCGCACCTCGCTTAAGTCGGGAGACAAAAAGTATCAGACGGAGATAGACGTTTTTAATAAAGTTCTCTCTACCCTCAACGACGGGAAACCCGCCCGTAGCGCAGACCTTACCGACGAAGAAAGAGCCCTGGTCAAAGAGCAGTTCCTCCTGACCGACAAGAAGGTTATCTATTGTGCAAATATCGGCGAAGACGACGATGAAAACACCAACGAAAACGTCCTCAAAGTCCGTGAATACGCTGCCGCGGACCGTTCCGAGGTCATTGCCCTCAGTTGCAGATTGGAAGAAGAACTGGCGGCTCTTCCGGAAGAAGAAGCGGCAATGTTTATAGAAGAGCTCGGCATCAAGGAGTCCGGTCTCGACAAAATGATCGCCGCGTGCTATGAGCTCCTGGGGCTCATCAGCTATCTCACCGCAGGTGAAAAGGAAACCCGCGCCTGGACGATAGAAAAGGGAACCAAAGCCCCTCAGGCGGCAGGGAAAATCCACTCCGATTTCGAGAGAGGTTTCATCCGTGCGGAAGTCGTATCATACGAAACGTTGGTAGAGTGCGGCAGCTGGACCGCCGCTCGAGAGAAGGGAAAAGTCCGTAGCGAGGGTAAGGACTACGTGATGCAGGACGGGGATGTAGTGATATACCGCTTCAACGTGTGATTTTCGATTATCTCGGCGCGTCTAGTGCGTTAAGGTGCGTTACTCACCGCTCGAGTACGTTATAGTACACGTCGCGGCTGCGTTACTCCCTTGTCTTCTATACGCACCAATCAAATCGAAAAGAAACCTTATAGTAAACCAAACTCAAACCAAAAAGGATGTCCTCGTGACATCCTTTTTAGCGGAGACGGATTGCGTACGCCCAAGTCACGCATGTGACGGAATAAAAGCAATCAACGTCGAGCAGTCTGACACCGCGTCTAATCGAAAATACCTAGTATTAAAGAACCAAAACTAAATCAAAAAGCACGTCCGTACGGATGTGCTTTTTAGCGCAGACGGGCTGCGTAAACTCTAATCGCAAAGCGATGTTGTACAAGCAGCCAACGTCGAACAAGTCGAGCAAGTTCACGAAGTGCCGCTAGGGAGAGGCGTCGGCACGGAATCCGCAGAGGTTGATTTATACGCGAGTATTGCGTCGGCTATGGCGCGGGCGATTTCTGTGCGATAAGAGGGGGTATTGAGGAGGCGGTCGTCTTCGGGATTGGATAAAAAGCCGCATTCCACTATCGCGGACGGTGCGTAGGAGCATTTTAGCATGAAATAGTCGCCTTTTAACGCGGAATAGGTTTTGGACAGTTCTCTTTCGTTGAGAGGATTGAGGGCGTTTTGGATGGTTTCCGCCAGTCGGACGGACGCGTCCGAGGTCTGTTCGAAGAAGCATTGCGCGCCTCTTCTGGATTTGTCGGGGAACTTATTGCAATGTATACTGACTACGAGATCTGCGTCGGCGTTTTCTATAACGGCTTTTCTTGCGGCGAAGTCTTTCTTTTTGAATCCCTCTTCAACGATGTCGTAGAGCCCGTTTTCGTTTTCTCGGGTGAGGACTACCTTGATACCGTTGTCGGTCAACAATTTTTCCGTTTCACGGACGATGAGGAGATTGATTTCTCTCTCGTATACGCCGCTTTCGGCGCCTTTGACGCCTCCGTCCACTCCGCCGTGACCCGCATCCAGTACCACTACGTATGCGTCGTCGTCAGCCACGCTTTCTATTCCCGCCAGACACACTCCGACGGCGGAAGATACGGCAACGATCGTTATGAGAATCATTGCGGCGGCTATGACGGTTTTTCTTTTAATTACGACAAACATTTTTATTTCCCTCCAAATAGTTTCCCGGACACGGCGCTATCGACTCCCCTCGACAAGTTATTTGACAAAAATCGCGTGAAGTTATTCACAAAGTCTCGAGTTATCCACCGAGTTGTCCACAATTATTGCTATGCGCCGAGATATCGACGTATAACCGTTGTCGATGAAAATTTTGTAGAAACCTTTTGCGAAAATCGATTTAGCCGCAAGAAAAACTTCGTTAAAAACGTCGTTACGGAAAAACAATTGTTGTTGATTGAGATATATGATATAATTTACGAGAAAGGAGCCTAATATGGAT
Organism: uncultured Christensenellaceae bacterium; assembly: GCA_964613035.1. Classification (GTDB taxonomy): domain Bacteria; phylum Bacillota; class Clostridia; order Christensenellales; family DTU072; genus CAVIQK01. The sequence continues at coordinate 70,365 of CAZTFQ010000002.1, read as the reverse complement.
AGAAAAATTATACTTGCGGAGAGTTTCGGCATCGTGCCGAGCGATAATAAATGCGATTACACGGAGAATTTTCGCGCGTTGTCGGAAGCTCTTAAGGAAGAGAAAGACGGCGTTACGGTGAAGTTCGAGCGCGGTGTCTACGATATCTATGCCGAGTCCTCGGCGAAAGAGGTCCTGTTCATAACCAATACTCTCAGCGAGCAAGATATGCCTACGCCGCTACATACGTTCGGGCTTATTTTCAGAGATCTGACCGACGTCGAGCTGGACTTCGGCGGGGCGACGTTGTCCTATCACGGCGCAATGACGCATATTCTCATCGATCGTTGTAAAAAAATCCGTATCAAAAATCTTACGCTGGATCACTCTCGTCCGCCGTATTGCTCCGAGCTCACTTGTACGTCCAAAAAATTGTTGAGCGCGGAGTTCAAAATTCATCCCGATTCCGATTACGAAATGACTCCTACCGATATTATATTCAAAGGAGAAAACTGGAGCTTTTCTGGCAGATACGACTCGGCTAAGGCAGGATACGTTCCGAGACGAAAAGACGGCGCGATGAGAGGCGGCGCGCATCCCTTCCGTCACGCGAGAAGAATTAGAGAAAAGGAAAAGGGCGTCATATCGGTCGACTATTATCTTCCGCCGAGAATAGAAGAGGGCGAAACGTATGCTCTCATCAATATAAAAAGACTCGAGTCGGGTATCGTCGTCAACGAGTCCGAGGGCGTGTATCTCGAAAACGTATCCCAGCACTTCAATATGTCGCACGCGCTGGTCGCGCAGTGCAGCCGAGACGTATCTCTGGACTATTGTAACTTCTCTCCGTGCAAAAATTCTCACAGAATGATCGCGTCGGTCACGGACTTTTTACATTTCAATATGTGCAGAGGAAAGATCCTCGTCAGCAATTCCTGTTTTGCGGGTGCCAACGACGACGGTCTCAACGTCCACGGAGTCAATTTCCCTATAACAGAGATCGACGGTAATACGGTTACGATAGTCTTTTCGCATAAAGAAACTTACGGCTTCAATCCCTTCAAAGAGGGCGACGAGGTAGTTTTCGTAGACAAAAATACCCTCCTCGACGTCGCTACCTCAAGGGTCTCGAGAAGCGTTCTTTCGGATCCGTACAGAATCAAATTAACGTTAGATAAGGTTCCCGAAATTGGCATTAAGGATACCGTAATCGAAAATTTATCAACCAACCCCGACGTGTTTTTCGCGGGCAATTATTTGTCCGAAATATCCACGAGAGGCGTGCTTGTTACCACTCGAGGCAGAGTCAACATACTGGACAATACTTTTCGTCGGACGGGGATGTGCGGCATACTGGTAGCCGACGACGCTCGCTCCTGGTACGAGTCCGGTCCCGTTAAGAGCGTCACGATCACGGGAAATAAATTCACGGAATGCGGCGACGCCGCGATAGCAATTAGACCCGAAGTGGGCAGATTCGACGGAGCGGTCCACAGAGATATTTTGATTAAAGAAAACGCTTTCCTGGTCGGCTGTAATGCGAGCGCTCTCGACATAAGATATTCGGACAGAATACTCGTCACGGAAAACGAGTTTAAGGGCAAGCCCTACGGTGCGATGATGAAGTTTTCTTACTGTACGGACTTGCACGTCACGGACAATGATTTGGAAGACAACTACCTCGTGGAACGCAAAGGTTGCCGATAAAAAATTTAGTTGTTTACAAACCGCGCCCGTTATTATATAATAATTTCATATGAGCAAGAAGTCTTACGACAAAAAAAAGTCCGCGAAAGAGGTTAAGAAAAAACTTCCTTCTAGAAGCGAACTCATAAAAAGTGCCGACAGAGAGTCCGACGCGTTCGAGTGGCAGAACCGCGACGAGGCGTTGCTTATATATGCTCTCGAGGATAAAATTCACGCGCTCGATCAAGAGATAGCCGAGTGCGAGTCTCCCAATGCCAAGAGTCGTCTCAAGGACAAGAAGAAGGCTTATCGCAATATGATAGACAAGGTGTATGCGGGTAATTACGGCAGCACCGAGCTATATAAGCAATTGAAAAAGGTCGGAATCAAGCCGAAAGCGTCAAAAGGCAGAGAGTCGTCTTACGACCAGATGGACTTCCGTTTCGACGAGTATTTTAGGAAGACGAGATATTACGGAATTTCTCTTCCTCTGATCAACGTGGTCCTCATCGTGATAGTAGCGGTAGTGTTGATGCTGGGGATGATACTTCCGTCGTATACGGTCGACGAAATCTCCGCTTCTACGGGAGGACTCAATATCGTCTCGCTGTACTCGTTTAAGCTGGGACCCGACGCTCTCGACTACGCGGTAATCAACGACGGCGACTTCCCGCAAGGTTCTTTTGCGGAAGGATACGAAAGATTGTACGAGCCGTACGTCCCCGACGGCTCTTCGATCACTCCGGGGACCGTCAGACTCTACGACGAGCTGGGGATGCTGACGATGGACGTCACTCTCGCGGATATAATTAAAGGCGTGGCGCAGGTCAAACCGCTCTCCGCGTACGACTTGAGTTTCGTGAAGGACAACGAGACGATTAGCGGTGCGGACGCTTTTTACGCAAGGTTTATTTTCGAAAAGAACGAGTACCTCGAAATCAAGAAAAACGCCGACGGCGAGTACGATAAAGAAAACGTCCTCTACAGCCTCGCGGTTTACTCGACGCTATATTCTTATATTGGAATATTGATTTGCCTCGCGTGCGGTCTGGTAACGTCCGTGGTCAGTCTCTTCACTTATACGGGACGTCGACTTCATATCTATGCGATTATGTTGATAATCTTCTCCCTAATAGCGATGTTGATGCCTGCATTCCTCGCGATACCTTACGGTCTGGAATCGGACTATTGCCTGAGCAATTATTTTTCGATGACTCTGGACGCGTTCCTCGGCAACGAGTATGCCGTCGTATGCGTTAATATTCCCGTCATGCTTACCCTTGCCGTAGGTGTGGTTCTGTTGGTTTTGCCGAAAATTTTCCGCAACCGCGCGCAGAAACTCCCGAGTTTCGTTCCGGCTGGCAATCGTCCGCCGACCCCGGGACCCGTGAAAAAACGTCCACAGAGAAGAGCTGCCGTTCCGACGTCTTTCGTCATCGGTCAGATGCCGACATCTCCGCGGAATCCTAAAAACGGCACTAGGAGGTAACGACTGCGCGGCTTCTTTAATATATTGAAGATATGCGTAAGTTCTTAAAAGATCTCGACGCGGCTATGGAACGAGATCCTGCGGCGACGAGTAAGATCGGCGTCGCGTTGACGTATCCCGGATTCAGAGCGTTGTGCCTATACAGAAGGGCGCACGCGCTGTGGAAGAGGGGGATGAAAACCGTTGCGAGATATATTTCGTACAGAGCCCGTATCAAGTACGACGTGGACATTCATCCCGCGGCGGAGATAGGAGAAGGCTTCTTTATAGACCACGGCTCGGGCACCGTTATAGGAGAGACCGCGGAGATAGGTAACGACGTGACCGTCTATCAGGGCGTTACCCTGGGCGGCAACGGGAAAGAAAAGGGCAAGCGGCACCCCACCGTCGGAGACGGCGCGATTATTTACGCGGGAGCGAAAATTCTCGGCGCGGTGACGATAGGCGCGCATTCCGTCATAGGAGCAGGATCGGTGGTGCTGAAAGACGTCCCGCCTTACGCTACGGTGGTGGGAGTCCCCGGAAGGATAGTTAAAATAAAAGACACGACGTCAATCGACGTAGAATAAAACGTCTGCCCCCGCGCGGACGGATTAGGGAGAAACAACCAATGTTACGAGTTTATAATACGCTGACTAGAAAAAAAGAAATTTTCACCCCTCTCAATCCCCCTGAAGTGAAAATGTACGCTTGCGGCATAACGGTCTCGGGCGATGCGCATATCGGCCACGCCTTCCAGGCGCTTATATACGATATCATAAGAAAATATCTCAACAAGAAAGGTTTTTCGACCACTTATGCGCGTAATTATACGGACGTCGACGACAAAATAATCGCCGCCGGTATTCGCACGGGCGTGCCCGCCGACGAGTACGCCGCGAAGATGATTAAAAAAATCGACGTTCAGATGCGCCGCTTTGAAGTGGACGACCCGGATATCTGGCTAAAAGCCACCGAAAACATCGGCAACATCATAGATTTCGTTAAAGAATTGGTAGAAACGGGACACGCGTACGCAGTCCCCTCGGGAGACGTTTATTTCGCGGTGGAGTCGTATAAAGAATACGGAAAACTCTCCAACAGGAATCTGGAAGACGCCATAGCCGGCGTGAGAATAGAGGCGGGGGAGGAGAAGAAAAATCCTCTGGACTTCGCTTTATGGAAGAGTGCGAAACCCGGTGAGATATCCTGGGACAGCCCGTGGGGAAAAGGTCGCCCCGGCTGGCATATAGAATGCTCCTGCATGAACAGAGTCGCCTTCGGCGAGCAGATAGACATCCACGGCGGTGGCAGAGATTTGGTCTTCCCTCATCACGAAAACGAAATCGCCCAGACGGAATCCCTTACGGGCAAGCAGTTTGCCAAATATTGGCTTCACAACGGTCTGATTAAGGTCAACGGACAGAAGATGTCCAAGTCTCTGGGCAACAGCCTTCTTCTCGAAGATTTGCTGGACGAATATTCTCCCGAGACGATTAAGTTCGCTCTGCTGTCCACCAATTATCGTAACGACATCAATCTCTCCGACGAGGTTTTCCGCGACGCCGAGAAGAGCCTCTGTGATTTCTACAAGATAATAGAGCGGGCGGAAAAGACCGAAGGTGCGGGCGCGCTTAATTCCGCGATAGAAGAAGAATTCGACTACGCCATGGACGACGACTTCAATACCGCCAGAGCACTGTCCAATCTGTACGGATACTTCAAGACGATTAAACGCAAACTCGCCGCGGGCGACGCCACAGCTCGAGACGACGCCGATACCGTCAGAAAGGTATATTCGCTCCTCGGTCTGTTTACTAAGGACGCCGCAACGTTTTTGAAGAGCGTCGACGATAAAAAAGTCTCCGATATCCCCGAAGAAATTCTCGCCCTCGCGGCTAAGAGAGGGGAAGCCAAAGCCGCTAAAAATTACGCCCTCGCCGACGAGATAAGAAAGACCGTCGCGGAGAAAGGATACTCTATTCTCGATACCAAAGACGGCGTCAAGATAGAACCTCTTAAATAACTTTAGGCAACTGCGTGACCGATAAAAAAGTCTCCTTTTCAAGAGGAGATTTTTCATTTAACGGAGCGAGTCGTCACTCCTTTCGATTGCCTTTCGCGTTAATGCCTCTTTATCCGATTTGTCGCTTAGGGCATCCGAAACCGAAGCAAAAGGAGCATAAACGGCGGTTTAACCAAACATCGTTATTTGGCGGCAACGCCGAGAATCGGGGGCGGTTCTTTTTCCTTGGTCGGCGCGCGGGAGCAAATCGATTGACAGGCGTATTTTAAGAGTAATATAATACGTTACGGTCGAGAGCTCTCGGAGATTGAGTGAAAAACACTCCCCGAGGAGAGATTAGGTTGCAGACTATAGCAGTGAGGTATATATGAAAAAATACGTTTTCGTAACGGGCGGAGTGGTTTCCGGTCTCGGCAAGGGGATTACGGCGGCGTCTCTTGGGCGCCTGTTGAAGGCAAGAGGTCTTAAGGTCGCGGCGCAGAAACTCGACCCGTACATCAACGTCGATCCCGGTACGATGAGTCCGTATCAGCACGGGGAAGTTTTCGTTACGGAAGACGGCGCGGAGACCGATCTCGACCTCGGTCACTACGAGCGCTTTATCGACGAAAATCTCAATAAATATTCCAATCTCACCACGGGTAAAGTCTACTGGAACGTCCTCAACAAAGAACGTCGCGGCGAGTATCTAGGCTCGACAGTCCAGATTATTCCGCATATAACCAACGAGATAAAAGAATTCATTTACAACGAGGGCAGAGAGTCCGACGCCGACGTCGTAATTACGGAGCTGGGCGGGACTATCGGCGACATCGAGTCCCAGGCGTATATAGAAGCCGTCAGACAGATATCTCTGGAAGTCGGCAAAGAAAACTCTCTCTTTATCCACGTTACTCTCGTGCCGTATCTCAAAGGCAGCGAAGAACATAAAACCAAACCGACCCAGCATTCCGTCAAGGAGCTCAGAGGTCTGGGAATAAGCCCCGACATAATCGTTTTGCGTTGCGACGAGCCGCCGGAAGAAGACGTGTTCAATAAAATCGCGATGTTCTGCAACGTGAAAAAAGATTGCGTTATAGAAAACATAACTCTTCCGACCCTCTATGAGGCGCCTCTTATGTTGGAGAAAAACGGTTTTTCTCGCGTGGTGTGCAGAGAGCTGGGCATAGACGCGCCCGAACCCGACCTGAGAGAATGGGAAGATATGGTGAAAAAAATCAAAAACCCCTCCTCGCGAGTCAATATAGCCGTCGTAGGTAAATACGTATCCCTTCACGACGCGTATCTCTCTATAGCGGAGTCCCTCCGTCATGCCGGATATTGGTGCGGAGCGGGAATAGATATCGACTGGATCGACAGCGAGACCGTAACCGACGACAATGTCGAAAAATTGCTGGGAAAAGCCGACGGAATTCTCGTCCCGGGAGGCTTCGGCAATCGCGGAGTGGAAGGGAAAATCTCCGCCATCCGTTACGCCAGAGAGCACGACGTGCCCTTCCTCGGCATATGCCTGGGTATGCAAATGTCCGTAGTGGAGTTTGCGCGTAACGTTGCGGGACTTAAGGACGCCGATTCGGGCGAGTTCGATCAAAACAGCCCCCATAAGGTGATAGATTATCTCAAGGGACAGAACGGCGACGTCGGCATGGGCGGCACGCTCAGACTGGGCGCACACCCCGTGAAAGTGAAAGAAGGCACTCTTCTATATCGCTTATACGGCGAGGAAGAGATTTCCGAAAGACACCGCCACCGCTATGAGTTTAACAACGCCTACAGAGACGTTTTAACGAAAAAAGGTTTGGTGATAGGCGGCACCACTCCCGACGGAGAGACGGTCGAGACCGTGGAGAATCCCGCTTGCAGATTCTTCGTCGGCGTCCAATATCATCCGGAATTCAAGAGCCGTCCCAATAAGCCTCATCCGCTGTTCAAAGGCTTCGTTGAAGCGGCGTTGAAAAAATAGAAAAATCGGTCGTTCTCGGTCGGTTGCGATTGCAATCGACCGTTTTTATAATATTCAATCGCTAAGTGTGCTAAAAACTTAAAAAATCCTTTATTTTTTTCTTGCAAGGTATTGACAGGTACCCCCCCCCGTTGTATTATTAAATACAATGGGAAGATAACTAGACTCGCATTGCTGACAAATTTTTCACTCGTTTTACGGTAACTTCTTCCCTTGCCCGCAATAGAATAGTAAGCACGAAGAGAGGAAGTCTTTATATGGAATTCAAAGAAATCAAAAAAATGATAGATTCTTTCAACGCTCGTTTTTCCGCGTTGAGCGCCTTCGAGAAAGAAATCGCCGGCGCTATCGTTATGCAACGCAACGCTCTCGACGAGACCAATTCCAAGCTCTACAAGGAGATGGAGAAGTCGATCGATACTTACGTCAAGACGGAAGTGGACAGAGTCAGAAAAGATATTCAAAAGCTCCTCGACTCATACGGCAATAGCATGAAAGAGAGTATCGCCAACATAGGCGACGTCCCCAAGGAAGGAATCGTTTCTCTCGACTACGACGTCAACAGAGACACCGTCAAAAGACTGTGTGCGGAAATGAACGCTCTCGTAGAGGCTCTCAACGACCTCGATTTGGAGGCGACCGAACCCATTCCCGAGGTTCTCTCCGTAGAAGGCAGAGCGGAGAGCTTCGTAATCAACGATCGCGACGGGAAGAGGACCGTAACGCTCGGCGACTCCAAGGAGTACGGCGTCTACGGGACGCCTTATACGGACCTGATGAGAGAGCTGTACGGGAAGGCTTCTCAGTGCCGTATGGTCCTCGACTCCATGGAAACGATGATAAGGAGACGTTTCGACCTTAAAAAATTCGATAAACATCTCAAAAAGCAGTCGGAAGAATATATGGCAGATTGCGCGGCGGTCCTCAATAAGGAGATGGCTTCCGCTCTCAAGAACAGACTTCAGGTAGAAGACAATGTTCTCAACGACGACCGTTTTTGCGACATTTACGAGTCTGCCAAGAGCGGCAAGGTAGACTTCGAAAAAGGCAGTCTTACTTATCCCACCAAGCTGACTCTCGGCGATATGAAGATCAGTTATCTCGATAAGGACGGCTACAAAAAATATATCAATTCTACCGACAGTCCCTTACTCGGCAAATACACGCCCGGCGGCGTACTGACCGCGCCGTACGTGCTGGAGTTGAAAAAGAACGGCAACGTTTTGATAGAAGTGGATTCCGACAAGGATAATGCGGTCGCCATATCGATGGTGCGCAACATTATGTTGTCGTTTTTGATGGGGTTCCCGCCGACGAGGGTCAATTATCAACTGATAGACCTCTACGATACGGGAGAATTCGCCGCGTTCAACCAGCTCAACAACATCGACAACAATCTATTCAAAAAGACTTACAACGACGATTCGAGAGTGTCCAACGAGATTGTCAATCTTGACGAGAGAATGGGCAGTATCTACGACGATAAAATCACTCGTAGCAACAAAAAAGACATCTACGGTTACAACGTCGTTTCCGAAAACGACCCCCAGGCGTTCTCGGTGTTGTCGATAGTCGGTTTCCCGGAATGTTTCAGCAGCGAGAAGACCGTCAAGAGACTCAAAAAAATCATCGACAACGGCAATCGTTCCGGTATATTCACGATAATGCTGTACAACGGCAAGGGCACTCAGCCCCAGTACATAAAAGACTTCGTCGCGGAGGCGAAGCAATCGATGAATTATTTCCTCGTTAAGGGCGGCGAAATTTATTTGGAAGCCAATCCCAAATACGTTTTCGAAAACAATAAAGACTGCTCGTACGAAAAGCTGGACGACTACATCAAGGTTATGAAACAGAACATCAAGAAGAGCGCCAACAAGGTTATCGCACTGTCCAAGATGTTCGACAGCACCGACGTCGTCGTCAAGAGCGAGGATTACGCGGATCCTACGGAGATTATCGATATCCCGATAGGTATGAGAGGCGGAGACGTTCAGACTCTGGCGTTTTCGTCCAAGGGCGACGGCGCGGCTCACGCTCTGGCGATAGGCGGTACCGGTAGCGGTAAGTCCAACCTACTCCACGCCATCGTTATGTCCGCGTGCTATAAGTACAGCCCCGACGACCTCAACATCTACCTGGTCGACTTCAAGGGCGGCGTGGAATTCAAGTATTACGAAGCCAACAAGAACGTAGAAAAACAACTTCCTCACGTCAAGCTGACGGCGCTTTCTTCCGACCCCGAGGACGGACTCGCGGTGTTGTCCAACATAGACAAAGAGCTGGAGAGAAGAGAGGCGCTCTTCCGCAACAACAACGTGGAAGACATCATGCAATACAAGAAGCGTGCCGGTAAGACGCTCCCGAGACTGCTTGTCATCATCGACGAGGTTCAGGAACTGTTCGAGCGCGACCAAAACGTCGGCACCTACGCCATCAATCTTATGTCCAAGCTCTTCAAAAAAGGCAGAGCTTTCGGCATCAACGTGCTCTGGGCGTCGCAGAACGTGCCTAAGGTGGCGGGACTCAGAGACAAGGTCATTTCTCAGATAGGCAACAGAATTTCTCTTAAACTCAACAATCCCGACGACGCGCAAGAACTGGGCATAAGCGTATCTAAAGTAGCCAATTTGTCCAATACCTTGGGCGTAGGCATCATCAAGGATACCCGTACTGGACAGAACGCGGCTGAATTCCGCGTGGCGTATGCGGAAAACTCCGACAACAGAGAGATGTATTCCGAGCGCATTATAGAGAAGTGGCAAGACGTCGTCTCCAAGTGGAGCGTCAGAGAGCCGCTCTTCGTCGTCGGCAGCAACCTCGAAGAGCCCAAAGCCAACGAGGGTCTCTCCGCTTACACGAAAAAAGTCTCGAAAGAAGATATCGTCTCCAAGTCCGCCGACTTCTACAATCTGGCTATCGGTCAGGATTACATCTCCGGCAAGCCGTACAATATCCCGATACGTCTGCGCGAGTCCAATTCCAACCTGTGGTTCGCCGGCGCCAACGTAGAGGTGCTGAGAGATATGATGGGCTTTTCCATGCTGTCCGTGCTTATGGAAAACCGTACCAACCAAGACTTTGAAAACGACTCCTCCGCGCAGGTGTACTACTTCAACGGCGAAGTCATCAGTCAGAAAAACCCCGACGACCTGTTCTTCGTCCTGCCTAAGTATTTCGCGGATTCGACTCGCGTTTTGAATGCCGCGGGAGATCTCACCGATGCTCTGGTCAAGCTTCATAATCTCAGAAAAGAGAGAGCAGACCATATTCAGGATAAGCACAATCCGATATTCCTGTTCATAAACAAAATTCAGGAGATAGCGTCTTACTTCAAGGACAACTCCAAGCTCATCGATTTGTCCGAAAAACCCGCCCCCGCACCCGTGGCGTCATCGTCCGGAATGGGGTTCAGTCTCGGACTCAACTTAGGCGGCGCGGCGTCTTCCGGCGGCAACAAGATGACTTTTTCGCAACTGTTCAACGACGTGTTCGAAAACGGACCCAACCAGAATATTCATATAGTGTTCTCGATAGACAAGCCGTCCAGCGTCCCCAGCATCAATACCGTTATGCGTAATTGTCAGAACAAGGTCTTCATCAAGGGACTCGACGCGGAAGCCGTCACATCGGTCGCATCGTTTAGAAGCAATATCAATATCGGCATAGAAGGACTGGGCGTATGCCTCGTCAACAACGAGATGAATAAGTTTAAGCCGTACAGATACTACAGCGAAGCGGACGAAGCCTGGATGGTTAAGCTGGCAGAGGATTATAACGCTCTATGGAAGTAAAGGTAAGCGGTTCCGTAGACGAGGGAGCGCTCGGAAGAGTCGTCGGAGAAGTAAGAGACGCGTGCGTCGATTATCTGCGTAAAGTACAGGCGCTGAAAGAGAATTGTGCCGACCGAGATTACGCCGACGCGGAAGAAGTCGCGGTCAAGTTGTTGTCGATTGCCGACGAGCTGGTTTCCAAGACCGACGGCGTCGAAAACGTCATCAGGCAAAAACAAGAGCTCATCGACTTATATAGAAGCATTACGCTCAAGTAGAGGAAAGAATGAACGTCAACGTAAGCAAAGAGTCCGTACTGACGGCTCAGAACATAGTGAGACAGACCGAGCAGGCGCTTGTCCAAAATCATTCCGAGATGGTGTCGGAGATAGAACAGAGTCTGTCGGAATGGAAAGACGCCAACGTGGTCAAGTTTCTTAACAACTTCCAGGGAATAACGGCAGACTTGTCGGAAATTCTCGGCAGACTCAACGCCATAGACGGCTTTTGTCAGGAAGTTTACAACTGGCTGTGTATGTATCTTGACTCATGAGTAAGTATATCGACGATTGTCTGGCGGCTATAGCGGAAGCCCGCGCGTCTATCGACGAGTTGTCCGCGGAATGGGACGACGAAGTAGGCGCGGCGGTTCTCGGTAGCGGAATAGAAGATCTCAGTAACGTCGCGCTCTTGTTGAAAAGAAGCGACGAAGAATTCTTTACCGCCCTCAACGAGGCGGTGGCGGCAGTACCCGCGGAAGACCTCGACAACCTTTTGAGAGCGGCGTATGCGCGTGCGGAGGAGAACCGATGAAAGTCAATCTCGACGCGATAGAAGCGGCAAAGAACGTCTATTTCAAGCTGTACGCGACGATTGCGGAAAACGTCGGCGCGTATTCCTCGGAAATAGCCGCGGCAAGAGAAATCGCCTCGTCCGTCCGCGAAAATCTCGAGGACAAGAAGAGGAAACTTAACGCCATCATCGAAGAGCGCAACACCAGACGCGTCGCCATGGAAAACGATCTCGTTTCCGTCAGCAGCGAGGAAAAGTTGTTTGACAAAAACGAAGGCGAGTCTGAAAAACTTGCCGCCGACATCGACGGAATAGACGAGTTTTGTAAAGAGCTCTCCGCCAATATCTCCGTTATAGAGGAGATATGCGGTTTCGTCGACAAAAGGATAGAGAGAGCCGACGAGCTCACTTCGGAAATCAGCCGATTGCTCAACGCTCTGGGAGAGACATTCGGAGCGAGAGCGGCACTCGTCGACGCCTGCGAAAATTGCGTCGGAGAATATCTCAACGCGAGGAGATTCGGTCTATGAGCGGAATAACGATAGATAACACTCCCGAGAAGCTTCTCGCTTTCAGAGCGTGTACGGCGGAACTTCACGAAAGAATAGAGTCCGAGTATATCCTGCTAAAAGATTCTCTTAGCGATATCGCGACGGAGAAGAGTATAGACAATCTCACGGGAGAGATATTATCGGAGCTGGAGGCTCTTCTGCAAGTCGTGGCGGCGTACAGAGCGACGGTGGACGACGGCGTGACGCAGAGGCTCGACATAATGGAGAGATACTCGGGGCTGATAAAATAAAAAAGTAAGGCATCGACCAATCACAAATATAATACAAGGCACAGGGCAACGCTATGGGTAAAAAAGACGATCTCAACAATTTAACCATCGAAGAGTTGAAAAAACTTCTTGAAGAGAAGCAAAACATGCTGGCGCAAGAAGAGGCTAATAAGAAATCCGAAGAAGTCGCTTCCGACGAAGAGTCGACTATTTCCGTCAACGAAGAATACGACGACGATATAATAGTCGAAGAGGAAGAATACTACGAAGAAGACGAAGAAGACGACTCCGACTACGAGGACGATATCGAGGCGTTTTTCGCGGAGGAATCCGAGGACGACGAAGAAGTCGTCGAAGAAGTTGTAGAAGCCCCCTCTCCCAAAGAAGACAAATCGGCTTCTAAAAAGCGCGGGAAAAAGAAAACGGAAGAAATCGTTCTCGAGCCTATCGAAGAAGACTCGGAAATATTGTCGACCGAGAAAAAACAAATAAAATCCAACGTTTCCGCAGGGAAGAAGTATCTTCAGCAGTCTTTCGTTTCCGATCGGATGAAAGGTTATTCGGAAGAGGTTTGGGAGACGGCAGAAGCCGATTTTCACGACCTTAGACGCGGTACTTATCCTCACGTGTTCTCTTCCAAAGCCGAGGTAAGCTTCAAGAATAACGACAAGTTCGAGGCGCATCTGGACGAATATCGCAATAAGGAAGACGCCATCGCCGAAAAATACAAAAAAAACTATTCAGTTATTAAAAGTAACAGTAAAAAGCATACCGCGGACCTCGCGCAGTGCGTCGACGAGAAGATAAAGAGAGGCAGAAGAAAAGGCACGCTCATGTCCTGGTTGTCGATGATCATCGGCGTGGCGTCGGGCGCGGCGCTGGCTGTTTTCGCGGGACCTCTCGCGATGCTGGCGCAAGAAGAACTCATGCTTAGCGCGTATGCGTTTTACATAATCGCCTGTTTCTTGGGACTCGGTCTGGCGGGATTTTCGCTGGTGTTCAACGTGCTGTTCCTTATTATCGGACATAAGAAAAAGAAGTCCGGCAAGAAGAAGGAAGGCGTTATCGTAATAGAAGACCCCGTAACTTGGAAGAAAATCAAACATAAATGTAAATACGCGCCTCAGTATAAAGGCAGACTCTGGACGAGCTTCATCGTGTTGATACTCGTCCTGGCGGTAGGTCTTACCGGCGGATATTTGTTCTTAAAAGGATTCACGGCGGGAGAATACAACCTCTCAGACGAAGGATATCTTTTCAGTCTTTCCTTCGACAACGAAGATTTGGTCGCGCGTATAGAGGGCGTGAAGAGCTTCCCTGATAGTGAGGAATCGTCGTCTTATCCCGGATACTACGAGGTCGTCGTGCCCGAGAAGGTTACGCTCAACGGTACGGAATACGACGTCGTCGGACTGGGAGCAAACGCTTTCCGCGGCAACGAGGCGATAATCTCTCTGACTATCGGCGACAATATCAGACTCATCGAACAGGGCGCGCTGTCCGGATGCAAAAATCTCCAAAAACTCGTCTTCGAGGACAACCTCGACAACGTTAGTAATTCTAGTATTTCGAGATTTTTCGGTGCGACGAAATACGACGGCGATTTAAATGAATCCACAATAAGAAGTTATATACCTAAATCGTTGAAAATAGTGGAATACAGCAACGCGCGTACAAGCTTGTCGTCGACTTGCTCTATTCCTTCGGAAGTCTTTGCCAATCTCATCGATGTACAAAAAATAACCGTCAAGACTTATTCCGCCAACACTTTCATATACGTGGGAGAGAACGCGTACGCCAATTGTCGCTCTCTTAAAAAATTAGATTTACCCTGTAGCGCAGATTTCGGATACGGTGCGTTGTACGGATGCACGGGACTAGAGGAGTTGACGGTCCAAAGCCTCACCAACGGCGGTACTTACGTCTCGGGTCTCGCATACTTTTTCGGCGGCTACGAAGTCCCCGAGTCCCTTAAAAAGGTGTTCGTGGAAGGCAACGTCGGCAGTTATGCGTTTTTCGATTGTGTCGGGCTGAGAGTGGTCGATTGCCGCAACGCCGACACTATCGGCGAATACGCCTTCGGCAATTGTACGTCTCTGGTCGAGGTCGTCTATAAAGAAGATTGCGACGTCTCTTCGACGGCTTTTTCGGGCAGCGCTCTCGATAGCAACAGAGGTGCGTGATGGCAGAACTAAGAAAACTGGAATGTCAAATGTGCGGAGGCGCGCTGGAAAAGGTGGCCGAGGGCTCCTACGAGTGCATATATTGTCATTCGAAGTTCGAAATAGATCTTACTAAAGTCTCCGACGAGCTCATTATCAATCTTAACCGCGCGAGCGCGTATAGACGGAAAGCGAAGTTCGAAGAGGCGATGGAAGACTACGAGTCTATTTTGAAAGATGCCCCCGACAGCTTCGAAGCCGCCTGGGGATTGATGCTGGCGTCCAAGCACCTGACTTATTCAAAATACGACGATGGTTTGTGTCCGGTGTTTTACGAAATCGGCTCGCAATCGTTTTTCGACAGCGCTTATTATAAAAAAGCCATGTCGCTATGTCCCGGGAGTATGGCGGAAGAATACGCTTACAAGGCGGAAGAGCTGGACAGACTGCGTAACAACGCCTTAAGAATAGCTAAAGAATCCGACTACGACATCATGGTGTGTTGCGAGGAATATTCCCCGGAAGCGTCCCTGGCGATGCCTCTGGTCGCGGCACTGAAAGCACGTACGAAAAAGAAGGTTTTCTGGAGCGGCGCGGAGTTGGGAAATCTCGGACCGACCGAACGCGAACCGTATCTTTACAACGCGATATCGAAAGCCAAGCTGTTGATAGTAATGACGTCGTCGCTTGACAATTGCAACCTCACGCAGGCGGAAGACGTCTGGAGACGTTATCTGCGGATGGCTAAGAGCGATCCGTCCAAAAAAGCCTGCCTCGCCTTGTACGACTGCGATATCGACGATATGCCGTCGGAACTCAAGCGCAATCCTTATTTCGAGATAGGCAACGGCGACTTCGAAGGAATTCTTCGATTGGCGGCGAAACAATTCGTCCGCGAGGAAAAGAAACCCGTAGAAAAGGCTTCCGAGCCTGTCGCCGAAAAGGAAAAAGCAACCCCCGAGAAGGCTCCCGAAAAAGCTCCCGAGAAAAGAGCTCCTTCGTACGGCGGAGGCAGAGAATCGTCGTCGGGCGGTTCCGTATCGGCGGAAGGCGTTCGCGGTTCTTATTCGACGGGCGGCGGAGACGTCCGTACCAATCCCGAGGCGCTGAGGTTGTTGGCGAGGAAATTGAGAGACTACGGCAACGGGCAAAATAACGTCATCACGGAGTGTCTCTACGCGCTCGGACGACTCACGGGATCCTGGGACGATTCTCATATGATGCAGATTCTGGACGAGATGGGCAGACTGCGCGGCGGCTACGAGTCCAAGTTGGTGGAAATCAACGGTTTTGCGGAGTGGCTGGAACAAAAAGCTTCATTGCTGGAAAGCAAAAAAAATATGTATTAAAAACGGAGGAAATTATTCATGGCAAAAGATTTACCGAAAACCATTATCGACTATGAGGGACCCAACGAGGTTATCGTTTGGCAGTCTCAGATCGAGCAATGTATAGGGGAGACAGAGGTAATCGTTCCTTTTTCTCACGAAGTCGTATTTATTAAGGACGGACAGATGTTGGACACGATGTTGCCGGGTAAGCACTCTCTCAACGTGCCCGTCGTATCGAAAGGATTCTTGGGCATAGGCAAGAAGATCGTCAGCGAGCCTTTTAAATGTCAGGCGTTTTTCGTCAACAAGACCGTTACTCTGATCGTACCGTGGGGCACGCCCTCTCAGATGAAAGTCAGAGATCCCTTCGCGGACTATATCGTCAACGTAGGAATGCACGGCTCTTTCGATATCAATATCAGCAATTCTCGTAAGTTTATCTCCAAGGTAGTAGGCAACACCGCGGGCATAACCACGGTCGGGCTCCAGAAGTTTTTCGCGGATAAAATGCTCGTAAAAATCAAGGACATCATCGCCAACGCCATGCAGCGTAGCAAGATAAGCTATTTCGAGATCAATTCCAATCTGGAAATCATCTGCGACACCATTTTGGACAGCGTCAGAAAGATGTTCGACGACTACGGCGTGGAAATAACGGCGTTCTCTCTCAACGACGTCAAAATCGCCGACAGCGATATCAGAGAGCTGGAAGCCATTCTCAAACAAAAGAGACTTCTCGAGCTTAAAGACAGTAGTTTTTCTAAGGAAAGAGCTTCCAGACAAGAAGCAGCCAAGATGTACGTGGACGCTACCGTCAAACTTGCGGAAGTCGCCGCGGACGCCGAGAAAAACAGCGGACCCAAGGTAGTGGTCAACAGCAATGCTGAAGTATGCAGATACTGCTCCAAGTGCGGCGCCAAGGTCAGCGCGGACGCATTGTTCTGCAACAAATGCGGCAACAGATTACAATAAGGAGATAAGATTATGTGTTTTTTCCAATCCAAGTATAAAAAACATCAAAAACAATACGACAAGCACGACGAGGCGATAAAGGATAACGTCGAGACCCTGCGTATCAATCTTGCCAAGGTCAAGACTCTGATAGCGATGTCCGAGTCCGACGTCGTCAAAGAGAAGCTCCGCGAGCTGGAAGAACTCGTCGAGTACGGCGCGCCTTCCACCGCACCCGCAGTCATGAAAGAAGACGACAAAATAGCGGATAAGCTGGACGATATCAAGATTCTGATATCCGGAGATAAAAACGAAGGAAAAATTCTCGATAAAATCAACGACGTCAGGATAATGATTGTTGAGCGCAACAGTCTGGCGGGGGTATAAAAATGTGCTTTTTTAAGAATAAGTTTGAGAAAATCAAACGTAGCGACGTTGTGGAAAACATAATCAACGTCGAGAAAAAACAGCAAGAAGAAATGGACGCCGTCGAGGAGAGGGAAAAAGAGATAGAGAAGCTCCTTAAGGCTGGTAGCGAGACCAAGAGCCGCGACAGACAGTTGACTCTTGCCAAGCGTATCAATCTTTTACGTAAAGAGAATCAGATGGCTAATCAGCGCATCCAGTATCTCAACGCCAATCTTCTCGCGCTCAATCAGCTCAAGACCGCAATAGACGATAAGGAATTCATCAACAACAATTCCGATATGCCTATCAACAAGCTTCTTACGGACACCAACGCGCTCCGTAAGTTTATCAGCGGAATATCCGGACAAAAAATGCGTAGCGAAAGTATGCTGTCGGAGACTTTGGAGACCTTCGAAGAAGTCGAGGACGCCTACGAGGCGGACGAACGCATCTACGGAATCAACGAGCAGGACGATCAACTCCTCAGTATGTTTGAAATATCCGGCTCGGAAAAAGACGCGGAAAACTTCGGCTCCGAGATATCCGAAGAAGAAAACAAGCAGAGCGAGAGCTCTTCCATCTAGAGGTAATTATTATGGGACTCTTTAAGACAAAACAAGAAAAAGAAATGGAGAAGAGAATGCTCGTGCGCAGGACCATGCGCGACATAGAGAAGCATATCACCAAGCTCCAGGCTCAGAAACAAAAAGCCGTAGAATCCGCAAAACAGGCTAAGATTCAAGGCTCTCCTCAGCAATACAGCCTGGCAGTCAGCTGCTTAAGGACCGCTATGGCTCAGGAGAAAAAAGCCAAGGAAATGCTTCTTAATTTCCAAAACACTCTCCAAATGCGCGATTTGAGCCAGATGACGGGCGAGTTTCTTAAAGGAATGAGCGTCGTTTCTAAGGAAATGCAGGCTATTACCAAGGATATGAACTTCGCCAAGGTCCAGAAGGAATTCGAAGCGGCGATGATGGGCGTGGAAGAGACCACCGACAACCTCGACGCCATGCTCGACTCCACCAACGATACCTTCACCGCGATTTCGTCTTCCAACATCAACATCGACGACAGCGAGTTGGAGGCGCTTATAGGCAACCAGGCTTCCGACGAGGAGCAGTCTCTGGACAACGATATCGACCGCCAGCTGGAAGAACTGGCTAAGAGCTTAAAACAATAATAAGAGGAATACGTCATGAGGGATGAAGATAAGAGCACGTTCATATACGATACGTTTCTTATGTATTACGACAACGCCAAAAAAGCCCAGCAGAGGGGAGACGTCGCCGGTGCCAAAGAAAACCTCCTCCGCGCGGCTCAGGCTCTCATAAAACTTGCCAAAGAAGATACCGGCGAGTTGAAAAAGGCTCGCTTCGAGAGAGCGAAAAGGCTCATCGAGATCGCCGAGAATCTGGAAGGCGGCGCCGTCATCGGCGGCACGGCGGGTCAGACTACGCCGAAGAAGGCTCCGTCCGCGGGGCAGAAAAACGCGGCATCGTCGGATGAGGACGCCAAACAATGGCAAGCCGCAACCATCCCCGACATCAAATTCAGCGACGTTGCGGGACTAGAGGACGTCAAGCAGTCCATTAGGATGAGGATGATTAATCCCGTCAAATATCCCGAGAAATACGCCCGCTACGGCAAAAAAAGCGGCGGCGGCGTGCTCCTGTACGGTCCTCCCGGCACAGGGAAAACGATGATAGCCAAAGCCATCGCCAACGAGGTCGGAGCGACCTTTTATGCGATAAAAGGCTCCGATATCGTCAGTAAATGGGTCGGAGAATCGGAAAAGAACATCAGCAGCCTCTTCGAGACCGCCAGAAAAGATAAGCTGGCAATCATCTTCATCGACGAGATGGACAGCCTCTTCGGTCAACGCGGCAACGACCCCCACAACGATAAGCGCGTCAACGAGTTTTTACAACAGATAGACGGCTTCGTCGGACGTAACCCCAATCTGCTCCTTCTCGGCGCGACCAATCGCCCCTGGGACGTAGACGGCGCGGCGGTCAGATCGGGAAGATTCAGCGAAAAAATCTACGTTCCTCTCCCCGATAAGGCGGCTAGAAAATATCTGCTTAAAAAACAATTGTCGGACATCCCGATAGAAGACGACGTGGACTTCGACGTCATCGCCAAGCTCACGGAGGGCTATTCCGGCGCGGATATAGACGAAATTTGCGATCGCGCCAAGGACGTCCCCCTCAATAGCTTTATCCGCACGAACGTCGAGATGAAAGTCACCCAAAAGCATATCGTAGACGCGATAAAAAAGGTCAAACCGATGGTCGACAAAAAGGAAATCGCGCGATTCGAAGAATATGCGGGCAAGGACCGCTCACTTAACGAAAAACCCGTCGAAGACGACGTGCCCGAGATTATTCCCGAACAGCCCGCGGTACAACCCGAGCCCGTAGAGAAACCTCAAGCCCCCTCCGCTCAGGACGCGCCGACGGTCGAGTTCGAGAGCACGTTGATAGCTCTGCAACCCGGAGAAAACCCCGTATTGAGATTCTACGTCGACGGAGATTACGACAGAATGTATCTCAAGCTGGACGGCAAGCATTATTCTTGCGAAAAATGTATCCGCAACTGGAGTTGTGTCGTGGATATCGACGCCCCGGGTACCTACGTCGCCGAGATATCGTCCAAAAATCACATTTGCAATCAAGAAATTACCTTCATGAAAGGCGTTATCGAAAACGATATGGAGATATAATATGGAAGAAAAAGTCAGACAATATTTCGAAGGAATGGTCGTTAAAAAGTCGTCGGTCCAGAGCATCTTTTCCGCTCTGAGCCTGCCTGCGTTCATCAGAGACTGGTTCATAAAACGCTATTCCGACAAAAACGGCGACGTCAACGTCGACTTCGTTTTGGAAAAGATAAAAGACATCATCCCCCGTAAGGGAGAATGGAACGCCATCATCGATTCCATAATGAACGGAGAAAAGGTGAAGTTTCTTGCGAAAATCAACGTTTCGCTCGATATCAAAGCCAACAAAATCAGCTTTTCTCTGCCCGACTTCGACGTGAAGAACTCCGACACCTATATTTCAAAAGAGGTCTGGAGCGTATGTAAAGACAGTCTCCTCGGCACCGACGGAGATATATGGGGGATAATAGAGCTGGGGTACGGTCAGGTTCAGGTCAGCCCCAAGAAGACGGAGAACAGAATTCTGTTATTGTCCTTTAAGAATTTCTTACCCTATAGCGTCGACCTCGATTATTATAAAAACGCTCGTAAATATTTCGAGCTGGACGAATGGATCGACGTCCTCTTGATGGCGATGGATTATAACCCCGAAGGATACTCTTCTAGAGAAGGAAAATTGATGGCACTTACCAGACTCCTTCCCTTCCTCGAGAAGAGACTCAATATGATCGAGCTCGCCCCCAAGGGCACCGGCAAAAGCTACGTCTATTCTCAGATCAGCAAGCGCGGCTGGCTCTCCAGCGGCGGCGTTATGACCAGAGCGAAAATGTTCTACGATATGAGTAAAAAGACCGACGGTCTCGTCGCCAATTACGACTACGTCGCTCTGGACGAAATCAGCACCATTAAGTTCCCCGACGCGTCCGAGATGCAGGGCGCGATGAAAGGATACCTGGAGAACGGTTCCTACACCGTCGGCACCAAGGCTGGCAAAGGCGACGCAGGCGTGGTCTTGCTCGGCAATATCAGATCCGAGGTCATGGACGTCAACGTCAATATGTTCGAGTCACTGCCGGAAGTCTTCGGCGACTCCGCGCTCATCGACCGCTTCCACGGATTCGTCGAGGGCTGGAAACTCCCTCGTATGAACGAGAGTATGAAAGCGGAAGGCTTCGCCCTCAATACGGAATACTTCGCCGAAATATTGCACGCGTTAAGAGAAGACGTTGTCTCAAAAGGTCTCGTGGACGCGTTCCTCGTCGTCCCCGACAATGCGGATACCCGTGACACCAATGCCGTGAAGAAGATTATGACCGCTTATCTTAAGCTCCTCTTCCCGCACTGGAAACAACCCTCCGACGTCGATACGGAGCTCTTGAGACAATATTGTCTGGAGCCCGCCGTGAGAATGAGAGGCATAATCAAAAAACAGCTCGCGATAATGGATGAAGAATATCGC
This sequence comes from uncultured Christensenellaceae bacterium, assembly GCA_964613035.1. Lineage (GTDB taxonomy): Bacteria > Bacillota > Clostridia > Christensenellales > DTU072 > CAVIQK01. Next base: position 48,927 of record CAZTFQ010000002.1, on the reverse strand, counting down.
AACAAGCCTATGCCCGAGTACGATATCCTCGTACAAGAGAATTAAAGAATACAACCTATAGAATAATCGGTCCGTCTAACACCCCGACGGACGATAGGAGTCAATATGAACAGATTAAAAAGAGTCGGACTGTTTTTAATATTCGCGATCGTCGCTATTATCGCGGTGACTATGTGTACCGCCTGCGATATCTTCTTACCGGAAGAGACGGATTTTTCAAAAGATACTCTGCCCGAGATCTCCGTAGAAGACGATTCTCCCGTACTGAAATCGGAAACCTCCGTCAAGTCCTCCTTGAGCGCGTCCGTCGTGCTGATCACCGTCGGCAACGAAAAAGCGTCGGGGCTTCTCATCGACGGTGACGGGACCTTCGTTACGGATAAAAATATCCTCGTGAGCGCGCAAAACGTCAACGAAATAACCGCCACGGTAGGCGAAACCGATTATAATGACGTTAAGATAATCAAAGTCGATGAAAACGCCGACCTTGCCGTCCTTAAAATCAACGACTACGTCGGATCGGGAAGGAGCTTCTCCCTGACTGCCGCGATATCGGACAAAACGGACGCATACCTGGTGGGCTATGATACCGACCTTAACTTGATTATAGAGAAAGTCTTCATTTTCAAAAACGGCTCTCACGTAATAGTTGTCAGAGACGATCAAGAAAAACAATTCTTAAAAGGCGCCGTCCTCGTCAACGCTTCGTCGGGTTCTGTCTACGGAGTGTACACCACTACGGGCGGCAATATGTCGACTGCGGGAGGCTCTTATAAGGTGTCTTCTATAGAAGAACAAAAAGATTTAGGCGAAGAACTCGACTTGACTATGTCCGAGTATCAACGCTCCAAGGAACCTTGTACCGTCATCGTGTACAACGGAATGAATAGTTATCGACCCGAGTTTACCAACTCCAATATCAAATGGGGTACCACCTTGGGAGAATTAGTGAACGATAATTATTGGAAAGAACTCCCCGAGTTTAGCAACCCGGGACACATCCTTACGGGGTTTAGCGTTAATTATGACGAGACCGAAGAGCCGAGCGAGACAATACGTGATGCAGAATGGAAAATCCGATCCGACGTAACTCTTACGGCAGAATGGCAGGAGATAAAATTCTCCCTCGGAGAGGGCGTGTCGCTAGACAGCTCTTATTATGACAAGACGTATTTCTTCGACGCGCTCGGTTTGGAAGTCTCCGTAGAGGCAGGCTACGTCTGGTGCGGATTCTATAGAGACGACAATCTCCTCGCCGGTTATACGAGCGATAATCCTTTGAGATGCAACGCGGCGATTAAAGACGCCTCTTCGACCGTCACCATAGAAGCAAGAACCGCTACCTTGGAGTTTAGCGCCAATATAGACGATATGGCGACTTTGGGCATCCAAAAACAATACGAAGAGAACTCATACTATAAAATAAACGAGAGAATCACACTTACTGCGTCCACAACCAAGGACTACGATTTCCTCGGCTGGTATGACGGAGAGACTCTCCAATCTCAGAGCTTGACGTACTCCTTCAGAGTGACCGATGAAAACAAAAACTACGTCGCTAAATGGGACGTCGTGCGTCTCACCCTCGAGAGCAATCTGTCGGAAACCGGCGAGTATTATATAATAGCCGACGCAACGGTCAGCTTTGACCTCAACGGTGCCTCCGGTACCGCGCCTGCGAATCAAATCGGGGGGGGTACCCTAACATATCCCGATATTCCCACTAGAGACGGATACGTATTCGCGGGCTGGTACGATAACAGCGCCTGTACGGGAGCGCCTTTCGACTTCACCGCAGAATATAATGAAAACATAGTCCTCTACGCCAAGTGGATAGCTCACGAGGGCGACGGAGTGTGGCACGTAGGGAATAGTTATGAAGACCTTTACCTGTACGGTCAAACCTCTTCCGATAGAAAATATTACGCCTTCGTACCTCTTGTCAGCGAAACGATTTTGTTCTGCTCCGAGGAGAACGGTTGCGATACATTCGGATATTTGTATAATAGTGAAAAAAGTTGGCTTGCAGAAAACGATGACTATAACGGTAGGAATTTTATGATAACCTACGAGGTAACCGCAGGACAGCTCTACTATGTATCTCCGGCAGGGTATAATAATAATGAAGGGACTGCCGATATTTATCTTTCGGGCACGGCCAAACCTTCCGCAGGCGGTACGCTCGGTCAAACCAAGACGACGTCGGTGATTGTAGGAGTAGGAGATACTATTACCGTTGTAGCGGAGACTTCTTCAGGATGCACCTGGCTGGGCTGGTACGACGGAGACGACCTGATAAGCACGGACGAGAGCTATTCTTATACGATAGGAGACTCGGACGTAACGCTTACCGCTACTTGGGACGGCGACTTTATAAAACTTATCAGCGATACGGAAGACGCCGGCGAGCAATATTTTTCTACAGGCGTCGTTATGTTTAATCTTAATGGTGCCTCGGGTACAGCTCCCGCGACACAGACCGGCACTCTTACCTATCCCGATATTCCCACTAGAGCGGGATACGTCTTCGCAGGCTGGTACGATAACAGCGCTTGCACTGGAGCGCCCTTCGACTTCAGTGTCAATCATAGTGGCATAACCACTCTCTATGCCAAGTGGATACCTTACAGCGCAGACGGCGTAATGATAGTAGGTTGCACTTACGAAAACCTCTATCTGTATTATCGGAATTCTTCGGATAGAAAATATTACGCATTCGTACCTCTTGTCAGCGAGGATATCACTATTTATGCGACGTCGAGTTGGGATACTTACGTATATTTATATAATAGCAATAAAGGTTATCTTACAGAGGACGATGACGGCGGTACCGGTAAAAACTTCAGCTTAACGTATAGCGTAACCGCCGGACAATTATATTACGTCTGTCCGGCTGGCTACAGTAAAAGCGGAAATGCCGACATACATCTTGACGGTAATATGAAACCTTCCGCAGGCGGAGGATTTAACGAGGTGCATTCTACCGGTAAGTCTATCGCAGAGGGCGGAGAAACGGTAGTGGTCGTCGCCACCGTCAACGAGGGATACTCTTTCCTCGGCTGGTATGACGACAACGATACGTGCGTATCTTCCGAGCTCGTCTTCGAGTACACCGCTTCCTCCTCTGTCACCTTCACCGCCAAGTACCGCCTCATCTGACCAGCATTCATCCTCGATACCCCGCATCCGCTCCACCCCGAGCGGATGTTTTTTATAAAAAAGTTCGGCAAAAATCGATGCCGAACTTAAAACCACTAAATTGTCGGATTAATAATTAACCGTCTAGTCCTCGCATTCCGTTTTCACCGGAGATACCGTCGCGGGCTTTATAATTGGGGTCGTCTGCAGTGCCGTTCCAATTGTATATTAACCATTTATCGCCGCCTTTACCGCCTATGCCACCGTTACCGCCGATGCCGTTGTAAGAAACGATATTTTTGTCGGTTACGACTTCGGTAGCTCCGTTACCGCCGTTACCTCCGTTTGCACCGTTGCCGGGTTCTCCATACCAATAATGATTAGAGACAATCCATGTCCAATTATTGTCATCAATTCCTCCGTTACCACCGTTACCTCCGTTACCACCGTTACCGCCGTTGCCCGCGTGGGTTTCGACAGTATATCCGTTGAATTCAATAGACAGGTCGGAATTTAATGCCACGCTTCCGTTACCGCCGTTACCTCCTATAGATCCATTGCTCGCAGAAAGACAATATTTCCACATGGTAATCCCTTCATAGCCGTTACCGCCGTCTCCTCCGCTACCGCCGTTACCGCCGAAGAGCGAAACGTTGTCGGAATTGATAACGAGCGACGTGCAATCGACGGCAACGCCGCCGTTGCCCCCGTCTCCTCCGGCAACCGCATTCGTCAAAGAAGATTGTATTCCGTCCGCGCCTCTTAAACCGTCTCTACCGTCTCCGCCGTGAATTTCGACGGCGGTAGAAGCTTTCAAGGAGATGTTTTTCGCAACGATACCCGGATATCCGTTGATACCAGGATATTCGTCAATAACTTTGCCGGCATATGAATAGAAACTTCCGACGAGGTCTAATTCGAAGTTGTTTTTTACGTCGATTGCAGATCCTATGAATTCTACCGAGTTTTTAGGTTGAGTGTATCCGTCGCCGCCATATAGAGTCAAAGACCCGTTGCCTACGATTTTTAGATTATTACATTTTATTGCGGCAACGCCGTTTTTTCCTCTTAAGCCGACTCTGCCTTCGATATTTAACGTTATTTCTGCGTCGGAATCGCTATAAATGCACGCTCCGAGTCCGTTATTGGTCTCCGCATTGAAAGAAATACCGTCAAGAGTTATCGTTATCGGTGCGCTTCTATAATCCAATACTATACTGAAGTCGTTATATTCAATGCCCTCGGCGCCCTTGTTGGGGCCCACGATGCGTAAGTCGGATATGTTTCTGGGGATAGTTATTACTCTATTGGCATTGACGTCCGCCTCGGAAGGCTTCGCATAATTTATCATTGCCGAGAAATCCAACGTTATCGAATCGGATTCGAAGAATGTGTTTTCTTGAAGCAGATTGTCGAGATAGCTCCAATCCATCAATTTTTTAGGATTGTAAGTAACGTGCTTTATCGTATATTCGTTACAATTTTGTATTTTAGCCAGTTCGCCGTTCAAGTGTCTCATTGTATAAGAAATCGGCAATGCTCCGTCTCCGGCACCGTTAAAACTAGCGAATATACTGCTGAGAGTTTCGCCTGCATCCGTTCCTATAGGAACGTTTTGACCGTTGGAGCCTCCGTAAACATAGCAAGAGATGCTCGTATCGGTATCGGTAGAAATTGTATTAAGAGTACTGTCGAATTTTTCCGAGAGTTTTTTATTGGAAGAATATCCCGGGTTGTCGCTTTGTTTTCCCCAAGCTTGAGATAAAACGTTTTCTATCTCTTTTTTCGAATAATTGGTTTGAATCGTGATAAAAGCTATTCTGCCGTACGCAACAGAGGACACGTATGCCGGGATTTTACCCTCTAGAGACTTGTTTATCTCCGTTGAGGACAAGTCGTCGTCAAACAGGTCTCTTGAATTGTATTCTTGAGGTGCGTCCATATCTACGGTATAATAGACTTGTTTTAATACGACGACTAAATTAGTCTGCTTTTTTAGATTCCCGTAAGAGAAATTCTCCGATAGAGAAAATTTGCTCACTTGTAATCCGAGGCCGAGATTCATATTAAATTCTTTTTCATTGGTAATCTCGCGTACTTCGTAAGATAAATTGGAGGGAATGTTAGTAGAAGTGGTCAAATTGTTGTTCAATATCTCTCGGATACCGTTCCTGACGTTGCTTAAAGACGGCGCATTTATTGTCGCGGAAACGGAGGCGTTGTTGTTGTCCAGAATCGTTTCGAGATTCGCGGATATAGTGATAGGGGCTCTTTTAACCGTAATAGGCTTAAAAGAATTATTACTCATATCGACAAGCGCTCCCGGATATAGAATATCGTTATTAACCCCCATAGTGCAACATTCGCCATATAAACTCGTTGCCGTCACGGTTTCGTATTCTACGTCGTAATCTTCGCTTTTTTCAAGTTCAAAATCTCTTTGAGCTTTGGGAACTTCTTCCGGATTTACAATCTCTCGTTTGGTATAATTAAATCCGTCGGCATATGCATATGTGGGATTTTCGACCGTAATGTCACCGTCTTTAAATAGATCGCAACCGCATAGCCCAACGGTTAAACAAATAATAAAAAAGGTGACGATGAGAGTGATACGAGCGAGTTTTTTCATGTTATTACCTCCTGAAAAAAACATATCGGGCAATGCACCCGATATATCCAGAAAATATAACAAGTGAATTACCGCTAGATTTGCTACGATCACACATATCATTATTAAGACTATGTACGCAGATAATGCACTTGTTACCAAGGTAATAAGCGCCTTAAATAATGATATTAAGATCGTAGCGACTTTATTTTATAAAAAATTCCAAAAAAAGTCAATATATATGGTAAAAATAGGGAAGAAGTAATGGTGAAAAGAAAAATCGACAAGCTTCTATCGAAACCTGTCGATTTTTGTAAAATGCGAAACGAATATATACTTTATCCTTTGTTTTTCTCTTTAGCGGTGTTAATGGAGGCAATCAAAATTCTTTTTATTTCCGTACACTTTTCAAGTAAGGCTTTATCCGAATAATATTCGCTCTCTAAAATCAGTTCAATCCAATATTCGGTTTCCGAGCATTCTTTTAAAGCAATCTGAAGCTTAGCAATAAAGTCAGCCTTTCCGTGTGCGTAAAATGCTTCTCTAATATTGGCGCCGATACTTGTTCCCGAACGCAAAAATTGATTAATCAAAGCGCTTTCGCATTTTGCCAACCTTAGTGTTTTACAAACTTGTATTACTTCAAGTGCAAACGTTTTTGATTTAATAATTAAAGGACTTTCGGACATAATCTTACCACCACTCTATATAAACATTATATAAAAGAGTTGATTGCTTTTCAACCCAAAACGAGAAACTTGTTCAGAAGCTATAAGTACCTTTTCACTATTCACTATTACTTATTACTTCCGAAAAATCGACAAGATATTTTAGTGAAGAGTGAAGAGGTAAGAGTGAAAAAGTAAAATCGACAAGCTCGGATTGAAACTTGTCGATTTTTGGTGACCCCTACGGGAATCGAACCCATGTTACCGCCGTGAAAGGGCGATGTCTTAACCGCTTGACCAAGGGGCCTTGTTAAGCGTAAATTTTCTGGTAGCGGCGGTCGGATTCGAACCAACGACCTGCCGGGTATGAACCGGCCGCTATAACCAACTAAGCTACGCCGCCATATGATTCTTTTGATTTGGTTGCGGGGAATGAAACCTAAATCGCTTGCGCTCTTGTAGTTTCAATTCCTCTCCGCATCCTGCTGCGGACAGCTGAAACCTAAATCGCGTGCGCTCTTGTAGTTTCAATTCCTCTCCGCATCCTTTGGTTGCGGGGGGAGGACTTGAACCTCCGGCCTCCAGGTTATGAGCCTGACGAGCTACCATCTGCTCTACCCCGCGACGATAATGCTATACTATAATATAGTACCGAAAAATATTTGTCAACTAAATTTCGCTTACCCGAAAAACTTTTTCGTTTACGTGTAGTTTTAGGGTTTGGTCGTGACGTACTTAGTACGTCTTTAACAATTATGCGGAGAGTGGAGTTACCGACAAGTAGTTCCGTTCACTTTAAAATCGGTAAAACTGACCCCCGACGTCCCCGTGCGTATCCCGAATCCTCCGCCCGACAAAAAGCGATATTCGGAAAAAGAAATATACAATTGTCCGTCTACGTAACAATATAAATCCGTTCCGTTGAGTTCTACTTTAAGCGTATAATCGGCGCCTTGGACGTAATCGGATATCGGGACGACCTTTTTTGCGCTCCAGATACCGTTGTTGATTTTGCCGAGATAGGCATTACCGTCAATGTTGACGAAGAAAAAGTAGTATGATACGCCACTTTCCCAAAACGTCGACGAGCCGTTGTTATTAAGACACACTATTATGCCGCTGTCGGATTTCGAGGGAGAATTGACGGTGACCTCTATCGAGCCGCAATTGAAATCCTGGTTGGTGTTAGCCATTATTAGCGAGCCGCCGACGGATTTGTAACCGTTGTTTATCTTTTCGTAATCGCCGTTGACTCTGTATAAAGAGTCCGAGTATACCTTTTCCCATACGGCGTCGATAACCAGATCGGAAGTTACGGAAGAAGAAAAGTCATATTCTGCTCCGCGAGAATACCATCCGAGAAAAACGTTGTTTCCGTACCGAGGAGGAGAAGGACGATTAAAGGCTTCGCCGATTTTTACTTTATAATATGTCGGTGCCGAGCCGTCGTTTAGGTTGATGGTTACGGTGAAGTATTTCCCGTCGGGTTCGGACGGTTCAGAGGGCTCTTGCGTGCCGGAAGAATCGGGAGTAACCGGGACATCGGGAACAACGGAGCCGGAAGTCGACCCTGAATTCAGGTCGCCGTCAACGGGGTCGTTTTCGGGGGCGCAACCGTATAGACACATACAAAAGAGAGTTATGACGAGCAGTAGGCAAAGGGATTTTTTAATCATATCGATATCCTCTTTTTTTATGCGATGCCGCCTATCGCGGGATTGTATTCGTCGGCGAAGGACATACTGAATTGACCGCCGTAGTTATAGCAGGCGTCGTATTCGGGACTGTAATAGCAGAAGTGCATCGTCTTCGTCCTCTCATTGACCTTAATTACCAGCAGAGTATTCATTGCTGACGTCATCATCGCGCCCTGCGCGTTGACCAATACGGACGTGACGGTGTTGCCGTTGACGCCGAGGTCTTGTCTGCGCACGACGTAATCCGTGCAAACGTGTCCGCTGAAGACCATAAAGACGTTGGAATGCTTGCTCAAAACTTTTTCCCAAAAGTCCGATCCGTTGTTGCTGCTGCTGTCGTAAGATATGGTTCTGGACGGAGCGAACATATCGTCGGAGTCGACCAAAGTGCCGTCGGGGTCCAAGTAACTGTGAGTCGTAACTATAACGCGGCTATAAGGATGCTCGCTTATTATTCTGTCGACCCAGTTGACGACGTTGTTTCTGGGACCGTATTCCAAAGCAAAAATTAGATATTCCACGTCGCCGACGGATATAAGAGAATAGTAGTTGTCCATACATCCTTCTTTGAAAGCCCCTCCGAAAGAGTCCGTTTGGCTATACTTATCATAGGAGAAGTATTTGTTGAACATCGTACTGTTTCTGTTTAGAGTAGCCCAACTGTCATAATCGTGATTGCCTAATATTACGGAGTAAGGAACCACTCCGTCAAGCATAGATATGTATTTATAGGCGTCTTTCCATTCTTGTTCGCTCGCATCGGGATTGACGGAATACTTGCTCTCAGTCATGTCTCCTAGATACATAACGAATCGAGTGTTGAGCTCTTTCGCAGTATTGACGATCCATTGGCTCTGTTGACGGAAATTGCTTTTTTCCCAATAGTTCATCGCCTGCATATCTGGGACGACCATAAGAGTGTAATCGTAATCGTCGACATCTTTAACCTCTACGTATTGATCGTAGGTATTGACCAGACAATCGTTACCGATGTCGGCGGTATCGGGAATAATAGTATTTTCAAAGCTCCAGTTTTTGCCGAAATACCAGTTGGACATAAGCCCGTTTCTAGAAGAAGAACGTATGTCGGTCGTCTGCATATCTTCCTGTATAACAGCCTGAGTCTGCGCGGTAGAATAGAGCGTAATCTGCTCTATCTTTCCGAAGAAAGGTGTTTTTTCGTTATACCAGTTGTTCCAATCCGTGCCTATGCCGAATTTCATTTGACAGACGCTTTCGTTTAATTTTACCGTCAAACATTCTTCGAGTTCGCCGTTGACGTAATATAAAAGTCGAGAGTTTTCTTTATCCCTGACTATCGCGACGTGAGTACGCTCGCCGTTTCTTAAATCTACGCTTTCGAAAGTATACTTGTAGACGCCGTTGTTCCAATATAGGTAGAAGTTTCCGTTGTTGCCTATGCCGAAATTGACGCATCCCGGGTATCCGGTAGGATTGTTGTAATAGTTGCCGAATATGACTCCGCCGTCTATATTATCCGCAACGGTCGACGGCAACGTAATCCACGCCTCGAAAGTATTGATGGTTTCGTCGTAAGGCAGAGACGTCTCGTACATTATTCTATCGGTCGCTATGGAGTAGACCTTTTCTCCGTTTTTCCAGGAGTAGGCGTCTGCCGTAATAGGTGCGATGTCGGATAGAGTCAGTATCATAAGAACAAAAATCAAAACAACCGATATCTTAACAATCTTTTTCATAATTCTTTTAGTCCTCTGCAATATAAGGAACGAAACTCATATTGCTGAAGACCGTTCCGATCGTCTGGGTATTGAATCCCACGCCTATACAGCCGTCTACGTTGTCGAACAAACCGAGTCCTGCGGCGGTCGTATATTCTATGATGCATTCTCCGTCGAGGTAAGCTTTAATGTATTCGGGCATAACTTCGATTCCGAGATTAAACGTAAGACTGTCGGTTTCTTTTGCCAAGAAAGCTTTGCATCTTGCGTGATAATCTTTAAGTGCGCCCGACGACTCGGCGTTATACTTGCATACCAAGAGATTCATTTTCGTTCCGTCGGGCTGCTGCTGATAGGTGCCTCGATAAATAGTGCTGAGGGTGAAGTTGGTGTTGCTTTTTATACTATGATGCAGATAATAACCGCATACGCTTTGGTCGGTATATTTGACTTGTCCGTCGTCTGACTTGACGTAGGCGTTGATCAATATTCCTATTCTCGCATTGGTACGATTGGTTTCGGTTATGTCGACGGACCATTTGCCGTACCGTCCGCTTATGCCGTCGACGATAGTTGCGACGGTGGCGGCGTCGGAAGTGTAAGACGAACCGTCCGCACTGATTATGAAACCGTTTTTAGTGGTAGGTTTTTCCTGCGCTTCCATTTCCGTGTAGCTATAATCAGAGAAAGTGGTTCCGACGGACGCGGTCGTGAAACCCACCCCTAGACAATCGTCGTAATCGTTGAACATCTCTAGTCCGCTCTCTGCGGTATATTCTATAATGCATTCTCCGTCGAGATATACTTTAATGTACGTATTGAGAACTTCTACGGCAAGATTGAACGTAAGGCTGTCGGTTTCGCCGTTGACGAAAGCTCTGTTTTTGGCGTAATAAGCGCCGAGCGCGCCCTCTGACGAGGAGTCGTATTTCGATACTTTAAGCGCTTCTTTCGTGCCGTCGGGGTGAGATTCGTAAACGCCCTCGTGAATGGTAGTAAGAGTGAAGTTGACGTTGGCATTGACGTTATGATGGACATATATACCGCTAACGGAGGTATTGTCATAGGGGACGGTGCTTTCCGAAGAAGGTACGTAAGAGTTAATCAATATACCCGTACGAATGTTGTTGCGATCCGTTACGGTTATGTCGGTAGACCACTTGCCGTATCTGCTGCCCGCTCCGTCTACGGTGACGGTCGCTTTGGCGACGGTCGACTCGTACCGACCGTCCGAATAGATATTATAGCCGTTTTTAGTCTGTATCGGGACGAATTTTCCGTAGAAAGTAACGTCTGCACAGATGACAAATTCTTCGGTTATTTGTTGAGAAGTGAACTCCTCGTCTTCATACCAGCCGAGGAATTCGTATCCCGTTACGGAAGGAGAGGGTAATACGAAGTTGTCCGTCGAGACCAACTTGACCTCCTCCGTGTTTTCCGCGGTGTTGACGTACGTTACGATATAGGTGTTGCTCGCCGCGACGTCAGGAGTATAGGTTATATTTTTGGCTACGTTGTCGGCGACGTTGGTTCTTATGCCGACGCCTTTCCCGAGGATGCCGCCGAGCATGTCGCCGGTGTACGTGTAGAGCTCTTCTCTGTCTACGTATAGGGATATTTCAGACGTGTTGTATTCTACAGAGAAAACGGTTGAAAGCGCTTCGTCGGAAGAATTTTTGTATTCGGCATATTTATCTTGCCACGATTGAGGACTGTCCGAGAGGGATACGGTCTTGATTGCAATATAAGTGCCGTCTTCTTGCACGTAGGCTAATTGAAAAGCGCCGTTGCTCGGATTGAGGTGAAAATACCAATACGAGCAACCGTCTGCATAAGGATAATCGTTGTCGCCGCAAGTCAGATTCCATATAATACCGATACCGGTAGAGGAAGCGTTGTTGACGGTCAATTCTGCGGAAAGAGTGCCAGAATATCCGCCCTCGATACCTTTTGCGGGACGAATGCCCGCTCCGGTAGAAGTATATGTCTGTGCATCCGCATCGTAACTCCATCTGAATAATTGCGGATAATCGTAAGTCGCATAAAATGCCATAGAACGTGACGGCATCGAGAAGTCTTCCGAAACGACGTTTTCTTGTTGCTCGTCCAACCAATGCACGAAAGGAATAGTCTCGCCCTCGAATTTTATTCCCGACGGAACGGGCCATTCGGATACGTCGACGATTTCGCCTTCCTCATATTCTAAGACGGTGTAGTCGTCTACGTCCTCCGTTTTATATAGTCGTATCGCATATTTAACGGATTGTTCCGGTTCTATCGGAGTGACGGGCTCTTCTTCACCGCCCGACGGTTCGGATGGCGGGATCGTGCCGGAGTGGTCTGACGGCTCAATGGTATCGGACGGTTTGGAAGGTTCTGAAGGCGTCGGCTCAATGCTCCCTGAGGGCTCGGACGGGGGCGGATCAAGCGTACCGGAGAGTTCTGTTCCCGAGATCGTACCGGAATCATCCGTTCCAGACGGCGATTGGTTGTCGGTACATGCTATCATTGCGAATACCAAGCAGACGAATAACAGAATAACCAGAAGTTGTTTTTTCATAAAAATATCCTCTCGAAATTTTTTTCAATTATATAATAACATTACACGGCTTACAAAAATAAATTTTTGCGTCGCTGTCGCTTTCGTTATTTGCTAAAACGCAAATATCAGCCGTTAGTTGAAATACGGCGTGAAAAAGCCCTTGCAAGTAAGCTTTTTCACTTGTATTATAAACCTTGTGCATGGGATTACAACAAAATTTTATAAAAGCAAATTTTGTTTGTTTTAATTTTCAACATAGATTGTAATTCGGTTGTGTTTTGTCCGGATACGGGTATACAATATAAGCGCACTCGCGTGCAAAATTTTTACTAATTAGGATAAAAGGAGTCGGTATGAACAGATCTTTTGATAATTCCAGATTAAAATCGCTCAATTTGTATGACGACGAAGATGTCATTGCAGGTATAGTGTCGGCTTTATCGGTGCCGATCAGAAGAAAAATTCTAAAATTGGTCAATATTCATAATTATTCGATCAGCGATATCGCCTTGAAACTTAACATACCCGTTTCGACGATTTCGTTTCACGTCAAGTCGTTGGTGGCGGCGGGTTTGTTGAAATATTCCAATGAAGCTAAAAAAATCGGCAATCAAAAGAGGCTGACGCTTAACAACTATATGTTCACGATATATACAGGGCATCCGACGGACGACGTGCGTTATATCAACGAGACTCGGGTTATAGACATTCCCGTCGGCAGTTATACCGATTACGCCATTAAAGAAACTCCGTGCGGATTGGCTACCGAAAAAAGAGTATATCCGTCCGACGCAGAGTGTTTCTTTTCTTCTCCGCAACGCTTCGAGGCGGGGATAATATGGTTGAAAAGAGGCTTTTTGGAATATTCCGTTCCTATGCTCGATTATGAGGTTGACGATACTCAAATAGCCCACAACCTTACGCTCAAAGACAGAAGGAATATCATATCTTTATGTTTCAGTTTCGAAGTCTGTTCGGAATATCCGGGATATAATCAGAATTGTAAGAGCGATCTGACCTTTTCCGTCAACGATATAGAACTGTGTACTTACACTTCGGCGGGGGATTACGGAGAGCGCAGAGGTAAGCTCAACCCCGATTGGTGGGCGGATTCGCATACTCAATACGGACTGCTGACGACTTTGGATATTCGTTTTGACGGTACGTATCTTAACGAAAAGAAGGTTTCCGACGTGTGCGTCGAAGATTTGGATATCCGTCAGAGTAATTTGTTGAAGTTCCGCATAGCCGTGAAAGACGACGCCCGTCACGTAGGCGGATTTAATTTGTTCGGGAAAAGTTTCGGAGATTATCCTCAGGATATCAAACTTTTAGTGACCTATAAAAATGTTTCTCCGAAAATCAATACGTAATACGTGCGCGCGCCGAAATCGGATGTAAGGGAACCGCAAGGAGGCGTTGCGGTTGATTGAAGTCCGAAGCAGATATCGATTTACTTAAAAAGAATCGCGCGCACATACGTACGCGCGATATTTATAAGGTATCGGGAAAGTATCAATTGTTATGTCGATAAGTGTAATCCACCGATATGTCTTGAGGGAAGTCTCCGAAAGTTTTTCCGAAGAGGTTGAAGCCGCCGTTGTAATGTTCTTTGTCGTCGGTCTCGATGCGGAAGACTATTTTATTGGACTTGTCCAGTCCCAGATTGTTGATATTGTATTCTTTGGTTACCAGATTGCGGTCGAGATATATGCCCGTCGAGTTGACGGTCAGCGATTTCAGAAGTCCGTACTGGGTGTTGCTGTCGGGCCACCAGTCGGGGTTGAGCGTGCCTCGTCTGCCGCCGAAGTCGCCCGGAGAAAGATACGAGGCTACCCGAGTGCCGTTGATATAGAAGTTGAGCATAGATTGCCAGTCGTTGCGGTAAGAATTGATTTCGGAACATATCTCGAAAGAAATCGTCATCTCCGTAACGGAATATCTTTTGAATAAATAATTGCCTATTCCGTATTCGACGTAGCCGGAAGTCGTCCATATGATTCCTATATCGGAGCGATTGCTCAAGAAGTCGCTCTCGTTGTTACGCCAGGAGCGAAGAGGAGACGCACAGCCGTGTTCGCCCTCGCTTTTGAAGTCTATATAGTTGCCGATAGGGATCATTTCGGAGTGAGTGTGTAATTCCGGAAAAACTTTTTGGACGTCCATTTCAAAGTGAATAAAAGAAAAATTCCCGTAGCACGCTCTTATCGCGCCCTTTTTCGACGGAATCAGATTGACTATTATAAGATTGGCTTGCTCCAGCATCGCGACGTGGAAGTTCATCGTGGAAATAGGCACGCGAAAAGTCTGCGACAACTCTCTCACGGTCATCGGATGACGATACAGTTGACGTAGAATTTTTATGCGTATCTCCGACCCCAGCGCCTTGAAAAGAGTCTCCAGTTCTGCGGCATTGTCTTTGAGCGTTATGGACAGCTCGCTTCCTTCGGTTGCTTTTAACATATTTATATTGTAGACCGCCTCGCCGCGAGTGTCAAGAGTGCATACTAAAAAAATGGACTATGAGGGATGAAAATCAACTAAAAAAATAAATCGTTTTCGTGTTATAGTTAAATTGACCGAAGAAGATTCGGCAATCTTGCGAGAGAAATCGAAAAAAGAGGAGTAAGAACGTTGAAAACAATCGGAAAAGAAAACGTATTGAGACGCGTCGCGATAATTACGCTCCTGATACTTATATTGTGTTGCGGAGGATTATCGCTGGGGGCGGCTTCCGCAGCAGAGGAAGATCCGCATATAGGATACTCGGGAGAGCTGGAAAAAATCGTATATTCCGAGGATATGTCCGAGTACAAATGGGGAACCTGGAGTTACGACGCGGAAAGTTTGACCGGTACGCACCTCGAGGCTGCGGACAGATTCTATATTTCGAATATTCGGGTGCCTGCGGGAAAAGACTTCGTCTTCACCGCGGACGTCACCATATCGGGAGAAGCCGCCGGACTGGTGTTCGGCATACCCAATCAAGCCGATCCCGGCAGAGCCTGGTATTGCATGAACGTCGATTATTCCAGAGGTAACACGAGAGTGTTCGCGGTCGGTACGGGGTCTATAGGCACCGGCAACGAAAATTTGACCAAGTCTCTCACGACCGCTCAGCAAAACGAGTCCACACACAACTTCCGCGTAGAGTGTTTCGGCGGAACGGTTTCGTCCTATCTGGACGGAGAATACGTCGGGTCCGATTACGACTCTACTCTCAACGGCGGCGGATATCTCGGATTCATGGTCTGGAACGCTTCCGTAACTTTTAACAACGCCTACTATAAGATACTGGCAAGAGACACGACCGCTATAAGCAACGTTTCGCTCGAAGGAATCGATTTTAATTACAAAAATACCGTTTTTTCGTACGATGTAACCGCGCCTTCCGAGAACGAATCGACTACGGTGAGCGTAACAACCGACTACGACGCGTATATCAACGGAGTTAAAGGAGCTTCTAGGAGCGTCTCGCTGGACAAAAAGAGGAATTTCATATTCATCGAAATCAAACAAGGAGAAACCACCATGGCGGCGGTACCGATAATCGTACGCAGAGAAATTTTGTCGAATTATGACGAAACGTATAGAAGTTATTTCCATTTTTCGCCCAACAGCGGCTGGCTGAACGACCCCAACGGCTTTGTGTACGATTCTTATAACGGAGTTTATCATATCTTCTGGCAGAGGAGCGAGAAGTACACCGACGACGGCAAGAGAAGCTGGGGACACGCGGTTAGTGAAGATCTGGTGCATTTCGAGCAAAAAACCGACGCCGTTTTACCCGACGATTACGGTCAGATGTGGTCGGGTTCTGCGGTCATAGACTACAACAACACCTCGGGGCTGTTCGACGACAGCGTGCCCGCGGGCTCCAGAATGGTCCTTTTGTACAGCCCTACGCATACGGAAGGCAAGCAGACCTCTGTCGGAACGCGTAGGATAGAGCAGCAGTCCATAGCCTACACTCTCGACGGCGGCGAAACCTGGATTAAATATAACGACGGAGCGCCAGTCATATCCAATACGGACTATCAATACGGCGAAATGCGCGATGCCAAAGGACTCTGGGTGGAAGATTCCTCTCACGTCAACGGCGGATATTGGATGATGATCACGGCAGGGTACACCAATCTGAAAATATTCACTTCCGACAACCTTATAGACTGGAAGTTTAACAGCGTCGTAAAAACCGCCTCGGGAATAAAAGTCACCGGAGAATGCGTGGATATCTTCAAGCTCCCCGTAGACGATGATCCCGACAACACCAAGTGGGTGTTGACGGTCGGCGGCAGAGAGTATATGCTCGGTCAACTGGTCAACGTCTGCGGCAACGTCGTTTTCCGTGCGGAGACGGAAGTGATAGAGCTGCTTACGACGTATGAATACAGAATAGCCGCAGGCAATTCCTACGCCGCGATAGGGTTTTATAACGAGAAAAAAGGTCGCTGGATAGTAGGCGCCTGGATGTGCGATTATACGGGTACGCTGTACGACGACAAAGAATGGAACGGTTATATCGGACTGCTCAGCGAACTGTCCCTTAAGACCGTCAACGGCAAGATAGAAGTCTGTTACAGCCCCATAGAAGAGCTCGACGCCCTCCACGACGAAACTTTAGTCGATATCGAAAAACAGAGCGTAGCGTACGGAGAGGACGTATTCGGAGACGTCAATGCAAGAGAATTCGATATGAATCTGGAGCTGAAACTCGATTATGCGTCGAAAATCAGCTTGCGCTTCGCCGCGTCGGACGACGAATATATCCTCTTGACTTACGATAAGACGACGGAAGAACTGGTCGCGGACGTATCGCATCTCAAGTACGTCGTCAACGGACATTCCGTATTAAAGATGAAAGGGCCTCTCGACAACGGCGTGCTTAAGCTGAGGATATTCTTAGACAGAGCCAATCTCGAGATATATGCCGATCAAGGTGAGGAATTCTTGCAAATACTCGTATTCCCCGAGATATCGTCGGACGGAATTTCTCTTACAGCCAACGGTCTGTTCACGGCGAATAGAATCACTTTATATACTATGAAAAATATGTGGAGGGAGTAATAATGCGTCGCTCGGTTATATCTATAATCTTAGTTTTGATACTATGCGTACTGCTGGTAACGACCGTCGTTGCTTGCGACAACGATCCCGATCCGTCTTCGGGAGTCCCTTCCGGCACGGAACCGTCCGGCTCCGCGCAACCAGGCTCCACCCCGTCGGGTTCTCAGAATCCTACCGACCCTAAAAACGACACTTATATGACGCCCGATTTAACAGAAATGAAAACGTATTGCATCACTTCCGGGATGAGCGTACTTAACGATTATTCCGCAGTGGAAGCCGTCTCAGGCGGCAACCAAAGCGCCGCGGTTAAAGAGACCCGAGGCATAGACTGTATCCTGGAGGCGGACGTCACGACGCTGGGCGTGTATCATATCGGTCAATCCGCACGGATAGGCGTTAAACTGACCGACGGACCCAACGAGCTCTCTTTCTACGTCAAGCTCAGCGATAATATGCAGGACAGAATCCTCTATACGGACGTCAAAGAAGGACGCGTAACCAACACGCTGGAGACGATCAAACGCTTCGAAAGTGCTTATTCCGACGGAAATTACGTCAATATCAAGGTAATCAAACGCGGCGACCGGGTATATGTCTCTATCGACGACGTGGCGATGACCTCTTATTACACACGCTCTTTATTCTCCGGAGAAGTCGAAGCGGTGCTATATACCGAGAATTGTCACGGGATATTCTCGTTCGTAAAATACGTCTCGGACGGAGAATATATCGATGAGTATCTCGACGGGAAAGACTTCTCGGACAACTTCGACAAAGAATCTCTTATCGCGGGATATCGATATTCTTTCGCCAATCCTTCCGACGTGCGTAACGACAGCGCGGACGACTTCTATTTCAATATAGAGACGACTACCGACTCGCTCGTACTGAGAGGAGTGGGCTTCGGCGATTTCACCTCGTCGGAGTTTATGATGATTCCGATTAAGACGACGGATACCGCCAATTCCGCTTCCTGGGTGCTGAACAAAAAGGATACCGTCTTAAGAGTATACGGTAGCGGAGATCTCTATTACAAATCGGGTCTTACGTATATATGGAATTGGAGAAGAGTAAGAGACACCGACGACAAGCTGGACGACGCGGTCGTTATCGAGAGAAACAAGGACTATTTTTCCTTCACCGTGACGATACCTTATTCCGTAATAGGCGCGACGGACGTCAAAAACATCAGCGCCGCGTTCATAGAGTTTTACCAAAACACCGACGATATGTCGATCTATAACGGTTCACCCGCCAATGCCATGAGAAAGGACGGAGTTCCCGCGGGAGACCCTGCGGTGCAGACCAATTATTTTTCGATACAGCTCGCCGATTAACCGCGGTATTACGGTCTAATTGAAAAAATACGCGATTTAGATGTCGCGAAAAAGGAGAAGAAACATGAAGAAGAAACTTTTAACGATTATGTTACTAGGTCTCGTTATAGTGTGTGCCGTGCTTTGTTTTGCTTGCGACAACGATTCCGAAAAACAACTCGCGTCCGTTGTGCTCGATAGCGCGCCGTCCAAGCTGACGTATAAGGAAGGCGATGCGATCGATTTGAGCGGAGCGGTTATCAAGGCGGTCTACGACAACGAAACCGAAGAAACGATCGAGATAACTTCCGCCATGATCTCCGGATACGACGCAAGCTCCGTAGGAGAGCAAACGATAACGGTTACGTATCTGGAAAAAACCGTTATGTTCTCCGTCACCGTCGAGCACGACGTAGTCGTCGACCAAGCAGTAGCTCCCACTTGTACCGAGAAGGGTTTGACCGAAGGCAGTCACTGCGGAGTGTGTAATGCCGTTATAGTACCTCAAGAAGAAGTCCCCGCAGGTCACAATCCCGTTACCGACAGTGCGGTAGATCCCACCTGTACGGAAAAGGGGCTTACGGAAGGCAGTCATTGCGACAGATGCGGTACCGTCTTGGTAGCACAGGAAGATATTGCCGCTCTCGGTCACGATTACGATGAAGAAATCATTAATGCCGCCTCTTATTATGAGGACGGCAGCAAGTCGATCTCTTGCTCCAGATGCGAGATGGAACCGATAGTAGAGAACTTCTCGTTTATGACCGACTTCGACTATTCTTCCGATATGGACGAGGAACACGTCTGGGGAACCTGGTCGGGCGGCAAAGGATATATCACGGGCGACAATACGACCTGGGGCGACGCTCAGGCGGTCACTACGATTTACGTGCCTGCGGAGACTGCCTTCGTGGCGGACTTCGACGTAACCTGTACTTCATATGCCGACGAGAACGATTACGGTGCCAATATCGGTTACGGAATCACCGATCCCGCAAACCCGGGCGCTGCCTGGAACGGTGTCTCCGTCAACTTCGGCCAAGACAATGCCCGTATGTTCGGATACGGCACGCCCAACAGTAACGAGAAGACCTTACTCCGCCTTAACGGCAAGAAGTCCGTCCACGTCAGACTGGAAATAACCTCCGATAAATGGGTTTCTTACTACATAGACGGCATTTTGGTCGCTACTTTTAACAACGAAGCGTACAACGGCGGATATATTTCCTTCGATACTTGGAGAAGTAAAGCCGAGTGGACCAACGTCCGTTATTATATCGGCAACGACCTCGAGCTGACTCGCGGTATGTATAACAGAGAGAAAGAAAACTCTCATCCGACAGTTACCAACAAATGGGGATCTTGGACGGATTCTTCCGACGGACTCTCGATAGAAGTTAACAACATTAACGTCGGCGACTTCTTCGCGGTGACCGACCAATACGTCACTGCGGAACAAAACTTCACCTTCGAAGCGTATCTCAACGTGTATGAAGGCAAAGCCGCGGGACTGGTTTTCGGCATCCAAAACAACGAAGATCCCGGTGCGTCCTGGTTCTGCTTCAACGTCTCCGAAGACGACGGCGGCTCCAGATATTTCAAGGCGGGCGGCAACAACCCCGCGGACCTTGCGGAATATAAAGGGATTGCTCTCGAGTGGCGCAGAGGATGGCATAAATTGACAATCAAGACGGAAGGTTCTGCCGACAACAAGACGTTCAAGTTCTATTGCGACGACGTTTTGGTCGGAGAGACGACTTCTACCAATTACGCGGGCGGATATCTCGGACTGATGACGTTCTTCTCCAATACGACCTTCTACGACGTACATTATACGGTAGAATAAGTATAACGGTTAAAAGACAAGACGCGGCTCATAACGAGCCGCGTCTTCATTTAACGAGGGACGCGTATTAAGAAGGAATACGCGCGTAGTCGGTGTTGTCTAAGGTTCTGTCGCGGAGTGATTTGATCGGGTGCGGCGATACCTCGTATCGATAATCTTCGCCGTACTTTTCTATATGAGAGGCGACGACTCGGTGAGACGCTACGGCGGCGGGGTTTTTGTTGACGGCGGAGTTGTAAGAGAAATACAGGGCGTCTTTAGGCGTGTCCTTGACCTCTCGATAACCTTCGCGGTGCTTGGTCAAGGAAGAAGTGTTTTTGATGACGTCTCGGACGTATTCTATATTGCCTTCGAATTTAAGCGGCTCGGGGAAATCTCCTCCGTCGGGGAATAATGCCTGCCACGGTTTGCCCTCGTAGACGTTGAGAAGACTCGCCACGTGCTGAAGATGACCGCATTCTTCCAGATAATGTCTCTCGTACAATGCGCGGATCGAGGGGTCCGTTTCGTCTTCCGCACAAGAATAATACAAGTAGCACTCGGCGTATTCGTGCATCAGCCAGTTTTCCAGCCAGCTGCAATTGGGGTCTAGGAGAGACCCGTATTCCGTGACGTGCTGTTCTTCTATCATCGCTATCTCCGCATAGAGCTTACGTCCCGCTTCGGTGGGGTGGAAGGACCCGACGTTCATATAGAAGTTCATCGTTTGCTGTTCTCCCGCGGTGATTATAGAGGCGACCAGCTTGGTGAAGGGATCCGCCGTCTCGTTACAGATAAAGCAATTGATCGCGTCGTAAGGGTGTCGATGCTCGGCGATAGTGGGGCGACCGACGGTTATTTCCGTGTAGTCCAGAGTCAGATCTTTAGCCTTTTTCCCGGTCTCGGATTCCATCAGATTGGCGAAGCGGTACAAGTGGTCGAAGTCCTCGAGGAGCGCGAAGTCCAGAGCGTTTTTCACGTTCTCGTCCTTGACGTGTCGGGCGAGTATGGCGGTGAGGTCCACTGCAAGTTGCTCGTAGCCTATGGTCGCATCCAGCGCGGACTCGTCGAGAGGCTTAAGAGAGGCTATAGCCAGCTGCTGTTGTTTCTCGTGTCGGCGTATGCGCGAGATTTCGCGACGGAGCTCGTTGTCGTTGCATTGGCGAGAAAACCGATGAAGAAACCAGTTCTGTTCAAACTCCGCTCCGTTGAGAAGAATAACTCTCGTCTTGGTGTACGGGGAAGCTTTTCTTTTGTCGTAAGGCGCGGAATTAAGCTCGTCCCAGGAGCGAAACTCTCCTACGGGCACGGCGCGCTTTTCAAAAAACGGATTTACCTTTTTCATTTTAATCTCCTTATTTTTAATACGACTATTCTTGACCGTCGAGCGGCGTTTTATTCGGGGATTGACTTAATAGCTCCGATTTGGTACAATATCGATATGAATTTATACGACTTCGACAAAACGATTTTTTATCGCGATTCGGGCTCGCTCTTTTGCCTGTATTGTTTGAGACGTCACGTTACGCTCTTTCCTTATATGCTTAAGGCTGCCTTCTACGCGGCGATGTGGGGTATGAAAATCGTCTCCGCCGAGACTTTTAAAACGAAAGCGTTTTCTTTTTTGAAAAAAATCGACGCGGGAAAAGAAGCCGAGCTTTTCTGGAAAGAATACGTCTCCGAGAGACTGACTTATTACGACGGAGTCGCGTGCCCCGACGACGTCATATGCAGTGCCTCGCCCGAGTTTTTGGTGAGAGCCTTTTTCGATAAAATCAATCCCTCGGCAACCGTGATTGCCACGGGTTGCGACATAAAAACAGGTCGCATTATCGGCAAGAATTGCAAGGGAGAAGAAAAGCTCGAGAGACTTAAAGCTCTTGGGTACGAGAAGTTCGACAACGTCTACTCGGACTCTCTGTCCGACCTTCCGATATTGTCGCTGGGCAACAACGCGTTTCTCGTGAAGAGAGGAAAACCGACTCCTTTCGAAGTCGGCAAATATAAAAAGAAATAATTCCGTTTTAGCGTTTCGGGCAACCTTATTCGTTATTTCGGATACCTGAATCCTCGCCGTTGTCAATAATATCCGACGTCTTGTCCGAAATTTTCGACGGGGCGATTTTTTCTTTTATTTTAATTAGAGTCGCTTTGATTCTGTTCTCGAAGACCGACAGGAAAGTGACCAGAGCCATAATCGGTTGTACGATTTTAGCGGACAGCGAGTCGGTGAAGAACGCGTACGTCAGCCAGCACGCCGCGGCGAAGGTTCCCGCCAGTCTCATGACGGTTTTTTTCTTGGAGAAGAACGACGTCAACGCGATGAGCGAGCCTGCTATCGGGAGAAGGGAATACGGTCCGTTGTAGGTGAAGTATCCGATTAGCACGAGACACGCGACGACGGGTAGAGCGACGTAGCGGCGTTTCCAGCGGAGCTTTTCCTGTAGTGAGAATATGAGTAGCGCGGCTATCTGGAACACCGAGCACATCGCGCCGGACATTTCGCCCATAAGAAACCAGTGCGTGAAGTAGAGCACGTTGGCTACGGCTTGACAAATAAGTATGCCGAGCTTTTTCTTTTGCCAGTATCCGATCAGAGACATCCCCGCCGCGAGGAAATTGGCTACTTGAGCGACGATTACGATAGGTTCCATACCTACACATATTACGAGCGCGCGCGAACAAAGTCAAGCGAGAGGGCTTCGTTGGTGAAAAATCGTTGTTGCGAAAGGTTTTTTTATGTGATATCATTAATCCGTAATACGTTGTTATAAGGAGTCAGATATGAACGACGAGACAAACAATGTTAACGTAAAGTCTTCCGCTCCGCTAGGGGCGCGCGAGTGGATATCGGCGATCTTTTTCGGACTGATAGGTCAGATAGCCTGGGTCGTGGAGAATATGTACTTCGCGACTTTCGCGCAAGACGTCTTCGCCAATATAGGTAGACACGATCTCGGATATATAGTCACCACGCTTATGGTCGTTTTGTCCGCGCTCACCGCTACGGTGACGACGATATTCGCGGGAGGATGGTGCGACCGAGTCGGCAAAAGGAAGCCTTTCATCGCGTACGGATATATCGTCTGGGGGGTAACCATAATGATATTCGCCGTCATTCCGATGAAACCGTCCGGAGGAATGGTCGCAGGCGTGGCGGTGATGCTCGTCGTCTTCGATTGTATTATGACGATGGCGGGATCTACTTCCAACGACGCCGCGTTCAACGCATATATCGCGGACGTCGGAGACGAAAGCAACAGAGGTAGACTCAATGCTGTTTTGTCTGTGCTCCCGGTCATCGCAGTCGTAATCGTCTTCGTCGGACTCGGCGGACTGTACGACAGCAATAGCGACAGTAACTATTTGTTTTTCATAGTGCTCGGGATAATTCCCGTCGTCGCGGGAATAGCGGCATTGTTTCTACTGAAAGATTCCGACAAAATCGAAAAAACGCCTTACGGCTCTCGGAAGGATACCTTCTACGGTTTTTCTCCGAAAGTGGTTAAAGAAAACAAGCCTCTCTATATCGCTCTCGCGGCATATTGCGTGGTCGCCATAGCTCAGCAGACGTTCTTTTCCTATCTTATCAATTTTGTCCAGGTGACCCTCGGTTACGGCGACGGATTCATCGTGCCTATGGCGGTCGTCATCGTGGGCGCGGCGGTCGTTACGGGCGTGCTCGGGGTGGCATTCGACAAGGTCGGAAGAAAGCATTTCTATTTTCCTCTTCTCGTCGGCGTCATACTGGGATGTCTGTCTTTTTATCTGGCTAGGTTCGTCCCGATCGGCGGAGGAAGAGACGCCCTCGTGTATATAGGCGGCATTGTGATGATGGGGTCTATTCTGTCGTTGACGGGAGCGCTAGGAGCGACTTTTCAGGACAATATACCCGAGGGGTGCGAGGGACGATTCCAGGGCGTAAGAATGTGCTTTACCGTCCTCGTGCCTATGATAATAGGTCCGATCGTTTCGCTTATTATAGGACTGGACGCGATGGGTATCAACTCCGCGGAAAACTTTACCCCTCCGTATGAAATCTTCCTCGCCGCGGCGATAATAGCGGCGATAGGTTTCATTCCGCTGTACTTCGTCAGGAAGAGCCACTCCGCGAAAAAAGTCGTCTCTTCCGACGCGGACTCCGAAACAGTCTCCGAGAACGTTCCCGAGTGATATGTGTATAATTATAGCCTTGATAAAAACCCTTTTCGGGGAAGATAAAGAAAACTTCGTAGAATATTCCGACGAGGAACAAAACTTCCTCGATTGCGTTTCGGACGACGAGGACTATTGAATACTAAAACGGCGCAACGAAAACATCGTCACGCAACTTTCTATGCAATCGGTAAAGGTTAAGCAGTTTTCAACATCGCGCCCTCCGATGGTCGCGTGGTAGGTGATAGAATATTGATGATTTTTTCTCCTTTCACCGAGATATACTGCCCGGGGTCGGTTTGTTTGGGTCTTAGGGTTTTACACTTCCCAAAACTCATAACACTTACGCATAGGCGCGCCGCGCTCGGTCGTTATCTCATAGCAAGATATAATGCCGTGTTTGCCCGCCGCCTTGTATTCCGCTTGCTTTGCTTTTCCGGTTGCAATAGCCGCCGCCTTATCGGTTGTTTCGGTGATGCGTTCGGAATTATCGCCGCTCGTAAACTCTACAAAATAAGCCATATCTACACCTCCTTTTATGTTGCTTTATTATACCACATAATTATATAGAAAAAAATAAATAATGAGGTAGAATTATGAATAAAGAACAAATTCAGATGTTATTAAATTGCGATATTTCTTGGAAAGATTTTTCTGATATAGAAAAATGCAATTCTTATCTTATCGAATCGGATAATCTTGTTATTAATGTAGATGAAAGAATTGTTAAGAACGCAATTCAATCATGTATAGATAATAAGTATACAATGCAAGACTTATTGGATTGGGCAAACGTAGTAAGATTTTCAGATATTTTTATCGTAGAAGAGAAATGTAGAGATTGTGTAATCAGTATTTTAGATCGAATTGAAGAATCGGACGAAGACGGATGTGAATTATCTAATAATGATTTATTATTAATGATTGACAAATTAAATAGTAACAAAATGTGGTAAACTAAAATTTATTATAATTACTATGTAAGTTTTGTCACTAAGTATTTTGACTCATAATGCTTAAATAAATATCCACCAGCCGAGCCGGTGGATATTTATAACATACATTGACAGAATTAGATTATCGCTTGTTCTTATACGTCATTATGAGTGCGGAGTTGGTGCAGACGAAGACCGACGAGCAGTTGTGCACGAGCGCTCCCAGTACGGGGTTGAGGATGCCGAAGGTCGATAATATCACCGCGACCAGATTGATGAGCATCGCGAGACTGACGTTGAACTTGATTACGTTCATTACTCTGCGAGACAACGCTATTACGGACGATACTTTTTTAAGGTCGGATTCCATCAGACATATGTCTGCTACGTCCATAGCCACGGCGTTGCCTATGGCGCCTATGGCTATGCCTACGTCGGCTGTCGAAAGCGCCGGGGCGTCGTTGGCTCCGTCTCCGACAAAAGCGACTCTGCCTTGCTCGTGCTTGGAAGCAATTTTTTCCAGTTTTTCGTGAGGAAGTTGTTCGGAATACACTTCGTCTATATTAAGTCGTGACGCGACGTTCTCTGCGGTACGACGATTGTCTCCCGTTACGATGAAGGTAGTAAGACCGACCTTTTTCAATTCTTCTACCGCGCCTGCCGCGCTGTCCCGCACGGTGTCGGACAAGACGATGTATCCGGCGTATTCTCCGTCCAGTTTGACTACCACCACGGAGAGACCGTTTTCGATAACTTCGTCGATATCTTTTCTCTCTACGCCGGAGTCTTTATACTTGACTATTTCTACGCTTTTACCGTCCGCGACGCCCTTTATGCCGGTGCCGAGAATGTTCTCTATATCGGAGATAGGGTACCTTTTATCCGATATACGGGATACAGCAATCCCGATAGGGTGATTGGAGGCGGACTCTACGGAAGCGCATAGAGCCTTGAAATATTCTTCGTCGCAGTCGCATACCACGCGCTCGACCGCAATGGAGCCCGTAGTCAGAGTGCCTGTTTTGTCAAAGCCGACGCTCTTGACTGAAGCCAGTAGCTCGAGAGCCTGACCGCTCTTGATCAACACGCCCTTTTTAGACGCGTTGCCCAGTCCCGCGGCGATAGCGGTAGGGGTAGCCAGAGCGAGAGAGCAGGGACAGAAAACGACCAGTACGGTGACCGCGCGGATGAGACCTTGTACGTAGCCTGCTTTAAGTGCAAACGTAGCTACGAAAAACACGATCACGGCTAGGCTGATTGCCGTAGGTACTATATATCCCGCCAGTCTGTCGGCTATACGCGCGATGGGGGCTTTGTTTCTTTCCGACTCTTCCGTAAGTCTGATGAGACGCATAACGACGGAATTTTCCACGTTCCTGGTCGCTTTGATTTCCATCAGTCCGTATCCGTTGCGAGTGCCTGCGAAAACTTCGTCTCCGACGACTTTGTCCTTGGGCAGATATTCGCCCGTTATGCCCGATTCGTCAACCGCGGACGCACCGTATACGACCTCTCCGTCGACGGAAACCTGTTCGTCGGGTTTGACGATGACAACGTCGCCTATGGCGATTTCTTCCACCGGTACTTCTATACTCGTGCCGTCGGCGAGCTTTTTAAGAGCTGTCTTAGGCGCCATAGTGATGAGTTCCTCCACTCCGCGACGAGCCTTTTTTACGGTGACGTCTTCAATCAGCTCTCCTATAGTCATAAGGAAAGCGATTTCACCTGCCGCGAATAGATAATCGTGCCCAGCGTGACCGTCAGACTCGATTCCGCCGAGGACTACGAAAAATTCCAGTACGACGGACGATATCATCGCCACGCTGATGAGTAGAGAAGAGGTGATTTTTTTACGCGAAAGATTGATGAAGGCGCCCTTGAATATAGGATATCCGCACCATATTATCGTTACCCACGCGGGAGAAAAGAGCATAACCCAGTGAGGGACGTCTTTATATACTTCGTCGGCGAAGTGCGCCAATAAAAACGATGCGATTAAAAGTATAAGATTGACGACCAGCTTAGTCGCGTTGTATGCGATATATTTCTTTTTATCTCCGTCCGCGACGACCTTTTTCGCCGTGCCGCAACAAGACATTTCTTGATTTTTGCCGTTACTCATAATAACTCCTCTTCCTTATTTAATATAGGTGTCCAGAATCTCCGCGAATTCTTCCACGACTTCCGATTGATTGTTGACCGCCGCCTCCACTACGCAGTGCGTAAGATGCGACTTGATTATGGAGCGCGACAGACTGTTGAGCGCGGACTCCGCCGCGGCGAGCTGCATCAGTATCTCTCCGCATTGCTTGCCCTCGTCCATCATGTTGATTATGCCTCTTATCTGCCCCTCGATACGCAAGAGCCTGTTTTTTTGCTGTTTTCTAAGTTCCGGACTAGCCATTTTAACTCCTCCTATTATACCCCTAGGGGGTATCCTTTAATACTATCGTAACAGCACGAGAGGGGATTGTCAACGATTTTTTGACAAAAGCGAACAAAGAAAAACGCCGTCTTAAGGCGGCATTGTCACGGAATAAAAAATCCTCTCCGACAATAGGAGAGGAAACGAAAGTCATTTAAGATATTCCGACGCGTCCACGTGATCGTTGTATTGCTTCCTGACTCTGACGATTATGTGACCGTTGTTCTTTTCGACGACGTCCGAAATAAGATATCGTACGGACGCGGCTTCCAGCTTTTTCTTGTAGCCGTCAAGTTCTTCGCGATTCAGTTTTAATTCTTCCTCGACGGAATAATGCGCCTCGGGATCCTGCATAAAAATCAACGTCTGCATTATACACGCCGACTTAATTCTTCTCATATCTACACCTCCTTTAGACCCCATACCCCGCGATGCGGTACGAGACCGATTATCAACGATTTTTCGCCTCGGAATACGTTGCCGAAGGTCGATCATATATAAAAATTATACAAAAAATTCGATTTTTTCGTAAGAGAAAAAACGATTTTTATAAGGGCTTTTTTGACGAAAATCGTCGTATATTCCCCTTGACGAGGGCGCGATTATGTTTTATCCTTAAGACAACGCGCCGGAAGCGGACGTCGTGACAAAACCGCGACCGAAGCCGGTCCGAGCTGCGGGGCGAGAATACGCCGAGAAAGGCTCCGTCGACGAGAATCTGTTGTCGATAATCGGCTCGCCGATGATCCCCGAAGACGTTTATGCAAAAATCGTCAACGGAGAAAAACAATAAAAAATGCGATTATATTATTCGATCGGAAGAAAAATTCGACGAAGAATTTTCTAAAAAGATGTTTGGACAAGCGTAGAGAGGTGTGGAAAATGGCGTTCGATTATAAAAAGGAATATAAAGAGTTTTATTTGCCTAAAAACAAGCCGAGTATACTGGAAGTCCCCGCAATGAATTACATCGCGGTGCGCGGTCAGGGCAATCCCGACGAAGAGGGCGGTGAGTATAAGCAATCTATATCGCTGCTGTATCCGATTGCCTTCACGATTAAGATGAGCAAGCTCGGCGATCACAGAATAGACGGATATTTCGACTACGTGGTGCCTCCGCTAGAGGGGCTCTGGTGGCAAGAAGGCGCCGCCGAGACAGATTATCGTCACAAAGAAAATTATCGGTGGATTTCTCTCATCCGTTTGCCCGACTTCGTCACTAAAGAGGACTTCGATTGGGCAATAAGCGAGGCTACGAAAAAGAAAAAGACGGATTTTTCCAAAGTGGAATTTTTTACTTATGAAGAGGGATTGTGCGTACAGTGTATGCACGTCGGCGCGTACGACGACGAGCCCGCGACCGTTAAGTCGATGCACGATTATGCGGCAAAAAACGGCTATTCTCTCGATATATCCGACATGAGATTTCATCACGAGATATATTTGAGCGACCCAAGAAAATGCTCCGTCGACAAGTTAAAGACGGTAATAAGACATCCCGTAAAGAAATAAAGAGGAAGTTCGCTTTTGGTTTTCGACAAAATTCGACATCTTTCGACAAAACGTAACATCGGTCGACATATTTCGACATAGTCTAAAAAATTCGTCGCGTTCGATACTGCGGTGCGGCTTTTTTGATTTTCTTAGTCGATACTGTCGAAATTTGAATTAAAACTCTATTATCGGTGGAAATAACCCGACATATGTGATAATATTGTATTATAAATGCGCCGACGCGCGGCGTATTACGGGAGTCTTAATATGAATATAGTTATAGCGATATGCTTTTTATGTATGCTTACGCTCGTCGTAAGGACCGTCGTCAACGGATGTAAAAAAGACAGAGAAGAGAGACTGGACTTCTTTAATAATTATAAAAAGGGCAATTTCCTTATAATCTACGTCATTTCGATGCCGCTGTATTTTATGGCTAATCTTCATAACGGCACTAGTATCCCGGAGTCGATATTCAATGCCTTCAAGGCGGGCGTGGGACTGGTCGTGATGGACTTCGATTATAAGACGGTCGCGCCTCTTATGACTGACAACACCCTCTTTTCCGTTGCGGTGTGGACTTGCTACGTGCTGGTCGTCCTCAACGCGACGTTTTTCGCATTTACGCTCTTTGCGAGAAGACTAGAAAACTCTTTGCGTTGTTTCAGACTGAAATCGAATAAAAAATCGTACGCCGTGGTCGGATTTAACGAGGCAAACAAACAGATAATAACCTCTATCGGAGACGACGCGGAGTGCGTGTTGATCGCGGACGAAGTGACCGACGAGATCAAGACGTTTGCCTTTATTCATAAAATAGCCTACGTCAAGAGAGACGACAGTCTGGCAACGACTCTTAAGAAGTTGTTCGGAGAGTTTTCGGATAAGAGCGTGGAAGTAATCATCAATACGGGCGACGACGTCGCCAATCTCGTCTTGGGCAAACAGTTCGACAACCTGATCGATACAGAAGACGTGACGCGCTTTTTGTCGGACAGCTCCAGAGGACTCAACGGATACGTCTTCGCCGATCCGTGCAACGAGCAAGCGTTCTTAAAGCTGGTCTCCGAAGCCGACGGATGCCTTCATTACGTCAACAAATATAAGCTGGTGGCGATGGACTTCGTCAACAAGTATCCGCTCACGCAATTTATGGACGAGTCGCAAATAAATTACGATACAGCGACGATTAAGCCCGACGTAGCCGTCAACGTGGCTCTGGTCGGATTCGGAAAAACCAATCAGCAGATATTCCTTACGTCCGTCGCCAACAATCAATTTTTGAGTTTTTCGGACAACGACGGCACCCTTAAGCCGATCCAAAAGAACGTCAATTATTACATTTACGATAAACAGAACTCCAAGAACGACAAAAATCTCAACCACAATTATTTCCGTTGTAGTAACGAGCTCCCTGAAGGAGAATTGTTGCCGCTGCCCTTCGAACACGAGGACGGAGTCGCCGATTACAAACCCGCTTCCGAGACCTTTCATGCGCTCGACGTCAACGACGAAAAGTTTTACGCTTCCTTGAAATCCAACCTCGTCGCAAAAGACGGCGTCTCCAACTTCAATTATCTCGTGATATCCTTCGGTACGGATCTGGAGAACCTCGATTTTGCCGAGAAAATTTGCGATAAACTCAAAGAATGGGATGCGTATTCCTATACGCGCGTTTTCGTTAAGGTCCGCAACGACGACTTAAAAAACAGCTATGAAGACACCTCTAAGCAGGAGTATATCATATTCGGCAACGAAAGGGAGCTGGTCTACAACGTCTCGCAAATCGTGGACGAAAAAACGGAAGCCATGGCGCTGGACAGACATATCTGTTACACCGTCGCGTACAACAGAAAAGCCCTGTCGGACGAATACGAATCGGAAGTCGAGAGAAAGTGCGCCGAGGGATGCTCGGCGGAAGAACTCGAGGCTTTGGCGGCGTCTTATCGTCAACATCAGTCCGATAGCGTCGAGGACTGGAAAAGGAAAGCGATTGAAGAATGGTACGGGTTTTCGCAGTTCCAGAGAGAAGCCAACACTTACGCGGTGCTTTCGCTCAGGATGAAGCTTCAGCTGATGGGGTTTGACTACGTACACGGCACGGAAAAGGGTGCGGAAGACGAGTATATGGCGCGGTATCAGGCAGGCGACGCCATAGAATACGAGCAGCCCGAGCCGATAGAAGGTCTGTCAGTCGTGAAATACTCCCTCGACTTCAGACACGATACGATGAGAGAGCGTATGGCGATGCAGGAGCATCAGCGGTGGATAGCATATATGATTACTTGCGGTTTCGTGCCGGAAACGCTCGAAAACATTAAAAAAGGTCGTTATAAAGACTTTGAAATAAGACGTCACAGCAACCTGACCACTTTTGACGGACTGGTCGAGTGGCGAAAAATAAAAGCCGCCAATACGGGCAGAAGCGAGTCCGATTGCGACGTCATCAAGTACGACTATCAGTTGATGGATAATTGCGCGGAGCTTCTTAACAAGCACGATTATAGAATAATCAAGAGAAACTGAAATTCCGCTTATACGGATATTTTTTTAATCGCTCAGTCGGTCGTCCGACAATGCTTGCGATAAGACAACGGCGTCATCCCGGTCTTGTTTTTGAAGAGCCGTATGAGCCCCTGAGAATCGGAAAAACCGACCTGTCTGGCTATCTCGACCACGGACAAGTCCGACTTGAGAAGAAGGTCGATGGCTTTTTGGAAGCGGATGTTGGCTATATACGTGAATATGGGGATCCCCGCGTAGACGGAGAAGAGGTGCTCGAGATAATTGGGCGAGACGAATACGTTTTTCGCACACGCTTCCACGTTTATCTTTTTGTTGTAGTTTTCGGAAATAAACATAAGAGTTTCGTTGACGACGTCAGGGACGTCCGTTTTTTCGCGATTGCAATCGCGCGCTTTTTTAATAAGCAACAACAGGGTTTCATAGATTTTGACGGAAGTTTTGGTTTCGTCGAACGTCCCCTCGTCTATCGCTTCGATCACGTCGTTGCACAGAGCGCTGAATTCCGAAAAGTCTTCTCTGAGGTCGATTATCGGGCCGTTGACCGACAACTCGTTGTAGACGTATCTGAGCAGCGGCGTAGGCGCCAGATGTAAATAGAACTGCTCCGCGCAGTCGTCGGTTTTGTTGTCGATATCGAAGCACCCCGTATGTTTTTCCATACAATTGAGGATTATCATATGATTTTTGCCGATGTGATACAGGTGATTGTTGACGATTAAATTGAGAGAGCCTTTTTTGACGAAAGTGAAAAGAAGCGAGTTGTATCCCTGTCTTTTGATATAATAATTATTGCCTATATATTCGTGCCCGACAATCTGTATGTTGATAAGAGACTCGTCGTAGCTTTCGCGTGGCGGAAGAGTGCGGATTTTTGTGTTTTCCTTAAAATCCGCTCTAAAAACGCTTCTGAATACGTCTTCGCCTTTTTTATTTTTGTCGTCGGGCAAGTCTTTCATAGTAAGAATTTATAATTTTATATCGCAATTACGGACGAAATGCTATTGAATACGCCTCTGTCATCGTATACAATTATAAAAAATGATATGCGTTTGTCAAGAGGAGGAAATAATGTTTTCTAAAAAATTGCCGATTTTTGTTATAGTTGTGGTACTGACGCTAGCGATTTTGTTAGGATGTAACGAGCCCGAAAAGGGCTTCTCCGTGCTAAGCGGAGCGGCGGCATTTTCGGACGGTCGCTACGTCGTCAAGGAGAACGACACCTTGATAAAGATAGACGGAGACTTCTCGTCGGGCGCGTTGCACGCCGAAATAAGTGCGGCACCTTCCTCGGGAGACAACGGAATCGTTTTCGGAGGAGACTTTTCGCCCGAGTCGGAAGACCTCGACGCCCGTTCTTATTATTTCTACTGTCTGAGCGATAGCGGAAATGTTAAGCTGTATCGGATTAAAAACGGAGAAAAAACCGAAGTTTTTTCCGTTAAGAGGAGCGTCGATTTTTCGGAAGAACATATTCTGAAAATAGTCGTCGGCGGTGAAGAAAAGAAGACTTTCGAGGGGTATCTGGACGGTAAAGCGGCGATGTGCTACGAGACGGAAGAATTTTTCGGAACGGGGTACGGTTTGAAAGGCAACGTCGGAACGGAATATTGCGACGTAGGAATTGAGGAGGAGAGTGTCGTAATGGAATCGGTAAAAGACAACGTATTGAAAGGCTCCTTCGTTAAAAACGGAGACGACTTAATGTCGACGGAAAGAAATTCTTTATATATAGAAGAAGGGCGGACCTTCGATTCCGGCGAGCTGGTTGCGGAAATAGAGTTAGGCGAAGTATCCGAAGGCGGAATAGTATTCGGTGCCGATTCCGACGGGGAGAATTATGACGAACAAGCTATCGTCTATTACTATTTTTCCGTTTCTTCCGACGGCTCTGCGACTCTGTCGAAAATCGTCTACGGACACTCGATGTTGCTCGATACCTATCGATTGAGCGATACCGATTCCGACGGAAGTCATTCGTTAAGAATAACCGAGAAGGACGGATATATAAAATGTTTCGTAGACGGGCAAATGTGCGCTTACTCGCTAGACAATTCGAATTTAAAAGGCAATAAAGTAGGTTATTTCGCAGGTTCGGCGGGCGTGAAGTTCGGTCCGACGTCGATTAAAGCGGCGAAGGAACCCGATTTCGGTACAAAAAAGACAGTCTCGGACAATGCTTTCCCCGAGCTGAATGAAGGCTGGAACGTAATAGAGTACAACGACGGCATCGCGACGGCAAGCGCTGCGTTGTATATTCCTTACGGATATTCCGCGGATAAATCGTATCCCGCGCTGATATATCTACACGGTGACGGAGAAAACACCTGGACGGCGGAAGACGTCGCTCTCGGAGAATGTGCCGAGGTCGCGAAAAGAGCCGTAGACGAAGTGGGCGACACTATCGTTTTCGCTCCCGCTTCGGATTCTTCTTGGGTGCTGACGAGCAACGACGTCTACAAGGTGTATCCTTTCCGTAATTATCCGATGGCGGAAGCGCGTCCGAGCAATCAATTTAACGCGACGATGAAGCTTTTCGACAAATGCACGGATAATTTATCGGTCGATAAAGACAGATTGTATCTCAACGGTTATTCCAGAGGAACTATCGCTAGCTGGTATCTGTTGTCCGTCATGCCGGAAAAATTCGCCGCGGCGGTGCTGTGTTGCTGTATCGGCGACCCGGAACTTTCCGTTAATTATAAAGACGTCCCGATATGGATTTTAATGGGCGATGCGGACAGAAACGTTGCTTACGACGACGTTAAGGAAATGTACGACAGGTATGAAGAAGTCGGCGGAGAGGGGCATTTCACCACTTGCGCCGGTGCAGGTCACGGCATATCGGACTGGGTTGCGAAAGAAAAGGATTTGATTACCTGGTTGTATTCGAAAAAGCGCGTCGATACTTGCGACCACGAGTATTCCGAGGAGAGAGTCGAGCGCGCGGCAACTTGTGACGAATGCGGTTTGAATAAAGTCGTCTGTAGTCTGTGCGGGAAGGAAAAACTCGTTTCCGTTAAAAAAACGGGGCACGATTTCGTCGAGGGCGTATGCGGCAATTGCGGAGAAAACAAGGGCGACGTCACTCCTTATACCTACGGTGTAGGCGGACCCGACGCGTGGGTTGTGGAAAAAGCTTCCGACGGTAGTTATAAATATACTTCTAGCACTTCCGAGGTGGCGGTGATTACCTTGTCGACGGAGAGATTCGAGACGGGGACTATCGAGTGGGACATGACGGTGACGAGCTCCGCGTACAGATACGGCGGATTGTGCGGAATAGTATGGGCTTCTTCTAACGAGAACGTCGACATATATACGTCCAATTATTACGTCTGCGGCAGATATGTCGACGGAACCTTCGCCACGTCTTGTAAGTACGGCGGTAACGACGATAAATACGCGACGTTCGCCTGGGAAGACGCCGCGAAAATACTCGGTAGCTCTCTGACCGCCTTAGGAAAAAAGGCGCACTATAAATTGAGCTACGACGGCACGACGATAACTCTCGCCGTAGGCGAGCAGAGCGTGAGTTTCGTGCCCGTGCATAAAATATCGGGTTCTTATATCGGTATTATCAGTGAAGCCGCCGGGACTACTTTCGAAAACATCGTCGTTAAAGATTATATCGATTCCGAAAGCGAAATTAAGATTTGGGAGATAGAAGAAACGACCGACGGCAATAAATACACCGCGCTTACTTCGGAAGCCGTAGTGCTCGGGTTGTCAGACGAGACTTTCGTTACGGGTACTATCGAATGGGATATGACGGTGACGAGCGCGTCGTACAAATACGGCGGACTGTGCGGAATAGTGTGGGCGTGTTCTACGGAAGAAATAGACATATGGACTTCCGATTATTACGTCAGCGGCAGATTCCCCGACGGAACCTTCGTTACGTCTTGCAAGTACGGTGGCGGCGAAGGACAAAACGCGACCTTTTATTGGGAAGACGCTGCGAAAATCCCCGACGGAGAGTTGATGGCGTTGGGTAAAAAGGTCCACTATAAGTTAAGCTACGACGGCACGACGATAACCCTCACCGTGGGCGAGAAGAGCGTGAGTTTCGTGCCCGTGCATAAAATATCGGGTTCTTATATCGGTATTATCAGTGAAGCCGCCGGGACTACTTTCGAAAACATCGTCGTCACGCCGTAAGAATAAAAGAAATTCTCCGTGTGTATAAAAGTTGAGATATGGCCGTTACAACAAAGAAACAAGCGGCAAATTCGTAAAACCGGCTACATATTGCTTAGATTTATTCTTTTGGCACAAAGAATATATTGAGAATTTTTGTAAATGTTTGCAAAAATTCTCAATATGTGTATTGTCTTTTGTTTTAATTTAGGTTATAATATCATTAACAAATAATATTAGAGGATTTTATATGGAAATTAAAAGAGATTTTTATCTAAATAAATTAATCCAACATAAAAAAAACGGTTTGGTTAAAATCGTTACAGGTATAAGACGTTGCGGAAAATCATATATGTTATTTAAGTTATTCCGCGATCATTTGCTTGCCGCGGGGGTAAAAAACGACCATATTATAGCTATTGCTTTAGACGATTTCGGAAACAGAAAATTGCAAAATCCGGATGAATTATATAATTATGTAAAAAGTCAAATTATTGACAATGAAGATTATTATATTTTACTGGATGAAATACAACTTGTCGATGAATTTGAAAGCGTTATAAACGGATTTATGCATATTCCTAATGCAGATATTTACGTTACGGGTAGCAACTCAAAGTTTTTGTCGAGTGACATCGTAACCGAATTTCGTGGTCGCGGAGATGAAATAAGAGTGTATCCGTTAAATTTTTCAGAGTTCTATTCTGTCTACGGCGGAGATTTCGATAACGCTTGGATTATGTATTGCAATTACGGCGGTATGCCGTTGTGTCTTTTAATGGAAACCGTTGCGGATAAAGCAAAGTATTTAACCAATTTATTTGAAACGACGTATTTGGCGGATATTATCAATCGCAATCATTTGCGCGGAAATGCGGAGATGAACGAATTGACCGACGTATTAGCATCGTCTATCGGGTCGCTTACCAATCCGTTGAAGTTGTCGAACACTTTTGCTAGCACGAAAAACGTAAAGTTATCCGCAAACACCATTTCGACGTATCTTGATTATTTGCAAGATGCTTTTTTGGTCGAAAGAGCTGTTAGATATGATATAAAAGGAAAGAAGTATATCAATACACCTGCAAAATATTATTTTGTTGATTTGGGATTGCGTAATGCAAGACTTTCTTTTCGACAACAAGAATATACGCATATTATGGAAAACGTAATTTATAACGAATTGCGTTTACGCGGGTATTCCGTTGACGTCGGCGTCGTAGAGAATGTTGAAAAAGAAAACGGAGTGTTTGTAAGAAAGAAGCTTGAAGTGGATTTTGTCGTAAATCTCGGCAATCGTAGATATTATATCCAATCGGCTTATAATATTCCGAGCGAGGAGAAAATGAAGCAAGAACAAGCTTCTTTGCTTTCAATAAACGATGCGTTTAGAAAAATTATTATAGTGAATCAACCGATTATGAGCGGATACAACGAGCAAGGAATTTTAATGTTGTCGTTACAAGACTTTTTAACGAAACCCGAAATAGTATTAAATTTTTAATAAAACCTTATTAAACACATCTTAGATCCGAGGGATATTTATTACGAGGAATCGATGCCGCGGGGCTTTTTTACGTGCGGAGACGGGTTGTCAAATATTGTCGAAGAATGTCGACTTTTGTCGAAACTCCTGTCGAATAATGTCGAAATTTGTCGAAGGAGCGAGGGCTTTTATCGAAAGAATGTCGAATAATGTCGATATTTGTCGAAAGTCCTATCGAGAAGACGAATAAAAAGAAAAGGGCTTCGGTTAACGAAGTCCTTTGTGCGTATTAGATATTTGTTTGCGTTAGTCCGCGGTGGGCAAGTCGAAAGAACGGAATTTATACGTGATGCCGTTTTCGTATATCGTCATGGGGATTCTTTCGGAAGAATAGGCGGCATCCACGACGGTGTAGGTCTTTTTAGTCATATAGATTACGCCGATGGAAGCACCCTTGGGAGAATCGGCTCTGGA
Organism: uncultured Christensenellaceae bacterium; assembly: GCA_964613035.1. Classification (GTDB taxonomy): domain Bacteria; phylum Bacillota; class Clostridia; order Christensenellales; family DTU072; genus CAVIQK01. The sequence continues at coordinate 10,731 of CAZTFQ010000002.1, read as the reverse complement.
GAATACTTGCGCGATAACCGCGACCGATTCGTCTTCCGAACCGCTTCCCTCGGACATGAGCGAGCCGGAGCCCGTTCCCTGAGGAGAAGAGGTTATCGTGACCTTGGTCAGAGTGTCTTTGTCCAGCGTGGGGATGGATTTGGTTATGCCGGAAGAGAGTCCGGAATAAGTGCGCATATAGGTATAGATGAAGTCGCTGTCGATATAGCCTGCGCCCACTTTGACGGTGCCCGAGATTTTTTCGGAGCCGTCGGTTTTCGTACGGACGTAATTTAAGATGCTTTCTCCGTCGTACTCGGAGAGTAGGGCGTAATCTTTGTCGCCGTACTTGACTTCCTTATATCCCGCGAGCGAAACCCATGCGTTGGAAGAGGACCCACCCTTCCTTATAAGGGTCTCCGTGCGTAAAATAACTTCGCCCTCGAGAGTGGTTACGACGGAAGTGTATCTTACGCCGTTGCCGGTATCGTAAGTCTTGTCGTCTCCGCTAGAGAGCAGTGTCTGAACTCCGTCGACTTCCTCGATGGTGTTGGTCATGGTAGCGAAGAGAGAGTCTTCGCTTTCCGAAGAATAGACGTTGTAGGTGACGACTTCCTTGTTGCCCCAGGCTCTTCCGGGGACTTCCGCCTGAGTACAACCGACGAAAGCGACTGCGCCCAGCGCAAGGACGGATATCAATGCGACAATAGTAATAATTCTCTTCATAATATAACGATTATAGCATTTTTTTCTTCTAAGTCAAACGATTTGCGAGCCATAGCCTCGTCGGGGATAAAGTTTTTACAATCCTTGTCTCAATAACTCTTCAAAAAGTCGTTGAGGCGTGTTATAATAGGGGCATGTTAAAAATCTTCGACGGCAATACGGGCAATTACGCCGCGGAAAAAACCATTCTTACCATGCGGGACAACGATTTATACGAGGGCAAACACGTCGTTATAGTCCCCGATCGTTTTGCAATGTCCGTGGAAAAAGAAATTTTCGACCTCTTGGATATACCGGGGGCTTTTAACATAGACGTAGTATCGTTTACGCGACTGGCAATAAAAAAACTCGGCAGAAGCGTGCGCAAGTGCCTGACGAAAGAAGGCGCCATTGTACTCACGACCAACATTATCATCAGAAGAAAAGACGATCTGCTCTTCTTTACGACCGACGGCAACAAAAGGAGCCTTGCAAAAGACGTCTATGCCGTCATCGCGTCGATGCGTACCAGCGGAATATCCCCCGAGGACCTCGAGAGAGCCTTCTCGGACGAGTCGGATGCAATGAGACGCAAGTATCACGACATAGCTCTTATTTACGCCGACTACGAAGAGGCTCTGAAAACGCTTGCCGACGATACGCTGACGCGTCTTGCCGCTTACGAAAAACTCGTCCCCTACGACGAGGAAATCAAGCGTACTCATTTTTACGTCATTGGATTCAACAATTTCAGAGGTAACGAGTATCGTCTCATATCCGCGCTGGCGGCGCACGCCGCGTCCGTTACGGTCGCGCTAAACGGCGGTAGCGGCGGGGATAATAACGAGCTCTTTTCTTCCGACACGATAAAAAGACTTCTCCGCACCGCGGGCGGCGGCACGGTGGAGAGAATAGAAAAAAAGCTCCCCTATCCTATCGACGTCGTCTACGAAACGATTTTTTCTTATAGTCGTAAGCACGTCGTCGACAACGGTCGGATAGAGCTCTTCAAAGAGATCGCTCCGCATTCGGAAATCAGAGCCGCGGGATTGGAAATCAAAAGGCTGATCGCCCAGGGCTACAGATACAGAGATATAGCGGTCGTCACTCGCGACGACTCGTATAGAGACGTCGTGGACGGAGTTTTTCACCGACTCGACATACCTCTGTTCATTGACAGAAAATATCCTTTGAGAGAAACTCTTTTGTCGGGATTGCTGGAGAGTTATCTTGCTCTAGAGACTTCCGGGACGGAACGCAGACGATTGTTTGACTTCGCGTCAAATCCGCTTTTGGGTATCCCGTATGAAGATATCGAGAACCTTAACGATATACTTTCGGCTCATAATATCAATTACGGAAGAATAGCTGCGACGGATTATTCCGTGTACGGGGAAGAAATAGAGGCTACCGTCAAAAAGATATTCTCTTACTATGAATCTTTCCCGGACCGTTTCACCGCGACGGAAGGCGTAGAGATAATCAGACGACTGATCGACAAGCTGGACGGAGACGCCGTCGAGAGACTGTTCGGAGAGGACGGAATTGCGGACGAGAGACTGTACGAAATCAATTCTCGCGCCGAGGAATTGCTGAATGCGGAACTGGACGAGTTCGTCAGACTGGACGACGGCAGACGTCTTAACGTCAAGGAGTTGTCCGATATGTTAAAAGGCGCCGTTGAGTCCGTCGAAGTTTCGCTTATTCCCAACGTCGTCGACGCGGTTTTCGTCGGGGCGGACGAGGAAAGCAGATTTTTCGATAAAAAGGTGATTTTCATAGTCGGCGCCACGGATGGTAAAATGCCCGCGGGGGTCGCGTATCACGCCATTCTTCCGGAGAGAGACGTGTCGACTTTCGAGAAAAACGCTCTGACGATATATCCTACTCCGATGGAAACGTTAAGGGAGAACAAGGGGGCGCTTGCAGAACTCCTCACCATGGCTACGGATAAAGTATACGTGTCGTATTCCGAATATTCTCTGGACGGCAAACAACAGATTCCGGGAGAGTTTTTTAACCAGCTGGCGTTCATTCTGAGGGTCGGTTCTCCTAAAAGATTGTCCGAGAAATTTTCCTCGGAAGGATTGACGGCTACTCTGGGGAGCGTCGCCAATGCTCGATACGAGGTGCTCAAGCACAAGAGCGCCGCGCTTACGGCGGAAGAAGAAAATTTTTATAATCGTTTAAGAGAATATCTCGAAAACAGAGGCGTCGATTTCGGAAGAGAATACAAGAAGTCTCCCGAGAGCCTCGGAGAGCCCTTGTTCAGAGACAAGGACGGCGTCTATTATACGGGCGTGACGGAAGTGGAAAGATTTTTTCTGTGTCCGTACAGGCACTTCTTGGAGTACGGGCTCAAGGCGAAGCGCCGCGCGGAAGGAGAGGCGGACGGAATAGAAACGGGGAATATTCTCCACGCGATATTGGAGAGATTTTTCCGTGCGACTATGGGCAGAATCGACTCTCTCGACGACTCGGAAGCGGTTAAAATCGCCGACGCCGCGTCGGCAGAGGTGTTGTCCCGACCGGAGTATGACTATCTCAGAGGCGAGGACGGAGATGCGGTGCGCGACAATATGAAGAGAGAAGCTCGTTCCAACATTCTCCGATTGGTCGAAGCCATACGTCACAGCTCCTATCGACCGCGATACGTCGAGTACGGATTCGGGTTGGAAGAACCCGTCGGCGACTCCAAAGTCGTCTTGCGCGGCAAGATAGACAGAGCGGACTTCTTCGGCGACAAGTTTTTCGTCATCGATTATAAAACGGGAAAAGCCGACGGCAAGGAAGCGACGTCCGGGCTCTATTACGGACTTAATTTGCAGTTATACCTCTATCTGTTGCCTTTCATCAAGAAGGGCTACGTCCCTACGGGCGCGTTTTACGTCCCGATCAACGAGGATTACGGAGAAGAAGACAAGTCGGGACTCAAGTATATAGGTAAGCTCACCGCCGACGAAAACATATTGAAAGAGCTTGACGACAGAGTTTCGGGTGAAGACGGCAAAGTCGTCTCGGGAGCGTTGCCGACGACTTTAAGATATTCCGCGAAAAAGAACCTATGGTACGCAACGAAAAACTCCGATTTCAAGGCGGAGGATTTCGGATACGCCGCGACTTACGCGGAGGAGATGGTTAAGAGCGCGGTGAAAGCTTTCGGCGACGGATATATAGCCAAGCGACCCGCGGACAAAGCGTGCGACTATTGTCCGTATTCATTGTTGTGCGAAGAAAAACTCGTCAGAAAAATCGCCGGTAAAAAGCTGGAAAACGGCGGATTCGTAAGGAGCGGAGAAAATGGTTAAGTTTACCGACGATCAGCGACAAGCCATAGAAGAAAAATCCAATCTCATCGTGTCCGCGTCCGCAGGCAGCGGAAAGACGACCGTATTGATAGAGAAGCTCGTCGGCATTATAAAAAACGGCGGGGACCTGCGCCGTATAGTCGTGATGACTTTTACCAATCTCACCGCCGCAGAGCTTAAAGAAAAGCTCCGCGACGCGTTGACCGCGGCTATCAGAACGTCCGACGACAACGTCTCTCATTATAAAAAACAGCTAGATTATCTCGAGTTCGCCGACATATCCACGATTCATACGTTTTGTTTTAATCTGTATAAGCGTTATTATAACGAAATAGGCGGAGAGGCGTCTTCGGAGATTGCAGAAGAAAGCGACGCCGAGGCGATGCTTGACGAGAGCGTGGCGGAAGTTTTGGACGCCAAGGTCAAGCACGGGACGGAAGAAGAAAAAGCCCTCGTCTGGAGATATTACGGCAGGGATAGAGGATCGCGTCGCCTTAAGACAATGATTAAGGAAGTCAGGAATTATTTTACTTCTCTTCCCGACCCGGAGGCTTTCGTCGAGACGACGGAAGAGGACCGAACTAAGCCCTTCGAAGAGAGAGCCGCTTCAAAAGCCCTCTTGAATTATATAAGAAAAAGAGCCGCGAGACTTTATCCGATAGCGGACGAGCTGGTAGTAGAGTGTGAGAGATGCGAAGACTCCCTCGCGCAAAAACTGCTGGAGATCGTTACCGTCGAGAGAGTCGCGCTGTACGCTTTGATGAGAGCGGATACTCTCGAAACCGCCGCCCGAGAAGTAACGGCGACCGATATCGGTCAGATGACTTCCGCCAAGAGCCATTCTCCCGAGGGAGAGACGTTGAAAGAATCCGTCAGAAGTTTTCATTCCGCTTGCTCGGATCTGTTGACCGTCGTCCGCGATACGATAGGCGAATACGAAGAAGAAAAGCTCCGCGCCGAAGAATCTTCGCGATACGCGTCCGTTTTGTTCGATATGGTGAAAGAGACCGAGAGACTGTATGCGGAGAAAAAGCGCGCCGATTCCAAATTGGACTTTGCCGACCTCGAGCGCTACGCGGTAAAAATTCTCGACCTCGACGGACCGAGAGAGGAAATAGAAAACTCCTACGACCTCGTGTTTTTGGACGAGTATCAGGACACCAGCCGCATTCAGGAGAGACTTCTGGAGACGATAGGAAAAAAGGCTCGAATTTTCGTCGTGGGCGACGTCAAACAGAGCATATATCGCTTCAGACTGGCAGACCCCGAAATATTCGTGTCGAGATATAATCGTTACAAGGTCGGCTCCGACGGAAAAACGATCCGATTCAATCATAATTTCCGCAGCGACGGGAGAGTGCTCGATTTCGTCAACAAGCTGTTCGATCCGCTGATGACGGAAGACTTCGGCGGTATAGACTACAGAAGCGAAGCGCGTCTTGTCGCGGGTAACGGGAAATATCCCGAGTCGTCGGAAGAGCCCGCCGTGGCGGTGTATACCTTTGAAAAACACGGCTCGGAATCTCTTCCTCCCGAGGATGAAATTTACGACTTGTCTCGAGACGAAAATTTCAACTGCGACGGGACGGATTCGGAAGGAATTTTCGTTGCGAAAAAAATTCTGTCCATGGTCGGTAAAGATTTTTACGACGCGTCTCGGGACGCTTACAGACCGCTGAGATACTCGGACATAGCCGTGCTCACCGACCGCAACGCGTCCGCGGACAAGATAACCGCGCTGATTAAAGATTACGGCATACCTGCATATAAATACGGCGACGGCGGAGACAATTATCCCGCCGACAGAGAATTGATATATTCCTATTTGAGGCTTCTTTATAACCTTCACGACGATGAAAATCTAATAAGAGTTATGTTGTCTCCGCTGTTTTCTTTCACGGAGAAGGACTTGTTCGACATACGCTCCGCTGAAGAAAAAACGTACTTTTGGGAAACCGTTCTCGAATATAAGGGAGACCAAACGTTAAAAAATAAGACGGAAGAATTTTTAAAGACGGTAAGGCGACACAGATTGCTTTCCGCTACCGTCGGGGTGAAAGAGCTGGTCGAGAGTGTGACCGAGGACCTCGGGATAGACGCTTATATTCTGTCGGGCGCCGACTCGGAAGAAAGGATATCTCTCCACAACGCTTTCGTCGATAAGCTTTCGTCGCTACAGGTCGCGGATACGCTTTCGGGGTTTCTCAGATATGTCGACGAGGGCGGGAAAATTTCTCTCGACGCGCCGTCCGGCGGCGAGGACGCGGTCAACGTGATGACCGTGCATAAGTCCAAGGGGCTGGAGTTCCCGGTGGTGTTTTTGCCGTATTTCAATTCTTCTTTTTCCAAAGGACGGTCCGGGGCAAAAGACGTGTATCTCGATCGCGAGCTGGGAATAAGTCTGAGATATTATAACGACAGAGAGAAGCTGGTCGCGGATACGGCTTTTACTCGGATATTCAAGCTCCGCGCCAAGGAAAAAGAAAAAGAAGAGAGGTTGAGACTGTTATACGTCGCCACGACCAGGGCAAAAAATCATCTCTTCTTAACCGCTACCGAAAACAAAACGGAGAAGAGACTTCTTTTCGCCGACGAGGCGGACAGTTTCTATGACTTTTTCGAGTACTCTTTAAGAAGGAATCCCTCTTTGGCTTTTTATAAAGAAAAAGTCTCCCCGGACGAGACGGAGAAAGAAAAAAAACCGCCCGTAGCTACGGAGGAGAACTTCGATTTTTCTTCTCTCGAGACTAAGTATTCTTATGCGGAAGCCACGACTTTCCCCGTCAAATATTCAGTATCCGAGCTTAATTCGCAAGAAATTTCTCCCGCGATTTATCGTACGGATGACGAGGAAAACGCGACTGCTTTTTCTGCGGAAATCGGTACCGTCTATCATAAAATTTTAGAAAACGTCGACTTGTTCAGGACGGAAAAAGGAGACGTGGAGGAAGTCGTTTTGCGATTGGTTACGACAGGAGAGCTGACTTCGGAAGAAGCGGAAGCGGTCGACTGCGGACTCGTTTCGTCGGTGCTTAAATTGGAGATTTTCGACAAACTTCGCAATATGGAAGTGAGAAGAGAAGCTCCCTTTATGTTGTACGTGCCGGCATCGGACGTCGTCGACGGCGCGCATATCGACGACAAAGTACTCGTGCAGGGCGTAATAGACCTCGTCGGGATAGGAGAAGAAGCCGTTTTGGTCGATTATAAATACACTTCTTTGCCGTCGTCCGTCGTTGCGAAAAAGTATCTTAAGCAGCTTAAAGTATATCGCATAGCGGTGGAAAAGTTGCTCCGTAAAAAAGTCGGACGAGCCGTTTTGGTTCTGATACGCACGGCGGAAGCGGTGGAAATGCCTCTCGATTAACGCGGCGAGGTTGCTCTAAGACGCGTCTAAAAACGCCCCCTGAGAAAAAAACTCTTGCAATATAGTGATTTTATGATATAATGTACTAGTATAGACATTGTATCTACGGGAGAATGATATGATTTTAGCAATGGAAGATATCGCAACGATTATCGCCGACGCAATAAAAGGACTGTGCGACAGTATAGGTTTCAATACGGTGGGACTTAGATTCATCGGGCTGGCTGCGGCTGCTTCCGCGCTGGTTCTGTTGGTCTTCATCGTGGCGGCACTGTGCTCTCTTGCTTCTAAGGCTCGTAAGTTGACTCGTAAGTTTAAGGACGCGTCTTTGGTGATATCCGGGTTGGACGTCATAGACGGAGACAACGTTTCGATGCTCAATCCCTACATTCAGGATATGCCCTCCGAGGTGTCTTCCGGGTGGGGAAGTTTTTTGGAAGCAGGCGGCAGTTATTACCCCTCCGATTATATGTCGGCAGACAAGACTCTCGGCGACAAAAAGAGCTTTTCGAAAAACGCTTTCGGAAAAGTTCTCTTTTCGGTCATAGCCGCTATCGTCGTGCTTGCGGGCGCGTATGCGGGCAGCTGTGTTTCGAGAGCGGAAGGCGTGCTGGACGTTATGAGCGCGGGCACTATCGTCTATCTGCTTTTCGATATTATATCCGTTATCGTCTTTCCGATAATCGTGACGATTGCGCTTTACTTCGTGCTGGGCGCGATTTATAAGAGTCACGCTTCCAAGATGCTCCGCGCTTACGGAGAGTTTTTGGATCTGTTGGACGAGAAAACGGTCATATTCAAAGAGCCCGAAGAAGAGGAATCCGACTCTCTCGCGAAAGAAGACGAGAAGATAGATCTCCTCGACGACGAAGTTCAAAAAATCATCAATTCCAAGATAGAGCAAAACGAGCTCATCGAGATAGTCACCACCCCCAGAGTGCAGGAAGTCTACCCCGAAGACGACGTCGCGACGGCATTGCCCGAGCTCGACAACGTCCACTCCGATCCTCTGGACGTGAGCGACGTGGTGTTGTCGGAAGACGAAGTGGAAAACATCCCCCTTCCTACTGCGGCGGGACTCTTCGAAGACGAAGATTATTCTCACCTTCCCGAGTCTCTTAAGGACGAGCCCGAGAGACCGAGTAAAGAAGAGTCCGAGAGCAAATTGCAGGGACTTAAAGAGCAGGTCGACGCGGCGGTAGCCGATATGAGCGTGCCGAAAGAAGTTCTGCTTGCGATGGCGAATATGATAAAAGAAGCCAAGAGCAGCGGCGACTACCCCGACCCGAAGGACGTGGCGGTATTGGACGAGTGTCTCTTCAAGTTGTACGACCTGTATTACGGCGTATAATCGTAAGATCGACAAATCGTTCGACGAAAAAACAGGGCTAAATTAAGATAATAAAAGAAAGAATGGAAACGGAACCTCGAAGTAAGCAGAGCAATTACAGTCGCATTTTATCCGAATATCGGGACCGCGGAGCGGTATAGCTCCTGCGGAAGCCTTTCGACGATTGATAAAGTGCGACGAGATCGCACTTTTATTTTGAGAAAGGAGCATATAATATGATACAAGTTTTTTACACCGACCCCAAGACCATGGGCACTTACGAGTGCGAAGAGGGCTTTTCGGGCGGAGTCAATCTGGATAACAAATGGGTCCATTTGACCAATCCCACCGATAGAGAAATAGAACTGGTCGCCAGAGTCACGGGCGTGTCGGAAGACTTTTTAAAAGTCGCCTTGGACGAGGAAGAAAAAGCTCGTATCGACGAGGAAGACGGCAACGTTTTGACCGTATTCGATATCCCCGTTATAGAAGAAGACGATTCCTATTATACCTACGACACAATTCCTTTCGCATTCGTCATAGCTAAGGGCGTCATCGTGTCCGTTTGCCTCAAGGAAACGGCTATGGTGCAGGGCGTCATCAACGGCAGAATGAAAGGTTTCTCTACCGCAAAAAAGACTCGCAGCCTGTATCAACTTTTATATTTCACGCATACTAAATATATCGCTTATCTGCGTCAGATATATAAAGCCAGTCAGAGAATACAGGACGTCCTCGAGAAGACCACTAAAAACAAAGGTCTCATTCAGATGTTGGAATTGGAAAAATCCATCGTCTACTTCTCTACGTCGCTAAGATCCAATAATTACGTACTGGAAAAACTCAGCAAAACGTCCCTTATTAAGAAGTACGAAGAAGACGACGAGCTCCTCGACGACGTCACTATCGAAAACCGTCAGGCTCTCGAGATGTGTAATATTTACAGAGAGATTATCAATAGCACCATGGACACCTGGGGATCCATCATTTCCAACAACGTCAACAGTATCATGAAAGTGCTCACGTCTCTTACCCTCATTGTCAATATCCCTATGCTTATTTCCGGCATATGGGGAATGAACACCTGGGTCCCCGGAGAAGGCAACGCGCTGGGGTTCTGGTTGGTGTGCGGTATCTCGGGGCTGTTGTCGGGAATAATAGCATTGATTTTAAGAAAGAAAAAATTGCTATAAGTATTCTAATTTTATTGACAAGACGGTTTTTAGGTGGTAATATAGTCACGCTATCAAACTTCCGTATGGGGGTATAGCTCAGTTGGTAGAGCGCCTGCCTTGCACGTAGGAGGTCACCGGTTCGAACCCGATTACCTCCACCAAACGAAGTAAGGATAGCCGATATAGGATTGTAGCTCAGCAGGTTAGAGCACCACCCTGATAAGGTGGGGGTCGGTGGTTCGAGTCCACTCAATCCTACCAAAGAAAAGACAACCGATATATTCGGTTGTCTTTTCTTTGTCAGGCTTCTAGCGGAGCGAACTGTGCGACAGCACTGTTCGTGTAGTATGATTAAGTTGTTTTTTTGTCCTTGTTTTCTTTCCATTGTAAAAATTCTTCCAGGTCCTTTTCCGTCATTTTTCTTTTTAATCGGGCAAGTTCCTTTTTTCGCGTACGTTCTTCTTGTTGCTTTTGTCGATATTTGTTATATTCTTCGTCGCCTTCGGGCGTTCCGAGTTTGGATAAATCGCCTCCGTTCCGCTGATATTCGATAATTTGGTAGGTTAATGCTTTTGCGAAATTATTTATCGTTTCGTCGTATCTTTTTTGCAATTCCGGAGTCATTTCTTCATATATAGGCACGTTCGTTTCGCTACCGGGAATTATCCGTCCTTTTTCATCTCTCTTGAAGTTAATAGTAATGCCGACTTGAATTTGGTTTTTCTGAGGATCTTTTTTCATTATATTTCTCCTAAGACATTGTTTCTGTAGACCTATTTAATTTAATTTTTCACGTTTTTCTCGTATACATAACCATACCGTCGGAGGAAGAAACCATATAGAAGTTATCGGAGATATAAGAAGAGG
>CAZTFQ010000001.1:0-157939 GCA_964613035.1 uncultured Christensenellaceae bacterium | reverse complement strand
CCCCCCCCCGATGAAGATTTGTCAATGGTTTTCCACAAAAATTAAAAATATTTAACTGAAAATCTTCAGTTAAATGAATCCTGCTCGCCTAGAATGGCTATTATACTGCCACTATGTGGCTTTAGTTTTCGCCATTCGGCTCCGCTAAAAAGCACATCCGTACGGACGTGCTTTTTGATTTGAGTTTCATTTTTGATAATGAGGTATTTTCGATTAGACGCGGTGTCAGACAAGCAAACGTGCGAAGCACAACGCCGACGTGTACTCAGACGTACTCTAGGCGCGCGCATCGCAAGCGTTGCGCAGTATCACGCCGCGGATAATCGAAAAGCAATTAGGAGAGCTCGAACGCTCCGGTATACAATTGATAGTACTTGCCGCCTTTGGCAATAAGCTCGGCGTGGTTGCCTTCTTCTATAATCTCGCCGTGTTCCAACACGATGATGTTGTCGGAATTGCGGACGGTGGAGAGTCTGTGCGCTATAACGAAGACAGTTCTGCCTTTCATAAGGTTATCCATACCTTGCTCGACCAGTTTTTCCGTACGGGTGTCTATGGAGGACGTTGCCTCGTCCAGGATAAGGACGGGCGGGTCGGCGACTGCGGCTCTGGCGATGGCTAAGAGCTGGCGTTGTCCTTGAGAGAGGTTGGCGCCGTCGGCTTCTATCGGGGTGTCGTAGCCCTTGGGGAGATGCATTATGAAGGAGTGGGCATTGGCTAGACGGGCGGCGTTTTCGACGTCCTCGTCGGTGGCGTCGAGCTTACCGTAGCGGATATTGTCTCTGATCGTACCAGTGAAGAGGTGGGTATCCTGCAAAACCATTCCGAGCGACCGTCTGAGGTCGTCCTTTTTAATTTTATTGATATTGATGCCGTCGTAACGGATTTTACCGTCGGGCACGTCGTAGAAACGGTTGATGAGGTTGGTTATTGTAGTTTTCCCGGCGCCGGTCGAGCCTACGAAAGCGAATTTTTGTCCGGGTTTTGCCGTGAAGGTCAAGTCTTTTAGGACGGTCTTCCTACCGTCGTAGGAGAAGGTTACGTCGTCGAACTGGACTTCTCCTTCCAGTCTTTTATAAGTTACGGTACCTTCTGCACGGTGGGGGTGTTTCCAAGCCCATTGACCGGTGTGACGGTCCGTCTCGGTTATGGTGCCGTCGTCGGCTATTTCAGCCCTGACCAGCTTGACGTAACCGTCGTCGGTCTCGCACTTCTCGTCGATTATGGCGAAGATTCTCTCTGCGCCCGCGAGAGCGGTCAGAATGGCGTTGAACTGTTGAGAAACCTGCGTAATGGGGTTGCCTGCCTGACGGGTATATTGCATAACGCCGGTGAGCTTACCGATATCGAGAGAGAAGAGACCGTTCATTATGAAGAGAGACCCCACAACCGTGACCACACAGTAATTGAGGTGAGACATATTAGCCATAATAGGCATAAGGATATTGGCGAAGGTATTCGCCTTGGTCGCCGCTATATGCCACTCGCCGTTAACCTTGTCGAAGCCCTCGTTGACTTGTCTTTCGTGGCAAAAGACCTGGACGACTTTTTGTCCCTCTATATATTCTTCTATATAGCCGTCGATTTTTGCAAGAGCCGCCTGTTGCGCGACGAAGTACTTGCCGATTTTTTTACTGAAAAAGAGCACCAGTACCGTCATGATGCAGATAATGAACGCCGCTATAGCAGTAAGGATAGGCGAGAGTACCAGCATACAGACAATTACGCCGATGATAGAGACGAGTGAGTTGATCAATTGAGGCACGCTCTGAGATATGAGTTCTCTGAAGGTATCCGTATCGTTGGAAAAAGACGACATTATTTCGCCGTGAGTGCGCGAGTCGAAGTAACTGAGCGGCAGTCTCTGGATATTGGTGAACATATCGTCACGGAGTTTTCTTAAAGCTCTCGTGGTAATCCACGCCATAATGTATTGATAGCCGACGTTGGCTATAATTCCCACCGTATATATCCCCGCCATAATATAAAGATAAGCGAAGAAATCGGGCAGAGAATCTTTAACCGCGGTCAAGTTGGCGACGTCGGTCATACCGGAGGCGAGGAGTTCCCTAGCGGCTTTTTCCAGCTCGGCGGCATTGGAGAGCACGCTGACTGCCTTGGACATACACAGAGTCCCCAGTACTCCCGCGAGTGCGGACGCGATGATAGCTACCACCGCGAGTACGAGGATCCATTTGTTGATAGATACGTAAGAAAATATTCTCTTCAGGGTCTTGGAGGCATGTTTCATGTCGGGCTTGACGCGAGGAGGCATATTACCGGGTTTAGGTTGAGGCATAATTTATTCCCCCTTCTTTTGAGATTCGGCGACCTCGCGATAAATCGCATTGGTTGCCATGAGTTCTTCGTGCGTACCGACCGCGTCGATTTTTCCGTCGTCGAGGACGATGATTTTATCCGCATCCTCTATACTGGCGATACGCTGTGCGATGATGACGACCGTCATCTCGGAGAGCTTTTCCTTGAACGCCTTACGGATTTTCGCGTCCGTAGCGGTGTCTACAGCCGACGTTGAGTCGTCCAAAATCATTATTTTAGGCTTCTTGATGAGCGCTCTGGCTATGCAGAGACGTTGTTTTTGACCGCCTGAGACGTTGACGCCGCCTTGTCCCAAGTCTGTTTCGTAACCGTCGGGGAAAGATTCTATGAAGTCGTGCGCCTGGGCGGATTTACACGCGTCGATAATTTCCTCGTCGGAAGCGTTCTCGTCGCCCCAGAGAAGGTTTTGTTTAATCGTGCCCGAGAAAAGAACGTTTTTCTGGAGCACCATTGCGACGGAGTCTCTCAAGGTGTGAATTTTGTAATCTTTGACATTGTGACCGCCGACCAGCACTTCTCCTTCCGTCGCGTCGTACAGTCTAGGGATGAGTTGCACGAGGGTCGTTTTCGAGGAGCCCGTGCCGCCGATGATACCGACCGTTTCGCCCGATTTAATCGAAAGATTGACATTCTCCAGAGCGAAGGGAGCTTCCACGTTGCCGGCGTAGGCGAAGTTGACGTCTCTGAACTCTATCGAGCCGTCTTCGGGAGAGAGGGAAGCGTCTGCGTTTTCGTCCGTAATGGAAGGCTTCTCGTCGAGGACTTCCACTATACGCTCGCCGCTCTCTTTCGCTATGACCGCATACATAACGACCATAGAGAGCATCATCAGCGACATCAAAATCTGCATAATATAAGTCATCAGCGCCATTATGGAAGTTATTTCCATCTCGCCTCCGGCGACTTTGTTGCCGGAGACTCCCAGAATAATGAGGGTGACGAGGTATATACCCATCTGAAGAATGGGCGAGGTGAATATGATAATCGTCTCCGCTTTCATCTGAAGATTCATCAGATTGCCGGACACTTTTTTAAACTTGTTGGTTTCGTAATCGCCTCTGACGAAAGCTTTGACCACGCGGATGCCGATGAGGTTTTCCTGCACGCCGGCATTCATTTTGTCATATCCCTTGAACATTGCGCGGAACTTAGGAAAAGCGCATACGGATATCACGGTCAGAGCTATTCCGATAATCGGGATTGCGAGTAGGAATATCCAGGATATGTCGGGCGCGATGGAAAACGCCATAATCATACCGCCTATCATCATAAGAGGGCTTCTGACCATCATTCTGAGCGCCATCATATACGCCATCTGGACGTTGTTGACGTCCGTTGTCTGACGGGTGATGAGACTCGAGGTAGAGAACTTGTCTATATTGGAGAATGAGAAGTTTTCTATACTCTCGAACATCGCCTTACGGAGATTTTTAGAAAACCCCATTCCCGCTCTTGCCGCGCACGTACCGGAAGCTATTCCGAATGCGAGCGAGCATAAAGACATCAGTATCATATAGCCTCCGAAGCTCAACAACTCGTAAAAAGCATTGTTCTCCGCAGCGGCGACTATTTTGGTCATCATATAAGGAATGAGCACTTCCATAACGACCTCGCACGCGATGAAAAACGGAGCGAGAATGGACGGCAACTTATATTCCTTAACGTAGCTTAAAAGTTTTTTTATCATATTTTACCTACCGTTGCAAGCGCGACATATAGTCGGATAATTTTAGAGGATCCTTATCTTATTTAATTATTATATATATAATTAAGGTAGCTTTACTCAACCTTAAATTATAAGTAATTATAGACGGATAAAAATTTAATCTCAACGATTTTTAAGCACTAATCGAAAAAAACTCCTTTCGGACAGTCGGCAAGAGGACGTTTTTTGAAAAAATTCTAATTTTTCCGTCTATCGAAAAGGACGTCGAAGGACGCCCTTTTTTTGATGTAGTTACGATGAGGTTTAATATTCCTCGTACTCTTCGTCGCCGTAAGTGGCGAGAGGAGATTCACCCATATAAGGCACTACGGGGATCGGGACCGTCACCGGGGGTAATTGCACGCCCATAGGACCGACCGCTTTCGGTGCGGGGCTGAAACCTGCGTTGGGCATAACGTATTCTACTTTGACCTTCTTAAAATTCGACATATCGTTCCCTCCTTATCTTCTATACTGATTCACGGGTCTGCCGTATTGGTCGAGTTGCTCGCGGATCTTTTTGTTGGAAAAACCTGCCAGTATCCAGCCGACGAAGAGGCATATGAGCGAGATATAGAATCCGAGTCCCATTGCGGCATTGGATGCGTAATTCATATCTTCCAGCAGTCCGAAAGCTTTGAATGCGGATGCGAAGACATTGGCGGCTTCATTGACTCCGATCTCGTTCCAGACCATAGTCAGGACGGCTATTATTACCAGATAGAGGATATCCGCGAAGAAGCAGAAACCGAATTTGACTTTTCTTCCGGAGAAGAGCGAGTATAAGAGCTTAACGGCGAGATAGATCGTCATAATCAGGAAGAGTATGATAACCACGGGCATTGCTATATAGCATATCGTACGGACTATGTCTTGATCGACGGACTCGGAGGTGTTTTCGCTACCGGTCGCTTCGCTGCCGGAAGATTCTTCTTCCGCGTAGGCGGCGTTGGAGTTTTCGTTGTCGACTTCAGTTCCGCTACCGTCGGCATCGGGAGTGCTCTCGTCCATAATCTTAACGAAGCAGCTGGTGAAGAAAGACTGAGATATCATGTCGTCCTCGGACCAGGAAGCGTTTTTGTCTCCGCCGAAGTAAGTTATAAGACTGAGAACGGGGTCTGCAAGAGATCTGCCCTTATGAGTGGCGACGGTATATTCGTTGCCGTCGTCTCCCGTGAAGGTCGAGCCGGCGTCTTCCGAAGTGTTTTTGGTAATGAACATTCCCGTATAATCGGGCATAATTCCGACAACGGAGAGCACGTTGACCACGAGCACCGCGACGACCAGAATGGCTGCCAACAGAACCAGCGGACGGACTACTTTATATCCGATGACTTTGCCCTTCTTGCCTTTTTGTTTTTTATTCTTGACTTTCTTATCGTTAATCTCGGGCTGTTGCGGACGAGGACCGTAATCGGCGCGTGCCTCTTTCATTCCGTAATCGTTGTAAGGCGAGTAGACGTAATTCTTGGCACGTCTGTACGCCTCGGTAGCCACGTTACCCTTAATGTAGAAGGTAAACGGTCTGTCGTCGACGATCGGCTCTTCCGGTTGCTCTTCGTATTGACTGTTGCGTAGTTCTTTGTCTTTCATGGACGCCTCCTTATGGCTGTTTTTACGGAATGCTTTCCGTGAATTACTTATTGATTTTTTTGCCGTGAGCGCACGCGGCTATTATCGTAACGACGAGAGGTATGACCACCATCGCTATGGCTCCGAACAGCCCCGTCGGATAAATATCGGCGAAGTTGGCTCCGTTATTATCCAAGCCGTATATTATATGAGCCGCCGCACCCGATATAAATGCTATCAAGGGGAAGATGAACGCAGGGATCAGCTTATCGTCACGGACTATTCTGACGATCGACTGCACGATTGTGGCGAGCATCGATACTATAAACAGACATTGGACGACAACGGAAATCACGCCTACGGGTAACGCCGGGAAGGCTTTCGTCCCGTTAAGAATCGACATAAGGTTGTACTCGGCATCGACAAAATCGAATTTGAAATTCATCTGCGCCATATCGACGCCTCCTGCGAGGATGAGCGGCATGGCGTACACCGCGAACAGCGCGATGATTGTCAAAATAACAGCTATTATCGCCATAGGACGGATATTGCTCTTCTTGACGACGGCTTCGCCCCTAGCCTCGGCTCTTCTCTGTTCCTCTTCTTCCTGAGCCTTTTCTATACGAGCGAGGTCCTTGAGATTTTCGCGTTTTTCTTCTTCCGTAAATTTACGATAACGATAGACCGTATTGGGGTTGTACTGGAGTAAGGGTTGATTTTGGGAGACGTACGGCACTATGACGAAGGGCTGTACGATGGAATTGTTCTGTTGAGGAGGATTTGCCTTCCCCGTCATACGATAGACCTGCTGAGCGCCGGTATATGCCTGTTGCGGAATTTCCTGAACCGCGGGCTGTTCCGCCACCGGAAGGGTTTCTCTGCCGAAAGAGGGAGTTTTAACCACGGGTTCCGAATAATCGGGGGAGTTTTTAATGGATTTAAGCGCTTTGACGTAAGTGTTGCGCGGCATTTTTTTACCGCATCTGGAACAACGGTGTCCGGGGACGTCTATGGGGTTGACCTTACCGCAGACGTCGCAGATAAAAGTCAGCTTAGACTTATCCATGCCCGCTCTCATATCGCGCGAAAATTCTTTATCCACGGTATCAAGCGCCTGCTTGATCGCACCGGGATCGAATGCGGTGAGTTCGTATCCGCACTCGGAACAAAACTTTTTATCGTCGCCGTTGACGGCGCCGCATTGCTTGCAAACCGACATCTCTATCTCCTCGTAATCGGTGAGCACTATTGCTCTAGTCTATAGTTACGTTTTATATTATATAATAAAGTCTCTCGTTTTTCAAGAGGCAATTTTAACATTTTTACCGCGAAAGGACTTTTTTATTTGTTATAGCTGTCCTTAAGTCCCACGATGCTATACATAAGGGCGCTTTTTCCGTCGAGTTTCGCCAATTTATAGTACCCTACTCGCATTGCCTGGAAAGCTTCTCCGACGGACTTTTCTCCGAGATATTTTTCGGCTTTGGCGCCGTTGACGACCACTAGAGAAGAAGGATTCATTCTTTCGTTGAAGTCCGTCACGCCGTCGACGACGGGGAGGAGCAGATAGTCGTACTCGTTGACTGTGACGTCTATCGCGTCTTCCGCATTGACCCATTGAACGACGCCCTTGACTTTAATCGAAGCGTTGGCTCCGCCGCTCTGGCTGTCCTCGATATAATTGCAATATATCTTGACGACGTTGCCGTCCGAGTCGAGCTCGGGACGGGCGTTTTCCAAAATATAAGCGCCTCTGAGTCTTATCATTCCACCCGTAACCCATCTCTTGTATTTGGGCGGAGGATCTAGGGAAAAGTCGTCCGCGTCGATATAGACGTTACGCGAGATAGTGACTTCGTGAGAACCTCTCTCGGGCTTGCCCTGAATATTATCCACGACGAAACTTCTCGTCTCACCCTCGGGGAGATTTTCTATAACGACCGCAAGAGGCTTCTTGACGAGCATTATTCTCTCGGCGTTTTCGTTAAGATTCTCTCTCACGCAATGCTCGAACAACGCCGTATCCACCTCGGAATTGGCTTTAGCCACGCCTACGCGATTGCAGAAATCTTTGACGGCATCCGCGGGATATCCTCTCATTCTCATACCCGACAGCGTGGGCATTCTGGGATCCGACCAACCGTCGACGGAACCGTTGTCGACGAGTTTTTTAAGATAACGCTTGGACATTATCGTACGTTGAATGTTAAGTCTGGCAAACTCGTACTGATGAGGTTTCTTTTCAAAACCGCACGCGTCCACCACCCAGTCGTACAGAGGTCTGTGGTCCTCGAACTCCAGAGTACAGATGCTGTGGGTTATACCTTCAATAGCGTCGCTTATGGGATGAGCGAAGTCGTACATCGGATATATGCACCACTCGTCTCCCGTGCGGTGATGATGAGCTCTCAGGACTCTGTAAATGACGGGGTCTCTCATATTCATATTGGGAGACGCCATATCGATTTTGGCTCTCAGGACCTTTTCGCCGTCGGCATACTTGCCGTCTCTCATTTCATAAAAAAGACGGAGGTTCTCTTCGACGGAGCGATTCCTGGACGGACTTTCCTGACCGGGTTCGGTCAGCGTGCCTCTGGTATCTCTTATTTCTTCCGCGGAGTAGTCGCATACGTATGCGAGTCCCTTTTTGATTAAAACGACCGCATATTCGAACATTTGACCGAAATAGTCCGAAGCATACAATTCCTTATCCCACTCGTATCCGAGCCACTTGATGTCTTCTTTGATACTCTCGACGTACTCGACGTCTTCCTTGGTCGGATTGGTGTCGTCGAAGCGCAGATTGCACTTGCCGTTAAACTTCTGTTTGATGCCGAAGTTGATGTTGAGGCTCTTGGCGTGTCCCACGTGGAGATAGCCGTTGGGCTCCGGAGGAAAACGCGTATAAGGCGCTTCTATACGTCCCTCTTCTATATCTTTAACGACGATATCCTCAATAAAGTTGTTGCTCTCGTATTCCATTGTTTTACTCCCCTCCGCAAGCGTGCGGAAAATGAATTTTTTCGCTATCGGCGACCATACGGTCTCCGTCTTCCGTAAATCCGAATTGTCTGAAATAATCGTCGACGTAGCCTATCGTCACTTTATCCGAAACGGTCTGTAGCTTATAAATCAACGCTCTCGTAAAAAAGTCTCCGTTGCCTCTGCCTCTCTTCTCGGGGACAATCGCCACGCTCTTAATCGCGCCGACTTCCCCTATCGAGATATCAGCGCCGCCGATTATTTCGTCGTCCTCGAGAAGCGCGAAAAATAATTTCCCGTCCGGAACGGGCAGTCCCGAAGAGGAAAAAACTCTGTTTTTTTCGCTTTCGTCCGTAATAGGCAATATCTGAAGCATCCGAGCCGTCTCTCTTTATATGTTTTTATGATTAAACAGTATAACAAATAAAATCGTATTTGTCTATAAACGTATCGATATTTATGTATGCACGGGGAATGTTTTTGTCATATCTCGAAGAAATAGCAACCCTCACGGCAATCTCGATAAAAGAAAACGACGACAAAACGTCGTCGCTTACTTTTGGCGCGCCCTAAGGAGTTCGAATCCCTAGCCTTTGGTTCCGTAGACCAACGCTCTATCCAGTTGAGCTAAGGGCGCATAATTAACGCTTTGCAGGAGCCCTAGCCTATCGAGCTAAGGGTGCATATCGCTATGCAACAAGACCAATCGTATGAAAAAATCTTGTTTTGCAAGAGCAATTATATTATCGGGAGGAAATTTTGTCAACTAATCTTTGTTATTTACTTTTTTTTGTTGACGTGCTAGAATGGTTTTATGGCGAAAAAATACGATTTGACACCCGAAGGTGCGTACAAATACGTTCTTGATTATCTCGACCGATTCGATCGGACGGAAATGCAAGTCAGAAGAAAATTGAAAGAGAGAGGCTTCGACGCGGAGTCTCGTCAAACGGCTGTAACCAGAGCCAAAGATTACGGTTACATCGACGACGAGAGATTTGCGACGAGGTATTCCGAGCTTCATTCCGCATCTAAAGGCAAGCATCGGATAAAACGCGAGCTGGCGGAAAAGGGTATCTCGGAAAGCGTAATAGAAAAGGTCCTCTCCGATATAACGGACGAAAACGATAGTTGTTACGCCGTAGCCGAGAAGTTTTTGAGGTCGAAAAAGCGTGACGAAAAGCTCCGCGAAAGATTGTCTCGTCATTTGGTTTCCAGAGGATTCGGATACGACGACATAAAAAGCACGATGAAAAAATTCGATTTGGACAGCGATTAAAATATGTGTACTTACAAACAGAAGATAAAGAAGCAATTGAGAAAAGAAGGCGTCGACATTAAGGTCGAGGTTCTCGATTGCCCTTCCACCAATCTTTACGCGCGTTCCACGCTGACTCCGTACGACAGAGTGGTTATTGCCGAACAGCAATCCGCAGGAATGGGAAAGGACGGACGACAATTCATTTCAAAAAAAGGCGGCGTTTACATGACCCTGCAACTCAACAGACGACTGGATCCTAAGGACGCCACCAAGTACGTCATTCTCTCGGGGATGGCGGTGGAAAAAGTTCTGGCGGGATATGAAATCAAGTCCGAGCTGAAATGGCCCAACGACGTCCTCGTCCGCAGAAAAAAAATTTGCGGGATCTTATGCGAATACGCCTGCACCCCTACCGTCAACGCGCTCATTCTCGGGATAGGCATCAACGTGGAAAACGACGTCTCGGAAATCAGAGACATTGCCACTACTCTCAGGATGCAAGCGGTGTCCGCCACCCGAGAAGAAGTCATCGCCAAGGTTATCAAGCAGATACTTATTCTAGAAACGGAATACTACGAAAAAGTATTGGAGAGCTATAAAAAAATATCCGCCACTATCGGCAAAAAAATCAGAGTGAAAGATCGTATAGGGGTAGCCGTGGGACTATCCGAAGACGGTTTCCTATTGGCGGACTTCGACGGAGTGCGCGAGACGATAACCGCCGACGATGTGGAGATAATAGCAGAATAGGCTCCCGTATCAGTCGATAAAGAAGCCTAAACTTATCATTAGTGCATTATTGACCGACTCCATAACGTCCAGAGGAAGAGCGCCTATTTTCGTCTTAAGGCGACGCTTATCGAGGGTGCGGAGCTGCTCCAAAAGCACCACCGAGTCCTTCTCCAGTCCGAAGCCCTTTTTGAGAGCGATGTGAGTCGGCAACTTAGTCTTATCCAGCTTGGAAGTAATCGCCGCGGCTATCACTGTGGGAGAATACTTGTTGCCGATATCGTTCTGCACGATGAGTATAGGTCTTACGCCGCCCTGTTCACTCCCGACGACCGGGGACAAATCCGCGTAATACATTTCTCCTCGTCTTATCATCTGTGAGTTCTCCCTAATCATATATACGAATTCTCCTCGACGATTGGTGCTTAGAGAATTGTTGACACGAGAGAAGATTTTTATACGAGAGCCTCTCGGGCTCGAAGGAGTTTTTATGCCCAACGCGCTGACCCATTACGTATTCGCGGAAGAGGTCTTAAGTCTGCTTCCCGAGGCAATCCGCGCTACGATAAAGAAGTGTGAAAAGTCGTATTACTTCGCCTCGATGGGCGGAGACGTGCTGTACGGACTCAATTTCTCGTCCGATAAAGTCAAGCGCGGATACGGCGACGTAGTCCATTCCGTCAAAGTCAAAGAAAGCTTCGAAGAAGCTCTCTCGAAAGAATTATCGGAAGACGACCTATCCTTCGTCCTCGGGTTTATTACTCATTATGCTTTGGACTCCGTCATGCATCCGTATATATTCTTCGCCCAAAAGCACAAAGTAGCTCCTCACGTCGGCGACGAGTGGAAAAACAACACGCATATGCTGGTCGAAACGGAACTGGACGCATACTATGCGATGAAACGCTTCGGCAATCCTTATTATAAAAGCACAAAACTCTTCTCGTGGGACAAGGACGTGGTAAGAGCCACTCACACATTCTATTCTCGCACGGCAAAAGATTCTCTCGGGCTCGATCTTTCTCACGAGGACGCGTCTCTTGCCGTATCCGCCTGGAGACTGTTCACGTATCTTTTGCATAAAGGCAGCGCGGCTAAAAAGCTCGTTTCCGCTCTCGCCGAGAAGATACTCTCCTCCCCTCATCTCTTCACTGCCGGCTATCGGCAATATCCTCTTCCCGAAGAATGGGATGTACTCAACGAAAAGAGGACGTCTTTCCCTACAACGACCGACGGCGACGAAACGGTCCTGTCCGACTCGACCGTATCGGAACTCTATGACCGCGCACTAAAAAAAGCCGTCCTCTACGTAACGACTTTTTTCAACGCAAAAGAAATCGGTCAGCGAACTCTTGACCTAGACTTCTCTGTCAACTACGACGGCAGAATCATTTAGATAAAACACTTATTCATCCGTTTCTCACTGATAAATTACCGAAATATTATACAATACAAATTAAGAAGAAGTGCCTCGCGACGCTTCTTCTTTTCATATCGATATAATTGTCAGCCGAAAATTCCGAATATCCCCATAACTATCACGACCAATACACCTAATACTAAGACGGTCGGTAAGAATATCGTCAAAAATGCCGAGATTATCATCGCGATGTAGTCTTTGGCTTCCGGTGCCGCGTCGTCGGCGGACGGGGAGGCGTTTTTTTGCTTCTTCGACAAGTCGTTAAGACGAGAAGTAAGCGAAAAGAAACTTTCTCTTTTCGGAGTTTCTTCGGGTAATTTCATATTACTCACGGTCGTTGTCCTCCTCGGGACATTCCGACGGAGCATTGTCGTTGTCGTACTTGACCTTGGCGGTTTTCTTGACCATTTTAGGCAATTCAAAGAGATACTCGCCGTTTTCCGACAATTTCTTTTCGGGGAAGTGACACGCCACTATGTGCCCGGGTTCTACTTCCGTCAGCGGCGGCGGGACGCGCTTACACTTATCGCACGCCATATAGCAACGTGTGTGAAATTTACATCCGGACGGGGGCTTGATGGGACTGGGGATACTTCCTTCTAAGAGTATTCTTTCCTTTTCCAGACTATCGAGGTCCGTAGTGGGAATGGAGCTGAGGAGGGCTACGGTATAAGGGTGACGGGGGTCGTTGAAGATTGTTTCCGCGTCGGCGAATTCCACGATATTCCCGAGATACATTACGCATATACGGTCGCTGATATATCTGACTACCGAGAGGTCGTGAGAGATGAAGAGGTACGTGAGACCTTCCTTTTCTTTCAATTCTTCCAGTAAATTGATTATCTGCGACTGGATACTGACGTCCAGAGCGGAGACGCACTCGTCGCACACGACGAACTTCGGTTTGACCGCCAGGGCTCTCGCTATACATATACGTTGTCTTTGACCGCCCGAAAACTGATGCGGATAACGGTGGAGCATATAGTCCTGAAGACCGCATTTATTCATAGTCTCCAGAATATACTCTCTCATCGCCTTACTGCCGTGCTTATAGAAGTTGTGCGTAACCAGTCCTTCTTCTATTATCTGACCTACCGTCATACGAGGATTGAGGCTCGAGTACGGGTCCTGGAAAATAATCTGCAGGTCTCTTCTTAAGGGACGTATTTCGTTATATTTAAGACGCGCGAGGTCTATTCCGTCGTCGACCATGGCGTCGTACTTGACGAAGTCCGGATTGTCCTTATATTTATCCTTGATAGCTTTTAATTCTTCCAGCAATTCCTCGAAACGAGCCTTCTCGTTGTCGCGGAGTTTCGCTGCATTATCAAGAGTTCTCTTCGCCTTATCGAGTTTTAATTTCAAACGCGGTTTTTTCTTATCGTCGACGTCGGAATAGCGTCCCTCTGCATAATCCAGTTTGACCTTAAGATCGGATACGCGCTCGGAAAGTCGGACGTAACGGATATTGGAATTGTATATCTCGAGATTCTTTTTAATTCCCTCGGGATCTCTTACCGCGAAAAAGCCTCCGACTATCTTTACTATACGCTGGAGTTCCGTATCCGCATTGGCTACTGCCAAATTCTTGTTTTGGAGCAAAAAGAAGTCCGCCTCGTCCTCTCCCACGGCTTCCGCCTGCGCGGTCAATTTATCCGCCTTTTCACGAAGCTTTTCGTATTTTTTTATATACGAATCGAGATGCTTAAGAGTCTTCTTGATATATGACGGCGCGACTTCCGCCATACTTCTGCCGTAATAGACAGACTCGCCTGCGGTCTGATCGTAGAGTTGTAACAAAACTCTCCCGAGAGTGGACTTGCCGCACCCCGATTCGCCGACCACGCCTATGGTCTCGCCCTCGTAGACGTCGAAAGATATTTCCTCGTTGGCTTTCACGTAGAGTTGTTCTTTTTGAAAAATCGACGACTTGGCTATCGGGAAATACTTTTTTAAGTTAGTTATGCTTAACAACTTCTTTTTTGTGTTCGACACCGTTTCTTTCCTCCTTTTTAGGATAAAAACATCTGACCTTCTGATTGGGGGCGACTTCTATCAGCTCGGGCTCCTCTTCCTCGCAACGCGCGGTGGCGTACTTACATCTCGGGGCGAATTTACACCCCTTGGGCAATGCCAGAGGATGAGGCACGTTGCCGGGAATGGGTTCTAACTTCTTGCCGCCGCTGTCGAGACGAGGAATAGCGTACATCAGTCCTTCCGTGTAGGGATGGCTCTGCTCGCAATCGGTGAAAATAACCGACGCGGGAGCCTGCTCGACGACCTGTCCGCAATACATAACGACGACGTCGTCCGCCATTTCGTTGATAACGCCGAGATCGTGGGTTATGAAGATGATGGAGGTTCCGTTCTCTTCCTGAAGCTTATTCATCAAATGAAGAATCTGAGCCTGAATGGTAACGTCGAGAGCGGTCGTGGGCTCGTCGGCGATGAGTATCTTGGGCTTACACGCCAGCGCCATGGCTATCATTACTCTCTGACGCATTCCGCCTGACAACTGGTGCGGATACTGTTTAAGGACCGCTTCCGGATTGGGAATTTGGACGGCTTCCAACATTTCGAGAGCTTTTTTCTCGGCTTCTTTTTTCTTCATCCCCTGATGGATGATGAAAGGTTCCGAGAGTTGTCTCTTGACCGTAAAGACGGGGTTGAGACTGGTCATCGGCTCCTGAAAAATAACCGATATGGCGTTACCTCGAACGTTGTACATTTCATTCATCGACAACTTAGTGAGGTCCTTACCGTCGAAGAGGATCTCTCCGCTCTCTATCCAGCCGTTTTCGTCCAGAAGACGTAGGATACTCATAGCTTCTACGCTCTTGCCGCTACCCGACTCTCCGACTATTCCTATAGTCCTGCCGGGCTCGACGGAATAGCTCACGCCGTTGACCGCTTTTACGATGCCCTTCTTGGTGCGGAAAAAGGTGCGTAAATCTTTAATTTCAAGTAGTGCCATACTTCTTCCTCCTACTTCTCCTTAGTCGACTTGGGGTCCATAACGTCACGGAGCGTATCGCCTATTATATTGACGCATATAGTGGCTATTCCTAAGAACAATGCAGGAAAAACCCATTGCCACCAATAATTCTGTATAACTCTTTCGTTGTTACTGCCGTCCAGCATATTACCCCAGGTAGGCTGAGGGTCTTTTACGCCGAACCCGAGGTAGGACAGGCTCGATTCGGTCAACATACATCCGGCGAAATCGAGCGTTACGCTCACTATTATTACGGAAATAATGTTGGGTAAAATATGCTTAAAAGCAATCCGTCCTTCTTTAACGCCCATTGCCTTGGCGGCTATGACGAATTCCTTTTCTCTCTCGGCAAGGACCTGTCCTCTTATCATTCTTGCAAGTCCCGTCCAGGACAGCACGCCGAGTATGCACATTATTATGAAGATTCTGCCCGTTTCGGATACGGGGAGGAATCTCATAACGGTCGACAACATCATTGCGAACGGTAAAAACGGAATTGCCGAGAATATTTCGGTTATACGCATCAATATCATATCGACCCAGCCTCCGAAGTATCCCGAAACGCATCCTACTATTATCGCGATGACGGTTGAAATAATAACGGCGACGGCGCCTATGGTCATAGTCATTTTTCCGCCGTGGACGATTCTGGCAAAAGTGTCTCTGCCTTTTCCGTCGGTCCCCATAAGGAAACCTTTCAAACCGAACGTTTTCACCAATTTACCGTCTTTTACGACATAGCTCTGATTACATCCGGCATACACCGCGTCAGCGCCTTCGTATCCGTTGACGCTTGCCTGACTGTAAAAATCGTTGCCCCAAGAATAGACTTTACCTTGATCGGTGACTGCCAGAAAATGGCTCGAGCCGCCCGAAACGGAAACGAATTTCTCTCCCGTGTCCGTAGACGGAACTTCGTTTTCGTTATAGACGAAGGCTCCCGTCACTTCCACGGACCCGTTTTTCAATACCGCCGCCAAAGCATCGTTGGTAGCCGCGACGTCGACGGCGCCTACGGCGTTAATCGCACTCAGCGAAAACGTTTCGTCACCGCAAGCGGTTACTTCTCCCGATTCCAGTAGAGCTATCGCAACGCTTCTGGAAAAGACGATCTTTTTTACACCCGTGAGCGAGGATACTCCGGAAATGTTTTTATACGTTCCGCTATTGCCCCATATATCCACGGTACCGTCTTTATAGACGATTGCGGTGGCGTTGATGCCGCAGACCAGTTGCGCCACATTGTTTACGTCGATAGTACCGTCTATTAGATGAGAGGGCTCGGGTAAAATGCCGCTTTCCGCGGAGACCGCACCGTACTGTCCCTGAGTTTTGTCACCCCACATAACGAGCTTGCCGTCCGAGGTAATGACCGCTATGTGACTGTCGCCCGCCGACGCGAAGGATATCGTAGCGCCGTCCAGTTCTTCGGGAAAATCCGAATAATCGATTGAGAAAAGTCTATTGTCGGTATCGCCCCACATATACAGCTTGCCGGAATTACTGAGTCCTATCGTGAACGACCCCACTCCGCTTATCGTCTTGATATCGTTTTTAAGAGCGCTAGGTACGCTCATCATTGAATAATTGGGAGCGACGTTTGCCTGACGATTGTCTCCGACAAGGTCTATCGGCACGACCAGCGGGCCGATGAATACGAACAAAAACAACGCTATCAGCACGACCAAGGCGATCACGGCTAACTTCCTGCTAAAAAATGATTTAACGGCTAATTTACCGGGACTGTCGATCGCCTCTACGCTGAAGTCGTTAGCCACGTCTTTACTCGCGCCCATGAATGTACGCTTGGTCCAGCGCCAGAGAGTCTTGCCGACGTTAAGAAAAGCAGACCCCGTCTTCTTAAAAAATTCGGAGACTTTCGATTGAGAAACCGTCTTGTTTTCATTGTCTGTCTTTTTCATAATTATCTCCTATTTATTGACGCGGATACGCGGATCTACCAGACCGTAGAGCAAATCTATGAGAAGGTTGCCTACCAGTCCTATGAGGATATAAAACATCTGCAGAGCCAATATCAGCTCGTTGTCCTGGTCTCCGAGAGCTTTATAATAAAGGTTCCCGAGACCGTTGATGCCGAATATTCTCTCTATCATAACCGAGCCCGAGAAAATTCCGAGAAACCACCCCACTACCAGCGTAACTATCGGAATGAGTGCGTTACGCCAGGCGTGAGAGTATATAACGACGCGTTCTTTGAGCCCCTTGGCTCTTGCCGTACGGATACAGTCCATAGACAACGCCTCTATCATGGAAGCTCTGACGTATCTGGTCATACCGCCGAGGGACCCGAAAGTCATGACGACGATGGGCAGAATCAAACAATACAAATTAATCCAAAAGTACTTAAAAGAGCCCTGTTCTATGGATTCTCCTTGAGCGGCGTATTCCATGAGAATCTTATTCAAACCGCTGTTGGACGCTATCGGGAACCATTTTAAAACTATAGAAAACAGCCATATAAACAATATAGCTATAATGAAAGTCGGCAGACTGTAGCCTACTATAGTGAAGACCTGCACCGTTACGTCCCTTTTGTTACCCTTCTTGACGGCGCAGAATATTCCGAGAGGAATCGTTATGGCAAGACCTAATATCGTGGCAAAGATATTGATAAAAACGGTATTGCCCATAGGCACGGAGATAACCTCCGTAACGGGCTTGTTATAAATAATCGAACTACCGAGGTTGCCTTGAAGCATTCCGTTAAAACTACCGTCGGAATAAGGATACACGCCTATCCAGCGAAGATATCTCTGGAAAAGATTGCCGTCCAGACCGTATCGCTTCTGCCAGTACTCGTATCTCTCTTCATAATTGAGTTTTCGATTGGCTCTGACCTCGTCGGCTGCCGTTGTCGCGGCGCGATCTCCCGGCATCAATCCGTATATCATAAACAGTACGAAAGACAAAATTATAAATATGAGGAAGATATAAAGAATTCTTTTTAGAATATATTTTGCCATAATTGCTCTCCAAGAATTAATCCGATACGACTGCGTGAATAAATATTACTTTTATTTTGCACACAACGGGACACTCTTACTCTTATAAGGATATACCCTTGTGTGCAAACGTGGGGGCGAGCAATCCGTCCCCACGTCACACTCTAATCTAACGAATTAACGTTATATATCGTTATTGATAATCAGCCCAGAAGTCCGCAGGATCCATCAATTGCATATTGTAGTCGGCATACATATCGGGATCGAGAGTCCAATAGAACGACTGATCGTAGACCGCACTGGTGAATCCCGTCGCGAAGTTGACGCAAGAACAGATCGGAGCATTGCCTCTGCTGTATCCGGCGGCTGCCATCTGGTAATAATCGCCGTAGACGATGGGAGTGAAGTCGCCTTCGGTCATAGTGACGTACATACCGATTTCGGATACGAGCGACGACTCTTTCCACGTGGTCTTAAGCAGAGTGGAAACGGGATTGTTGAGGGTAGAAGACCAGTTGATGACGAGAGGCATGAAGTAGGAGAAAGAACCGTCTTCGTTTTTAACTCTCGTAGTGCTGTACTTTTTGTCGAGAGACTCGTATTGAATATTGGCTGCGGAGAGGTAGTAACCTTCCAGTTTTACGTAACGGACTCCGCCTTGCGCCTCGTCGTAAGCGGAACCGTCCGCGTTGAATACGAAGCCTGCTTGCTTAATGAGAGACAGAGCTCTATCCTTACTGTAAGAATACTCGTCGAGAATTATCGAATCTTTAACAGCCTTGTATGCCGCACTACCGGTATAATAAGGACCGTTGACGACCGCGCCGTAACCGCCGGTGAAAGTATCCGCGAAGGAAGGACGGTTGATGGAATGCATGATGGCTTGTCTTACTTCCATATACTGGGTGGGACCGTAATCGCCTTTGAATGCGAGCTTGCCGTAACCGGCTCTGTCGTAATGGGTCTCTTTGAATTTACCGTCGGCGCAGAGCGCGAGGGCTGCTTTCGTTTCGTCTCCGCCGGTGATACCTTGGAGAACGTTGACTTCACCGTTCTGAAGCATGGCGTTTTGGGTAGAGGAAGTTACGTAAACGTAGCTGACCGTGGTGATGTTGCCGTCTAAGGACTGTTCGAATTTACGATAAGTCTCGGTTACGTAATGAGGATTCTTCTCGAGGACCGCGGTCTTGTTGGCTGCGCTAAACTCTTTAACCGTATAAGGACCGGTAAACGCGAAGGCTTCTGCGCTGTTGTTGTTGATGTTGGCGTTGAGCTTGGACGCGTTGACAAAAGACTTGAGGTCGTTCTTCACTTCGGTCTGATAGAAGTTGTCGCTCAATCCGACGCACTTGGTCTCGGGGTCTACCACGATACTGGCTCCGCAGAGATACAGATCGACGTCGGAAGGACTAAAAGCCGCATAAGTATTGGCATAATAGTAAGTGGCATAGTCTTCGGAAACCGTTACGGAGAATTCATAGTCGCCAAGCTTCTTGAGAGCCTTGAAGTATCTGCTGACTCCTTCTTCTGAGGCATTGGTACCGTCGTACTCGAGGAATTCGTCGTAACCTTCCAGAGACATCGAGCCGCTGGAAGAGCCGCCTGCCGCACCGAAGACGGGCGTGTTGAGTACGAGAGGATATGCGAGATAGTTGTCGGCATTGATCTCTCTGCCTTTGCTGTCCTTAAGTCCGGACTTGATCTTAAGGGTAAAAGTACGCGTACCGTCGGAATTGATAACGTCGGAGTGCTCTTCTACAACGTCGTCGTTCCAGATATAAGCGCCGTCGAAGTTGCTTACGAGAGTGGAGTAACCGGTGGTAAGATTTTGAATATCGAGGTCGGAAGAACCGGGGCTGGTCTTACCGAAACTCGCCAGTCTGAACAGACCGCTGAGCTCAGTATTGGAACCGAGGATGATCTGACCGTCGGTAGAAGTAGCTCCTACGACCGCGTCCGCACCGCTCCAGTAAGGAGAAGTCTTGAATTGATCGATTTTGGCAGCATAGATATCGAAATATTGGTTGCTGTAAAGGGGTACTTCGGGGACGACTTTGTTCCAACGCTGGATATAGAGCTTCCACCATTGATTGTAGACGTCTTCTTCCGTCTCGAAGCCACCCGCAGGAGTGCAATTGTAGACCATAGCCATGGACAGGAAGTCCAGTCCGAGAGTATAGGTCTTGCCGTCTTTTGTAATAGTCGCGGAGCCGTCGGAGTTTTCCGTGACGTCGGCAATGGTTACGGACTTACCGATCTTATCGTACACGGACGTATAATCGTCACGCTCCACAGCGTCTTCCAGCCATTTGGATTTATCGTTACCGTCATCGCACGCCGCTAACACGAGCGTAAAAGCAACGACCAGTACCAAAACGACCGAAACAGCCAGCATTGTTGTTTTCTTCATATTTTTACCTCCATTTAATAATAATCGTGTTTATTCGCCTAGACTTAAATTTTGTATAATAATACACCCCCCCTAAAAAATTTGTAAAGCGTTTTCAATAAATTTTTAAGAAATTTTTTCATACTATTTTCGCAACTCTCGATTTTAATACCATTTATATCGTTTTGTATTACATTGTCTCATATTATTCTTTTCGTAAAGATATTGAAAAAGCCGTCCTGAGACGGCTATGATTATGTATAGTATATGCGGCTATTATGCACGCGTGCGTATATATGTATATAAATTATTTTTTCTTACGTCGAATAACCGAGTCGACGATAAGGGTAAAGATACATCCGAGCGCAAACGACGCCGCGGCGGTGACGAGATATCCTATCCACTCGGGGAACTCGCCGTCGTCCGCTACGCCGGATGTTCCGGAGATACTTCCGCTATCGGACGACGCGTCGAGGACTTCTACCGTTATCGAGGTTTCCGTAACGTTACCTTCGCAGTCGCAGATGATATAATTGACGACGTACGTCCCGGGGACGTCGGGATTGAAATCCGTCTTGACCGTAACTATGCAGTCGTCGGGTACTGTTACAAGGGATTTTAAGTCTGTATCCGCGCCCACATCTACGGTAACGGACTCGGACTGTTTTATAAAAGTCGGAGCGACTCCTTCTGTCAACGGCGATACTCTGTCATCAAACGCGGCTCTGTCTATATCCGACATGGATATAAGGAGCGCGCACAGCTCGCGTTTCTCGTCGGCGTAATCGTTTTTGGCGATATCTCCCTTATCTTCCAGCGACGCGATAAGAGAATTAATCTTATCTATCTTGTAGCTGCGTTCTGCCTCATACAAGACGGCGTGCTCGTCGAAGTCTTCCGCGTAGAGAGCCTTGAGTCCCTGCTCCGTAACGAGATATTCACGAGTATTGAATGAGGATGCGTAAGCGGAGATATCGGCGCCCGTAAGGACGGAAGAGACCTTGACCCATTGAGGATTGGCGGCGACGTAGACCTCTATGATATCTCCGTAGTCGAGTTCTAGGTCTATATACTTATCCGCAATCGAATTAAAGTCCTGTCTGCCTTTAATTTCCGCGACGTATTTGACGTTGCCGTCTTTATCTTTATACGTTATCTTGGCGAAAGTTACGTCGGGTTGGGCTCCCCAAGTATCGTTGTGGTTGCCTGGATTGCCCGAGCCGTAGACGGCAGTGCCCTTTTTATACGGTTCACCTTCGGCGTTTGCCGACAGCGTAACCGAGTATGCTATCGTGTTGTAGTAGCTGACCAGCATAATCGTTATAGGGGAATCGGTAGGCTGTTGTTTGCCTACGGAGAAGCGTATCGAAGCGGTGTTGGAGCCCTCTTTTACAATAACTCGGGTATAGTCGTAAGCGATAGCCTTGTCGTCGGGCGAATACGAATAAGCCACGGGACCTCTTATTTCATATTCTCCTACGGGAAGGTCGGTAAACGATACGGTAGAGCCGCTTATCTCTTTCTTCTCCACGTACTCGCCGTCGCGGAATAAAGACAGCACTGCTCCTTCTATCGCCGACATATCGTCGGACTCCACGTCGACGGTTAAATCTCCTTGAACGGAATACTTCTCGAGTACGTCCTCTTTAATCAATCCGTGCTTAAGCGTGAGTCCTTCGTTGATGGTCAACTTAACAAGAGAAGCTTCCGTCAGCACATCCGACGTCAACGCATAAACGGCGAGGTCCTTTTTCATCAATTCACGTCTCGTTACGTCGGATAAAGGTGCCTGCCAGGCATCGAGGTACATCGTTATATCCGCGCCGTATTCATCGGCGAAGAACGCCGCATAAATATCCGTCACGGTGTATTTGCTTCTGTCCAAGTCGCGATCGGAAACGAATTTCCTATAGTAAGAAAACAGCTTTCCGTAACTCTTTTCGCCCTCGAAGGCGTCTAAAAGATTGACTATAAAGAAGAGCTTGTCGCGGCAATTGGTGTAAGTACCCTCGTCGTTATGGAAGACGTACTCTCCGCTAAGTCTCCCCGCGTTGTCTTCGTCCTCTCGGTTTTCCTTAGTCCCCATCCAGTCGTGGTCGGCTCGATACAGAGTTTTATCCGTCTGAACGTAGTGAGCGAGGACGTTGTTGCCCGTCTCGTTGAAGTAGAGATCGTATCCGCCGCCTATTCCCTTGCCCATATATCCCTGGTACCCGTGAGCTATTTCGTGAAGAGAGCCCCATCCGTAACAGAAAAATCCTCTTATGGAAGTTGAGCAGACCGCTATATAGCTACCGGCATAATACGCGCCCGCAGACGAAGAGGAATCCGCCGCCATTGTATATTTTATACGAAAATTTTGGTCAAGAGGATCGTCGGGATCAAGAGACAACCCTAGCATCGCGTCCATACGATCGACGACGGCGAGGTAATAATCCAGAGTCTCGTCGAGAGAGCCGATCGTTCCGTCGACGTCGCCTATATTGTCTATATCTCCGTAGGGGACTACCATAAGCGCGGCTTCGCCGTCGATCACGGCATAATCGTTACCCGACTCGCGCCATTTTTCCTTGAAGACTTCCTCATTGTCTCCGTAATGATAATAATCGAGAGCTCTGACCTCGGGACCGAACTTAATCTCCAGCTTATAGGTTACGTCGATACGTTCCTCGTTAAGCCGCGGAGATGTAATCAACGGCATGGTCGCGGTGAGGCTCTTTTTATCTTCGTCGACCGTATCGTACTTAGGATTGCTTATCCTCTGATACTCGTCGGAAGACGCTTTGACGGTATTGAAACCATTATAGTTTTTACTGTTGGTGAAATAAGTTATCTGAAAATCGACGTCGGAATCTATGACTTTAACGTACGCGGAAATACCCGCCGGCAAAAAGACGCCGAGTATCTGGCGATCTCCGTTGTTACAACGCTCCGTACCGGCGAGGGAGAGATTCTTCATCGCGGGCAGGGTTGTTATCGTCCTGACGACTCTGCACTCGCCGTCTTCTTTATCCAGTACGTGTACGGGAACCGTGATACGAGCGGTGTTGCCGTCGGAATCGGTCACTGCGTATGCGACGGAATATTCCCCCGAGACGGTAGGAATAACGTCGGACGACTCGACGACGATATCCGAGGTTACGTCTCCGTCCTCGAAGTCTTTTGCCATTATGCGGAAGCGACTGTCGTCGGGGTCGAAAGACTCGACGACGTTTTTATCCATATATATATCGGTCGCGCCGTAAAAAGTCGGCGGGGCAGTCCTGCTATAAAATGAAAAACTCTCCGCGTCGACGCCGATAAAAACGGACTCGGAGAGCATAATTATCGCAAAAAGCACAATCAATGCAACGACGATTGCGTACACAAAACGGCGAGCGGACTTTTTGACCACGGACATATCCTCCTATGATATTATCATAATTCTATATGCAAACCGCGACTTAGTCAACTACTAATTAAAAAATATTCCGCTAAACAACAAAAAATCGTCGAAAAACGACGGCTTTTTCGCATAATCTATTAAAATCTATTCATAATCGGCATTCAATAGAGCGCATCTCTCGGTAGCGAAATCCAGCTGGATATTCATCATATAGTCGCCCTTGAACGCGTCGCGATTGCCGTTGAGATAATCCCACCAGTCGCAGACCACTTTATCGACGGCTATCCCGATATTGTTGCGAGTCTTGACGATGACGTTGCCCACGCCGAGCTGTTCGAAGGTCTTTTTTAGTCTGGAAACGGCGTTTTGGTACTTCCTTTTAACGGGTTCTTCATAGACTTCGTTTTCCCACACCGCGCCGCAGACAGCCGCCATACTGGCGGATTCCGCACGTCGGTCCACGAGATATGCGAGGATTTCTTTCGACTTATTGCAACCGAAGTCCACCTGCACGCCTCCGACCGTGACGCCGAAGTCGCCGAAAGCGGTTATTTTTACCCTTCTGTCTCCTGCGAGGCGAGCGAGAAGTATAGCCAATTCCGTCTCGCTGTAAGGCTTGTAGAAGAATGCTTTGAGATTATCGCCGAAACGTTGTTTCAACTCTTCTTCCAGCTGAGTATATGCCGTAATGAATACTATGGAGATGTTTTTATGGAGTTTAATAAGCCTGGAAGCCAGCTCGATGCCGTCGATATCGGGCATATTGATGTCGAGAAAAGCCACGTCGATATCAGACCTCTCGGCATATTCCAGCGCCGCAGTCGCCGAAGAAAACGGTTTGTAATCTATCTCGGGTTTATTCAAAACCAGACTCTGAAAGATAGCTATCGCGCCTACCTCATCGTCCACTATTATTATCTTCATCCAACCTGTGCCTTACCAACCTCAAAACGATACCGTCGGGGCGAGACTCGTCGGTGAGAGTCCAGCCTTGAGGTCGTATCCTTTCTCGCGTGTTGTCAATAGTATAACCGCAATCGGGATTTAAGTCAACAGGGTTGAGGTCCGAAATAATTTCGAGCACGCAATCCGCGTCCGTCAAATAACTCTTAATCTGGACGGTAGCAGACTCGTCCTTACCAGTCAAAGCCTCTACGAGAGGCTGTATAGTCAATATCGGAATCTGAAAATCTGTGAAGTCGAGGTCATAGAGAAGCTCTATGCTCTTTCCCTTTTCTTTCTCTATCGCGACCCAAGTCTCCGCATTGTCGAGTTCTTCATAGAAGGTCTTCTCTCTGACGTACTCGGAATCGACGTTGTAACGTAAATGTCTGGCGAATGCCTCTATCATAGCGTCGCCTTCCTTCTTGTCGACGGCATACGCCGACTGCACCGCGACGAGAGTATCCCTCATAAAATCTTTACTCACTCTCTTCCTGTAAGCGTAGTCTTTTAGCTCGTCCAGCTTGTTTTCCGACTCGACTTTTAACAGAGCTCTGTTATAATTTTTCCTTATCATAACCATCAGAGCCAACACGTTGAAGAACAGCGTCACCAGCATTATCAACATACCCACGCCCTCCGTGCCGAAGGTGAATCCGCCCACCAGATTGACCAGCTCCATAAAGGTAGACACCAGTATGCCGATAGAGGCTATGTAGTACGCCGCAACCATCTTGTCGTAATGATACCCCTCCGCCAGTCTGTAGACTATGGGCAAGAACGATAAAAATGCGATATATATTGAGAGGTTTCGGAAACTATACGCTTTAAGTAGCCATAGCAACAAAAACGATATTAGGTACGCTACGACGTGGAATATGACCTGAGCGAGGGGCATTTTAATCATCTTTTCCTTAACCGGTCCCGAGACGAACACCGCCACGGCTATCCCCGTCCCTAAGAAAACATAATACTCTAGGTTTTTTATTATTATCCCGAACATCCTCGACAAGGAGAAGACGAGCTCTTCCGAGACGAAGTAAATCAATATCAAAGCTATCGAAGCGGTCAATATACCCGCGGAGCCCTTTTCTTTCCTCCACAGGATACTGAAAATAAGTATGATAATCATGAAAAGAACCGCGGCGAACAAAATATAAAAATTGAAGTTGCCGAACATCCATCCTTCGTCGAAAAAGCCCACATTGGGGTCTTTGACGAGGTAGAATCCTCTCGTGACGCCGCCTTTATCCGTATAAGACAGCTCCAGTACTACGTAAAAGGAGCTCCCCTTCTCCGCGATGTAAAAGTCTGATTCCTTATTGGGAAAAGTCGAGCCGTTGACCTCTGTCCTGGACATCTCGCCGACGTGAGACACTTCCACTCCGTCTATATAGAGTCTGAAGGGATGCGGGTAAGTGAAGCCTGCCGACAGTAGTCCGTCGTAGGGGTAATTCTCCACTTTAATTCTATAAGAAGCGTATCCCGTGGAGGGCAACTTCTCGCCGTCGAGTTCTCGTCCCGTCCATCTGTCGCTCATATCGAGTATGAAATCGGGCTCGGCGTCTTCTTCTCCGTCTGTAATTATCCATTTATTATAGAATACTTCCCAGTCTCCGTCCAAGGGAGAAGCATAGGGCGTCAACTCCGAGTCGGTCATATCGAGTACGGCGTCTTTTACGAGCGAGTAGCCGTTTTTCTTAATATAAGTCGCCTCGTAGATATAGAATATAGACACCAATATCAACAGTATCGCGATAAACACCGTCGCGTCGAATATTATCCACTTCTTTTCTTTAGTCGCTTTCATATTACGTCCTACCGCAGCTTATGCCTCATACTCGACTCCGAGTAAGGTACCCCCCCCCGAAATTTTTGCGTTTTCTCTAGGAAAAACGATTTTTACGGTCGTACCGTCCGTCCCGTCTATTGTCAGTGAGCCTTCTAAAAGGAGCTCTACTCTCAGAGTGACGTTGCGTATACCCGTAGACGTACGTCTCAGCTTATTGACGTCGAAGCCTATACCGTTGTCTTTTATCGTGAGGATGAAATCGTTTTCGTCCGCAGAAGTGCTTATCGTTATTCTGCCGCCCTTACGACGGTCTATGCCGCTGTATTTGACGGCGTTCTCTATGATAGGTTGTAAAATCAGCGGCGGAACCAAAAAGTCCTCGTCGGCGACGTCCCATTCTATATCGGGGAGCGTTTCGGAGCGACGGGTCTGCTCTATATGATAATAGTCCTCGGCGAAGACCGCTTCCTCGGAGAAAGGAATGAGTTCTTCTTCCTGCGCTTCGAATACTCTGCCGATATGCTTTCTTAGTTCTTCGAGAGTTTTTTCTCCTCTATCGTTGCCGTTGTCGTACTCGCTTTTGACAAGCGTAAGCGCGTTGAAGAGGAAGTGAGGATTGATCTGCGAGCGGAGCGCGTTGCTTTTAATTGCCGTTATTTCTCTCACGTTGGTCAGCGCGGTCAAGGCGTCCCTATGGTCGTTTTTTGTCCTTATAACGATAATCGCTACTATCAGGGCGACTATGACGATGACCAATATGCCCGTAACGCCCGATACGTCGTAACATATGCCGCCCGTTACGTCCATATTGTCTATAGCGACCATTGCGATCGTCAGACACACGACGATGGCGCGCAGATACGGGAGAGGCTTTTTCCCGACGGTATCTCTCAATATTATCGGTAAAAACAGCACTATGTGTATCAATGCGGCTACGAGCCCGAAGACGTATCGGAATTCATATCCCTGATAGAGGAAATAAAACGCCGTCATAACGCCGTATTGAGCGAGGTCGGCTACGGCGGCGATTTTATTATGCAGGGAATGTCTGACGGGAACCAGATACGTGGAAAAGAAAATCGCCAGCGCACCGCCTATCCAGGTCGTATAATAAGTGACGTCCCAATCGACGTTGTTGATGAAAAGAGAACCTTTTTGTAAAATCTCCGTAGAACACAAATAGAACGCAACTATGCCCGCGACGAAGACTATCGGCGCCAGATCGGTTATTTTATGAGCCCATATTACGGTAGAAAACACGATGATGATGCCTATTAGGACCACGCAAGCCACCGCGACCAAAAAGAAACCGTTGTAATACAAATCCGCAACGACTGAAGTCGTTTCGCGATACAGATACGGATTAAGATATGTTCCTCCGAAGTCGTTGTATCCTATCTCTATAACCAATTCCAACGGCTCGCCGTCAGTGACGAAAGGAGATATTTCTTCGGACGTCTTTTTTACCGAGTATATCTCGTCTCTGGACATCGTACCTCTCGACGCCACTTCTTGCCCGTTGACGTACAATCTCATCGGGACAAAGTCTGACAGTCCAAAATAAGTTTCTTCACCCGAGACGTAATTATTGACGACCATTCTGTAGGAGGCGTACCCCGTACGAGGCAACTTCTCCCCCGAAAACTCTCTCCCCGTCCACCTGTCGGAGCTGTTGAGATAGCCGGTAAGCACGGGTTCTTCTATGCCGTCGGTTATAATCCATTGATTATAATAAAACTCCCACTTGCCTCTTAAAATCAATCTGTCGCCAACGTCTCCGTCGACGTCTAGCACCGCGTCGCAAAACTCGTCGTATCCGGTAGCGGCTCTCATATTGACTACGTCGTAATATCTCAGAGCTGCGATTATAATCAAAAAGAGCAGTACGACGACTATCGTACCTATCGTCCGTCTCAAGACGTCGTTACGCTTTTCTTGACAACTCATCTCTTTCATCTGCTCTGTCATTGTAACACTATTTCCTCTTAATTAAAAGACATTTTTTAGTCGAGGAGAGTTATGTGACTCTCCTCGACTACAGGCTGTCGGACCGTACGTCGTCTCCGACAACCTTTCGTCACCTTCCGCCCTTGTGACGAATAAACCCGTGAAACGAAAAATATTAGGAGATCCCACAGGTTTACGCACACATTATAAAAAACGAACATACCACCGACTTACAAATATCGCACTTTTTAAAAGTGAAATGTATGTGAAAATTGTAAAACTTTTTTTACACAATAAAAAATCTCCGTGCGATTGCACGGAGATCGGTAATTGTTATTAAGAACGTCAGTCCTTTTTAGAGACTTTTCTCTTAGTCCCGTCGGGCTCTACGATATAGGTATTGTCGAGCTCGCTTTTCAGACTACCGAGGACGCTGTCGATATAAGCGCGTCTGAGGACTGCCTGCTCTTGCTTTTCTTCTTCCGTCAGACCTTCCGACTTAGACTTCCTTGCGAGGAAATTGATTCTGTCTATATCTATCATTTTTATTCCTCTGACGGCGTAACGTCGAAATCTCTGTTGAGGAGATCGTAGTCGGAGAGATCGACCGCCACGAGAGTGAACGCTCTCGTATGGTCCTCGTTGCGATATTGATCGACGTCGGATCCTTCTACTACGTCGCAGAACACGATCTTGAATGCGGCGGCATAGGAGTTGACGACGATGTAATCGATACCGTTGCCGTCCTTACGTTTACATTGCGCGTAGTAGTACATATCGGAAACGCTGTTGTTGTTCACGTTGCCTACGGCATATATACCCATAAACTCGGGGTTGCATCCGGTGCCGTCGAATGAGTACTTCTGAGAGCTCTTTTCATTGACCCAGGAACCTTTCAATTCATCGGACGAGGTTACGTAGCTATAATTCCAAGTAGCGTCTTCATCCTCGTCGGAGTCGACTTCCGCGGAGGAATAATTGAACCAATCGAGGTACAGAGACAGTACGAAGAGATTGTCTTTCAATTTAATGAAATACATCGTCATATCGCTGTTGACCGCGTAATAAAGATAATCGTCGGCGCTGACTTTGAAGTTTCCTTCTATCTTATAGTTCTTGTTATTTGCGTCACTCGTCTCCATAGGAGTCTTGACGTAGACGTTGCCGTCCAGATCGGCAGTACCGACGACGAGAGAATCGTCATAGATTCCGTTGACCGCCCATTCTCCGGTGAAGTCCAGCTTCTCGCCGAGTTTCACGACGTTTCCTTTAAGTTGCAGGCTGTAATATCTGCCCGCTTCACCGGTCTCTATAGACAGCGAGCCCGCTTCCTTATCCTGCTCGTAGACGATGGCTACGCCGTCGCCCGCTCCGATAATATAAGAATAAGTGTCGTTGCCGACCGTAAGGGTGCCGCCGTTCTCGGTGCCGTCGCCTTCGAAAGAGTACGAGACGCCGTCTTCGTCCAAGAAGACCTTTCCGCTCAGCTCGTTGTCTCTGAAGAGATTTTGACTGTCGTCCGCACCGACTATCGTTATCGTATTTTTACCGTCGTTGAACGAGAGGTTGAAGGTTATGCCGTCGAAGACGAAATATCCCGACAGAGTGCCGTTTTCCAAAACGTAATCCACTTCGACGGGGCTAGAGTCGCCCATTACGATGGTGAGTTTTCCCGAGACGGGAGCATATTGCGATTTATAAGAACCGAAACCGTTGAAGGTCAAGGTGTATTCGTCTCCCGCTACGGTCTTGTCTATCAGCCATTCTCCGAGATATTCGTCCTGTCTATAGAGGGTATAGGGGATATTCTCGCCCGTGGACTGATCGTACACGTCGCCGTCGAGTACTCCGCTAGCCGCGTCGTAACGGAGTCTGCCGAAGATATCTCCTTCATAGAATAGGCAAATGACGCCTTCTTCCAGCATATCGGTAGAATAAGTCAAATCGTAGATACCCTTATAGGTTATGCTGTCCGTTCTGTTGTAATAGATGATTCTCGCGTTGCCGACGCCGTTTTTAGCGATACCCTCGAGACGGAGTTCCGTAGCACCGTCGGCATCAGTCCAAACGCCGTAGTTGCCGTTTTTCTGACCGTAGACGTAACCGTCGTCGCCGCCGACTACGTTCAATAATCCGTCCTCGCCGATATACGCCGTGTAGCCGTTATCGAGCACTATAGAGCCGTCGACGTCCTGTATACTATAGGTTCCGGACGCGCCGTCTATTCTCGACTCGTTACCGCCGATATAACCGTAGTAATAATATCTCCAGTTGCCCGCACCATCGAATTCATAACGCTTGTCGGACTTGGAAGACAGATACCATACTCCTCTGTAGCCGTCCGCGGGAGAAACTTGGTTGCCGTCTACGGAGACGATAACGCCGTCGGACACTACGGCTTCGCACAGAGAATAGGCGTCTATTTTTATATTGCCGTTGTCTGTGAAGGAGTATTCGCCGCTGAAAGCGTCGTAATTCACGAATCCGGCTTTGTAGCTGATTTCTTCACACGTTCCGTCGGTATAGAATACGTACACGTACGTCGTGTCGTTGTTCTTATAATAATAACTGCCAGATACGGCGGATGACGCTTTTATCGCGATGAGGGGAGCGGTCTCGTCGATCAACTCCACTTCCGCCTGAGAGCCGTCTTCGTCCGTGACGGTATACAGACCGCCGAAGAGCTTAATTTTGCCGTCTTCGATAATACCGTTATAAGTGTTAGACTGTTGACTGTAAATAGAACCCGTATTGTAGTAACGACCGAATCTTGCATCGTTGAAGGTCAAAATCTTGCCGTCGTAGGAATACGTCCCGCTATGACTGCCGTAGGAATCTTCGCAAACGAATACGAATGCACCCGCCGAATCGTCCCATTCGGTGGTGAGAGTCAAGACGACTTTTTCGGCATGTTCGGAATCGGTCTGAGCAATAACGTAATAGACATCGGATATTTCCGAATAATCGGAAAATCCTACGTAGAGAGTCATCGTTCTGGTGGGAACGAAACCCGCAGGGACGTGAAGAGTCTTTTCCGCGTCGAAGAAATACGAATAAGACGCGCTGCTACCTTTGGCTTTAATCGCGGCAGGTATGCCGTATCCGCCGCCGGAAGTCGCATAATACGAGTATATCTGATACCAGAACGACATTGCTTCGTACTGGTCCTGAATGACTATGACGTACTTGGAGGAGTCGTTCGAATCCTTATACTCGCCGAAGTCGAGAGTAATAGCGTAAGAATAGTTCTTAATTTCATTGCCGTCCTCGTCGACGATGCTCGTGCCGTTATTGATGAGGGGGAGTTTTCCGTCCTCGACGATCCAGTCGAGTCTGTGCCAATACAGTTTATTCCTGATATCGGAAGCCGACGTGGGATTAAAGGCATCCGAAGTACCTACGTAGCAGTTGTAGACGCTGGCTTCGTAACCGCTATTGTAATCGTCCGCGTACGGGTCGTCAACGGAGCCTACTATTCCGCCCGTATTGCAATATTTGCTACCCAGAGCCGCGGAAGCTTCTTGCTTGCCGAGGGAGAAGCAGTCGACTATGGCGGTTTCGTTTTGTGCCAAGCCTACTATTCCGCCCGAGTACGCGTAGCAATACATTTTGGCGTTTTTTTCATCTTTGATACGAGTATCCGCGGTGACGTCACCGGTAGAATAACAATTGACTACGGACGAATTGGTCCCCAGCCAGCCTACGATGCCGCCGGAATAGAAAGCGCCCGTTACGTCGCCCGTGGTATAACAGTTGTGGACAACGGATACGATATATTCGTCTGCGGAATATACGTAACCCGCTATGCCGCCCGCGACGAAAGTCGAACCTGAATTACAGTTGATATCGACGTTGTCGGTGGAGCAATAAGCGATTTTCGAATAGAAGGGATCTTCGAAGGCTCTCTGCAGTCCCACGAGACCGCCCGCGTACGAAAAGTTGTTGTCGTCGCCGTATATTTCTATAGAACCGTCGGTGGCTTCGCAGAGTATCAGCGTAGCGCCGAAGCCTTGTCCCACGAGACCGCCGCACAATACGGTACTGCCGGTGTTGCGTGCGGTTACGGTGAAGTCGGATATCTTAAGTTCGTAAATAACACCGCCGGTAAAGCTTAGCCAATTGTACGCCTGAACTATTCCGAAGAGTCCTACGTAGTCTTTTCCGTCCGCGTTGATTTCGAAGTTGGAGATCGTATAACCGTCGCCGTTGAAATAACCGCCGAAAAACGCGTGATTGTTGCTACCGTCGCCGATGACGTCTATTTCTTCTCCTCTTAAATCGATATCGTTGCAGAGCTTATAATAACCGAGGATTTTCATTGCGGAAGAATCCTGAGAACCTTCGTTATTGATAACGTCTGCCATTTCGACCAAGTCGATAGGTTTCTTGACGAGGAAGGGACTTTCTATCGTACCGTTACCGCTCTCGCTGGTATACACTGTAGGTTTTGCCTCCGAGATGCCCTCGATCTGTACTACGGAATCTCTGATGATACTGCCTACATGACAAGTATACGTGTAGGTATCTTCGTCGTAGGACACTTCTCGTTCTCTGTCGTTGATTTTGACTACGGGAGTCCCCTCATAGAAGACGTTAACTTCGAATGCAAAGTCCAGAGAGCTTCCTTTCTCGACCGAAGTAGGATTGTCGTCTGCGTATTTTATGCCGTCGATTGCGGTATAAGTTATGCTAACGTCACCGAGCGTCGTACCGGGAGTACCGGAAGGAGTACCCGAGGGAGTACCGGAGCCGCTACCCGAACCCGGTTCATCGGGGTCGCAAGCGGTAAGCACCGTTGCCACGGCAAGTATTAAAATCAAAATCGTAATTACGATCAAAGCTTTTCTTTTCATATCGTTCTCCATAAATTAAATATCATTTTAGCCACGCGTATGCGATGAAGTACACGAGTGCGAAAGCCGCCACCACACACAATATAAACGGAGCGAGTACCGCAAGCGCCGCTTTTATCATCGCGCGACGTTCGCCCTTCGTGAGACTCACCGGCGGAGCGTCGGGGTTTTTCTTCCTCGACGGGTCGTACCAGGAGAAGCCTTCCACGTTCATATCGGCTATTGTGGTTTCCGTATCCAGCTCAGCCTTTTCTCTTCTTTTTCTTTTCATTCTTCTCGGCTTTAAGCTTCTCGATAGAGGCTTTTTCCATCTCGGCGAGGCGGTCTCTCTCTTTATAATTGGAGAGCATTTCTTCCGTATCGTAGAGGTGGCAGGCGCAGTAATGACCGGGCTCTATCTCTCTGTATCTCGGGCTATAACGCTTACAAATATCCATGCAACTGCTGCAACGGGTATGGAAGCGGCAACCTTCGGGAGGATTGACCGGAGACGGAATATCGCCCTGCAGGATTATCCTGTTCATCTTGACGTGAGGATCCGGAACGGGAACCGCCGAGAACAGAGCCTTGGTATACGGGTGAAGCGTATTGGAAAAGATCTGCTCCTTAGACGCGTATTCCACCATCTGTCCGAGGTACATGACGCCGATGTTGTCCGAGATGTGTTTGACTACCGACAAGTCGTGGGTTATGAAGATATACGCCAGTCCCAGTTCCTTTTGCAAGTCTCTCAGCATATTGATGACCTGCGCCTGAATGGACACGTCGAGAGCCGATACGGGCTCGTCGCACACGACCAGCTCGGGTTTCAGCGCCAGCGCTCTGGCTATGCATATACGCTGTCTCTGACCGCCCGAAAACTCGTGAGGATATCTCTCGAAGTAATGCGGCTGAAGACCGCACATCTTCATCACCTGAAGCACGTATTCTCTGTAATGCTCTTTATCGACGATTTTATGTTCGAGCGCGGCTTCGCCTATAAT
The DNA here is from genome assembly GCA_964613035.1 of uncultured Christensenellaceae bacterium. Classification (GTDB taxonomy): domain Bacteria; phylum Bacillota; class Clostridia; order Christensenellales; family DTU072; genus CAVIQK01. Next base: position 123,681 of record CAZTFQ010000001.1, on the reverse strand, counting down.
CTCGCCCACTCTCATACGGGGAGAGAGACTGGCGTACGGGTCCTGGAATATCATCTGCATTCTGGGGCGGAGCTTTTCAAACTCGGAATTACGGATTTTCGAAACCTCTTTTCCGTTAAAATATATTTCGCCGCCGGTTATGTCGTAGAGTCTGAGAAGGGTCCTGCCCATAGTGGTTTTTCCGCAACCGGATTCACCGACTATGCCTAAGGTCTTGCCCTTTTCCAGAGTAAACGAAACGTCGTCCACCGCTCTCAAAAACTTGATAGGCTTGCCGAAGAAATTGGTGTCCGCGACGAAGTATTTCTTGAGGTGTTTGACCTCGAGAAGGGGTTTTTCGTCGGGAGTGATTTTATTTTCGATGTTTTCAGACATTATCTATCTCCTTGGAGTCCTCGTACAGGTAGCAAGCGACTTTATGAGTATCGGTCACGCTAATAAGCTCCGGATATTCTCCCGCGCACTTTTTCATACATCTGTCGCAACGGTCTCTGAAATAACAGTAATCGGGCATATCGACGGGATTGGGGACGAAACCGGGGATACAATACAGTTCCTTGGTATCGTCGTCGTCCACGGTGGGCTTACTCTTCTGCAATCCGACAGTATAGGGGTGCAGAGGACGGTCGAAGATGTCTTCCGTGGTGCCCATTTCGATGATTTTACCGGCATACATGACGACTACGTAGTCCGCCATCTCCGCAACCACGCCCAGATCGTGAGTGATAAGAAGGATACTGCTCTTGTTTTTCTCCTTAATATCGCGTAACAGATCCAGTATCTGTGCCTGAATGGTGACGTCGAGAGCCGTGGTCGGCTCGTCGGCTACGATGAGTTTAGGGTCGCAGATGAGAGCCATGGCTATCATTACTCTCTGTCTCATACCGCCGGACAACTCGTGAGGATATTTTTTGTACACGCCTTCCGCGTCGGCTATTCCCACTCGATTGAGCATCTCGATGCTTCTTGCTTTGATTTTATCCTTGGGTAAATCGGCTATGTGAAGTTTAGAAACTTCATCCAGCTGATTGCCTATGGTGAAGACGGGGTTGAGACTGGTCATCGGCTCTTGGAAGATCATCGCAATTTCTCTTCCTCTTATAGACCTCATCGCCTCGGTAGGCATCTTGGCTATATCGTAGACCTTGTCCTCCATCTCGAATAGAGTCCCGCCGAGCTCGTTTTTCTTCTTGACGGGCTTACCCTTTTCGTCAAGGACGACGTTACCTTCGTCGTCTGTTTCGTACACGGGAATCTTCTTTCCCGTAGAGTCCTTTTTGAACGCATGGGTGCGAAAACGTATTTCACCTTCCACTATCTGTCCCGTGGGTCCCTGGACCAGCTGCATTAAAGACAGACTCGTCACGCTCTTGCCGCAACCCGACTCGCCGACTACGCCGACCGTGCTCCCCTCGGGGATGGAAAAGGTGACGCCGTTAACGGACTTAACCACGCCAGCGTCGGTGAAGAAATACGTCTTGAGATTATCGAACTCCACCAGATTGGCGTCGTCCTTCATCTGCGTCGTGAATTCCGCTTCTACTACTTTGCGCTTCTTTCTCTTCTCATAGTATTTGATTTTCGCACTGTTTTCTTTGGCTATACGCCGAGATTCCTTAGCGGAAATGTAATGAGATTTAGTTTCGGATTTGTTTGCCATTTTCTTATTACCTCTTCGCTTTCGGGTCGAATGCGTCGCGTAAACCGTCTCCGACGAAGTTGAACGCCAGTATCGCCAGCGTTACGCATACGCCTGCAGGTATCCAAAAATTGGGATAACCGTTGAGATACTCGGATCTGGTCGCATAGTTGAGCATACTGCCCCAGGTCGCCGTGTTGAGAGGCGCACCCAGTCCGAGGAAGCCTAACGTCGCCTCGGTAAGAATGATGCTCCCCAGTCCCAGAGTCATCGAAACGATGAGCTGAGGAAGAACGTTGGGGATAAGATGATTGAATATCTTCCTCCAGGTGGACAGTCCCGTACACTTGGCAGCCAGCATAAACTCTTGCTCTCTTAAAGACAATATCTGTCCTCTTACCAGTCTTGCGGTACCCGCCCAACCGAGCAAGGTCAATATTCCCATCATATAATAGAGTCTCAATACGCTCTCTATCCCCAGAGACGTGAACATCGCCGAGAGTATCAACATAATCGGTATCTGCGGTATACAGTAGATGATGTCCACTATACGCATGATGAGATTGTCTACCCATCCGCCGAAGTATCCCGCCAGACCGCCTAAGATAACGCCCAATACGGTCTCCAGCAATATAACCACTATTCCTATGGTCAGAGATATTCTTCCGCCGTACATAAGTCTGGTGAAGATGTCTTTGCCGTAATCGTCGGTCCCCAGCCAGTGCTCCGCCGAAGGATCCGCTTTGATATTGGAAGTAGTACCGGTAACCGCGATGTAATACGCTGTGTAAGTCTCTCCGTTGACTTCGTACTCGATAAAGGTGGTATTAACCAAATCTTTTCCCGCGGAGGCATCCATATCGTCCTCTCCGTAAGGCGAAAACAACGGTCCCACGAAAGAGAACAGGAACAACACGATCAGCACCACCAGTCCTATAACGGACAACTTGGAACGGAAAAATCTTTTCAGTACGGTCATACCGGGAGACAGTATCTTAACGCGGTCGTTAAGATTTTCTCCGTGAAGATCGTCTTCGGCTTCTTTTTCGGTCAATAGAGTCCCCGCTTCGACGTTTTCTACGGGAGCGGCGGACAGTTCTTCCTCGAGAGGCATTTTTTCCATAGACTCGGACTCGGCTATTTCCGAGGAGAGATTTTTATTTTTATCTTCCATATTCACCTCTCTTTAACTTCCCAGCTTGACTCTGGGGTCTACTACCGCATACATAAGGTCGGTAAGCAGTATACCGATTATCGTAAGTACCGCAAGAAACATATTATATGCCATTATGAAGGGTATGTCGCCGGCTAGCAAGCATTGATACGCGACGTTGCCTATGCCGGGCAAATCGAATACGGTTTCCGTTATCATAGCTCCGCCGAAGAGGCTCGGAATGATGCCCGCCAACGTCGTGACGAGAGGTATGAGAGTGTTACGGAAAACGTGCTTGTATACTACCGTAGTCTCGGAGAGACCTTTAGCTCTCGCCGTACGGATGTAGTCTGCGTTGAGTACCTCGAGTGTATTGGTACGAGTATATCTCATCATAGAGCCTACCGACAGAATGGTAAGCACCGCTATGGGCAGCACCATATGATACAGATTGTCGAGTATATTGGATGTTCCGATGCCGCCTACGGGGAACCACCCCAAGTCTACCGCGAATATTTTGATGACCAGACTGCCGAAGAAGAACGACGGAAAAGATATTCCTATCATCGTCAATACGGTCGTGGCATAATCCAGCTTACCGTATTGATGATACGCGCTCTTAATTCCGAGCGGAATCGCTATAATCAATTGTAATATAAGAGATATGAGAGATATGAGGAAAGACACTCCCATATTCTGGAAAATAACCTCCCCCACGGGACGGTTATGTTTGAACGACGTCCCAAGATCGCCGGTTAAGAACTTGCCCAGCCACTGGCAATATCCCGCAACCAAGCTTTGGACAGCCACGGACGCGTCGGAATAAACTATGACGTCTCCGTTGTCGTCGAGCGCGGGCTCGCCGTCTCTGAAAACTTTATTCCAAAGAGCGCTGTAGCCCTGCTTCTGAGCCTCCGCTATATCTTCGAGATTGTTGTCGAGCATCAATCGCTTAAGCTCGTCGCTGTCGACGTCCACGTCGGTATGCGTGCTGTAATATTTATTTTCTATATAGTTTACCGGCATTATTCTGACCAGCGTATAGAGTATGACCGATACGCCAAGTAGCATCAGAAGTGCCAATAATAGTCTCTTTACAATGTATTTTGCCATTATGTCTATCCTTATTCAGGAGTATTTTAAGCGATTTGTCAAACCGAGCCGTATTACTCGGTTTGACAAATCTTATTCTTAATTATCAGTTGTAATTGATTTCCCAGACTCTGTCGAAGGGACCCGAGTATTTGTACTCGCTGAGGATGTTGAGAGTCTTGGCATTGATGACTTCACTGTTGTAGACCGCGAGGTCGTTTCTCTGATAGGTCGGGAATTCGACTGCCAGTTCCATAATAAGATCAAGCGCTTCCTGATAGATATCCTTTCTCTCGTCTTCCTGATTGTATTCTCTGCCTTCGTCGATAAGATCGGAGAGTTCGAGGACTATTTCCTTTTCTCTGGGATATTTATCCGTGTTGAGAATTTCGTCGTAGTTCCAGTTCTTGGTACTGGTCGCTTTACTGTCCTTATGATAAATCTGATACATATCGGGATCTATCGTAGAGGTCCAGGCTGCCGCCCATACCGCCAGCTGACCGGTGGCGAGCTTCTTGAGTGCGGACACGTCGGTACCGACGGTGATCTTGAATCCGTGATCGTTAAGGAGCTGTCTGGCTTGTTCGAACATCTTGTTAGCGGGGTGGTCTGTCGTATCGCCGGCTATCGTGAACTTGAATTCGAGCTTGTCGCCGTTTTTCTCGTAGATGCCGTCGGCATTCTTAGTATATCCGGCGCTCTTCACGAGAGCTTCTATCTTCTCGCCCGTAGAGTCATACTTATAATATTGCTCATCGAGGTCGGAAGGATATGCCCAGGAAAGCTTGGTCATAGGTCTGTAAATGAGCTCTGCCATACCCGCGTAATAGTCGAGGATATATCGCGTACTGAAAGACATCATTATCGCCTGTCTGACCTCTTTATCCTTAACGAACTTCGGGTTGATTCCGACGTAACCGTAACCGTTGGTCTTATACTCGATGGAGGACAGGTGGGATTCCTTATTGACGCTGTTCTTGTTGGCAAGAGTCGCGGAAGGCGTACCGTAATCTATTTCCTCGGTAATAAGGTTGTTGAGGATGTTGTTTTCGCTGACTTCTACGTAGACGAGCTTTTTGATTTTGGCATTGGAGATACCCTTGCCCATAGTCTCGAAGTAATCGTTACGCTCGAAGTAGACCTTCTTGTTCTTCCAGAAATCGCTCGATTTAACCTCGGAAGGTTTCTCGCTGGCATTGCCCGCCTCGTTGGAAGCTCTGTATGCGCCCGCGCCTACGGGGAGAGCGTTTTTCTCGGTAGAATTGAGGACGTTGTCAAAGAAATCTTTATCTCTGGCTCTGACGCCGTAAGGATAAGCCGTCTTGTCGGACAGAGTCGCGTTGTCGGAATAGTAGTGCATGGGAGCCACCGCGTAAGCAAAGCTCCATATTGCCTTGGGGTCGATTCCGTTAATAGTTATGGACAACACGTCGTGCTCTTCGCCGTTAAGGCGATCTTCGCCGGATTCACCCTTAAAAGACTTCGTCTTATAGGTCTTGATACCGCTGATATGCTTGACGTCTCCGTCACCGGAATTTTCTTTATAATACTTGGATTGTTCTTCGAGGGTCCAATTATCGAGGATTGTACTGCCTGTAGACATTCCGTACAGTATGGCGGATATATTGGATCTGATCGTATTCTCGCCGGCGTAGTTTTCATAAACCACGTTGATGGCGGTGTCCTTGATAATCAGCTCTTTCGCTCTGTCTCTGTCGCAAGAATAGGTCTCCATATATTGAGCGATCTTGGTCTCGTCGGCAGCGGCGTTTTCTATAACGGTCTGATAATTGGAACTATAAGTGAAAGTGTCGTTATCGTTGAGTTCCGTAACGTATTTTCCGTTGTTATCTTTCTTAGAAACGTTGTGACCGGAAGTGTTTTTCTCGGTCTGCACGGAAATAATACCCTCGATGAGATAATAAGACTGCCAGTCCTCGGTGAAGGAATAGTCTTTATAAGAGCTCTCCAGAGTACCTTCGTTGCTGTTCCAGTCACTGGCAAGATCCTTTTTAAGTTGCGCTTTGATCGCCTCGACGTCTGCAAGTATCTGCTCGGTCGTCTCTACATTCTTATCGTCAGACCATTCGATTAGGTCGTTGATACGCTGATTGGCTTGAGCGCGGAAATAAGAATCCAAATCGGCGTCGGAATCGTCCGAGAGGGAGCTGTCGTTGTTACGATATGCCTTGAGTCCCTGAATATCTACGGAATATATAGTGGAAGAACCGCTATACATAGGGTCGAGATATACGTAGAGATTGAAGAGCACGTCGTCTATAGTGAGATCCACTCCGTCGCTGAATTTGATACCGTTTTTGATAACGAATTCATACGTGGTATGGTCCACGTCGCCGCCGGACACTATAGAATTGTTCTTATCGTAAGACGTGACCTTATAGTCGAGCGCGACGGTCGGTTCGTCCTCTCCGCACGCTACCTGACCTTCATTGCTGGTCGACAGCATCGCTACTTGCACGAAGTTGGCGATGGTTGAGTCTGTCGCACTGGTAGTGAAAAAGGGATTGAAGGTGCCGTCTAGAGCACTGATAGAGAACGTTATCGGGCGAGTCTCGGGATCGTAGGTATGATTATCGTCACAGGCGATGAGTGCAGTCATCGACGAGACGATAATGACCGATACGATTATCGCCGCCAAAGCGCTCTTAAAACATTTCTTCATTACTTATAACCTCCTTAATTGGGTTTTGAATTGTCTGTATTATTTAATCCTTGGTAGGACTATTGATTATTTCTATTCCGTCGTGACCGCTCATATATAAAGGGCACTCGTCGCCGAGAGCGTTTTTCCATGCGACGCCTTCGCCTTTAACGGTCATACTGCCGCCGTCGAGTTTCAATCCGGATATTTCGGCACCGTCGTTGACCGCCAGCATAAGGAAATACGCCTCTATGGTACAGTTCTTCGCACGAACGATACCGTTAAAGTTCTTAATCGTGAGGTCGGATATTATCGCTCCGTCTTGAATAATCCCCAGAAGAGATACCTGATTTTTTTCTTTCAAGTTGGTTGCACTGAACGTAAAACCTTCCAGAGTATAACCGTTGCCCTCTATGACTCCCGAGAAAGTCGCGTTGGGATATATCGTAATTTGGGCGTTCGAAGCCGCGACAATATCGTTTTTGACGTAATACTTGCCGGTATTATTACTATTGCTGAACATCCTCACCACGTCGGAGCTATTCTCTACGACGGTCCAGTCGGAAGTAAAGTATCTGGCATAGATGTATACGTCGCCCTCTTCGTCGGTCCTTCTTATCGGCCACTCGACGGATCGAGTGCAAGCCGCATCCGCATAAAAGCCTACGAAGGTAAATCCGATAGGAGCGCTATACTTGCTGTCGGTGACGGGATCGTTTTGGGGTTTTTCCACGCGATCGTCTTTATTGAAAGAATACTCTTTGATTACGTCGTTGACGTCATAATGTTTTTCGTCTTGAGTGATGCCGCCGTCGCCCATTCTGGGGTCGGAAGCCAACAGAACTTTGACGTTTTTCTGTTTTATCCACTTAGCATAGACGTCTATTTCGTCGCCCGATTTCATCGCTACGGAGAAGTCGTACTTATTGTCGCTGAGTTTAACGATATCGTTTTTTTCGTCCTCGTAGACGACGTTTCCCTCGGAGTCTTTTTCAGGATAATACCATCCGCCGAGATCGTAACCTTCTTTTTTAATCACCAGATTACCGGTAAACTTGCTCGAACCGTACTCCAGAGGCATATCTCCGTCTTGATAGTACAGAGTGGCGACTTTAGACTGATCTCCGCAAATTCCGCCGTTGGCGTGGTAAGAAATATAAGCGGTCAGATTGTACGCTTCTTTTTCTCCGTCCAGAGTAGGCGTTTCGTCGCATGCGGACAATACCATAACCGCCAACAACGCTATCGCCAATATGATAACAAACTTTTTTGCTCTAGAAGTCATATTACTTTTCTTCTCCGTTTTCATCGTCTTTCGGTTCCTCTTCGACGGGGGTATTCTCGACAGAGTCGGGAGCAATTACTGCGGAAGCTTTTTTACGCTTGACGAGAATAATCGTCAGCACTATTCCTCCCGCAATCAAGCCTGCGCCGATTATGCCTATCGCGACGTAGAGCACTATCATACCCGCAGAGGGACCTTCTCCGTCGGGCGTAACGTCACCGTCCGTGCCCGTTTCGGTCACTTTAATCGGTACGAATATGGTCTTGGTCGCAGTCTCGCCGTATTCGTCGACATACGAGTAGATTATCGTTACATCGTTGTAGTAGACTTTGAGTTCCTCGGTCGTATCCAACGTCAGTGACGATGCGGGAGCCACTTCCGTAGAACCGTCGTCGTATACTATCGTTATCGCGATGCCCGTCATATCGAAGGTTTCGCCGACCTTATAGGTGCTCTTATAGCTGGAGAGATCCACCTTAAGATTGGCTATCTCTACCACGATGCCGTAAGACTTCTTGATGGAACGCATTCTGTTTTCTACCTTTTCCAGCCTCGTTACGAGGTCGGCGGAGACATATTCCATCTGAGCGTCGTCTTTTATATTGCCGTAGAGACGTCTGGCTTCTTTGACGATATCGGAGAACTTCTGAATCTCCGCCTTGGCGGTCAGATCTCCCGCGGCGGCTTTGGTTTCCCACGCCGTGAGAGTCGCGTCAGAGACGAAACTATCCATTGCTTCCAAGAATCCTCTCGTCGTGTCGTCCATCACTATTCCTGTCAAATTGACCGTACCGAAGTATCTGGAGTAGACGTAGTTGTCGTAACCGAGACCGTTGGTCGGACGATTGATAATCATATCGCTGGTCTTGCCCACCATCTCGATGTAATTGACGAAGAGCGTATTGAAATTGGCATAGAAGTACGCATTGATGACGGGGTTGTAGAAGTCTTGGAAGTACTCGTTCATTATCGCTTCCGCGCTTTCATTATACACCGTCTCGAGTACGGGGGCGTTGATGCCGCTGAAAGTGTATTCCGTGATACCGCTCTCGAAGAACGCTCCGTCGCCTATCGTCGACACCGTATAGGGGAAGACGACCTTCTTAAGCTCGGAAGCCTTGTCTTGGAGTCCCGCGAAAGCGTACGCTTCTATTCTGACGGTATCGTCTTTGACAGTGTAGGTATCCGACGAAGATTCAAGCGCCAGCGGATAAGCGACCAGCTCATAACCGTCGACGATGTTTCTGTACAACACGCCGTCTTCCACGAAGAAGATTTCGTTGTTTTCATCTACCGTTATCTCTTGCAGTTCTTTCGCATAAGCGAATGCCGCGAAGCCTATCTTGGAGACGTTGACGGGGATTTTGACGGAAGTAAGAGACGTCCCTTCGAAGGCTGAGACGCCGATTTCTTCGAGATTGTTCCCGAGAATTACCGACTCGACGCCGCCGTCGCCGCCGTCCATTCCGAACGCACCCGCTCCGATCGTAACGGCGGAGCTCAAATCCACCGAGGTCAGCGCGTAGCAGTTACCGAACGCCATATCGCATATTTCTTCTACCTTGCTCAAATCGATATCGGTAAGAGCGGACGCGCCGTAAAACGCATACTCTCCTATCACTTTAACCTCACCGAGGTCAACCGACGTCAGAGAGGAGCAGAAGAAGAACGTACTCTCTTCTATCTCGGTTATTCCGTTGCCTATCACGACGCTTGTTAAGCTGCCGAGGTTGTAGAACGTGTATTCGCCGAGAGTCTTGGCATTGTCGCCGAATTCGATTTCGATCAGTCCAGAGCCGATGAAGACGCCTTCTCCCATCTCTTCGACGGAAGTCAGTTTCGCATTCTTCAAAGAAGTACAATTAAGGAATGCATAGTCTCCTATTAAGCTCGCGTCGATATCGGATACGGAAGACAGCGCGTTGCAGTCGGAGAACGCGTATTCTCCTATAGACGTCACGCCCGTGAGATCGATGCCGACGAGCAGCGACTCGGAGAAGGCGTACGCGCCTATCGATTTGACCGAGGAAGGCAGAGATATCGAAGACAGTCTCGTACCGAAGAACGTCTCGTCTCCTATTTTTTCTATACCGTTGCCCGAGAACTCAATCGTCGCGAGCGTCGAGTTCTTAAAGGCGCCGTTGCCTATCTCGGTTACCGAAGCAGGTACCGTAAGAGAGGTGATACTCGTGTTGGCGAGAGCGTAATCGTATATAGAAACCAAACTCTCGGGAAGCGTTACGGAATCTATATTGTCGAGGACTCCGTACAGTATCGTCTTATCTTTATTATATATAACGTTGCCTTCGACGCAATAATCGGAATCGTCCGTAAGGCTGATTTCTATGCCCGAATACAATCCTCCCGCCAGACGAATATTCTCGTACGAGAAGTCCGCGGGAAGAACTATCGATGACAAGGAAGTCGTACCCGCGAAGAGGTCCGCGCCTATTTCCGTCAATCCTTCGGGAAGCGTTACGGTAGTAAGTTTAGTTTTAGCAAAAGCTTCGTTTCCTATTTTACGGACTTTGGTTCCTTGTCCGAAAGTTATGTTTCTGAGTCCCGAGGAGAGGAATGCCTTGTCTCCGATCGAGAAGGTGTCTTTCGTGTAATTGACGGTGACGTCCGAGAGTCTTGTACATCCCGCGAAAGCGTTGTTGCCTATAGACGCATTGTTAAGGACTATCCTTCTGAGGGCAGTACAGCCGTAGAACATATAATCGCCTATAGCGGTGAATTCTCCCGTAGTTACGTCGGCAAGGGAAGTACACCCTGCAAACACGCTGTTCCCCGCTACGTGCATACCCGTAAGGTCGACGTTGACAAGAGACGTACATCCTTCGAAAGCACTGTCGAAAGCGGTACCTATCGCGCTCATCTTCTTGATTTCTTTAAGAGAAGTACATCCTTTGAGAGCTTCTACGCCAAGAGTGACGACTTTGACGTTAGTCAGGTCGATGAGCTCCAGTGCGGTACATCCCTGGAATGCCGAGCGATATATGAGAGTAAGATCCGCGTCGGCTATTTCCTGCGCTTCCCTGTCGATGATGTATACGCTTCTTAAAGCGGTACAATTGAGGAAGGCGTTTTTATTGATGTTCATGACGGTCTTGGGGATAATAACCTCTTCCATCGTGGAATTATCCTTAAAGGCGTCCTCGCCTATGTACAGTATCATCTTATCGTCGGGTATCTCGACTACGGAATCCGTGCCTCTGTACTCGGAGAGGGAATATCCGCTGATGACGAAGGGATCCAAAACGTTGATTTCCGCGGAAGCCGAATAAGGCGTTACCGTTCCGTCTTCTTTTACGATCTGAGCCCGTACGTAAGCGGTGCCCTTCTTTTTAAGAGTGAGGTGACCGTTTTGGTCGACTTCCACTATTTCGGGTTTAGTAGAAGTCCATTTAACGTTAAGCGTATCCTTGGGATAATACCAGGGATCCGTCTCTATATTCAGAGTTACGTCCTGATCGGGATACAGAGAAATACCGTTGTCGGGATCTACCAGATGATCGTTGTAATCGACGATCGTGCTGAAAGACAACGACGGGATCGACAGCTTACGTTCCGTATCGGTTACGGTGACGTTAATCGTTCTGTATACGCCTTTTCCGTTGCCGACGGTTATCTTGGCGGTGCCCGTGCCTATACCTACTATCTCGCCGTTTTTCACGTTGACGACGTTGTATTTGTCGGCACTCCATGAGAAATTGGACAGATTGCCGTCGCCACTGTAAGACAGCTTGACGTTGTGCGTCTCGTAGATGTCTAAAGTTATATTGTCTTCGCCTTCCGCCAGCTCGAAGGTATCCGGAGTGACGCCCGCGTTGGCTTTACTCAGATTGATGGCGTAGACGCTGTGATTGAGCGCGTAGTCGTCTATCTGCAGATAGAGATTCTTATAATCGTCGTATATGTCGGTTATCTCGATAGACACGGTCGTGGTGCCGTTCTTGACGGCGTCGTATACGGGCACGACGTAATCGTTGATCTGCTGGAGATACTCTCCGTCATAGTAACAGAGCAACGCCGCCATTGCGTAATGGTTGTCGAACACGTCCAGATCGAGATATATTCTCTGCTTGGTCTTATTGCCGTCTTTATAGTCCTGGAATCTCACTCTGACGTCCTGTAGAGACGGCGCTTCGTAGTCTGCATAGAACGTGAAAGAATACGTGCCGTCGGGCTCTGTTCTGTTTTCGTCGCCGTAATCCATAAAGAACTCGAAGTTCATCTGGTACTTGCCGTTGGATACGAAACCATACTCGAGAGGCTCTATTTCGAACTTGATATAAGAAGGAACTCCTCCGCCGCCGCCTTGGGTGTACGCCTTGTTGATACGATAGGCTACGTTAGAGTACAGCTCCTCTCCGGTGTCTACGTTGACGAGGTTGTAAGTAACCTTACGAGCGCCTCTGAGCATTCCTACGTACAATCCTCTGAATTGATACGTGGTGAGATAGTTGTTGGCGTTGTTTTCGCCGTAAAACTCGTCGTAACAAGAGACGGCGTTGTGCTCCTCCGTAGTGTATATCTGATCCGCGTCGGGGTCTTGCAAATAAGCGAAAGAACCCATCGGCATGGAATAAGTGTCGTTATAATAAGTGGTATAAGGCTGAGTAGCCCAAATGCTGGCTTGAGGTTTTTCTTCGTCCTTGATGGAAGAATCCTGTTCCGCGGCGGCTATTTCGTAAGCGTCGTAGTCCAGCATGGGAGCCGCGCTCCAGTCGCCGTAGAATCCAAGGAAGGGTAGCGTCAGGTCGCATTGACCGTCGGTCCGACTGACCAACTGGACGAAACCTTCTACGTACATACCGTTGACGAAGCTCTTCTCAATATAATCCTTTTCCGCGGAAGACAACGTGAAAGTTACGGTAATATCCGCTTCGGTCCCTGCCGCTATCGTGATGATTCCGTTATTTTCCGTAGTACCGTTGCCTCTTACCGTCCAGGTAGGCGTGATATCGTCGAGCAAGTAAGCCTGCTCCGCTACAGCCAGACCGTCGCTGGCGAGAGTCTCGGTCATTAAAATAGGATTAAGTTCGAACGACAAGTCGGAGCTGCCGAAATTGCTTATTTTGAAAGTAACAGGGTACACACCGGATTTTTCTTTGTCGTCGCCGAGGTTGACTTTGGGTCTGTTGTCTATAGAGGAGTCTTCCGTATAGAGATACGCGCCCGTGGAGACGGCGTTGGCGAGACTTCCGAGTCCCGCGCCCTGCTTACGGGGAGAGTAAGGAAGGTTATCTTTATCGTACACGATAGTCGCGGTGCTCATAACCAGCTGATTGACGCGACGATTAAGTTCGACAGTATCGGTAATGGAATATTTGCTCTTAAGATAGCTTCTCACTATGGTGATGACGCCTGCCATATTGGGCGAAGCCATACTGGTACCGCTCTGCTCGCCGTAACCGCCGGGGACCGCCGAAGTGATTTCGCCGCCATGAGCGGTTACTTCGGGCTTAAGTTTAAGGTCGGGGGTTGCGCCCCAGGACGAGAAGTCGCTCATGAAGGGACCCGCCTGATAGGACTCGTCGATTTTTATAGTGCCTATGCCCTGAGAATTGGCGGCGGCAACCATTGCCTTGCCTTCGTCCATAGAGATAGCCGAAGACGGAATGGGATTCTCGACTTCGCCGAGAGACATTCTTATCATACCGGAAACGTTGTTGTACACGACGATACCTATCGCGCCGTGACTCATCGCTTGCTCGACCTTCTCTTGGAAAGTGGTACTTCCGCGCTTGACCAGAGCGACGCGCCCCTCCAGCTTATCGGCAACCGAGGCGTAGTCGGAAGATCTTCCCACGCCGGGGACTACCACGTACTCGAAAGAACCGTTAGAGGAAACTTCCAGCATCATCTCCGAGAAGTCGTAGTACTTGTTGTATTTATCGCTGGATTCTTCGTAATATACGGGCAAATTGCCGTTGGCGATGAAGTAAGGAGAAGTCTTTCCGCTGATACTTGCAACGGACAAAGCCGCCGCGAAAACGGACGGAGAACCTACCGTACCGGAATCGGGGTTGGAAGCGAGGTTGGTACCGAAAGTTCCGCCGTAACTTGCACTGTAATCGTTACTGGCAGCCGCGACCAAACTGATACCCGCCGCGCCTACGCTGCTGTAGACTTCGTTGAGCATCTCGCCTTCTTCGTCGCCGTCGTCGGTGGTGGAGAAGCCGCAGCTGGTACCTAAGCTCATATTGATGACGTCCACTCCGAGCAACACGCAATCCTCGAGAGCCGCCAGAATATCTTCGGTTTCGGCTCCGCCTACTTCCGGATCGTCGAGGTCGTCGGTGAAGACCTTACAAATCACAAGCTGTGCCGCGGGAGCCACGCCCACGAAAGCTTCGTCCTGATGATTGCCTTCTTTATCGGTATATCCGTCGGGATCGTAACCAGCCACTATACCCGCGACGTGAGTGCCGTGATTGGAGTAGGAAGGATATACGTCGGTGTCCTTATCCGCATAGTCGTATGCAAAAGGCACCTTCTGACTGATATACACGTCGTTGACGGAGATCGTCTTGTTGCCGCCGACTTCGGACGCGGAAAGCTCTTCAGCCTTCAAACTCTTCTCCGAGAGAATATTCGAAATCGTCTCTTTGGAAAAAGCCGCGTTGTCGAGAGAATATCTGCTCTCGTGCTCGGCGTCCCAGATGAAGGCGTTGTGAGTATAATCGAGACCCGTGTCGATAATGGCGACTACGGAACCGTCTCCCTGATATCCGTCGCCCAGAGCGGTGACCGAAGAGGAATCGTAAACACCCGTCTTGTAGACGCTGGTCTTGTTAACGACGGCGGACGCCTTGGAAAGAGCCTCGTCCATATCGCTCTCGTCCGCGGAAGCATACGTGCCCATATCGACAGTCTCGGGTTCCAGGTAAGTCTCGGAAACGCATACGCTCTCTACTCCCGATATCGCCTTGATGATCGAAATATACGCGGTATCCGCTTCTATCGCTACGGCGTTACTGACCGCGGTGTAACGATTTTTAAGCGTATAAGAAATGCCGAGGGTCTCGAGTTTCTCCAAAAACTTATCCTGAGACGCCTTCAACTTATTGTTCTTACGGATGCCTTCGGGGGAAGTCGCGTAATCGGAGACTTTACGTCCGTCGGCTTCTTCTACCAGATTCTTCCCTTCCAGGCTGACGATGAGCGTGCGAACGGAGCTCTTGGAAGAATTGAGCATAACCGTCGACGCGAGATTGGCAATAGACATCGAGGACAGATCCACGTCTCCCGTCACGTCGGTAAAAAGCGAGTCGTTTTCAAACCAGTCCGCGGCACCGTCGTAAAAAGCGACCATAGGCGACAGACTGAACGCCGCAACCAGAGCAAGACATATGACTCTCTTCAAAACACTTTTCAAAATATAACCTCCCGACGAAAAAATCGTCTTCTTCTTTATCCGTTCGGCAAAATCGAGTCGTAGAAATTTATCTTAAAAACTACGTTTTTGCGGTCGGTTTCGGTTACGGTAACCGCAAAAAATTCGATAATACCATTTAAGTCAATATTTTATCACGATTATTTATGATTGTCAAACGCAATACCTAAATATAATATTAATTTTTAAAATTTTCAAAATTTATTCACAGTATGCAAAAATCGGTATAAAAATTCGTTGTTTTCTCATAAAAACAGAGATTTTCTTAAATCGCAACGACGATTTATGCATTAAATTCACGTTTGATAAAATACTTTTCGGAGGCGCCGCACGACATTTATATTACGTTTCTTTATATAATCGGATTGAATTTTCCTTTTTACTATTAAGAAGCGTAATATCAACTCCGACTAAGGTCAGTTACAACTCTTAATCATCAGACGGATGATTTCTTCGTCAGTCTCTCTCATTCCGTTGCGTGCGATATCGCCGACGTTTTCTATGGTACTTTCGACGTTGCCGTCCAGAATGCCGTCTCCGCTACGGAATCTTTTACCGCGTCTGCTCATCTCCATGCCGAGCAACCCGGCGTCAACCGCGGAAGCTATTTTCGCCGCGCAACTGGATTTGGCTCCGTCGCAAATTATCCCCGAATCTATGGCGAGAGCATTGGTCACGGTCTGAGAAATTTCTTCGACGTTGCCTCCGTACAGATAAGTCACGGCGGCACCCGCGCCGCAACCTGCAGACACCGCTCCGCAATACGCGGACAGTCTGCCGATGCCGCTCTTGAGATGTATGGTGACGAGATCCGAAAGAGCGACCGCTCTCAGCAGTCTGTCTCTGTCGACGCCCAGATATTCCGCATACACCGCCACGGGAAGAGACGCGACC
This sequence comes from uncultured Christensenellaceae bacterium, assembly GCA_964613035.1. Taxonomy (GTDB): domain Bacteria; phylum Bacillota; class Clostridia; order Christensenellales; family DTU072; genus CAVIQK01. The sequence goes on along the minus strand of CAZTFQ010000001.1, from coordinate 107,554 downwards.
ATACCCTGATTGCCGCTACCCGAGACGATGACCACGGGAAGATTGCACCCGTTCATTCTGGCGTCGGACCCTGCCGCCGCCGCGGCTCTGGCTCTGTTATGCACGTCGTCGCCGTAAGAATCTATCAAAACTTTTCCTACGGACGCGCCGTAGTCGCCGGTCAACCCTTCTTTCGATATAGCCGAGTTATACTCTATCTGTCTGCCGACGGTGGGCTCCAGCAGTGCGGAATCGACGTTGTCGATAAATTCCACGATGTTCTTTATGTTCAACTCGCTTCTGTCGGCAGAACGCAGTTCGTCGCCGTGCACGTCGAGCTCAGTACAGGAGTTTTCGCCGTCGTAGACGACCTCTCCGTCCGACTCTATGCGAACCACGTTGGTGTGATAACCTTTGATACGAGAAAAAGACTCTCCTTTATCCGAAAACAGTCTTATGGCGATATCGAATATTTCGCCGGAAGCGCTCTTCTCTATCGAGAACTCGCACTCTCTCATCAACTTCTCTATAACCGGCACGTCGTCCTTGCTTATTTCCGAGAGGACTTCAAGCTTTTTTTCAGCTTTTCCCAAGGAAATCCCCGCCGCAACCGCCGCGGTTACACCTCTGAGACCTCCTGTATTTGGCACGACGACGCTCTTGACGTTTTTCAAAATATTGCCGCTGACGGATATCTTCGCCTTAATCGGACATCCTTTAAGCGCGTCTCTCGCCAGAGCCGCCGCATACGCTACGGCTATAGGCTCCGTACACCCCATGGCGGGAAGGAGTTCCTCCTCGAGAATGTCGAGAAAATTCCGATAAACGCATTTATCCATAAGCTATCTTTTCCTCTTAAGCGAATTGATTATCGAATATTTTACTACACGACTCGCTGTATGTCAAACGAATAAGCCCCGCCCCTATTAGGAGCCAAATACTTGACGAGGCAACGACGTTATAATATAATTATAAAATGTTTGAATACGTCCGCAACCGTCGGGCGAGGAGTTATTAATGACCGAAAAAGGAAAAAAGATTATAAGAGTCTCCTGCGACGTCGTTTTAAGCGTGCTGACGATAGTGTGCGGCATACTTCTTATCGTGCAGACTCAACGTATATATCACTCTGCGGAAGATTCCCCCTATTCTTACGCCAAAGTCTCCTCTTATCTGTCCGAGATCGCGTGGGTGTTATATATATGGATAGCCGCAGTCATCGCGTGCGGCATCGTCAACGCAGTCGTTCCGAGAGTCCCGGAGCGCGTCCGAGCCACCGTGTATTCCACGGCTCTTGCCGACAGACTTCTAATGAGACTCCCTACCGATTCTCGCAGTAAATTCATCGACAGGACGGAGCTTATTAAAAAGATATCCTGGATTGTCGCTATAGTCGTAAGCGTCTTGTCCGTAATTATGGTCTCTATCGTCGTACTCGACCCCTCCAATTATACTCCATTCGGGACGGGATTCAATCCTACCGAGGATATCCTGAAAATGCTCCCGAAGATTCTTCCTTATATAGGCGCGTCGTTTTTATTCGCCGTTATCGCGACGGTGTATTGCGAGCTGGCTTCCAAAGCCGAAATCAAAGAGATAAAACGGTTACTCGTCGAGTCTAAAGGCGGCGTCAAACCTTCCGAAAACAAAAAGAACGCTCTTCCCTTCCGCATACCGGATATATTCAAAGACAAAAAAGTCTCCAAGTACTCCCTACTTGCCGCGCGTATCGCGCTCGCCGTCACTGCCGTAGTGCTGATTATAGTCGGAGCTTTCAACGGCGGACTGGAAGACCTTCTAGAAAAAGCCATTAATATTTGCACGGAATGTATAGGACTGGGTTAACGATATGAAAGAAAAACTAAAAAACGCCGCATCCAAGGCGTGGCAACTGATCAAAAATCATCTCCCGTCCAAGCGCAGACTGATACAGGTATATTCGGCGCTCCTTTACAATGCCAACATCAAAGGCTTTTCTAACGGCACCATATACAGAGGCGACACCAAGTCGTTTTGCGTACCGGGACTCAATTGTTATTCCTGTCCCGGCGCGATAGGAGCATGTCCTCTGGGGTCTCTGCAAAACGCTCTCGCCAATTCCGGTACAACCGTACCCGCGTACATATTCGGTATACTCGTCCTCTTCGGACTGCTACTCGGACGCACGATATGCGGTTTCCTGTGCCCGATGGGACTTATACAGGAGCTGTTGTATAAAATTAAAACGCCCAAAGTCAAAAAGAGCAAAGTCACGAGAGTTTTTTCTTACTTAAAATACGTCCTTCTGCTGGTGCTTGTCGTAATCATTCCCGTAATGTATCAGACAGGCGTACCGGCGTTTTGTAAATACATCTGTCCGTCCGGCACTCTTCTCGGGGGAATAGGCTTACTGATCAATCCCAACAACTCCGACCTGTACGCGATGCTCGGACCGCTCTTCACCTGGAAGGTAACGCTACTCATAATCATTATCGTAGCCAGCGTATTCTTCTTCCGCTTCTTCTGCCGCTTTTTATGTCCGCTGGGGGCGATATACGGCTTTTTCTGCAAGGTGGCGCTTCTCGGCGTCAAGCTGGACAAAACCAAATGTACCGACTGCGGGATGTGCATATCGGTATGTAAGATGGATATCAAGCACGTGGGCGACCACGAATGCATCCATTGCGGCGCGTGCATTAAAGTATGCCCGGTCAAGGCTATCTCATGGAAAGGCTCCAAGCTGTTTTTGAAAGAAAACGCCCTCGACACTCCCGTACTCGCCGAAAACGTCGACCTTCTGTCTATGGCTAAGGCGGTCAACAAAGCGCCCGCGGAAAGCGAGCAACCCGCGGACAACGCCGATAAGGAGTAGAGAAGATGCAACGTAAAGCGCAACTTATATTAAAAATTACCGCAGTCATACTTCTCGTCGCACTCTTCGTAGGAATAGCGCTGTACGTCAACGTCCTCGACAAAAGCAACCAAGGCGACGACGTGGCATATAGATATAAAGTCGGCGAAAAATGCCCCGACTTCACCATAGACTTGTTCTCCTCGGCAGGTGCCGACGGCGGCACGTTCCGTCTCGAAGAATCCCTCGGTCAGGTAATCGTACTCAACTTCTGGTACACGAAATGCGCCCCCTGTAACGAGGAGCTCCCCCACTTCAACGAGGCTCAGATTCTCTACGGAGACAGCGTACGCATACTGGCGATACACGCATACGACGTCGACGTCAAAGTCGACAAACAGAAATATCTGGACAAACACGGCTATTCCGATTACGAATTAACTTTCGGGATAGACAACGAAAGCATCAAATTGGCAAAAAAACTCGGTAACAAAGCCGCCTATCCCATGACCGTCATCCTAGACAAAGAAGGCGTCATACGCTTCTCCTTAACGGAAAAGATGTCACTCGACAGTCTGAAAGAAGAAATAGAAAAGCTTCTGTAAAAGTTATATAAATCGATTTTTTTACGACTTATTATAAAAGGTTGGTCCCGATTCGGAGAACAACCTTTTGTTTTTCGTTTCAATTATTCATCGAAAATTTATTTCCAGGACATTGTCAATGCGGGGAGTATGCCGACGCACGTGTAGTCGACGGGAAAATGATCGAAATTACCGTTGGTATGAACTATATAAGCACCGGTGGTATCGTTCAACCAAGGAGTACGTAACCACCATTGAGCGAGATCTCCGTCCACGTGGACTCCTGCGCACATCGCGTAAGCCGTGGCGATTTTCCAACGAGACGAGTTTCCCCAAAAATAATTGTCCGTCTCTTGCTGTCCGAAGACTTGATTGTACGAGAGAAGAAATACTTTATCCTGCGTATCGGTCTGATGAAGGCTACTCTCGTAATTCATATCGTTTTTATCGGTCAGCTTGTTATAGACGTCGGAAGTTTTGATTAAGCTCTTTTGCGTTTCGGAAAACGCCGTATTATAGAATTCTCCCATCAGCATTTTGCGGACGTCGCTGTGAGCGTAATCGTTGGCGTACACTCCGGTGGCGCCGTCGCGGCCTTGTGTTCCTTCATAAACCTCGCTATAAAACTGAATCGTGTCCAGGACTACGGTCGAGACTAGTTTAGGGTCGTACGAGCCGTCTTTACCGTACACATACCACTTGATGGGGTCGAAGCGGAACCAGTACGTCTTGCCTGCGATATAGCCGTTGTCGTACTGCGTGGACGCGTTGCCGTAGGAGGAAGAGCCCTTAGAGAGACGATTCTTATTGATATACACGCATCTGTATTTTTCACCTTTATATTCCACGTCGGCGTATATGCAGTCATCGGTTACGTTGCCTTCTACCAAGCATCCCATCGACTTCCACTCATAAGTCGACTCGGTTATCGAGGACGGAGGCGTGCCTACGATCTCTTTAAGTGCTTCAATTAAAATCTCGTCGTTAATTTCAGTCTGAGGATACTCGCCGAAGTAAATATACTCGTTCCCGTTGCCCTCCGTCGTATAAGTCGCGGTCTTATTCCACTTGGCGTACAGCGTGGTATCGGCAGTAAATTTATCCGCCATATCGACCTTCTCGCTAAACTCCTCGTCGGCATACCAGCTTTGGAATACATATCCGCCTCTGGCGACCTTTTCTTTGTCCATGATATTTTCTATATCGTCGATACTCAAAAAGCCGTCGCTTCGGGTGCGGCGCGTGTCGGGATTCCCTCCGTTGTTCCACACGAAAGTGATATCGTAGCACGATCCGCTCGGAATATCGGACGGCTCGTCCGTATCGCCCTTGTTGCCGCCGTTGTTGTTTTCGCCGCCTCCGAAATCGCACGCGGTCAACGCGAACGTCGCGAGAGATAACATAATCGCCGCTATAAGCAAAACCGAAATAAACTTTTTCATGGCCTTCTCCTTAAAAAGGCGCTCGTTCTTTTCAAGAAGCGAGCGCCGAAGTCGATCACATTATAATATTATGTTTACTATCTTACCTTTAACGTAAATGAGTTTTTTCACGCTACTTCTGTCTGCGAGACCGATTTTTTCTATAGCGGAGTATATCTCGTCCTCGTCGGCGTTACGGGAAACCGTAATTCTTCCTTTGACTCTACCCATTATCTGGACGGGAAGTTCTATCGTATCGGAGACAAGTTTAGTTTCGTCGTAGGTGGGCCACGAGCTCTCGGAAAGTATTTCGCCGCCGTTGATATCGGCATACATCTCTTCCGTCATATGCGGAGCTATGGGGTATAGGAGCTTAAGTATAGTCGAAACTTCTTTCTTTGACGCCGAGCCTCTGTTGTAGATAACGTTGATAACGGTCATGAGTTTAGCAATAGCCGTATTGAACTTGAGCGCTTCGTAGTCCTCGGAAACGCCCTTTATCAAAACGTCCAGATTGAGGTCTCTCGTATCGCAATTATCCTTAATGAGCCCCGACATATTCCACACTCTGTTGAGGAATCTCCAGGAACCTTTCAGTCCGTCGGTAGACCAGGGAGCGGGCTGACCGTAGTCGCCTATGAAGGATATGAACACTCTCAGCGTATCCGCGCCGTATTCTTCCACGACGTCGTCGGGATTGACGACGTTGCCTCTGGACTTAGACATTTTTTCTCCGTCCTCGCCGAGGATGAGCCCCTGGGCGGAACGCTTTTTGTACGGTTCTTCGTGGTCTACGACACCTATATCGTACAAGAACATATTCCAAAATCTGGAATATATCAAGTGTCTGGTGACGTGCTCCATACCGCCGTTGTACCAGTCTACCTGTCCCCAATATTTGTACGCTTCTTCGTCTACGAGAGCGTCGCTACAATCGGGGGACATATAACGGAGGAAGTACCACGACGAGCCTGCCCATTGAGGCATAGTATCGGTCTCTCTCTTGGCGGGAGCACCGCAGACGGGGCACTTGCAATTGACCCATTCTTCCACTCCCGCAAGAGGACTTTCGCCGTCCGTAGACGGTTTGAAGTCTTTGATATCGGGAAGTCTCAACGGAAGCTCGGACTCGGGTACGGGGACCTGTCCGCAATGGGGGCAATTGACGATCGGGATAGGCTCTCCCCAGTAGCGCTGTCTGTTAAACGCCCAGTCTTTCATTTTAAAATCCACTTTGGCTCTGCCGACGCCCTTTTCTTCCAGATAAGACTTCATCTTCTTAATGGCGTCTTTTACCGAGAGTCCGTTGAGGATATCGCTGTTGATAAGCTTGCCGCCGTCTTTAGAGACGTAGGCTTCTTTTTCTATATCGCCGCCCTCGATGACCTCGATAATAGGGAGACCGAATTTCTTGGCAAAAGCATAGTCGCGCTCGTCGTGCGCGGGTACCGCCATAATGGCGCCCGTGCCGTAACCGGTCATAACGTAATCAGCGATGAATACGGGTAATCTCTTGCCGGTGACGGGATTGACGGCTTCCACTCCCTCGAGTTTCACGCCGGTCTTATCCTTGTTCATGAAAATACGGTCGAATTCTTTTTTGAGTTTGGCTTCTTTTCTGTATTTCTCTACCTCTTCCGCGTTGGTTATGCTGTCGCGGAATCTGTCCACGGCGGCGTGCTCGGGCGCCATAACGAGGAACGTGACCCCGTAGAGCGTATCGCAACGAGTGGTGTAGACGGTGAGTTTTTCTTCTCTTTTCCCGTCGGTCAGGACGAAGTCGACTTCGGCTCCCTCGGATCTGCCGATCCAGTTGGACTGCTCGGTCTTAATTCTCTCGGGAAAATCAAGTCCGTCGAGGTTTTTTAACAATCTGTCGGCATATTCTCTTATTTTTAAGAACCATACGTCCTTTTCTTTCTGGACGACTTCGCTTCCGCAGCGGTCGCAGACGCCGCCCTGGCTCTCTTCGTTGGCAAGGACGACGTTACACGTGGGACAGAAGTTGACAAGCGTTTTCGACTTATACGCGAGTCCCTTTTTGAACAGCTGAATGAATATCCACTGAGTCCAGCGATAATAATCGGGGTCGGTGGTGTCTATCGTGCGAGAATAGTCGAAGGAATATCCTACCGACTCCAGCTGAGACTTAAACTTCTCGATATTGCGGTCGGTGGCTACTCTGGGGTGAATGCCGGTCTTGATGGCGTAGTTCTCGGTAGGAAGTCCGAATGCGTCGTATCCTATCGGGAAAAGAACGGAATATCCTTCCATCCTTCTCTTTCTCGCTAAAAATTCCATTCCGGAAAACGCTCTTATATGACCTACGTGGAGACCGTTGCCCGACGGATAGGGGAATTCCACCAGACCGTAAAACTTAGGTTTGGTTTTATCCTCTTTCGCCTCGAAAGCATGACTGTCCTGCCAATACTTTTGCCACTTTTTTTCTATTTCTTTCGGATTATAATTCTTCATAGTCTTAAAATTCCAAATTTCCCGTCGTACGAGGGAAGAGTTCCACGTCTCTGATGTTGGACATACCGGTAACATACATAATCATTCTCTCCAGCCCCAGTCCGAAGCCCGAGTGGGGCGCGGAGCCGAAGCGGCGGAGTTCCATATACCACCAGTAATCCTGCGCGTTGATGCCCAGCTCTTCTATACGAGCGTTGAGAAGGTCATAGTTGTCCTCTCTCTGACTGCCGCCGATAATCTCACCCACGCCGGGTACGAGGAGGTCGCTTGCCGCCACCGTTTTGCCGTCGGGATTGAGCTTCATATAGAAGGACTTGATTTCCTTAGGATAATTGACGACGAACACGGGACACTTATAGACCTCGTCGACGATATATCTTTCGTGCTCGGTCTGCAGATCGACGCCCCAAGATACGGGATAGTCGAACTTTTTGCCACTCTTTTCCAGTATCTCGATAGCCTTGGTGTATTCCAGCACGACAAAGTCGCTGTCGACGACGTTCTGAAGCTTCGCCTTAAGTCCCTGCTCGTAATGCTTCTCGAAAAAGTCCATTTCGTCGGGGCAACGCTCCATAGTACGCTTAATGATGTACTTGACCATATCGCGAGCGAGTCCGATGATGTCGTATAGGTCGGCAAAGGCTACTTCCGGCTCTATCATCCAAAATTCCGCCGCGTGACGAGGGGTGTTGCTGCGCTCGGCTCTGAAAGTCGGACCGAAGGTATAAATTTTCCCTAGAGCCATTGCCATGGCTTCTCCTTCCAACTGTCCAGAGACGGTGAGCCCCGCCTTCTTACCGAAGAAATCTTCTTTGAAGTCCTTCTGTTCCGGAGCCAGCGTGGTTACGCGGAACATCTCTCCCGCGCCCTCGCAATCGCTACCCGTAATAATGGGGGTATTGGTATAGACAAATCCTCTCGACTGGAAAAATTCGTGTATTGCCATAGAGAGGACGCTTCTTACTCTGAACACCGCCGAGAACGTATTGGTACGACCTCTTAAGTGAGCTATCGTACGGAGATACTCGAGGGTATGACGTTTTTTCTGGAGAGGATAACTCTCGGGGCATTCGCCGAGCACTTTGAGTCCCGTTGCGGATAATTCCACCGCCTGCGTGCCGAAGCCCTCTTTTAGAAGTCCTTGCACAAGGACCGCCGCGCCGAGTTTTTGAGCGGAAGCCACTGCGATATCCGAGAAAGATTCCTTCTCAAACACGACTTGAAGATTCTTAAGAGAAGTACCGTCGTTGAGCTCGTAGAAGAGCACGTTTTTGCTGTCTCTTGCGGTTCTTATCCAGCCGCAAACGGTAATTTCCGACCCGATAAGGGTTCTGTCGGACAAGACTTGCTTGATGTCTAGATGTTGCATAATTCCTCCTTGTTAAGGCTCCAGTCTCTCGGTATCTCTCGGGAAGAGCGTGACCGTACGGATGTTGTCTACGTTGAAAAGTTTCATCGCCAGTCTCTCGACGCCTATACCCAGTCCGCCGTGCGGGGGCATACCGTACTTATGAATCATCAGATACGAGGCGAAGTCGTCCGGATTCATACCCCTGTCTTTCATCTTATTGACCTGCATCTCGTAATCGTGGATACGCTGACCGCCGGTAGTAATTTCCGTACCGTTGAGAAGAAGGTCGAAGGAAAGCGTATATCTAGGATCGGACGGATCGTCCATAGCGTAGAAAGGACGTTTTTTGGACGGATAATGGGTTACGAAAACCAATTCCGAGCCGTATTCTTCCTTGAAGAGCTTTCCGACGAGCTTCTCTTCTTCCGGCTCGAGGTCGTACTCGCTTCTGAATTCTCTGCCGTACTTTTCTTTTACCATACGCTTGGCGTCGTCGAAACGGACGTAAGGCACTTTGTCGAAAGACGGAAGAGGATCAGCGCCGATGATTTCCAGCTCGTTCTTATATTCTCTGTTGATGAGGTCGAAAGTATATCTCAAAGCTCTCGCTTCCGCCTCGCAGACGTCGTAGAAGCTGTCGATATAGCCCATCTCGAGGTCTATTCCCATAAACTCGTTGATGTGTCTCGAAGTACGGTGCTTTTCCGCTCTGAAGACGGGGCTGACGGTAAAGACTCTCTCGTAGACTCCGACCATCATTTGTTTATAAAACTGAGGGCTCTGCGCAAGGTAGGCTTTTTTACCGAAGTAATCCAGCTCGAACATATCGGCTCCGCCTTCCGCGCCTGCGGCGACGATCTTCGGGGGGATAATCTGAGTGAAGTTGTTTTTGTACAGCCACTCGGTCATTCCGCGCATAACGCCTTCTACCAGCTTGATATAGGCTCTCTCCTTGGGGTGGCGCATGGATATGGGGCGATAATCGAGAATGGTGTCAAAGGACGCTTTTATCTCTCTCTTGCCTATAGAAAACGGCGGCACGTCGGAAGGAGAAGAAAGGACATTGACGTCCACGCAATCGATATCGTAACCGATACGGGAATATTCGCTCTTCCTGATACGTCCGCTCATGACGACGGAATCGCCTTCTTTAAGGTCGGCTGCCTCGAAATTGGCTTTGCCCTGTTCCCAATAGAATTGCAACGTATGTCTTGCGGTTCTTATTACGATGAACGCGTCTCCGCCCTTATTTCTTAAGGAGTGAATAGCGCCCTTAACCGTTATGAGCTCGCCCTCTTCTACTTCGCCGTTGAGAATACGGTTATACAGAGGCTCGGTTTCGTCGTAAACTTTGTCTTGAGTCAAATCTAAAAATTCCATAAATAACCTCGTGTGCATATGTGATGCTTAAATTAAATATTATTATAAACATTCTGCGCGCGATTGTAAAGCGCATAAATAATATCCGAAAGACGTCAAAAGGCAGAATTGTCTAAAAACGGGTATAAAAATTCTCTAAATGCGGATACTAGCGGCATAGGAGAAATATTATGAGTACAAATTATATCGTCGGATTTTCCGTACTGGGAGCGATAGCTCTGCTTACTCTGGTCGGAGTTTTCAAGGACGCGAAAAAAGATTTCCGAATCAACGAATGGATTCTGGCGGGCTTCGTCGCGCTAGTCATCGGGCTGGACTTCATACCTACCGTCGTATGGGGCGGATTCAGTTTCAGAATAGGCACTATGATACTGCTGGTCGGCGCGCTGGCACTCCACCTCATCGGCGGAAAAGGCGTCAATAAAGTCTTCGCTCTTCTTCTCACCGTAATTTTAACGGGCATAACCTACGGCGTAACGCGAATCGCGTATATGTTCAGCGGCGAGACGATGTGGAGCGACGTCAACTGGGTATACGCGCTGGTCGCGGGACTGATCGCGTTCCTTTTTACCAGAAACGCGAAATACGGTTTCGTCTCGGGCGTGGTGTCGATGTTCGGAGCTCACGTACTGGCGTCTATCGGCACGGGCGGAATAAGCCTGGAACCCGCATTCTCGTCTGCAGTCATCGCGGGCGGATTCGCACTGGTCCTGTACGTGCTGGTAAAAATATTCGTACCGAAGCGCCCCTCTAAAGCGGCGTACTACTTCGAAGCGGGCAGACTGGAAGACTGACCTCTTATAACCGAAGGTCGCCGAACATCAAATCGAGGAGGAGCTTGTTTTTCTCGAATATTATCGGGAGCTCTTCCTCGGTAATCGGATGAGGACGCGCGTCGCTGCCTACCTCGACGGTCAACGACGGAATGCCGAGCGCTGTTAAACACCAGTCTTTATATCCGCCGCAACTATCCTCGGCGACTTCCGCGGCGTACCCGAGCAGCCCTGCGGCGCGTTCCGCCGACGGGCGTTCTCTCTCGGTCAAAACTTCGTCCTCTTCCCAGCCGTAATATACTACTTCACCCTTGGAGTGATAGGCAATCGTAAAATCCGGCGAAACTCTTTCGGTGAGTCTCATTAAGGCGCGAGTTTCCATTTCCGATGCGGGATACTCGCCGATATAATTTTCCGAGGACGGATATCTCACGTTATTACGTCCCTCTCCGAACCGAGCGGGAAAATTGACGTTGACGTCCACTCCTCGACCGTTACTTTTGAATAAAGAAAAATCTTCGCCGCCGTTAAGGTCTATAAGATATTTTCTTTTTTCTTCGTCGGCGATGAATCCCGCTCCGTCCAGCGCCAGTCTTACGCCGTCGGGATTGAGACACGGCACGAAATACACCGTGCGATTTTTGTCGAATTTCATCTCCCTTTTCGCAAGGGCGACAACTAGCGCAGTCGTTATCCATTCTCTCGCGTGGACGCCTCCAACCACGATCGCCTTACGTTCTCCGTTGCCGCTTTTTACACACCAAATGTCTTGGTTAAGGTAACTTTTCCCTAAAGAAAAGATACCCGAACCGATATTTTTCAGTCCGAGTATCCCGTTGACGAGTCCGATATAATCCATAGTATAACGTATGCGTAATACGCTATATAATTACTCCGATTTTAATAATAATCTGAATTCCGTATAAACGTCGTACTGACACGACATAGACAATTTCCAATTGTTTTTATCGCTGAGTTCTTTGGCAATGGCGAGTCCTAATCCCGAGCCGCCTGTAGTGCCTGCTCTGGACGCGTCGCTTCGATAGAATCTCTCGAAGACTCTAGCCTTGTCCTCGTTCTTAATGCCGCAACCGGAATTGTAGACGGTCAAAAGATACGAGCTCTTGCCCTTTTTTTTCAATGCTATACGCACCTCTCCCGCGGTATATTTGACGGCGTTTTCCACCAGCACACCGAGAACTTTTTTATAGTCTTCAGGGTCTGATATGATAGATATATTCTTATCGATATCGTAGTCGAAAGCGATATGCTTTTCGTAAGCGATCGGGTCGAATGGCATAACGACCTCGAGAGTTTCGTCGGACAGCGAGAAATGTTGGTGCTTAATCTTGCGTCTTATGACGGCGTTTTCGTCGAGTCTGGAGAGCTCCAACATCTCTCCGACCAGCTTCTGCATTCTCTTGGTCTGGAACTTAATATTATCGATCCATTCTTTCCCGCCGTTGTCGTCCAACAGTTCCGCATTGGCGGATATTATTGTAAGAGGCGTTTTCAGTTCGTGACTGGTATCGCTTATGAAACGCTTCTCGTTCTCGATGGATTCTTTGAGAGGTTTGGTTACGAAATAAGATATCCACCAGACGACCATACTTAAGCATATCGTGCCCACGATAGCCACCGCGAGTCCTCTGAGAATAAAGTTGACGAGCATCATCAATTCCGATTCGCAATCGATGACAGCCATGACGACGACTCCGTTGTCCAGAGTACGCTTGGCATAGAAGCTCTCGTCGATCTTTCCGTTGCCGTCCTTTTTACCGACCAACGTCAGACTGATGTTTTTTATTTCCTCGTCGGTGTATACGGAACTGTTTTGGACGATTTCTTTATACGGAGAAGCCACGTCTCCGTTATAATACGCGGAGACGAACGTCTTAAACCGTTCTATTTCTCCTTCCGGTTCTCCTTCCGGGCGATCGAAGCGCACCAGCACGTTGCCTTCCGGAGTGATAATCGAAACCGCCGACGCCACGGTCGACTGGACGAAATCGACGGATTCCTTTTTTATGTTGTTGTACAGTAGAAAAGTCGCGAAACTAATCATCGCGACTTCGAAAATCATCACTATGCTGATAGTGACGGTAACGATCTTTGCACGCGTACGCCTTATCAAGCTTTGTTCTCCAGCTTATATCCCACGCCGCGGTGAGCTTTAATCACGACGGAGCTGCCGAGCGCGTCGAGTTTTTTTCTGAGGAAGGACACGTACACTTCCACGTTGTTGTAGTCGGTGTCGGTATCGTATCCCCAGACTTTTTCTATAATGGTGTCTTTTGACAAAAACTGATTTTGTTCCAGAATAAGCAGCTCTAATATAGAAAACTCTTTAACGCCTAAAAGGACGCTCTTGGAACCTACTTTCAGCTCGTACGTATTACGAGATACGGATATGTCGGAAAACTTCAATTCGTCGCCGACGAATTCCTGCTTACGTCTGGAGAGAGCTTTAATTCTCGCCAGTAGTTCCCCTAGGTCGAAAGGCTTGGCAAGATAATCGTCCGCACCGGTATTGAGCCCTTTGATACGGTCGTCGGTGGTAGACTTGGCGGAAAGAAACAATACCGGAGTGGAAATGCCGTCCGCGCGCAGTTTGGACAGCACCTGATAACCGTCCATCTTGGGCAACATTATATCCAGCACTATGACGTCGTATAGTCCCGTCATCGCGTAATACAGACCGTCTTCGCCGTTATCTACCGCGTCGGCGTCGATTTTATTCTTATTAAGATAACAGACCAGCGCGTCCGTAAGTTGTCTCTCGTCGTCTACAATTAAAACTTTCATAAAGCCTCCCGAAAACGTTCTACTTCAATTTAGCTCAATTATCTTAAAATTATCTTTATATTCGTACTATATCGACAATTCGTCCACGAGCGCTCTCAGGGCGGCGCGTGCTTCTTCCTGTCCGCATAAGGGACCCGCGAGATTTTTTATGTACGCCTTTTTGTTGTCCAAAAAAGTCGATAACGTCCCCATGACTTCTTCCGTGGAATTACAATCCACGGAGTAATCGAGACTCACAACGCCTGCGATGCGTTTTTCCATTTCTCCTACGCTGTCGTAAGTGATTATCGGTTTATGCTTGGCTATACACATAGCGATGTTTTCCGATCTCGGTCTCGTTACGACGACGTCCGACGCGCTGTATGCCAAATGCGCGTCCAGCATCTCGTTGCGCCCGACGATGTTGGGAGCAGCCAGCTCTTGTATCTGAGTAAGGAGACCTCTGTCGTATCCGCAGGCTACGAGAATATTCATACGGAGCTTCTCCTTCTTAAGATACTTGACCAACTTTCGAGTAAGAGGATTATACGAATAAGTCGCCTGTATCATAACGGTAGGAAGCTTAGGGTTGAGCCCCAGTTCTCTGGTAGCCGTTTCTTTGTCGACGTCTTCCATAAACTTTTTTCTGACCAAAACGGGAATGACCGAAACGCACTCCTCGGGGACTCCCTCTTTTATCAACATCGCTTTTAGCGAAACCATCGGCACCACGTAATGATCGACGCCCTTTTTTATAAATCTCTTATCGAGAGCATAATCGCTGACGAGAGCGATTATCTTGACGTTGAGATTCATTTTTTCTCTTGCCGCGATAGCCGCGAGGACAGACTTCCTACCGAGGCACACGACCAACGACGGTCTGTACTTGAAGAAAAACTCTTTCATCTTCGACACGGCGCGGCTGTTTTTTTGCATATACTCCACGGGAGCGGGTTCCGCATAATCCATTTTTCGCATGGCGGCGCGAGTTTTCGTAACCCTCCACCAACTTCTGACGGGGGAATAATCTCCGTACATTTTTTCCGCAAGAAGGTTCTGGACAAAACCTCTCAACTCGTATTCCGCAAAAAGTATCGGAAGGTATTTATCGTCCCCGGCGAAAAGTTCCTTGATGGCGAAGGACGCTTCCTGACTGTCGTAGGTGTTGAAAATCAAAATCTTTTTTTTCTCTATCATCGCACTATTCCTTAATCCGATCGATTATCGGTATAATCATAGGTCGCTTGTCGAGCTTGTTTTGAAGAAGGCGTCTGATGAGTTTGCCAAGCTCCGCGCGCTGTTTTTCGTCTTCGGCGTCCTGCCACTCGGCTTGATTGACGAGAGCAACTGTCTCTTTGTACAGAAGTTTTTCTATCGTCTCCGTATTGGGCATACCCTTGACGGTAAAATCGATATCCGCGGAAAATTGTCCGCGTCTTATTTTCTCGAAGGTGACGTGAGCTATAACGATGCCGTCTTGCGAAAGTTTTTTACGTTCTTCCAGCACGACGTCGTCCACCACGCCCATAACGTTGCCGTCCATAAGGATTTTCCCGACTTCTATCGACGGACCGTATCTTAAACCTCTTCTCTTGTCCAGTTCTATAACGTTGCCCAGATCCGGGATAAGGATATTGGACGGATTCATACCGATTTTTTCCGCCAGCGCCTTATGCATGGCGAGGTGACGATACTCACCGTGGACGGGGATGAAGTAGCGAGGTTTGACGAGAGAATGAATCAATTTGAGTTCTTCCCTGCAGGCGTGTCCGGAAGCGTGGATGTCCGACATCGTGTTGTAATACACTCTGGCGCCCAGCTTGGAGAGTCTGTTGATAACGTCGTAAATGGGCTTTTCGTTACCGGGGATGGGGGAGGATGAAAACACGACGGTGTCCTTTTCTCCTATCTTGACTCTCTTATACGATCCGTCCGCCATACGCGTGAGAGCGGACATTTCTTCGCCCTGAGTACCGGTGGAAACGACGCATATTTTATCGTAAGGAATTCCGCCCGACTTCTCTATAGGGACGACTATGTCTCTGGGGATGAAAAGTTCTCCGATGCGCTGCGCTATGGAGACGTAATTTTCCATAGACCTACCGGCGAAGGTCACTCGTCTGCCGTACTTATAGGCGCAGTTAAGTATCTGCTGGATACGATGAACGTTGGAAGCGAAAGTCGCTATTATTATTCTTCTGCCGACGTTACTCGAAAAGACTTCGTCGAGTTTTTCTCCCACTCTGGACTCGGACATCGCATAACCGTGCTTTTCCACGTTGGTGGAATCGCACATCAGAATATCGACCCCCTCGGAGCCTATTTTGGCTATAGCGGACAAGTCTGGCATTCTGCCGTCTACGGGCGTATGATCTATTTTGAAGTCTCCCGTGTGGAAAATTACGCCTTGAGGAGTGGTAATTTTAAGGGCAAACGCTCCCGCTATGGAGTGAGTTATCTGGATGAACTCCACCTCGAAGCAACCCAGTCTGATTTTATCCCCTGCCGACACCACGTTGAGGTCCGCTTTGACTTTCGCCTCGGTGAGTTTATGCTCTATGAGCGCTATAGTAAAAGCCGAGCCGTACGCGGGCACCTTGACGTCCTTGAGAAAATACGGAGTCGCGCCGATATGGTCTTCGTGACCGTGAGTAAAGACCACGCCCTTGATTTTCTTAGCGCGCTCTTTTAGATAAGAATAGTCGGGAATGACGTATTCTATCCCCGGAAACTCGTCCGCATTGGGAAAAGCGAGTCCCGCGTCGATGACGACGATGTCGTCGTTGTATTCTACGGCGGTCATATTCTTGCCTATTTCCGTTACGCCGCCTAAAAAAACTATTTTTAACGTTTTGTTTATTTTTTGTTTAGCCATAATCCTCTTGCCGCGGTCGGAACGAGCCTCGTCCCGATGCCGTATATACTTATTCGACTTTAATTATACTCGTTATCGGTCTATTTTACAAGTCTAAAAGGGCTCGACGGCAAATAAAATTATCTTATGAAAACATCCGGTCTCATAAAAGCCGTCGGAACGGTCACGTTGTTTTCCGTATTCACCAGACTGCTGTCCTTTTTATTCAAAATATTTTTGTCGAGAAAAGTGGGCGCGGAGGTCATCGGTCTGTATCAGATAGCCGTGTCCGTATTCTATCTCTTCGCCTCGATCGGATGCTCGGGGATACCGCAAGTATTGTCCAGACGTGTAGCCGAAGACAACGCTCTCGGGACCGGTCGCTCGGGCGGGCTGGTCTCCGCCGCGCTCGTGCTGGGGGTTCTTTTTTCCGTGACCACGGCTATAGCGTGTCTGCTTCTCGGGGACAAGCTGTCGTTCCTCTTCGGCGACGAAAGAGCTTTGTCGTTATTCGTTATAATGACTCCCGCCGTCGTGTCCACGACGATATATTCGATCATCCGCTCTTACTTCTGGGGAAAAAAGGAGTTTGCCTACTTCTCCGTAACTGAGACCGTGGAAGAAGTGCTGAGAATAATATTCACGGCGCTGTTGGTATGCAACGTATTCTTTTATCTGGAAAACCGCATCGCCATAGCGGTCGCATTCACGATATCCGACATTGCCGTAGCTGTAATACTGACGGTATTGTTCGTCTGCAAGCACGGTCTGCCTAAGCGACCGAGAGGATTCAAGGAAATATTTTTGCCGTCTCTTCCTCTCACCGCCGTACGACTTATGTCGGGACTGTCGGGGACGCTGATGTCGGTGATACTGCCCGTATCTTTGATCAAGTCGGGAATGAACGGGAGCGAAGCCACCGCACAGTTCGGTCGCATAACGGGAATGGCAAATCCGCTACTTTTCGCACCCAACGCAATCATCTCTTCGATAGCGGTCGTGCTTATTCCCGAAATGAGCGAGAACGGCGTTTTGGGTAACAATACTAAACTTAACGGTAACCTAAACAAAGCTATATGTTTCGCTATAATTATATCGGGGATGTTCGTTGCGGTATATTCCGGAGCAGGGAGCGCGCTGACGAAATTTTTATTCGACGACAGTCTGTCGGGGTGTTATCTTATGGTCGCCGCGCTGTCGATGTTGCCTGCGGGAATATCTTCCCTCATATCTTCCTCTCTCAATTCCGTAGGTCTGGAAAAGGCGTCTCTTGCGGTCTTTTTATCCTCGACGGCGGCTAGCTTCGGAATAATAATCGGACTGACTCCCTTGATACGCGAATATTCCGTAGCGGTCGCTTCCATGGCGTCTTCTCTCATATCGGTCGCGGTCGGCAGTGCCGCTCTTCATAAAAAGACCGGATACACTCCCGACTATATGAGGACGCTGGCATGCGTGCTGAGTTTCGTTATTCCGACCTCCTTTTTGGCATTCTCCGTCAACAAAGTTTTCTCTCCTTATATAGGCAGTGCGGCGATAATCCCGGCGGGAGCCGCGGCGGTTATATTATACGCGGCATTCTGTACGGCATTTTCTCTCGTCGACGTAAAAGCTCTCTACGTAAGAAAAAAATCTCGTCGGGAGTCTTGACCGACGGTCAAGTAATAATGTATACTGTCGACATAGAGTAGATAAGAAGCGTAAGAATTATCTTGTAGTGCCGCGGAATGGGATGTTGTCCGCGGACGAAAGGCTCGGTCCGCGGTTTCTTATCGCGTCCGCTAAAATTACAAAAGTATTTTTTCGGACCTCTTAAAAGGAGGTTTTTTAATGAAAAAGTCTATTAACGAAGACGTCAAGAAAAAAGGCTTGACAACCAAGCAAATCGCGCTCACGGCGACCTTCCTCGCAATCAACGTAGCCGTAGGAGCCTTTTCGTCGAGGCTCGGCACTCAAAAGCTGACGATGACGTACACGATATGTTTCCTCGCGGGATACATACTGGGTCCTTTCGGGGGAGGACTGGTCGGAGGCGGCGCGGATCTTATAGGGTGCTTCATCAACGGATTCGCCCCCAATCCTATAATACTTCTCTCGTCGTGTCTTATAGGCGTCATCCCCGGTCTTGTACGATACGTAAGCCCCCGAAAAGATTATCCGATCATCCCCTATATCCATTGCCTTATATCCTATATAACGGTGTACGTAGTCTGCACGACCTTCGTCAATACGGCGGGGTTGTACCTGCTGTCGGGTTTCAACGAGAGATACGATTCCTTCTTCGCATACGTGGCATACAGACTGGCAACGCAGACCGGAGTATGGGCGCTCAACCTGATATTGACGATGATTATCATCCCCATCATCAAAAAAATCCGACTCCTCGCGAATAAAAAATAAGTTTTCGACGATAATACCGTTATGCTCGTAATTATTCTGAGAACGGTAATCATTTTGTTTTGTTTGGTAGTGGTGCTACGGCTGATGGGCAAACGCGAAATAGGCGAGCTTCAGCCTTTCGAATTTGTCATCACTCTGGTTATAGCAGAGCTGGCGTGCACTCCCATGCAAGACGTTTCCGTGCCCATATCGTACGGACTGGTCCCGATAGCGGTTGTTTTTATACTACACTTTTGCATAACCAAGATGTCGTCGCACTTCATCAACTTCCGAAAAATAGTCAACGGTAAGCCGATGATTATCGTCAACGAACAAGGAATCGACCTTAAAAATCTGAAGAAACTCAACGTCCACGTCAACGATTTAATGCAAAATCTGCGGTCTGCGGAATATTTCACGATACCGGAAGTACGTTACGTCATTATCGAAAACAACGGCACGATATCGATTCTCCCCGAAGAAAACGCCTACAAGCCTAAAAGTATACCTTTGTCCATAGTGGTGGAAGGCAAATATCTCAACGAAAACTTAAAAATATCCTCTCGTAGCAAAGAAGACTACGACCGAATGTTGAAGGAGTCCGATTTCAAGCTCAAGGACGTCGTTCTGATGTCCGTATACGACGGCAAGACTTTCATTCAACCTAAAAACGGAAAATACGTAGTATTGGAGGGAGTATGAACGTCAGACTGATCGCTACCGTAATTATTTTCCTTTTACTTACGGGATTATGCGTAATGGAAGAAATCGTCGTCGGCGACAGCTTCGACGAATTGGAAGAAATGTTAAATTCCGTAAAAAATCCGTCCGAGCTGACTCTCGACGAAATGATACCTATAGAAAACTGGTGGCAGGAAGAACACAAAACTCTCGAGACGATACTGCCTCACGGCAACCTCAACGAGATAACCTACGTAATCGGAGAGCTGATCGGCGCAATCGAAGCGGAGGACTATAAAAGCGCGGAGGCGCAATACTATCGACTTTTGAGAGTCGTTGAAGCGGTACCCGAGATGTACACCGTAAGCGTCAACAACGTTTTTTAACCGAGATTTGCGGTAATCGTATTCTTGCCGTAACGATATATCGAAACCTCGGACGGCGTCTCGACGATGCTCGACGCTATCGCCACCGCATAACCTACTCCGTTATAATTCTTAATCTTCTCTATGGAAAGAACGTCTCCCGAACGGACGTAACAGATATTCAAATCGGTATCGGGATCGAACTCGACGGGGATATAATAGAACCCGTCTAAAGTAACGACTTCCGCATCCGATACGGGAGCGTTTTCTTCATATCTGTACAAACCTCGTCTGAACTCCAATTCCAACGTCTCGGGAAAAGTCAATATCGCGGATAGGGGAACTTTTACTGCCGCGCCGTCTTTATAAGCATACTTCGTAACGAGGCATTCTTCCGCCCCAGTTGCGAAACGCTCCGAATATAGAGTATAGACGTCGTCTTCTCCTATCGTTTTATCTCCCGACTTAACAGAGAAAAAGTCGCTCTCGGCATCTTCCTCGTCAAGAGTAAACGTTACGTATATTTCCGCTCGGTCGGCTTCAACGCTCTCGCCGTCCGGACGCACGGACGATACGTCGATCTCCGCGGGGAGCGTTTTTACGTTTTCTTCCTTATAAGAATATGCGTACTCGTCCTCTATTTCGATTTCGAACGACGCCGGATTGGCAACCTTTTCTCCGACGACGTTTATCGTGAGGATTTGTTTGCCCGCGGACAAATTGTCGTACCCGTCGACCAAGAGTCTTTCGTCGCCGAAAGAGATTTCCGTTATATTTCCGGTCAATTCGTTTTTAACCGCAATCGTTAGTCCGCTCCCGTCGAATTCTTCGCCCATAAGATAGACCGTTTTGTACGGATACTCCGTTATCGTCACGGAATAATCGACTAAATCTCCGTCGCACGAAACGAGCCCGACGGAAAGCAAAGCGAATATAAGACATAGCGCAATCGTAAACTTTTTCATAAGCATATCTCCGCCCGATGAGATGGTTACTATGATATTTTATCACAGCGACGACGCTTTTTCAATACGCAATTATCCGCGCACGCGGCGCAAGGGCGTTTCCTTATATAACGTATCGCCATAAGACAGACCGCCGCAAAACCGAGAGAAAGGAAAATCGTGACGGCTAAAGTTCTGTATAAAGTGAACAGCATAAAAACGGCATAGACCGACATCGAGAGAGCGTACGCAACCGTCGTCTCCAACACGACGACTTTTATAAACGTAGAAAAACTCCCCAGCTCCTTCCGCATAACGCTCAATGCCGACGCGCACGGCGGGAAGAGAAGCACCAACGTCACGTACGCATAGGCGGACGGCAGGCTAATCATCCCCGACAGATACGATTCTATATTCCCCTCCGCCAACAGTCCTAGAGTCGCGGCGACGTTTTCTTTAGCGAATATCCCCGTCAAAAACGCTATGGAAAATTCCGGACGAGTTATGCCGATGGGAATAAGCATCGGCGAAATAAAATCCCCCGCGACATAGAGTATGCTCTCTGTGGCGTCGACGCGATTCAATCCGAAGTCGTACGACGACAAAAACCACACCGCGACGGACGTCAGGAGAATAACGCTACCCGCTCTTAAGAGGAAGTCTTTTACTTTAATAAAAACATCTTTTATTAGACTCTCAAGAGACGGAAGACGATATTTAGGCAGCTCTAACACGAAGACCTTCTCGTCATCGGTCGACTTCCAGACTTTTACCAACAGCCCCGTAAGAACCACGGCGACTACGCTCATAACGTACACGAAAAGTACTCCGAGGGCACCACCGCCCGTAACGGAGCCGACTACGAGAGAAAACACCGGAAGCTTAGCCGAGCACGGTACGAAGGGCGCTAGCGTCATCGTCAGGATTCTTTCGTCTTCGTCTTCTACAATTCTAGACGCGGTTAATGCGGGGACGGTACAGCCGCATCCCGTTATGAGTGGGACGAATGCTCTTCCCGACAGACCTATCTTCTTCAACAATCCGTCCGCTATCACGGCGGCTCTGGACATATATCCGCTATCTTCCAAAATCGCGGTCAGGACATACAGCACTATTAGCGACGGCAAAAACCCCAGCACCGTTCCGACGCCTTTTAGCACTCCGTAGGAGAGTAGTTCCGACAATACGTTACCGACGCCGAAGCCGATCAAGGACTCGTACGCTTTAGTCGGAAGAGTAACGGTAAGAGCCTCGGAACAATACTCGTTAAGCGCCCCGGTAGCCTCTATCGACAGATAAAACACTCCCAGCATTATTAAAATGAAAACAGGTATCGCGAGATATCGATTGAGTACGACAGAGTCTATTTTTTCGGTAATGCTCCTTTTCGTTTTTGACGCCTTACAACACTTATCGTAGATTTCGTCTATAGTCAATGACGAAGTCTTCAACGTCCGATATGTTTGACTTTGGGCTTCCGTTATTGCGCTTATGAGAGCCTTAATGCCCGTTTTTCGTTTTGCCGATATCATCACCGCAGGGGCTCCCAGGGCGAGCGAAAGTGCTGAGGGATCTATCGTTATTCCTGCGGATTTCAGTTCGTCGGACATATTGAGCGCCAACAAGACGTTAAGCCCCGTCGCGAGCAATTCTTTAACCAGCGGCAATGCTTTTTTCAGGTCGGTGGAATCTATAACGTCCACTACGAGATCGGGGCGCTCGGAGGCAAGATACGTCGTAGATATCCTCTCTTCCGGAGAATAGGCATTGAGCGAATATACGCCGGGTAAGTCGATTACGGTAACGGACGGGCTGCCTTTTAATCGTCCCTCCTTCCTCGCTATCGTCACGCCTGTGAAGTTTCCCACTCTCTGATTAAGCCCCGTAAGAATGTTGAATAACGTTGACTTGCCGCTGTTGGGGTTGCCTATAAGAGCTACTTTCAAACTTCTATCTCCACTCCGGCGGCGTCCGATTTTCTCAGTGCGATCGTCGTTTTCCCTACCTTATATATAATAGGATCGCCGAACGGCGCCGCACCTACTCTTATTATCTCTTCTCCCTCTCTTACACCCATTGAACGCAGTCTGGACGACGTCTTCTCGGACAGCTCGATACTTTTTACTCTGCCGTGCGCTTCCTTTTTCAATTCAATCAGCGTTGTCATAGTATATGATATTGTAAAAAAAAATCATAAGAACGTCGTCTTATGATTTTCTTTTCATTAAATTGTCTTTCGGATTTATTTGACTCTCTTCTCGATGAGAGCGACGACGTCGCCGACCGTCTTAATAGAGACGATTTCGTCGTCTTCGAAAGAAAAGCCGTACTCTTCTTCCATAGCGTTGAGCATCTGGATGACGTCCAGACTGTCCGCACCGAGACCGTTGACGATATCCGAGTCGGCATGTATGTCGTCTACGGAAATTCCCAGCATATCCGCGATAATAGCGGCGCATTTTTCAAAAACCATTTTTTAATCTCCTTTTTATTCCATAATATATACTTCTGCCGAACCGTTGTCTACTACGTAGGCTTTTTTATTGGTGAAAGCAGGAAGTAACAATGTGATTAGCCCGATAATAGTTACGCCGTACGACGCCAGTCCCGCACCTATCCGAGAGACGCCGGACGCATATGCGACGAAGTTGGTTTCAGCCTCGACGACTTTGGCAATGCCGTATCCCGACACGTACATTACGAGTCCGCACACGATAAGTATGACGGACGCGACCGAGAAATTACGGGGGCTCTTCGAGGTGGTCAGTTTTACGCAATATTTAATCAGAATATAGATAAAGGTTATCAATGCGATTATTACGGCAAGAGGAAGCCCGATGACTGAGAGTCCCGTGCCTATGCCCTGAGAGAATGCGTCTCCTATAGAGACGACTTTAGCCGACAGAATATCGGTATAATACGCGCTGGAGGAAGTCCCTACTCCGAGTAAAGCCAGAGTGGACAAAATCGCGTCCAAGCCCGTAGCGGATACGGAACCTGCGGAAAGATTGCCTACGGCGTTGAAAAACAGAGTAAGAGCTATGCCGATAATCGAGAAGACCGCCAGGAATATGCATATTACTGGGTAAGGTTTACGCTTATAAGTAGTCGTCTTCTGCTCGGGACGAGGGGTCTCCGGGTCATACTGGAGGAGAGGTTGATTTTGAGACGCGTAAGGCACTAGAGCTATAGGCTGGACGATAGGCGTCATCTGAATGATGGACGACGGGGTAGGGATGGCGTTGTTAAGATTCTGGGCGAGCGGTCCCATCGTAGGCGCGGGGTGTCCTTCACCTACGCAATATATGTTGCCGTCGGGTCCCATGAACGGAACGCCCGGCTTAGCGTCGGCAGGCATCTGAAAATTCCCTTCTACGGGAGTCCACATTCCGTCATCGTCGTTTTGCGGAGCACCGTAAAACTGCTTACTGCCGTTTTGCGGATTAGTGCTATACATGCTCTCGTTGTACTCGTTGTTGTTCATATTACTGTCCTTATTATTCCTCGTCGTAGAGATAGAGAGGTTGATCCTGAGATATATACGGGACTATCGTCATAGGCGCGACGATAGGCGTGAGTTGAACGTGCTGAGAAGGAATCGGGACCGCCACGGGACGGCTGTTGGGCATAGGTCCGAAATAAGTATTGGCTTGATATACGTTACCCTGAGAGTCTCTCATATTGACTACGGGGAGCCCCTCCGGCATATTGACTATATAGCTGCCGCCGGCATTGGATCCCACTACATGATTCGCGCCGCCGAGAGTCTCGGTTACTTCGACTTTATTCTTGTACTTTTTACTCATAATTATATTTCTCCTGCCTCTTAATTCTTACGATATACGGTGAACTCTTCCGGAGAGACCTCGGGTCTCATTGCGCCGATATCCTTCGGCGGTGCAATCGGAACCATATCGGGAGAGAAGAGCGCCATTCTCAGCTCGTCCGCCTCGGACGGCTTGTCGGGTCTCTCCTCTACGGCTTGTTTGAAAGCCGATTTTTTCTTAAAAAAGCACATACCTTTTCCTATTCTTCCTCATCGTCGTCGGCATAGACCACCAGAGGAGCATCCTGAGACATATACGGAACGATCGTCACCGGCGCCACTACGGGGGTCAGCTGTACGTGTTGAGAGGGTCTGGCTGCGGGGATAATTCCGTCCTGAACTTTACTGTACACGATCTTAACGGGGCGCGGCTCGGGTTGACGAGTCTCTTCTTGCGGTTGAGATACGGGTTCTTCTTGTTTAACTTTCTTTCTAAAACACATAACAGTCTCCTTCAATCGAAAATGGCATATGGGATTTTTTTCTTGGCAAACAGCGCCAGCACCAGCGCGACCGCGGGAAGCGCCAGCATTATATACATACCGTAATTGGTCTGGATGGGCAACTTAACGGACACGGTCGTCTCTGCCTCGACCTGTTCCTGCTGAAGAGCTGAGAATTCTTCGTCGGCGAGTTGCTTTTCTTCTATCGTGTTGTAAGGCGTATCGAAAGCGCTCGTAAGGAATTCCGCCACCTGACCGAATTCGAGCGAAAGCTCTTCTTTCTCGTTGTATACGGCTATATCCGTGGATATGAACGCAATCCCCGTAAGGAGAACCGCGACCGCGGCGACCAAACACAGCAACGCGCCTATCGCGAAGCCTCTGAATATACGTCTGCCGAAGAGTGCTAAGAATGCAAGTATCGCCATAATCAGCGCTACGATCACGTACAGCGCGATAACGAGCGGCGCGATTTCTACGATAGTGAAGACGATACTTCCCTCATACTCTGCGTGAGCCGCGATAGCCTCCGCCTTCTTCGCGGTATATTTATCGAACAACGGCGTAGTCGCGACAACGGTTTCTTCTTCCTGCTCGCTCCCCGAGCCTTCTTCGGACGTTTCGTCGGCGAAAGCTACCAATTTGTCCGACGTTTCTATCCCGCCGGAAGTACCCGAAAGGTCTTCCTGCAAGCTGTCGGAACCGCGCCCGATGAGAGAATTGAGCGCGCCCATAAAGAGGTCTCCCGCGAGATAATACTCGCTCTTGTCTATATAGCTCTCCGACACGTTGCCTTCTTCGTCGTAGACAGTGGCGGCTTCTCTTTCTTCGTAAGTGGTGTAGTCTCCTTCCTTGAAGACCGACACGTACGACAACACCGTGCCCATCGTCTCGTCGGACGCGAGGTCCGGGACCATGTTAAGGAAATTGAGACCCGCGACGGCTATCATCAGTATACAGACCAAGAACAGCAAAAAGCAGACTCCTCTGTTATGCACGTAAAAAAAGTCGCTTTCTTTCCTCTTCTTTTTCTTTTTGGCAGATCCGCGCGGTTGAGGTCTGCCGCCTTGAGGCGCTCTCGGAGGTTGAGTCCTGTTAATGCCGTATCCGCCGGGATAACCCGCACCGGGATATTGAGCACGACGAGGATATTGTCCCGAGTTGCCGTCTACTCTTCTTTGAGCCATCGCAATCCTTTTTTTTCGCCGCGTGCCGATATATGTGCGCGCGTTAAGCGAGAATAATAGTTATATACTGTTGTATTATAACATAACGAAAACCATAATTCAACACCTAAATCGAATTTTTTCTTTGGCAAATATCGGCAATCGTGCCGACGGTTAAAAAATCGAACAAAAAACGATAAAAATCGCAAAAAAACTATAGAGAATTCTTTGTACGCTTGATTTCTCTCTCTTTAAGAGCGAGCATGGTATCCTTATCGAGGCGCTTTCCGTTATAATCGGGGACTACGGACACCGTCTTCATAACGAACTCCGTACGTCTGTTCTTCAACGCCAGAGCAAACAACACCGCGCCGATTATCGCCAAAATCGCGCCTAAAGCGACGATAGCGATATATAAAATCACCGCAACCTCTGCACTCAGAGTGAGCAAAATTACGGATATGCTCTCCAGTCCGCCCGTAATGAGCGCGACCCCCGCGCCCGAAAGGAACCCTCCCAAAGCTAAAAGCACAAGTCCTACGAAGAAAAAAGGCTTGTTTATAACGGACTTACGTCTGAAGCGGCAATCGAGTCGCAACAGTTCGCTTTTCTCGTGAGCGCGGACGGGACGAAGAGATTCTTCTTCCTTGATTTCATCCAGCTCGGCACGGATATCAATTAAAAATTCATTAAGGTTTTCCTTGGGATTTTCCTCTCTGACAATAGATTCTGCGACTTCTTCCGCCTGTAAA
Organism: uncultured Christensenellaceae bacterium; assembly: GCA_964613035.1. Lineage (GTDB taxonomy): Bacteria > Bacillota > Clostridia > Christensenellales > DTU072 > CAVIQK01. The sequence continues at coordinate 80,567 of CAZTFQ010000001.1, read as the reverse complement.
TTGTCGTCGGAATTTTTCGGCTCGCCGTCGGCTACGGGATATTCGTCGTTGACGAGCGGAAGCGTCACCGCCTCGTACTCCGAAGATATTTCTTCCGACCGATCCGATTCCGAGGGCTCTTCTTCCGTCTCGGACATTATTTTTTGAAGTTCTTCGGGCTCAATCTCCGTCAATTCAAAAGGTTCCTCTACGGCTACTTCCGCGGAAGGTTCTTCAACGCAGTTCTCGACGGGTTCTTCGATTTTTTCTAACGATTCTTCGTCGTTTTTCGCCGATTCTTCGATGTTTTCCGAGGATTTTTCCTCGCTCTCGATTGCATCGGAAAGAAGCTCTTCCTCTCTTATCACGTTGAGCGGATTGTCGAAGCGACGATCTTTTTCCGGCGCGGAAGTCGTTTTTTCGGCGTTATCGATTATTTCTTTTACAAATGAATTGACGTCCATATTTTTATTATACAAAATGTCTCGTTACTTGTCAATAACGCTCCTTACGTATCGCGCGTAGGCTCTCGCGACGTTGATTCCGGTCACTCTCTCGAATCCTTCGAAAAACGCATTGCTGTTGACCTCGCAGAGCAGCCAGCCGTCGCGACCGAAGAGGTAATCTATCCCCGCGTAAGCAAGCCCCAGTCGAGAAGTTATCTTTAAAGACAGCCTTTTCAGTTCTTCGTCGGGCTCGTATTTATATCCTTTGCCTCCGATGGCGATATTAGAGCGAAAATCGGAGTCGTTTTTTCTCATCATTCCGCCTAAAACTTCTCCTCCGACGACTATTACTCTAAGGTCTCTTCCGCTGCTTTCTTCCACAAAACGCTGATACAGATGCGGAGTTGTCTTCAGCTTGTTCCAGATATCGTACAATTCCGCTCTGTCGTTAATTAAATGCACCGCGGATCCTCTCGAGCCGTAGCACTCTTTAACTATCATCGGGTAACCGAGGCGGCGCTCCGTTTCGTTAAGCCTATAGACGTCGACCGGAGCATATTCGTTGTAGCACAGCGGCGCGAAAACGGTCTCCGGCATAGGGACGTTTTCATCCGCAAGAGCGAGTGCGGTAAGAGCCTTGTCGTCGCAAAGAGTAATCGAGCGATAGTCGTTGAACACCTTGATACCGGAGTTTTCCAGAGCCGCCAGCGCATACTTGTCTTTATCCAGATATATGACAAAGTCGTATTCGAAACGTCCGCGGTCTATCCGACCGTCCGTGACGTATAGCGACAAGTCGTTGTTTTTTATATCGCAATCGACGCCCGCAGAAATAAATTCTTCTTGAAGTCTACGTGCCTGATTTTCGACGGCATCCGACAAAAAGTATGGATTTTTTACAATCAAACCGCGTTTTTTCATATTTTAATAATATCACTTACACGACTTATAAGTCTATCGATAAAAGCAATTTGCGTCTACGACTTGAAATAAAGATTATGCGATGATATAATCTACGAGAGGCGAAAATGAAATACGATTATCTTGTAGTCGGCGCGGGGTTGTTCGGCGCGACGTTCACGTCTCTTGCGATATCCGCCGGCAAACGTGTGCTGGTGATAGACAAGAGGGACGAAGTAGGCGGCAATATTGCCACGGAAAACATAGAAGGCATCAACGTCCACAAATACGGGGCGCATATTTTTCATACCGACGACGACGAGGTATACGAGTACGCGAGTCAATTCTCCGATATGGCCCCTTTCGTCAACTCTCCGATAGCCAGATACGGAGAAGAGCTATATCATCTTCCTTTTAACATGAACACTTTTCGAGAGGCGTTCGGCGTAACGACTCCTGAAGAAGCTCGCAGGGTCATCGAGGAAGAGACCGCTCGCGAACATATAAAAGAACCTAAAAATCTGGAAGAGGCGGCTTTATCCTCGATAGGTCGCACCTTGTACGAAAAACTGGTTAAAGGATATACCGAAAAACAATGGGGAAAAAGCGCCGCGCAATTGCCCGCGTCCATTTTTTCCAGACTTCCGTTACGTTATACCTACGACAATTCTTATTTCAACGACCGCTATCAAGCCGTTCCGCGCGGAGGATATTCCGCGATGATTATGCGGATGCTGATCGGAGCCGACGTCATGCTCGGCGTCGATTATCTTAAGGACAAATCGCGTCTGGACGCTAAGGCTGACGTCGTGATATACACGGGGGCGATAGACGAATATTTCGGCTATAGTCTCGGCTCTCTCGAGTACCGCTCGCTACGCTTCGACCACAGAGTAACGGACGTCGAAGACTATCAGGGCAACGCGGTCGTCAACTATACTTCTGCAGAAGTACCTTACACTCGCACTATCGAACATAAACATTTCGAGGGCGTCAAAACAAAAAATTCCGTCGTCACTTTCGAGTATCCCGACAAGTGGAGTCGCGGAAAAGAACCCTTCTATCCCGTCAACGACGAGAAGAACACTTCTCTCTATAACCGTTATAAAGAGCTCGCCGACAAGACCGACGGGGTATATTTCAAAGGACGTCTCGGAGAATATAAATACTACGATATGGACGACGTGATGAGAAGCGCGCTCGATCTTGGGAAAGCAATCCTACGATAACGATTAACAATCCGCACATATTATTAAGGGCGCCGTCGAGGCGCCCTTATATTTTATTTAATCAACACGTTTGCGGAAGTCATCATCTTCTCTGCCTTTCGTTCTGCTTCTTCCCTACTCTTGTCGCAAGCCAAAACGTACAACTTGAGCTTGGGTTCCGTACCCGACGGACGTACGCATACGAACTGACCGTCGGACATCGTATACATAACGGTGTTACTAGACGGCATATCGGTCATATCCATTCTGCCGTCTTCACGATATATTATTCCGGACTGATAATCGGTGGTGTACAAGACTCTCTCGGAGCCTATAAGACTGACGGATTTTTTCCTAAGTTTATCCATCGCGTCGGACATCTTATCCATCGCGTCGAAACCTTTAAACTTAATCGTCTCGTTGCGCTCCACGTAGTATCCGTATTCTCGGAATATCTCTTGAAGTCTCTCGTAGGGAGTCTTGCCTATACTCATATAGTAGCAAGTCATCTCCGCGAAAAGCATACTAGCGACGACGGCGTCTTTATCTCTGGCGTGAGTACCTCTGAGACTGCCGAAGCTCTCTTCGAAGCCGAACTGATACGTATACTCGCCGCTTCTTTCCCACTCCTTGATTTTCTCTCCGATAAACTTAAAGCCCGTAGGCACGGTGAACACTTTCACTCCGTACTTCTCTGCAATCCTGTCGGCAAGAGTCGTCGAAACAAAACTTTTGACTATAGCCGAGTCGGACGGCAACGCCTCGTCGTCGACGAGACGTCTGATAATATAATCGAGCAACAAGACGCCTATCTGATTACCCGTAAGCGCGACGAATTCTTTTTTCTCGTTACGTACGGCTATCCCCATACGATCGCAGTCGGGATCGGTCCCGATGACAACGTCGGCTTTAATCTTGTCGGCAAGCTTAATACCCATAGTTAAGGCATCCTTATTCTCGGGATTGGGAACCGAAACCGTAGAAAACTCCGTGTCGGGTTTTTCTTGTTCCGCCACAACGGAGACCTTGATACCTAGGCGAGAAAGAATGGTTTTTACGGGGACGGCGCCCGAGCCGTGGATAGGAGTATAGACCAATTTGAGGTCCTTGCCGTACTGCTCGACGGCGGCTTTAGACAGAGCGAGTTTTTCTATCTCTTCATAATAATGCTCGTCCACGTCCTCTCCGATAACGGTAACGTAGGGGCTTAACGCCTTGCCGCATTTGAGTTCTTTTTCTATCTTCAATTCGTCCACGGGGACGTCGAAAGGAGACTCGACTTTATCGATATAGCTCACCACCGCCGCGGTATCCTCGGGAGACATCTGCGCGCCGTCTTCTCCGTAGACTTTATATCCGTTGTACTCCTTGGGGTTGTGAGAAGCGGTAATCATTATACCTGCGTAAGCGTGCTCGTAACGCACCGCGTAAGAGCACATCGGGACGGGTCTGACGTTATCGAATATATACGTCTTGATACCTGCCGCGGAAAGCACTCCGGCGGATTCCAGCGCGAACTCTTTCGACATTCTTCTGGTATCGTAAGAGATGACCACGCCTCTGGACGCGGCATCCTCTCCTGCCGCCGAAATGAAGTCCGCCAGCCCCTTGGTCGCGCGGCGCACCATATACTTGTTCATTCTGTATAGTCCTAGCCCCAGCACTCCTCTCATGCCTGCGGTACCGAATGACAGCGGTCCCGAAAAGGCGTCTTCCAGTTCCTCGGGGGAGGACTTTTCCAATACTGATTTTTCCTCGGGCGTGACGTTGTCCAGCCAGAGACGATAAATTTTTTCTTCCATAAGAGCCTCTTAAAAATTTAATGTATATATCATATCACATCATCGGACGATTTACAAGAAAAAAGCTCCGACCTCAGCGGACGGGGAGCTTTAATTTCAAAAGTTTTTTCAATGCGGTCTTGTCTTCTTCCGAGACTCTGTAACTGTCCCGACATTTGGATACGGTCTTACGCAGTACGAACTCCGACAACTCCGCGCTCTCTAAAAAGGTCATAGTCTTGTCCCTACTCTTCACGACGCACTCCGCCAGCAACCACGCCAGACACATATTGACGTAATATTCCTTTTCCTCTCTAAGTCTTACCGCCGTAAAGAATATATAATCGATATGCTCGTCGTCGATGAAAGAAAACATTATTCTTAGTCCGATTCGTCTTTCGAACGTAAGCGGTCTGTACAGATAATCTTTGCCGAGCTCGAACAGCCTCTCGGAGAACCTTTTCTTATTGAATTTAAGTATATCCGTACCCGCCCAGTTATCAACCGTCTTACCGTAAAGCTCCAATGCGGACGAAAACTCGTCAAAATCTTTTATACGGGAGATTAGCTTACCTATAACGGCTACTTCCGAATAATTGTTTTTAGGCGCGACGTCGAGAAAACTCCCGTAATTACCTTTAAAAATCTCTCGAGCTATTCTTTCTATTTCTTCGGACGGCACGGCGATACACGGAAGAGAGGTGTTGACTATTCTTTGTTCCCATTCGCCCTTTTCTTTTCCCTTGCCGAGACTTAAAAGATATTCTTCGTACTCTACGACGGCTGTCTCGTCCCACCGGTCTCTGTTCAGTCGCATACGATACATCCTCCTCGTATGCAACCATATTATCACGGCTCCGACTCGGTGTCAATACGAGCGGCGCGCTTAAGCGACCTCAATCCGTCCGCTTTATATTTGATTGTATAAGTAACGAACCAGGCAATCGCTCCTCCGGAAAAGGCTGACAAAAACGTCGCCGTCCCGACTACTCCGCGATAATATTTATGGACTGTGTATAAAACCGCCGCGGTCAAAAGCATTATCCTAGCCACGTCCGCGAGCGCTCCGAGGAGCCTGTTTTTTATAAGTTCCGCCGGAGACGTCGCCAATATTATCGCAAGCCCCTCCGAAAACAATATCGCGTAAAGGACGTTGTCGCTCATTTAAAAATCTTCTTCAACAAGCTCTCTCCGCCTCCGCCCGAATATGTCAGAGATATCACCCTGCCGTCGACGGAAAAGCTCCCCTCCGAGGTCTTGAGTTCTGACACCGTAAGTCCGGTACCCCTGACGGTGAGTTTTTCGTTATCCAGAACAAGGACGATTTCTCTGTCGTCAAAGCTCTTGACATCTCTTACGCCGTTTACTTTCAGAGTCCCCGAACGATACTCGAGAGAATGAGTTTTTTTAGCTTCCGCACGTTGTTTTTCTTCCATATCACAAGTATATTGCCGTCTCGAATAAGATATTCTTGACCGATTGACGAAAAAAGACTATAATTTAACGGTTATGATAAGATATCCGCTGGATGCGGTGGCTAAGTTATATCCGATGTTTATGACCAAGTCGTCGCAAGCCGTTTTTAGATTAAGCGCGACGATATCGTCCCCTATAGACGGGGACTTGTTGCAGAGCGCCGCGGAAGAGACCTTTTTAAGATTCCCTTACTACAAAGTCAAGCTGGGCAAGACCTTTTTCGAATACGACCTAGTGCGCAACGACGCGCCTTTTAGAGTAATAAAAAACGACGGGCTGATCCTCGCTCCCATCGACTGGAAAAAGAACAACGATTATCTTCTTGAAATCAGCTATCTGGACAACGAAATAATCCTCGAGACCTTCCACGGACTGGGCGACGGACTCGCGATGACGGAGTTCTTGAAGAGTCTCGTATACAATTATCTGTGTCTGTCGGACGGTAAACTTCTCAACGACGGGACGGTCATGAGCGGAGAATTCTCCGACGAAGAAGAATTTTCCGACCCGCAAACCGTTTTTTATAACAAAAAATCCAAGTCTCAATCCATCGGCGCGGCTATCGGGCACGAAGCTTTTTGCCCGAGAGGAATATTCAAAACCACCCCCGGCTACACCGAAAGAAGCATCGTGGTCGATACCGACAGTCTGTACGCTCTGTCTAAAAGATACAACGCCAGCATCACTCAATTCCTCGCGGCGACGGCACTCTTCGCGTACGCGCGTATATATAAGGAAGAGCACCCTAGACTGGTCGCCTTCATCCCCGCCAATATGCGGAAGAGATTCAAAACGAAGTCGATGCGCAACTTCGTCACTTTCGTCAAGTCTTCCGTGGTCGCCGACGAAGAGACCGTCTTCGAAACCATCCTCGACAGACTGCGTACCGACCTCGTCGACAACACGACCGAGGCGGCATTACAACAAAAAATCAATTTCTCTACCCTTCTTGACAGAATATTCATCACCAAATATATGCCGAGATTTATTTTGAAGCCCATCGTCAGACTGACCCGACTCGGATCCCGTCAGCAACAGACGTTGATCGTCTCCAATCTGGGAGTGGTCCGTATGCCCGAAAGCTGTCGCGACCGCGTGGAAAAATTCTCATTCTTACTCAACACCAGTCCGAAAACGCCTCGCAACTTAGGCATAGTCACCTATAAAGGGAAGACTAAAATAGCGTTCACCTCTCGTCTCGAAAACTCCGAAATCGAAGACGAATTTTTCAGTCTTTTATCGACTGCTTTAGCGTAAAATTCTCCCCAAAACTTAAAAATTCCTTAAAATTCACCCTTTATCACTTGACATTTTTTCGGGGGGGGGGGGTACAATGAGCATATAAAATCAAATATTTTAAGGAGTTAAAAATGAAAAAGACACTTTTAATCGTTATGCTGACGCTGGCGATCGTTACGTGCTCTATGGCACTGATATCGTGCGACGGGCTCTTCGGCGACAAAGAATGCGACGACCACCAGATGGGCGAATGGTATGAAGATACACCTGCCACCTGCACGACCGACGGAGTAAGACGTCGCGATTGTAAAAACTGCGACTATTATCAGACGGAAGCTATCCCTGCCGCGCACTCCTACGGCGAATGGGTCATCGACACCGCCGCCACTTGCACTACCGACGGGGCGAGACATCGTAGCTGCACGGTGTGCGATCATCCCGAAAACGAAACCGTCACGGCACTCGGACACGACTATACCGTCGAAGTTTCCTCTTCCGAGTCGACCTGCGGCAAGCCCGGTTCCAAGCTGATGCGTTGCAGTCGTTGCGAGAGCACCGAAAATCAAATCATCCCCGCTACCGAGCAACACAATTACGAAGGCAACTTTTGCACTATCTGCGGCACGCAGAAAGCGTCCGAGGGACTTAACCTGAACATACACGACGACAATCAATCCGCCTACGTATACGGCATGGGACACTGTACGGATACGGACGTCGTCATCCCCGCTACGTATCAGGGACTGCCTATAACGGAAATAGAACAATACGCATTCCAAAACAACACGGTCATCCATAGCGTCGTTATATCAGACAACGTAAAGAGTATAGGACTGTCAGCATTCGGCGGTTGTACCAATCTTGCGTCGGTAACTTTCGGCAACAGTCTGGAACAGATCTACTGCTCTTTCAACGATTGTACATCCCTAAAGGAAATCGTCATTCCCGACAGCGTCACCTCAATAGACAGCGCTTCTTTCGCCAGATGCCGCTCCCTAAAAAGCGTCATTCTCGGCGACAGCGTGAGATACATCGGAAAGGGTGCTTTCGAATCGTGCCCCAATTTGACCACGTTCATACTCGGCAACAGCGTCAGTAGCATCAACGTCGACGCATTCAAATACACCAACTACATTGAATTCAACGAATATGACAACGGCTATTATCTGGGTAGCGAAGAGAATCCCTATATGTGGCTATGGAAGACTAAAGAAGATATAACTTCTTGCGAAATTCACGAAGATACAAAGTATCTCCGCGGCGGTCTCTCAACCGTCTCCGAGATAGTCATTCCCGACGGAGTCGTAAGTATCGAGAATTATGTATTCAGCCACAATACGTCTATTACAACCGTCGTCATTCCCGACAGCGTAACTTACATAGGTCAATACGCTTTCGCCGATTGTGAAAATCTTACGACGGTAATCCTCGGCTCGGGTATAAAAGATATAGGCTTCCGTGCTTTCGACAAGAGCAACGATAACCTGAAGATATATTATAAAGGCACTCTCGAAGATCGTAATAACAACCTACAAATAGCCAACGATAACCCGTCGCTAATATATTACAGCGAATCCAATCCTTACGAGATTAACAGCAACGACTTTAGATCCTACTGGCACTACGACGTCGACGGAGAAACCGTTATCCTCTGGTCCAGAAAAGCCTAACTCTCAATTATCTAATAAAAAAGGAAGACTCATATCGAGTCTTCCTTTTTTTTACGCAAGAAGCGTGCCCTCGTCGTCTATTACGCGCAGGATGCGAATTTCTTTGAGTTTAACGGCGTCGACGTATATATAATAAGTGTAATCTCCGTAAATGCACTCGAATTCATACGAGAGTATTTCCGTATTCCAGTCGGTGGGAATGAGCGCGAGACGGGACTGCCTGACGGCGACTTTTCCGGACAGGGCGGCGCGGGCTTCCGATTCGCTCCGCGGAGAATCCATCGTCCTGGAAGTGTGATTGTAGATATAATTTTGTCCGTCCAGACCTAAGACTTCTCCCGTATCTCCCGCCAGTTTCACGACCATAAGGTCGGGATATACGATCACGCCGTCTATGACGTAGGCAAAATTGACGTACACGGTGGAATTGTTGTTGCTTATCCATACTTCCTGCATATTCTCATAACCGAGTTTTTTCAAAAAGGTCCTTGCGTTGTCGATATATTCCGAGTCGGACAGATTGGTTTCTTCCGAATACTTATAATAGTTGTATTGATAAATATATCCGCCCTTCTTGGTCGCGTAGACGACGGCTTCAGAGCCGTTGACGGAGAATATATACGACGGAATATCGCCCTCCTGCTCGCCCGCCGAGACGGCGTCCGAAAAGACTTCTTTCACCTTAGTGAGAACTTCCTCCGCAGTCAGCTCGGGCTTGTCTGCAAGAAACTTAAGTTCCTTGTCGTTGAGCGCGTCGGAGAACGGACCGTCGTAGATGAGCTCGGGTATCTCGAGGGTGGAAAAATTGACTTGCGTAAGGCTGTCGTTGACGTAATTGAGTTCTTTCCCTAAGTCGCCCAAGAGGTGTGCTCCGCCGATAAGTTCTTCACGGACGTTCTCTAGTCCCGTTTTTAGACTTACCACGACGGAGTAGAGTTTACCGAGGGTTTCGCGGTCGTCTATAGACACTCCGTCCTCGGAGATAGACAAGGCGAAGGCATAGTCTCCCAGCTTGTTGATGAAAGAGAGCACTTCCGATTGCTCGGGGGACGCGTCCATAAGCATAGACAGTTCCGATTCCGCCACTTGAGAGTCGCTCCAGACGGAGTTGAGAAGACGCGATTGAGCGGAGGAGTCCGTGGAAACTTCGAGTTTGGCAAGCGACTCCTCTATATTATTGAGCACTTCCACGACGTCGTAATAAGAACGTTGATAGAGGGCTTCCAGCTGATTTTTACGCTCGTTGAGTTGAGCCGAGAGTATTCCGAGGGTGACTGCCGTGGCGGCGACGACGAGCGCTACGGCTATATAGACGACTATCTTTTTTATAAGGCTATGGTCGGTATTATTGTTCATAGTAACTCCTAATAACAAAACGAGTGGTTGCCGATAGTAAGGGAAACTTTTCTGCTCCATATCCACTTACTGGTAGCGGTTGCGGGGTTATAGTAATACAGACAACCGTTGGTCGGGTCCCAGCCGCTCAGAGCGTCTTTTGCCGCGCGTATCGCGGTGTCGTTGGGAGAGAGATTGATTTGACCGTCTTGTACGCACGTGAAGGCGTACGACTGATATATAACGCCCGAAATAGTGTTGGGGAAAGCCGACGACCTGACCCTGTTGAGGACGACCGCTCCTACCGCAACCTGTCCCGTGTAAGGCTCGCCTCTGGCTTCCGCGTGAATAAGCTTGGCTAGAAGATACGTATCCGACGACGATGACGTATTGGAAGAGCTACCGGACGATATCCCCATAGCCGCCAGAGTTTTCGTGCCGGCTATGCCGTCGGCGGTGAGACCGTTCTTCCTCTGAAAATATTTGACGGCGTTGACGGTCTGCGTTCCGTAGATTCCGTCCACGGTGCCCGTGTAATAGCCCCAATTTTTCAGTTTGGTCTGAAGAGTTCTGACTGTCGAGCCCGTACTGCCCTTCTTGAGAGTGAGTGCGGAAGCTTCTTCCGAATAATCCGTCGAAAAGAGCATCGCTCCCGTAACGACCACCGCTACGATCAATGCGCAACAAACGATTTTCTTTATCATAAACAACCTTTTTCTCAAGTATAGCCAAAAAATCGTCATATAAACGGCGCAATAAAAAAAGACGCTCGAAAAGCGTCTTTTTTCAATAATCTTAAACGGAAGCTTAACCGCCGTATCCGGAGACGATATTGCTTATATAGTCGCCGAGTTTTTTGTGATCTTTAATCGAGAAACCTTTATCGGTGTACTTGGCGCCGAGGGTCAGAGAGTAACCGTTGTCGTCCGTTTCGTAATCGGAGAGCCATTCGGTTATTTTAGTATATTCTTCGGAGACCATCGTATCCAAAGTGGAATCGTACACGGACTGCTTAAGAAGAGTGCCCTTAAGATCGATGACGGATTCACCGTTCCATTCCTCTCCGGAGAAGGGGAAGAAGGTTACCATCATTACGTGTATACCGGCGTACTCAGAAGAGCTGCCGGACGCCGTCACGGTGTTGCCGATGGCGAAGTAGAGCTCGGAGCCCGCTTCACCGTAGACGTTGACGTATGCGTTGTATTTATCGTAGAGAGCTTCCGCTTCCTCGTCGTCAATGCCGTAGAGAGACTTGAAAGAAGCTATGGCTCTGTCTTTATTTACCTGATAGGTGCCGACCTCGGAGTAGTTGGCGGAAGCACCGAGAAGTATTCCGAGCGCTTCGAAGCCGTCCACCCAGCTCATATCGTCCTCGTCGGGAGTGATGAGGTAGCCGTTGGTCTTATCGAGGATACCGCCGTCCTGACCGTATTTCTCGACGTACTCGTTGAATATTTTCACTCTCTTGGCACCGTCGGTTTCGCCGGCAAGAGCCGCGGACAGGCTGTCGAGCACTTCCGTCGCTTTGACGCCCTTGCGGATATAAGCTATGGACTTGCAGTCGGACTTATCGGAGCAGGCACCGTTGTCGGAGCAGAGCGCCGCGTCGTGGACGTATTCGCCTTCTTCGTTATAATGCCAGCCTTCACACTCGAAATCGACGTCGAAGCGAGGATTGACTTCGTCTACGGTCATGGTACCGACGTTTTCCGCGATCAGCTTATCGTCGGAGCCCTGTATAACGAATTCTTTGCCTATAGACTCGTCCTTGATGAGGAGGTGAGATACGTAGAAGTAACCTTTTACGTTATCTATAGCGGGCACGTAATAGAGAGAATCGAGAGCGTCACCTATCGCACTGATGAAAGAGGACTTCTGCTCGTCGGGAGTCTTGTCCTTATAATTTTTGATACCGTCGCCGTTGAGACTGAGTATCTTCTGAGCGACTTTAGTCTCGAGCTCGGCTTCTATTTCTTCTTCGGAAGCGGCGTTGACGACTGCCTTATACGCGGAGATGACTTCCGTCTCGATTGCGCTGGCGTAGTAATAATCGACGCTGCGACCGGACTCTTTCAGATAGCTTTCTACTTCACCCCAGGCATACGATACCGCGGCGTCGTCGCTCTTCTTGAGCTCCGCGAGATCGATGACGGCAGGGATTGCGTAATCGTACTCGGCGCCGTTGTTCTCTACCCAAGAGGCTATTTCGTCCGCGCTCATATAACGAATTTCGTCCAGAGCGACCTTTTCTTCTTCATCGTCGGATTTGAGTTTAGGAGCGTCGACGACGTTGTATTTTTCGGTAACGGTAAGGACTTCCGCGACGTAGTTGCCGTCTTCGTTCTTATTCTCGACGTCCAGTTTAATCGTAAACTCGCTGTCTTCTGCCGCTTCGGAGGAGGAGAAAGCCTTGGAAATCATATTGTTAGATACGGGGAGCTGGATAGAAGGCTTGGAAGAATCTTTATACACGACTTCTATCACGAGATCTTCCGTGGCGGGACCTGCGGAACCGACGTAATATTCGCCTTGCAGACCGCGGACCAGCTTGATTTCCTCGACGTCCTGTAAATCTGCGGAGTAAACTTCGTCTTTACGGAGATTGTTGTAATATTCTTCTACGTAGCTGTCGTAGAGGGACTCGATGCTCTCGTTGACGGAAATTATCGCGTCGTAATATTCCGCTATCGTCAGTACGGAAAAGACTTTTTTGTTGAGGTGTCCGGTGCCGAGCTTCTCGGTCAGTTGATTATAAAGAGCGTCCGAAACGAGATTGGAACGATTCTTGGATTGCAGGTAATCGATCGCGTATATCGTCAGGGTCTTGGACTGCGTCTTGGCGGAAAGGGCGTAGTGAGCGACGTCCTCGATCGTCATGTAACCGTAAGACACATAACTGTAGAAGCTGCCGTAGAGCAGGCTGGAAGTGTAATCGCTGAGTTCCGTATAAGAAATATCGAGCGAAACGTCTCCCTTGGTAACCGTGCGGAGCACTTGCTGAGACCGTCTTTCGGTGTTAAGTTGAATAAAGGTACAACCCGAAAGAGCTGTCGCGAGGACTACGATGATAATGACCAGTGCTAGAATTTTTTTCTTCATTTTCTGCTATTCTCCGTGCGCGTGCGCATTTTTCTAGATAATAAACAAAATTATTATATATCAATCAATAAATAATGACAAGTGAAATTTCAGGGAAATTCAGTCTTGCGCGTTAATTTTTAAGCCGACCGTTTTTCGCAAGGCGCGTAACGGTGTAATAGAGAGGAATTCCGACAAGATATACGGATAACGTTTCGGATATCAAAGTGGACGCCATCATGACGAAATATCCGTCTTCCGTGCCGGACAAAAGCCATACTGCGGGCAAAATAACCGCATTGGACACGATTACCGGTATCACGGAGACGAAGGGACGCAGTCGACTGTTTTTTAAAATTTTGCCTAGGAAAAATGCTCCTAAACATCCTATCAGCGTAGCCGACGTACCCAACACTATATCCAGCCATCCGTAAGGCGAAAAAAAGTTGGCGATAAGGCACCCCAAAGTCAGTCCCCAGATCGATTCCGGAAAAATCAGCGGAAGTATCGTCATACCCTCGCTCACTCTCAGCTGTATCGGTCCGTACGACATTCCCGGCAAAAAATAAGTCGCTACAAAATATATTCCCGCGACCACTGCTATTCTTGCTAAAGTCAATAATCTTGCTTGTCTTCTCATAATAAATTATTTAAGGACGCCGAGAAATCCTCGGCATCCTTGATTAGTCGGTAAAATTTATCGATATGCGGGCTCTTATAGGACTTCGGACAAAACGGGTTTGATATCCGCGTCGGCTACTACGGCGATGCGGGTTTCCTTTGCCAGATTGATAGCCAGCTCCGCATAGTCCTTGTTGATCTCAGAGGAAGGCAACGTGAAGAAGAGCGGAGTATCGACGTCCAATATCGAGTTGATTACGGAGGTCAACTTGGACGCAATGGCGAGATATCTCACTGCGCGCTGATAGTCGGTGATGTTATTTTCGTCGATCGGCACGGCGTTGATGTTGTCTATGACCTCGAGTCCCTTTTCGCTTATTTCCAGGCTATACGCGCCCTTGGTCATTCCGTATGCGGTTACCGAGGCGTCCTGCAGAAGTCTCACAAAGAGACTCATCATATTCAGACTGCCGTCTTCCACGTAAGTGCGGATGGTCTCCAGCTCTCTGATATCGGCTCTGACCCTCTTGAGCTCGTAATTGACTTCTTCCTTTTGACGGTCGTTACGCTCGGAGGCTTCTATGCTAATTTTCAAAGTGGCGCGTTTAAGATACATATCGGAAATAGCGGCTCTTATTTGCTTTCTTCTGCCTTTAAGCTCCTCTACGTCATAGTCGGGCGTATTATTGACGACCGCGTTGACCGCGCCTCTCAAAGCGTTGAGCTCGCCTCTAAATCCTGCCAAAATCGCCTCGAGAGCCTTTTCGTCGTCGTCGCTGATGACCATATCTTTAAGTTCCTCGACGGAATTGACACCCAGAGCTTTCAATTCTTCTTCTATTTCCGTGCGGAGAGAATCGTCCGTCTTAAGGGCGACTTTTTCCTTCTCGTCGGAGAGGAGAATATCCTTCTCCAAATTATATTTTTCTCTGGAATAATTATCGACGACTCTCTTGGCTGCCACGAAACGAACCTTGGCGTTTTCATAGGCATCTTCGTTTTTCTTGATTTCGTCCGTCATTGCCTTAAGTCTCGTAGCAATTACTTTCGCGCCCAGTCCCGCGACGTTGACGTTTTGTCCGTCGTCGCCTATGGGCAGGTCTCTGCCGTCGAAGATTGCCAGAGTCTTGTTGATGTCGTCGCGCTCGCTGTCCGCGGCGGAGAGACGTTTCCTCGCGCTCTCGAGATCTTCCGAAATGGTCTCCAGCTCTTTATCCGCGAGCATAAGACGGGGATATTGCTCTTTTCCTTTTGCTCCGTCAAGAATTTTCATAACGGGACGATATTCGTCGACCGCGGCGCGTATTCTCGACTTGTAGTCGTCGAAAGCTTTTTGATGACGGACCAGCTCGAGTTCTTTTAATTTTTTAATCTGGAACGAAACGCGACCTTTAGCCTCCAGAACGGACGCCAGACGTCCTTCCAAATCGTGATATTTATCGAGTTTTTCGTTGGTGTCGCGCTGTTCTTCGATAACTTTTCTCAATTTATCGGACAGCTCGGGAGGCGTTTGAACGCCGCTCTCGCGACAAAACGCGTCTATAGCCTCTTGCTTTTTTAACTTGGTATCGTTAAGAGAATTGACGTACGCTTCGCTCGACGCGGACGCGGACATATACGCGCCCAACTTGAGCAGAATGCGAGAGATCTTGGCGTCGTCGTCTTCGATGGCTTTTTTCAACGCTTCCATATCCGCTAAGATGTCGTCCATCTTCATGAAGCGGAGCTTGGCGTTCTTTTTGATAACGAAGCCGTCGCAGATCGGGCATCTGTCTCCGTAGTTGAGAGACTCCACCTGCTGCGCGTAGAGATTTTCGGCGATTCTTTCGTTATATTTGTCTTCCATCTGGCGCAGACGCTTGTTAAGCTTGGCGCGGTGTATCTCCACCTCGACCTTGGCGTCGTTGAGACGGGACCTTTTCTCGACGAAATCTTTTTGGCTCTCTTGGAGTTTCTTTATCTTGTCTTCGATAGCCTTAATCTCCCGGACCTGCTCGTTGACTATAATATGATTGCTGTACAGGCGATTGCGCTCCACGCTGTCGGCATTGAGTTTCTCTTCCTTGTCCGTATAATCTCCTATGATCTCTTTAAGCAATTCCGCCGCCGCGGTCTCTATATCGAGAGCTTTTTCGGAGAGCTTGTCGAATTCTTCTTCCTTCTTCGCTATGTCGGAAGAAATTTCCGCAACGATTTTTTCTTCTTTATCGGCGAGCACGCTGAGCTCGGTCATTCTGTCTTCGAGATTCAACGCGTCCAGAACGGCTTTTCTGTACGAAACGGGATAGGCTAATTTTCCTCTTCTGTCCTCTAGTTCCGCAATATGTTCGTAGAGAGCGTTGCGCTCCAGTTCCACCGCGCGGAGTCTTTCTTCGTACGACTCTTTAGTTTTCTTAAACTCTTCGTAATATTCTCCGACTTCGTCTTCGACGTCGTCGGTAGCGCCCGACGCGGTGACTTCCACCAGCACCTTGACGTCTCCTCTCAGCGTCTGCAACTTGTCCGCGTAATAGACGACCTCGCCTTCGGCTTTTCTCTGTTCTTCTTCAAACTTAACGATCTGACGATTGAGGTTCTCTACTTTAGCCTTCAGCATCGCTATATCGGACTCGCTCTTGACATTGCCGGACACGGACTGAAGTTTCAACGCTCTGGCTTCCAAATCGAGGACGGACTTGGCGCGACGAGAAAGCGCGACGTACTCGTCTATTCGTCCCATATCCTGCTCGATGTCCTCGAGCTCTTTTAATCTAGAGGCGTTGTTGAGCATATCGTAACCGATTTTGGATTCCGACTCGCCTCTGGCGATATCCTCGCTGATGCTGTCGAGAGCGTTTTCCAACGTATGTATGTCTTTATCGAGCTCGACGAGAGCGTTGCGTCCGCCGCCCACGCCTTCGAAATTGGCTAAGTGGACCAGTTTTTCTTCAAGAGCGGATTCTCTTTCTTTTGCCCCCGCATAGCTGGACTCGATTCTGTTTTCTATATCGGGAATAAGAGACAAATATCCCGCGACGCCTCCGGTCATGACGTTGTCGACGACGTCTTCCGAAGCGAACGAGTATTTTGAAATAAGCTCCGCGGAACATTTATAAGTCTTCTTAAGGACGGAATAGTAATCGTCGAGAGGCTTTTCGACGCCGTTTTCCGTATAGACGCACTTTTCTCCGTCTTTATCGTATGCTCTTATGATAACGCATTCTTTCCCCCTGTCCTCGAACAGCAGTCGAGTAAACTTAAAAGGAACTGCACCCGTTTCGTCGGCGCCTAGAAGCGCCACGGAAAAACCTTCTCTGAATATCTTGTCGTTGTTGCCGATCGCGACCGAGAGGGTGTCGTTGATGCGTTCGAACTCGAATTCCGCTACGTTTTTGGTAGAAAAACCGAGCGATAATTGCTTTAATTCCATAAAAGCCTCCGAAATAAAACGATTTTCAGAAGAGGCGCCGACGGGAAAATTGTGAAAAATTCCTAAATCGCTGGCAATATTCCTCTTCTTATGCTATCATTATTTTCCATTATACACCAAAATGAAAATTTTGCAATAGTAAATTATTATAAATATATTACTATTCTATCGAGGATCGGACGGAAATGACTGAAATCAAACTTCATTCTGACATAATCAAAAGCGGATTCACTCCCGTAGACAACGTTTTTTTGACGGACTATTTACCTTCCGCCGACGGCGACTACGTCAAAATATATCTTACGGGACTTAAGGCGCTATATTGCGGAGAAAACGTATCTCTCGAGAGCGTCGCGATATCTCTCAAGCTGACGGAAGAAAAAGTCCGCGAGGCGTTTTTATACTGGGAGAAGCAAGGATTGATAATCAATTCCAAGACGGAGCCCGTCACGCTGACGTATATTTCGCCGAAAAATCCTATGCCCAAGATCCTCGATTACGACGTAAAAAAATACGCGGCTTTCGTCGAAGACGTCACGAGAATATTCCCGGAGCGATTCATGACTCCCGCGGAACTCAACAGATATTTCGAACTGATGGAGTTTTCGGGAATAGAACCCAACGCTCTTTTGGTTATAATGGAATACTGCAAGAGATACAAGAGCGAAAAAATCGGCGCCGCGTACATTCTCGCCGTCGCCAACACTTGGATAAAGGAAGGCGTGAGAACTTTTAAGGACGCGGAAGAAAAAATAGAAGAGCTGGAAAACAACGGAGAGGAAATCCGCATGGTGTACGAGGCGCTCGGATTGAAATCGTCTCCCGACATCGATTCTAGAGATATGTATCGCAAGTGGAAAGAAGAATCCGGACTGGAAGCCGACGCCATTCTCACGGCGGCAAGACTCTTAAAGAAAAAAGGCGGACTCTCCAAGCTGGATTCTCTGATAACCGAATTGAAAAAAGCGGGCGCTCGTACGCCCTTCGAAATAGAGGAATACGGAAAGAAAAAAAAAGAATGGCACAAGACCGCTCAAAACGTCGTCAAAGGCATCGGCGCGTACTATGCGGATCTGGACGTAGTCGTGGACACCTATATCAGACCGTGGTCGGAGCTGGGCTTCTCCGAAAACGCTCTCCTCACTCTCGCGCATTATTCTTTCCTATCCAACGTTAAAACTCTCGAGGGACTTAACGACGTCGTCAAAAAATTCTACAAGCTGGGACTGGTCACGGAAGACAACATCGCCGCGTACGTAGACAGACGAGTGGGCGCGGACGAAGAAATCAAAAATCTTCTGGAGCTGACCGGCGCTCCCAGATACGTCACCCCCAGAGACAGAGAATATTACGAAGAGTGGACCTCGGGCTGGGGACTGTCGTACGATCTGATAGAGCTGGCTGCGGAGCTCAATCGAGGAAAAAGTTTTCCCTTCTCTCAAATCAACAGGATGCTTTTATCCGTCAAAGACACTCCGTCCGTCTCTGTCGAAGAAGCTCGAAAAACGTTCTCCCGCATATCTTCTGCTATTCCCGAAAAAAAGGCTATGCAAAGACGCGACTATACTAAAGACGAGCTGTCGGGCATATTCACCAGTCTGGACGATATAGAGGTTTAATATGAATTACTCGGATCTTGCAAAAAAGTTAAAAACCGCGATAAGAGACGAAACGCGTCTTAATACGGACAATCTCATCGAAGAGCTAGAGAAGGACCCGTCTTTCCGCTCGGCTCGTTCCGCATATCGCTCCGCTCTCTACGACAGAGCCAAGGCGTATGCTCTAAAAACGGGTATTTCGGACGCCGAAACACGCGTTTCGGATACCGAAAAGGCTTATAGAAGAAAATTATCCGAGTTAAATCTTACTATGGACGACGTGTCTTACGGGATGAATTGCAAGATATGTCAAGACCGCGGAATCGTCGACGGCAGGATATGCAAGTGTGTATTGTCTCAGATAAAAAAAGCCGCCGAAAATCTCAGCGACATTCCTTTCACCGACAAAAGTTTCGGCGACTTCAGACTCGACCTGTATGAAGGAGAAGACGCCGTACGCGCGGAGAAGGTGCTTAACTTCATCAAGAAATGGGAAGCGGGATATCCCGACGTCACCAAAAGGCTGATAACCGTTACGGGCAAAACCGGAGTCGGAAAGAGTTATCTTACCGCCATACTCGCCACGGCGCTCATAGAGAGATGCTACGACGTGGCGTATTTTAACGCATTCTCTCTCAACAAGCTTTTCCTCAAAGCTCATACATCCTCGGTCAGAGAGCGCGACGACGTACTCGACGAGATAATGAACGCGGACGTACTTTTCATAGACGATCTCGGAGTGGAGCAAATATATAAAAACGTCACCTGCGAGTATCTCTACGACCTATTGTCGGAGAGACAAAAAAAGGCGACTTTCATCACCACCAATCTGTCCCCGTCGATGCTTCTCGACAGATACGACGAGAGAATTTTTTCGCGTTTAAAAGGCTCCGTAATGCTGGAGCTCACCGGTAAAGATTTAAGATAAAGGGAATATTATTTTTAAGATACGCCTTTCACGACGGCTTTTCCGTCGAAGTTGTATCTGAACAGGACCTTACCTATAATGTTATCCATAATGCCGAGGGTGACTTCTATTTTGCCCTCGTCGTTAATTTCCAGAGTCGTGCCGCTGTCCTTAGAGACGGCGCGATTGTCTCCGAGATAGAAAAACTTTCCTTCGGGCACCGTCATGCGGAATGCTTCCTGCGAGGAATGCGTATATTGTCCGTCCAGGACGTAATCGTCCTCCACGAGAGAATCGTTGACGTAATATCTCAAAACGCCCTCCGAGTCCCGTTTAAGTTCCAACACGTCGCCGCCTACGGCGATTATTCTTTTAATCAGGTTTTTATCCTCTCCCTTGAAGACTACCACGTCGCCTCTCTCGTATGAGACGAACTTCCTTATGACTAGGACGTTGTCGCCGCTCTCCACCGTAGGCAACATCGACTTGCCCGACACGGGAATACTGGCAAACGTCGTATACGCCGCCAACACGCACACGGCGAGAATCAAGACGAATAAAATAAAACCTTTTATGCTTTTTAGGGTTTCCTTTTTCATACGAACAATATATTCCCTACTCCGACCATCGGCGTCAACACCGACAGGCTCTTAATATCCTCAAAGCTCTCCAGTGCTATGTGATCCTTCGTCTTAAAGTCGCCGACGACAAGTCTGACAGGAATAAAAACTCTTGAAGAGCCGCCTATTTCTACGGTCGTGTTATATTTGGTCAACACGTTGTCTTCCCACTTCTCAATCTCAATAAGCACGGTCTTTTTCTTCTCGCTATAGAAGTCTATCTGCAAAATGGAGGCGTTTTTATTGACTCTGTCGTCGTTGAGAGCGAAAGTCCTGAGGCCGCCTTTTTTCGAGATGACGCCTTTTAGCCCCAATCCCGTCGTGACGACGTCCTTTTCCGCGGAAGACAACAAGAATGCGTTGCGGTCTATCTCGAACTCGTCGTAAGAATCGGATCCCGACAGAATCACGTTATGTTTAACGGTCGTCTCGTCGGAAGGTGCCACTCCCGAATACGCCATAAAGGACGACGCGGACAGTCCGTCCAAATAATTGACCGTAGCGAAAGCGAACACGCAATCGACGTTGTCGTTGAGAGGGAAATTAGCCATATATTCGCCAGCCATGGACACCAGCGTAGCGGGGACTCTTTCGTAATAGCGGAAGCGTCTGTTTTTTTCTTTGAATGCGTAGTTGACGTAGACGGATTCTATCATGGAAGAGGGGTCCGCCTGTATCGCCACTGCGACGACTCCTTCGTCGTCGTACACTTTAACGGAGCACTGCGGCACGTCGGGGAAACTTCTCTCCGCACGGATTCCTTCCAGCCACTTAGACAGAGTGGAAAAACAACCGTTGTCCAGCGAGTTGCGTTCTCCGGCTCTCACGAGGACGGTAAGAGAATCTTTCTCCAGTCCCGAGAAGAAGTCTTCCAGTCTGTCGGGATCGCAAGAGAGACTGTTGCTGCCGGACAGAGACAATACGGGGCAGGCGAGGTGCTTGACGTAAGCCACTCCCGCCACCGCGGTGAGCCAGACCATCATCTCCGTATTGAGTCTGGTCTTGACGTCGTCGAAGCGGTTGAGGTCGTTGTATTCTTCGTAAGTGTTGCCGTTGACAATAATAAGACCGTCGGCTCGCTTATCCATTGCCACGCCCTGTATGCAAAATTCCGCGGCGTCTCCGAGAGACAGAACGACGATTTTTCCGTCGGGGAAGAGTTCTCTTGCCACTCCTATGGTGCGGGAGAGTATACGAGCGTATAAAAACTGACAGCTGTCGAGAGGACTTCTTTCCAATCTCTCCATTCTGTCTCCCCTCTTGTCTTTAATTCCGTAAGAAAGACTCTCGGGGAAATTAGTCCCCCAGTCGTGCATAGCGGAGTAATCCGCAACCAATACCGCATACCCGAACCCGAGCATACGCTCCAGTTCTCTTATTCTCTCTATGCCGTCGGTATCTTCCATCAGAATTATAACGTCTCCGGCGTCGCCCGGGGTGTATAGTCTGGCGGCGATATCGAGGTCTCCGTCGGTCTCCGACCAAGCTCTGAACAGTATCTCGTCCAGTTGCGCGTCGGAATCGGTATCCTTGTTGGCTTTATATAAAAGTTCCGCCCTGTCTTCGGGCTTAAAATCCTTCCACAATTCTATAGGCGTTATTATTTTGTTAGCGATACTCATAAGCTGACCTTAACGGACGGTGCCAGGCGTATGCCGTCACCCTCCGACAATTCAATATAATAACCGTTATTGCCGCCGATTGTCAAGGAAACGTCCGCGTCCCGAGCGGGAACGACGATTATCTTGAATAAATCGGTCTTTTTTTCGATAACTCCCGCAGAAGAATACGAGACGAAAGCTATCGCGCCGTCCTTCCTTACGGAGACCGTCTCCACGCCGTCCGATGGAATCAATTCTATTCCTTCTACGAGAAGTTCAAAAAAGGTTATCTCGCCTTCAAGCGCGACGACGCCCTCTTCTTCCGTACCCGTTACGGAGACCGTGACGACCTTCTTGCCGTCTTCCGTCGCGGTAGTCGCGCACAACCTAAGTCGCGTATTGACGTCGCCGTCCACCGTGTAGGAGCCTTTTATGCTCGCGCCGCCGTACGTTATCGTATATTCTTTCTTCTCCGTACAGGAAAGAGAAGTATCAAAGCCTCTTATCATATCGTCCTTAACAGCCACCGTCTCTCTGCTGCCGTCGGAATATATTACCTCCAGAGAAGCTTCAGGAAAAGGATCGTCCGGAGAAAACGATTCCGCTACGGGGGTAGATTCGGAAATTCTTATTTCCGAAACAGTCTTATCCGAGCACGAAAAGAGCGTCGACGCAATCAATATTATAACCAGAACAATCGCGATCCGCTTAATTTTCATTATCGTCCTCCTTGATAGGTTTCACCCAAATTCGGGCGATTTTCATCGGTTCCGGAAAAGTCTTGGTCAGCTCTCTGGCGAACACGTCTATATCGAGCGATCCTCCGATCGTCGATAAAATATAATCGTCCGCCCCGTCGAGAAGGGCTTCCGCATACACTCTGTAATCGTTGTCCGTCAATCTGCCGTCGCCGTCGGCATCCCCTGTTAAGACCGCGCGGAACTCTTTCGCGACGTAACCGTCGGCATTGACTATGTACACCTTATAGTCTCTTCCTCCGACGTAACCGTCCTTGCACGAGAAGGATACGGAAAATCTTTCGGAAGTAGTCACCGACTCCGAAAATTCCGCCACAGTGAATTCTTTACTCAAATATATCACGGAGTTTTTATAGTCTACGGTTATATAATCGGAATCGGTATCGAGTAGCTCCGTATCGACCCGACTACCTACGTTAAGCGGTATCTCCACGGTGACGGAAGCACCGTTCTTCTTCAACACGAGCGGCTCTATGAGAACGTACGTTTTTTCTGCGGCGACGACGCATTCCGGATTAAGGACTCGATAACTGCCTCGAGTCAAAACGTAGCTTTTTTCTCCGTCGGACGTAGAATATTTCAGAGCGACGCCCTCTAGAGGCAATGCGGCTCCGTATTCTATCGACAACTCGGCTTCTTTATTATTATAATACGCGCCGAGTATTTCCCGACACTCCTCGTATACGATTAAGTCGAATTCTGCCAATGTCTCCGTCTTTAAATACGGATTAAGAACGATCAGTCTTATTATACCCGCGCTCTCTAAAGAGGCTCTTTTAAGAGCGGAGCCGTCATGCACGACATTCCCCGAGCCCACACTCGCTCTAATCGTATGCTCGTAGCCGTTATGATACGACACCGTGAAAACGAATTCCGACGTGTCTCCGACCGCTCTTTGTTTATTGCTCGCCGACGCGTGCGTTACGGTTTCTATTCCGTTAAGAATATCCACCTCGACAGAATACGTCGCTCCGTCTACGGAAAACGCCGCCGTACCCGTCGTAGCGCGGGTCGCTCCCGTCAAAACGGAATAATCGGGAGAGATTATTTTCATCGTCGAAAAATCCCCCAACACGCTTTCTTCTCCGCTATCCGAATATTCGGATACGTAGGAAATATATTTGACGTACGCGACGTCCGACGGATATATATTCTCTCCGTAATTAAAAGAGGTCTTGTTCAAAACAATTTCCGTTATTTTTGCGACGCCATCCACGGTTTTGACAACGAAGTCTCGCGAAAAAGTCTTTTCATACGGCAACAAATCGTAGTCGTAACCGTAATCCGCTTCAGCTATCACTCTCTGCGTACTGCCGACGCTTCCGTCCGACTTATAATCGCCGTATTTCACTGCCACTTTTTTCGTCGTCCCGGACGCCATCAAAGCTTCGAGACTATCCTCGAGCGCCGTCCCGTAGAACATCTTGTCGGGCACGTAGAGCTCAATCACCGTATCGAAAAGATACGCTTCCGCCCTTACCCTCAGTCCGCCTATCTCTCTGTCGATCACGACGTGGAAGTCGCCTTCCGTCGGAGTAACATTCACGGGGA
This sequence comes from uncultured Christensenellaceae bacterium, assembly GCA_964613035.1. Classification (GTDB taxonomy): domain Bacteria; phylum Bacillota; class Clostridia; order Christensenellales; family DTU072; genus CAVIQK01. Next base: position 56,390 of record CAZTFQ010000001.1, on the reverse strand, counting down.
GATTTTCCGACGTGCCGTCTTTATACACCGCATAAAAATATATCGGAGCGCTCGAGACAAGGTCCTCGAGATACATATACGCGACGTTGCCAGAGACCTTGGTTTTAGTCTCGTCAACGGCTTTTAACGTTACGGATAAAACCTCTTTTAGTATCCTAAAACGTATGTTCAAGGTGTCTAAAGTTACGTTTTTATAATACAAATTCAAAGTAGCCGTATAGGTCCCCGCGCCCGCATATTCCGTCGGGAGGACCGTCTCGCAACGGAAATCCCCGTCCGAAGAGACGCTTATCGTCCGTACTCCCTCGCAGGTGTTAATCGATATGGAAGCGCCGATATCCAAAAGTATATTTCCGTCCTTATATGCGCCTATGGGGACTCCGTCGTCGTCGCGGTCGGCAGATATCGTCAGACTGCCTTTTACGTAAGTCGCCGCGGCGTATACTTCGTCCCAAGCATACGGACGATCTATTTCATACGGGTTCGCCTCTCCGCATACGACGTATTCTTTTCCTTCTAAATCTATTACTTTTACTCTAAGCATAAGAGGAGGTTCTTCCGACAGTCCGTCGTCTTCCCATAGACCGAAAATCAGCCGCGTTTCGACGGAATCGAGTTGTGATGCGAGGACGGTTTTTTCCGCCAGCTTAGCGTTTTCTCCGTAGAGCTCGAGGACGATTTTTTCATACGTATCGGTCCTAAACGTCATAAGTTCGACGTCCACTCCGTAGCGAGAAGAATTTTCGTCTATGACGTATTCCGCGTCCAGCACGGAAACAGCGCCGTCGGGAGTAAGAGACGCTTCGTCGAAGTAAGAACCCGTTATCTCAACCGTGGCGCGATCTCCTTCTATGCGAATGACTTTAATGCCGATATCGAGAGTTGTATCGGACAGAATTTTTATACCCGTCCTCGAGTCGTTTTCTTTAAGAAGCGCGCTCTCCGCCGATGAAGAGGCGCGGTACACGTAGACCTCGTGATTTTTGTAAGGATTACTCGGCGACGCGTCCTGATTGCCGTAGACGCTTTCGTCCACCTTATAGACGATGACGCCCGAGCCCGGCAACTCACTGTCGTATCCCGTAGAGCTGTCGTTGATGCGAAACTCCGCCATTATATAGACGCGGGGGTCGGAAGTGTCTATTTTAATCGCGACCACGTCGGACGACGTCGCTTCCGTCACTGCCGTAAGAGTAACTACGGACGGCGCGGTTACCGAGCGAGTGGTGCCGTAATAAGAGCCCAGATACTTATTTCTGGTGTATACGAGCATATACGACGGATAGTAAGTAGACGCGAGGGACTTGTCCATCAAGTCGTACACGTCTGCGGGATGATAAGTCCCGTTATAATAATCTCCCGCGCCGAATACGTGTCCCGTCTCGTGCGCGGAAACCGCCAGATTGGACTTACCTTCATCCGTATAAGCGAAAGTCAGATTATAATCGCCGCCTTTAACCGAGCCGTCCGCGCAGTCGAGGATTTCTCCGTCCAGTCCGATGCTCGAAAAGTCCCACTTATGAGGCCAGACGAGAGTTCCGTAATAGGAATCCGCGGGATAATCGTCCAGCACGACGAAAGTGACCGAATCTATTTCGCCGTCGGAATCGGAATCCAAATCGTCCACGGTAAGCGACGTATCGCGAAAAGAGTCGTTGAATCCTTCCATCGCGCCCGACAAAAGAGAACGTTCTTTAGATATTCTGGTGGCGTTGTTTTTCACGCCCGCGTTCCAGTAAGACTTGGTTCCGTCGGCGTCGTAGACGTAATACAAAGTACGCTCCGCATTCGAATAACCGAAAGTATTGCGGATGGTTATGCCGCCGCCCGACATCGCATAATAAAACGCGGCAATGCTTCTGCCGTTGTTCAAATCGTCCGAATATATATCTAATATTTCAGAAGAAGTCAAATCCAAGCTATCGTATACGGGAGAATCGGAAAATCTCAAAAAGACCACGACGTTGTACACGACGCCCGTAGTCTCTTCCGCATAAGCTTCCGTCGGAGCGTATTCTCCGACGGAAAACACGGATATTAAAATCAATAAAATCGCCCATATATACGGGAATACGACCGAGCGCCTCATAACTTATCAGTTTTGTACCTTAAAATTAACGGTATTGTCGACGTATTCGTTGCCGCCGACTATTCCCGTCTCTCCCGTCAGGTCGCGACGTCCGTTATATAGAACAGCTACGGCGTTTTCTCTAAACTCGTTATTGACCGTATTGATCGACGCGTTGACGTCCGCCACGTAGAGAGCGTATTCCATACAATGATCAAGAGTGCAATCGGTCATAGAGAAGCTTCCGCCTCTTACCGCCACGCCCTGCGTTACGTAAGACAAAACGGTATTCTCTACGACGAGTATCGCCGAGTACGAAATGATGCCGGAGGTACGTCTCTCTATGACGGTATCCTGTACGGTCAGACTGCCCGAGTAGCCTTGCTCGGCATATATAGCCACACTTCTGGTCTCGGTACTCTCGGAAGTTTTGCTCGCGCCGTAGAATCCCGACTCGGACACGATGACGGTTCCCGCAGTCGACTTAATCGTCAGCGAAACGGTATCCTTTTCTCCTAAAAATCCTATCGAAACAAGCTCGAGGCTGCCGTTAACGAGCGTTACGGAGCGGAACGTCGTCCCGTGAGTGCCGTCGGGCTCGTATTCACCCACCAACGTTACAGAGCGACCTTTTGCGTCGATAATCAGATCTCCGTAGTCTCCCGACGGGAGATATATGCCGATATTCCGCTTATCCGAGGAGAGGAAATCTTTCAAAACATCTTCTAGAGGACCTTCCGCTTTCGACACGTCGGAAGCCAGCTTAACTATATAGTCGCCCGTCACGTATTCCACGTCGTAATTTTCGTTGTGCAGTCCTTCCGCTTTCATTTTATAGATGCCGGGAGAGGGTATTTTATATGCGTCGGCGTCGGAAGAAATTCTCAACGTACCCAGAAGTTTTTCTACGCTCTGTCTGACGTCCTCGCCGACTATTCCGTCGTATTCTACGGTCGGTTGCACGGGCAATACGTCGGGATAGACGGATATAACGTCGGCTATTCTCACGACGAGCCTTGCGGGCGTTATCGTATAATCCGCGATGCTTATTACAGCGTCGTTATAATTGAGACCGCCTCTTATGGTCACGGACACTCCGTACGTGCCGACGTTTTTAATAGGATTGTTGGTGGTTATCGACTTACCGAAAGCGTCCGTATAGGTATACGTGAATATCACGTCGACGCCCATATCCTCGTACCCCTCGGGAAGTCCCTCGACCGTCGCGTGCCTGTACGTGCCGTCGTACACCTCCGAATCGACTATGCGATACTCGACGATCTTTTTGTTGATAACGAAAGCGGTTTCTTTAGTGGTCTGTTCCAAATTGCTGAAGTCGTAGTTGGCGTTTTTCTCAAACTTCAGTCTCGCTATATACTTACCGGAATCGATCGCTTCCGAGGCGTCCTTAATATTGTCCAGAGTGAAGGTGAAGGAATAACGGACGTCCTTGAGCTCTTCTCCGTCGTACAGCACGCGAGGTTGTTGCGGTCTGCCGTTGTAATCGGTCTCGGTATCGACAAATGTGATTCTGGAGGTCTCTATCAGCTTGGCTTTGATTTTCAGCGTAAACTCGCACGAGCCAATCACGTTGACGTCGTCGTCCGTATCGGGAGCGGACACTCTGACAAGATACTCGCCTACGTTGACGGGTTCGTTGTCCGACCATCTGCCTTCTAAGAAAAACTCTATGTGAAAATCGGGCTCGTACTCTTCTCCGTCCGTATCGAAGAACTTGGTTCCGTTGACGAAAGTAAGTCCCGACTTAAAGAATCCTTCTCCTTTTACGTCGCCGGAATAGGTATAATTAAGTCTGTCTCTGGACATTTCCGCAGTCTCTGAGATGTCGGTCGCGTCGATAATCAGAGTGACTTCACAGGTGACCAGCTCTCTGTAGAAGGTCAAAAGTCTGCCTTTGATATGATATTCTCCCGCTCTGTTGACGTCCACCTCGTCGCCGCCGAGACTTCCGGTAATATCCCAAAACACGTAATAAGAATTGCCGTTGCCGTCTATCGCCGTAGGCATCTCGCCGAGGAGTATATCCTCCCCTACGGGCAGATGAATCTCTTCTACGGAAGAAGTCGCGTTGCGCAGACCGTCGATGTTGTTGACGAGTATCGGAACGGTTATTTTTATCGAGAAGACCTTATTTCCCTCGGGATCTCCAGCAAGAGAAGTATTTTCGTTGTTACCGCCGAATTCGTATTCCAGTATGAAGTCGGCAGTTTCGCCATCTAAGTCGAAAACGACCTCTTTCACTTCAAAATAATTCTGACCGTCCAGTCTCACGACAGAGGGTATAAGAAGGTCGTCGCCGTCCTTAATTCTCTCTCCGCCTATCAGTGAAACGATCATTTTATCGTAAACGAAGTCGTAATCTTTATAATCGACGACGTTGCCGAGAGCGTCCTTTTTCTCTACTATCTCGGATATCGAGACGTCGACTACCTTCACGGTGAAGATAATATTGTTTTCCGTGCCCGCGCCCATTCTCGCGCGTGCCGAATATTCGCCTTCTCTTGTAATGGACGCCAGATCCGACACGTCCCAAGTGAGCGGAACGCGAGTGAAGTCTCCCGTAGGATAAGAGAAGTCGTAATAGAGGTAACTCGGGAGTTGCGCGTACGCACTCTCGAAGCTCGACGTCTTCCTTACGTACACCGTGCCGCCGTCGATATATCTTCTGCCGTCGACGGTCTCGATTATACCGGTATTGCCGTCGTCCGTTACGCCGATCTTCCTAGCCATAACCTCGAAGGTGAAGTAATATTTTTCACCGCATATCGTTACGTAGGCTTTTATCTGACCGCCGTTGGTTATTATTCCCAGATCCGACAGCTTCTTATCGACGTCGTCGTCGAATCCCCACAGCTCGGAGTAATGCGACTCGTAGGCGAATTGTTTTTTGACGTCGCCGAACGCCACCGTGAAATTGTTCGGAAAACTCGGATTGTAAGGATCGACGGCATATTCGCTACGTTCTCCCGCGACGCCCTTCTTCACGATCAAGTCGTGAGAGCCCTTCTCAAAGCGCTCCGTTATCGACGTCGACACTATCTCGGACGGCGTAACGTTGAGCGCGATCGTATAGAGTCCCGGCTCCAGCTTCAGCTCGTATTGTCCGCCGTACGTATTCACTATGCCGCTTATGAGACTTACCGACAGAGCGTTTTCGGTACCCGCAAGAGTTATTCCGGGAGACGGAATGTAATAATCGTCGATATTCAGCCCTTCTATCGTAACGGTATCTCCGTAATAGGAGAATGCCTTATAAAGTAACGTCTGCGCGGGGTCTGAGGGATCGTAATCGTTGCGGAACTTATACACTATGCGGCTCATAAGACGATACGTGCCGTCGGTGTAATTGTTGAGAGGATTGATCGTGACGCCTGCCGCCGTATCCAGAGAATTGTATCCGACGTACATCCCCGAAGAGACTCCGTAGGCACGATTGTCGCGTTGGTCCGTAAGGACCGCCGATGGGGTACGGTCAAGATAATACATCCCGAATCTGACCGCAAGGCTCATATCGACGACGTCGGAACGTACCGTACAGGTAACGGAACGCGCCTTATCGTTATTGCCGTCGTAGACGAGATTTTCCAAAGCGTCTTCTATGCCGTTGTCGTCGTAATCCCAATCGAGATACACGCTCCCCATAGACATCCAGAGACCGTACGTCCCGTTGACTACGGAGAAACCTTGCTCGGTGTACTTATCTTCTTCTCCGTCGACGTCGCCCACTCTGAAAAATCCTCTAGCATTCACCGAACCGCTCGGCAAATACGGCTGAAGAGGATCTATGACGAAATATGCCGACCCGTTGACGTTGTCCGTATCGCCGAGTCCTAAGTCAATTCTGACGTAGTCGGGAGTGAGATTCTGATAACTGAAGAATATTTTATGTTCTTTCGAGTTCAGCACTGCCGTTTTAGTAGCGTTGCCGAGAGTCAATTCACCGCCGGTGGAGCCGCTCAGACCTTCTCTCATACTCTCTGCGTACGTTATTATTCTTCTCGACTCTTCGTCGTCGGAAGGATTGACGTAGAACTTAAGCGAGACGGCGCTGCCGTCCGACTCTCTCTCGAATATGAAGTAGAAGCCGTCCTCGACCGACGTGAGAGTATAAGGATTAAGGAATATAACCGGCACGCCCGATGAATTGAGATATTGAGGTTTAAGTTTAGACGTATCGAAGCCTTTAAGAGTCAGTTTGTCCGTAACGACGTAGGCGAGGACTCGCTGTCCCGTTCCGTTCAAATATCCCTCTATATAGGTCGAACCGTCCATACCGTTAACTATATCGTCGTCGGTCGCATTCCAGCGTATCTCGGGATAACTCAATCTGTAATCGTCGGGAAGTGCCGACGGGAGGCTTACGAAATCATCGCCGTTAAGCACTCCTACTATATCCGAAAGTCTTCTTGAAATATAATCCTCTCCTTTGTCCGTCGAAAAAGTTCGATCCAGTCTCAAATAGTCGTAATCGCCTTTTGCCCGTCTGTCGATGACGTAGGCGACTATACGCATATATTGATTGGATTCCTTATCCACCTCGACAAGTTCTCCGTCCAAATATCGATAAGCGGGAAGAGACGCTCTCAAATAGTACGTTCCGCCTTTATAATCGATTGTCATATCGGTCTCTAGCGTATAATCGGAATCGCTGTACGCCGTCCACACCACCGAGAGCATCGTCGAATTTCCGTCTTCCGTCAGCACTTCGACCGAGGACGGAACAACGTGCGTTGCGGCATTGTACGGGTCTATGTAATAGACATCGTCAAGGTATCCGATACTGCCGTCGGATTTTTCGTACGGAAGCTTAATCGTCTTATAGAGTTTGTTTTGTAAAACCGCCGTGAACGAGAACAGCTCCTTCCCGTAAGAGGATATCACGGAAATATTCATTTCCGAAACATTGCCGTAATCGGTGAGGAATTTTTCGTAATCGTAGACCAGTCGGTCTATTCGCTCTCCGCCGTATTCGTAGAAAAATTCTCCTTCTGAAAACTCGTATACGGTACCGTCGAGAAGATTGGCGATAAGGGACAAGGGAAGCGCTTTCTCCCACAGATAATAATCCTTGCCGTCGATAACGGTAATTTCGTACGGATCCACGTTTAGAACGTAGCCGTCCGCGCGCGTCGAGAAAGAATATCCGTCCGCAGAGACGTTAGATATACTCTTTTCTTCAAAAGTCACATACAGCTCGATAATGCCGTTGTCCGAATCGTTGTATCTCTTAAGAGTGCCCTCGGCGACTTTATAGTACACGACGCCGTCGACTTCTTTTCTGTCGAAATCTCTATAAAGAATTTCTCCCGATGGCGACAAGCTGAAGAAATACGAGCCGCCGTTGTCGGTAAGACTCCACTCGACCGCATACGCAACCGATACCTGCTCGTAATATGCCGAGGTGTCTTTCCCCGAATAATAAACTCTGTCGGGCAATACGGACGGAGAAATAATTCTGTATCCGTCAGAGGACGTCATATAAGAGTTGAGCTCGTAGAACGTTTCGAAGTCGGCTTTGCCGTTTTCTATCGTTATTTTTCCGTTTTCGTCCGACCGATAGGAGTCGGAAGACATTTTCTTGGGATAGAAATTGACCGTCAGCAGACAGACCGTCCCGTCAGGCAACTTGCTCTCCAGCAGGAGCGTCATGCCGTCGTCGGTTATGACGTCTACGGGGACCGTGTCTATAACGTCGCCCTGTACGAGCCCCGCTACCGTCAGTCTCACGCGCCACTCGAGATCGGTATAATTCACCGTGTAAAAAACGGTCTCTCCGGAAGAGTTTTTGCCGTTATAAGTCACACTGTAGACGTCGGGCAGAGCGTATCCGTTGAGATACGCGGGAGTTCCGTCTTCCTCTCCGTAGATATCCACGCCAATATTTTTATTGGTTCCGCCGGATGCTTCTACGGAACTTTCCTTCACGATAAAATCGACCGTAATAAAGTCCTGCGCGCTCCCCGAGCCTTGTTTCAGCGCAATCGTCAACTCGGCGTCGGCACCGTTGACGAAAGTAAGCAGTGCCTTATTAAAGGCGTCAGGGTCCTCTACCACGTCCTCGAAATCGGTCGAGTATTTCGTCTGCGTTCCGTCGGGTAAAATTGCCAAAACCGTCGACAACGCGACGCGGAAATAGTCGTAAGGAAGGGCGTACTCGAATCCCGAGGACGAAGACGTCGCCAGCGCGTATATCTTATAGACGGTTATCGTCGCGTGCTTTTCTCCGCTTGCGGACGTATCATCGTACGTGACGTCCAAAAGGCTCTTGTCGTCTGTCGGCAGACTTCTGAAATAATAACTACCGCCGACTTTATCCTCGGTAACGAAGCGTTTTTCGATGCTTATTCCGCCTATATCGAGAATAAACTCGACGTCGATCTCTTTAGATTCCGCATAAGGCGCGGTCAAAGCGTCTATAAGCTCGGTATAACCCGACACGAAACTTACGGGCTGATAGTAACTATAGGTCGTCTTGGTCGCTTCCGAATAAAAATCGATCAAAACGGACTTCTCCCCGCCGGATATTCTCTCGTAGAATACCCCCGAGCCGTCCGAATAAGTATCGGCATAGATTATCGTTCCGTCCGCATTCTGAGAGGAGAACGTCGTCTTAGAGACGTCGAAAGAGCTCATTCTGACGACCTTCAGTCTGAACTCGAGTTTTTGTTCGACGGAGCCCATCTCCGAGCCCGATACGTACGCGGTCAGCACCACTTCTCCGTCGGAGTTGTCGGGCATATAATAATTATCGCCGAAAAGCCTCTCGTCGAGAGTTCCTTTTCCCGTAGTCACGAATATGCGAAAAGCTTCTAACTCTTCCGTCGACCAGAGTATATATTTTCCGGGCGACTTAACGAAGTCCTCGCTATAAGGCAGAATTTCGCATTCTTTATCCGTGCCGTAATTGACAAACCATCTAAAATCCGTCGAGAAATCGTAACTCAGACTTTCTCCGTTTTTCAGACCGATTTTAACGCGGTCGGGGAGACGATACGGCGAAAAGGCGTCTATCGACATCGACGTGCCTATATTGACGTCGTCGGTATAGAAATCGTATCTTTCGTATTCCGCGGCGAGGTTTTCTATGACTACGGCTATCTTGACTCTGACGTTGCCGTCTCCGAGATACAGTTCCGCCTTGAAGTAGGACTGTTCCGTCGTCGGGTACGCCAGTCTGTAGCAGAGATTGCCGTCGGAATCGACGTCTTTCATTATTATTCCGGTATCCGTCACCCAATCCGCTATCGGGTAGGTTACCTCTTCTATCGTTTCGTATCCGGACGTAGAGGTGTTGAAACCGACCGTCACGGTAGACGGAAGCGCGCCGTTGACGTAGGGATTGACTTTATAAAAACCGTCGCAACCGTCCCACTTAACTCTGTTGTAAGTGAAAGTCGCATTGGTACGGTCGACGGAGTTGCCGTTGACGTCGACTTTAACGTAACCGTTGAGGCTCTTAGTCTCCGTTACGGCTCGTCGAGCGGGTTCTCTGACCGTTAAAGTAATCGTCTGCCCGCCGATGAGTGCTCTGTTGACGGACGCCGTGCCGCCGCCTAAAGGAGACGACGTGCCGTATTCCGTGAAATAATCCGCACGAGCGTATTCCCAGTCGAGAGTTTCGTCGAAAATTCCGTCGGATTTGGCTACGTCTATAAGATTGCTAGAGACGTAGTAGCCGTACACCTGCTCGTCGCCGACGACTCTAAAATTACCGTCGTCGAAATACAACAGCACCATATAATCGGTGGTGGATCGAGACGGTATATCGTACGTGGAAGAATCCAGCGAGTCTACAGTGTAGTATCCCTTGGTCTCCGCGACGTCGTCGACTATATCGTAGAGGTAGAGTTCTTTGAAAACTTTTCTTTCGGACGATATCTTGGCGGCGATTTTTTCACCGTCCGGGACGTAATAGAGAGCACCGTCGGCGTTCCTTATCTCGACGGCTTCCGCTATCGTCTCGGATCCCGAAAAGCTCACTTTCGAAAAATCGTAATTCCATAATACGTACAGAACCTCGCTATACGAAACGGCGTGATTTTCTACGGTATAATAATCGTAGAAACTTATCGTAATCTCGGATCTGAGCACAGGGGTGCCGTTTTCAAAACTTATATAGAATCTCTCCGTGACGTTGTCATCGTCCATGGAAGGATTGGACGCGGACTTAATCGTCACTTCTCCCGTTTTCGGATAGCTCTCGTAATCGTACGGGTCTATAGACGCGGACGTCACCACTTTTAAGGAGCCGTTGTAGTCGAAGTCTGAAGAAATGAGTCTCGTGACGACCCTGACGGTTACGTTCTCCAGGACGGTCTCGCCTATCGATCCTCTGCCTATCACGACCGTATAAGTCGGATAAACGGCTCTCTTAAGAAGAGCGTCCCATTCGGCATTGCCGTATCCCGTAACGGAAGACTCGTCGAAACCTTCTATTTCATAGTCGAGATATCCTCTCGTCCCGTCGGTGAACGTAACCTCCAGCTTGGACGGGAGAGGACTTTCCGCCCACGGGTCTACGACTATTTCGTTGTCGGTTATGCCGAATATTCCTTTAGTTCCGTTTTTATCTCTAAGAATAACGTTATAGGATATTTCCTGACCGAAAACGGACGCCGTCGGACGGTAAAGAGTTTTGCCCGACTCTATCTTAACTGTATCCTTTCTGTAAGGTACGATTATCTCGAAGGTTTCCTCCCCCAGTCCCACGGTAAGCGTCTCTATCCAATTGACTTCATATATATTGTCGCCGATGATTTCGTCGGGGACGGAGAAAGTCGGCACGTTGTACGAAGAAGCGTCGGCTAGCATTGATTCGGCTTCCGCGATCGGCATATCGTATACTACTTTTAACACGCCTCTCAGCGACAGATATTCCAGCCCCGTGAGAGCCTTGACCGCGTCGTAACCGGAAGACGTGTCGTAAGACACGGAAAAATTCATTCCTTCCTCGCTAAAGGACGTCTTGGCGTAACCGAGAGTTTTATAAATCGCCGCAACGACGTTGCCGTCACCGAATATCGTTCCCTCTCCCGCAAATTCTTTCAGCGCCTCCAGCACTTCGGACGCGGCGGAACGGAATCTGATCGGAGTAGACAAGACGTTGTAGTCGATAAGAAGAACTCCGTCGTCGGAAGACGCCGCTTCCAAAAGCAGTTTTTCTGTCGAATTATCGTCCAGATACACTGCGGCATAGAACGTGAAATTATCGTTATAATACGACGTCTTGATTAAAAAGCGGATTTTTTCGCCGATTTTAAGCGTATAAGGCGTATTGACTCCGTAAGAGTCTCCGATGAACGCGCCCAAAAATCTGGATATATCCACGGAATTGACCTGAGACAAAGACGCCGTGCCTTCTATAACGAATCCTGCGTTTTCCGCGTACGTCAATTCTTTGTAATCGCCTCGGGACGTCTCCAATATGACGTCGTCGTAATAATATTCTTCCGTGCCCTCGAGGACGATTTTTTCATCGTCGACGCTACCTACTATAACGGAACAGTCGTAATCTCTGTACAAAACGTCTCCGCTCACGTAATACGTAACTCCGCCTATCGTCGCAGTCGCGTCGTCCACGGCGTATTCGCCCGACATATAATAGACCTTGCCGTCCAACAATCTGTAAGAGGCTGTCCCGAAATATACGGTTCTCTTGCCGCAATCGTAAGATGCGTCGGATACTTTAGAAGTATGACTTTCGTCTGCATAGACCGAAGCGTCGTTTTCTACGACGTAATAAATCTTGCCGTCGACATTGAACGTCAACTCCTTTCCTTCGGAATCCGATTCAGTCATCGTGCCTATCGCTTTATACAGCGTACGCACTTCGGAAGCGGGACTCATAACGAGGTTCATAACGGGATCGATGCCTTCTTTAGTCGTATACACGCCGCCGAAGTCGATCTTATACTCGAGAGAACCTATCGTAATTTCTTTATCTTTAAGATTAATCGTACCGTATATTCTCGATAAAACGTTGCCTTCTCCCAATGCGTAGACGTTGTCTTCCAGCGCACCCGAGACGAATTCGAGCGCTTCATAGTCGTGATAATAGTATCCGAGGGTCTTTTTCTCCGCGTCTCCCTGTAAATACAGAGGCGTTCTGTTCTGGCTTTCTTGCCACTCTCCCTTCAAGAAAGAATAGCTCGTCTTCCCGTCGGAATCTTTAATGACGAAGACGTCCTGAGCGTTGAGTATGCCGGACGTTTCGTTCTCTCTCATAACGATGCCGTTGCGATAATAATATTTCACTCCGCTCTGGACGATATTTCCGCTGAATACGTCTATAGTGCCGAACTTTTTCAGCACTATGGTGAGCGCGCTGCCGCCGACGTAATAATACACGTCGTCGTGCTTGAAGAGGTACTTGGAGAAGTCTATCTGCTCGAAAACTTCCGTCCTCTCTTTATCCTTATATAATATGCCGTCGGATTTTTCGTAAGTCAAATAGTACTTAAGATATCCGTCCTCGGTCACGGTTAAGCCGTCTCGAGGAAATTCCGACGAGTCTATCAAAGCGTAACCTTGGGCGGTATAGATTCTGCCCTTCTCGACGTCGACCTTTTCGCCGTCGACGACGCTACGGACGTAGAGGGAAGTCACGCCGTGTTTTTTATACGACAAGAGATATTCTTTCGTAGTATCGCCCACGGTGACGACAATCGATTCCGAGTCGCCCTTAAAAGATCCCACGGAAGCCACTCTCTGCGAGGAGGAGAACATCTCTCCGACGTATTGATAGAAGTAATAGGTATCTTTTCCTATCGTCAGAGAAGAGGTGCTCTCGTCGAGGGAACCTTCCTTATCGTAGAGAGACTTATCTTCGTCCACGGAAACTATCGCGTAGGCGTCCGACTCGGACGCGACCGTCTCCAGTCTCAGCCCCAACTCCGAAGAACGGAAGTCGTAAGATATAACCAGCCTTAACAAATCGAACGATTCCGCCGACAGATACGTAGAGATCGTTTCGTCGTCTATCCCGAGCATATCCGCAATGAACGTCGCCACGTTGACTCTGTCGAGAGGCGTCTCCTGCATATCGTTGATCGTTTCGACAAACTGTCTGTCGACGTACAACGTCATCGTAGTGCCTTCCGAGACGAGTTTTTTATTAAGCAACGCGAATATTCCCGCACTGCCGTCGTCTCCTATTCCTCTCACCAACATATCGAGAGTATCGTAAAACGCGTTAAGGGAGTCGGAAAGATTAAAAGAAGAATGAAAAACTCTAGGTAAATTAAACTTATCGAGAGACAATGCAGACCCGAGCGTATCGAAGAAGTCCCCCATATCGAAATAGAGTCTGGAGTCTCTGTAATATACAGCCGCGACGGTTTCGTTCTCTTCGGTCAGTTTGAAAGATATCTCCGACTCCGAATCGTCGCCGAGATCCAGATCGAAGAAGAGTCGGGCGTCGTATATCGTCCCGAAAAAGTCGACCGACAACTCTCCGTCAAAGGATTTCCTTGCGAGGTTGACGGACGAAAAGAGCTTTTCTTCCCGAAGTTTTTCTACGGAAATATTGTTTTTAGACGCATAGGCGACTATTTCCGCGTCGAGAGTCGCGGGATTGTCGAACGCTTCGAGTCGGATTGTCTGCAAATACGGCTTAACCGCCACGGAGCCTTTTAAGGAATAACTTTCTTTGTTCTCCAGTATACCCGAGAAGTCGAAGTCGGTCCTATCGAACACCTTGTCGGAAGAATAGAACTCGACCAGATTGGCATTGAGCGTGGTCAATTGGAGAGAGGCGAGCTCGGACAATTTTATCCCGAGATATTCGGAAGAAATAGCGTCGTAGGTTGTGGAAAATTTCTCGAAGGTGTTTTTAAGCCGATCGTTGACGAGCTCTTTTCGAGCGTCGAAATTGACGTCGATTAACGAAACGTTGTCTCTGTTGTCGGAGACCGCGTATTGCTTAAGCTTCTTCCCGTCGATATAGCTGCCCAGCTCTCCTATCACTTCCGCGACGTCTTCGTCCAGAATAACGGAGCTCATGTCGAAATATCCGACGAAGTCGTACAACGCGGAGAACAATCCCGACTGTCCCGCGTCTTCGACCAAAATCCTTCCGTCGGTACTCTCGACGTACAAGTCGCCTTCTTTATAATAAAACATCAGACGAGTGAGCGCGCTTTCGGAATCGAATATCTTAAGATAAAACTCGCTTCTCGCGCCGCCTTCTACCGAGTAATCGTAATTGGCGGCATAGATTATTCTGTACTTATATTGTCCCGTTATCAGCTCGTAGCTGCTGTCGACGGACACCGTTCCGCCGGATTCCGCAGAGGCGTTGTTCGCGTCGATGGCTGCGGTCAACGATGAAGAAAGATTGGCTAAAATTTCCGTTTTCCCTAGCGTGGTCGGCGTATCGGAAGGCGTTTCCGAGCCCGAAGGCGTACCGGAAGTCACGTCACCGTCGTCGCAGGCGAATATCAGTCCCGTCATCAGGACCGCCACCAGCAGGAATATCGTTATTTTCAGTATGTAGCTCTTCTTCATATCAATCGTCTGCAATCGCGCCTTTTAGAGGATATTGATTAAATGTTTTCTTGTTTTTCCCGAGACGGTGAAGTAATTGAACGCCCCTCGGGAGTCGTTTTGCCCGTTGTCGTATTTTACGGTAACGGAAGCCGCCGCGCCGTATATCTCGACGGCGACGTTGAGTGCGTTGACCACTTCTCCTCCGTCCGATACGTACAACGAGCCGTACGGATTGGAATCCGTATAAGTGCTGTCCAGATACGTGGAAACAAACGTGACGTCATATGTCGCGTATTGATATTCTTTACCGTCTTCCGTCGTTATCGTAGTCGACGTCTCGACCGCTCCGTCGGCTCTTCTGTCAAGGAAGAGAATGCGGACTTTTGCCGACAGTCTGACGGGCTCTCCGTATCTGTCCGTCACGACGTTATCGTTGTCGTCCACGGGAGAGAAGGTGAAATACTTCCCTAGAAGCACTCCTCCGCCTAGATAGCTGTCGTAATTGAGAGTATCGAGAGACGACGAGTCGGTTATTCTGAATTTGACCTTTTCGGCTTCCGACCAATTGGTGTAAGAGTATGCGTACTCGGGTACGGAAGGATTGAGAGGGTCGATGAGAATATAAGACGTTTCTCTTTCGCCGCCCGCGGTAACGTAGAGATATGTTAAGTCGGACTCGTTAAGAATCGGCTCTCTGACTCTGTACGTCGCGCCGGATACGACCAGAGAAGTCTTCCCCGCGCCGCCGAGATAAAACGCTCCCGTCTGCTCGGAAGAAGTCGCCTCTGCATTAAGAACGACGCTGTTGTCGAAAGAAATAACGTTGTCGCCGTCGACGGCATAACCCGACGGTACGAAATATCTCGTTTCCAGTCTCGTCGCGCCCACGCCTACTTTGACGCCGTTTTCTTCACGGTCGGGGTTGTTGTTTTTCACGACGAAGGTCACCTTATAGGCTCTGTATCCCACGTAATACGCACCTTTCTCTCCCGTCAGATTGACGAAAGTGAACCCTATCGGAGACATCAGAGAGTCGTAGGACCATTGAGTATAGTCGTCTCCCGTCGTGTCCGTAGGTCGCCAAATGTTACGGAACGAATACGTATCCGCCACCACCGAGAGGGACAATACGTGTCCGACGCCCGCTTTGACCGCATAACCGTTGATTATTGAAGTCCCGCCCGACGCACCGAAGTCGGATGCACCTGCACTCCACACTATCGAAACAGCCTCTCCGTCCACTATCGCGTACGCGGGAAGATCCGATGCGTTGTACGAGAAAGTGTCTTCTACGTATAGCTTATAATTCTGACCGTCGGCAGGACTGTATACGGTCATTCTACCCTCGTCCCACAGCTCTATGGAGACGTTTTCTCTGTTTTTGACGGAGACGAGCGCAACTATTTCCTGCTCGGCAAGACCTGCCGTAACTATTTTACCGACCAGCTTAACCACGTTGCCGCCCTGATAATTGACGGAAATCGTCTCGCTCCACTTCACCTTGAGGCTCTCGAGTTCTCCGCCTATTTCAGCGACGACGACGTCGGGTAGATACATATCCTCTCCGTCGATATAGGCAGCCGCCGAATACGGGTCGATAACGTATATTCCGCCGAGAGGAGCCGTTGCGGAAGCGACGTCGTAATAGCCGCGTCGTCTTATCTCCGCGTCGTCCATACTGCCCGTGCGAGTGCCTACTCTGTAGGAACGGTCGTTAAATTCTCCCGCTATCTCGTAGATCGTGTCGTAGAAGAAATAATATTCCGTTCCGCCGACGGTCAAAGTTCTGTTTCCCGAAACGACGTCGGACCAGGCGTAATCGGTCCCGTTGAGACTTATCTTGGCATTGTTGGAATAATCTATGCTGCCGACGGCGTTGCCGTACAGAATATTGCGCTCTCCGACGGAATCGAAACGATATTCTTCGTCTTGAATTTTCAAGACGTTGTGGGAATAAATCTTGCCGAATTTAATCGAAGAAGGCGTTATCGTTTCACCGCCGACGTTTTGCGAAACGTCGCTTATCCCTATTACGGAATCTATTACCGTCACAATCGTCTTAATCGTCAGACCGTATTTAAGTTCCGTGACGACTTCTACGGTCCGACCGTGATAATCGAAGGCTACCCCTTCTATCTCGTCGCCGTCGGAATAATACTCGACGTCGGTTATGACGGCTTTTTCTCCTCCGACGAAATTCAACGTCATTTTCTCGGGCAATGAGAATTTCCCGCAAAGAGTCGTCGCTCCGTACGGATAAATAACCACGTTGTCGGTCAACGTAGCAGCGTCGAAATCGAAGCTCACTCCGTCGATTTTTTCGGATTCCATATCATAAGGAACGCATTCGCGGAAAGTTATCTTCAATTCGATATCCAATTCTCCCACCACGTCTACCGTTGCCGTTGCCAGCACGAAACCGCTCTCCGTATCGTAACGGAGGTTGTTCAAGAATTGTTCCGCGTCCGAGGTCCTGTTCCAGACTATGTCGGAAGCGACGAGGTTTCTGAACCTTACGGAAGTCGGCAGAGATTTCATAACTTTTTCTATGTCGGTAGACGACAACGCGTACATATTGTCGATTATTATCTCTCCGTCCGCGATCGGGAATTCTCCGTCATAACTCTCCGTCGAGTCAAAGTCCGTCCAGTCGAGCGCGGGGATACGTATCTCGAGAGAGGCTCTGGTGCCGTCGGGTAGGTGAGCGTACAGTGACACGCGCTGCTCCGAGGCATGCTTTCCGTAGATGGTGGCGCGGGATATAAACGAAACTCTCTCTCCCGTCTTATAATCGCCGTATATGCCGTCCGAAGTGCTGTCGACGTACCAGGAGAGATTTTCGTACACGACCGAAGAGGAGCCGACCTTGACGGTCAATTTATATTCGGACAAATCGTAGCCGAATTCCGACTTGTATACCTCGGACCCGTCAGCCGCGTATTGCGTCAGCGTGTACGTCTTATCCGTATCGGTTATCGTCGATTGAGCGGAACCTTTGATATTGACCGCATAATCGAGTACCCCCGGGACGACCGAGAGACGAAGTATCGCATTCTGACCGCTGCCGGACAAGTTTTGGACGGAAAATCCTTTTCTAAAGTCTACAAGAACCGCATAATCGGAAGTTTTTTCGGAGCCGTTTTCCGTATATCCGAGCGTAGTGCCGCCTGTCAAAAGCCATTCTATGAACGAGATAACGTCTACGTCGTAACTTTCTTGTCCGATGAAATATACGAAACGTCCTTCCGAGTTAACGTTGAGACCGGTTATGAAAATCGTCTTTTCGTCGTTGTCGACGGTTATTCCGAGGGCGGTTTCCGCTCCCGCATAATCTCTCGAAACGATCTCTCCGTCTTCTACGACCAAGGACAAACCTCCGACGACGAAAGGATCCGTAACGACGTCGAGCACTATCGGCACGAGCAATCCGCCTTCCGCGGCATCTCCCGCGACGTATTTATATCCTATACTGCCGTCTATTTCCTCGGGGCTCAAAGAGTAAAAAGGCTTATATACTCTTTCGTTACCGTCCGTATCTCTTCCGATAACCAAAGAAGCCGCGTAGTCCAACTTAATGCCGTCGGGCAAAACGAAATCGTCGTCGAAAGCATTGACGGAATAGACGTAAGATTTGTCCGAGCCGCTTATCTTGGTCGTATCCAAGTCTCCCGTCGACGAAGAAAACTCGATACGGTCGTCGGAAGAATACGCGGGAAGAATAACCAACGCTATATAAAACTTATATTCGGCTTCTCCTTCTCCTATCGAGCTCTCTATGCGGAATATTCTGCCCATATTGAGGGTAGCCGCGGAAGAGACAACGTAGGAAGAGCCCTTTTTCGTAACTATATCCGATTCCGTCCAATTGACTCTATACGACTTGTAAGTACCGTCCTTGAAGTATGCAGTCACGACGTCGGGGAGCACTCCCGTGGTCTCGGGATAAAGGTAATCGTAGAAATAGTAACCGTTGTAATCGGAGTAGACCGCATTGCCCGAGTACATATCGACGCCGATAACGTCTATATCGTCGGTAGCGTCCGACAACGTATCCGTATAGACCGTCGCGGAACCGTGTTCGACGAAAGACTTGGCAGGGACG
Source organism: uncultured Christensenellaceae bacterium (assembly GCA_964613035.1). GTDB lineage: Bacteria > Bacillota > Clostridia > Christensenellales > DTU072 > CAVIQK01. The sequence continues at coordinate 37,713 of CAZTFQ010000001.1, read as the reverse complement.
TCTACTTTTAACGTAACTATCTCCGCTCTGAACCATTCTCCCACGCCTAGAGCGGAATATACGTCGAAGTATGCCGAGATCTCGTTGCCGACGAAGTCGGGGAAGGGACACTCTATGCCCGACTCGTTTTTCTTGGCACCGTCCAATCTCACGTTGGACGCGACGGATGCCGACCAGACCAGCTCGAAGGGCGACGTCATGCTGTACACGCGTTGACCGTCGGCATCGACGAACACGATCTCCGGCATAGTCGGGATAGTCCAGGTCGAGGTATCCAGCACGTCCACGGTGTATTTCCCGTCGTCCTCGCCCTCGAAGCGTACGTGAGATATCTTCATCGTCATTATCTCCAGCTTTAGAGCGATAACCTGATTCTTAAAAACGGAATGCACGTAGACGACGCCGCCGTCGGGGCTGATGCCTTTTTCCAAATAGAAGCCGTCCTCTCCCTCGTCGAACTTCCAGTCGGAGAAAGCCTGCGTGGTATAACTACCGTCTGCGAAAGTCAGCGTAACGGTATATCCCGACAGATAATTGGCAATGAAGCCTTCTCTGCCGTCTTTATAAATTTCGTTTTTACTGCGAGCGAGAATATATTCGTACGGATTGAGAGAATACGTCGCGGTGACCGAAGCGGAACGATACCCGTCGGCGGTCAAAACCGTCACCGTGGGAGCGACGTTGCCGTCCGCGTCCGTTATGAGACGATTGCGCACCGTAATCTTGACTCTGGCGGTGAATTCGCCTATAGAGCCTTTACCTATAACGACGTCGTAATATTCCGCTATGCGTCCTTCTATCGTTATCGACTCGAAGTCGATATCGTAATATGCGGAATAAACGTACGTTCCGCGGGCATTGTAACACTCTATCGAGGAGGGCTTGTCTTCAAGAGGCTCCCACTCGAATTCCGTCCTGACCAGTCCTGTGATAATAGACGTTGCGACGAGCTGATTGGCGCCCTTGACGGTCAGAATATACGACCTGTCGGCACCCATAAAAGGACCGTCGATAGCGGGACGATATACGCTCTTGCCTTCGACCAAATCGATGTTGTTGTCCGACTCGAGATACGCTCTGTAGTCCTCGAGCGCGCGTTCGTATTCTTCGTCCGTATCGTAATCGCCTCTGACGGGTTCTACGCGTCTATAGTAGACGAATTTCATCAAGAGGTTCTTTTCGACCCCGTCTTTTTCTCTCTTAAACGTAACGTACACGCCCGAATGAATCGGGTTGCCGGCGTCGTATATGGATTCTACCGTCATATCTTCCAGCTGACCGACCGCATAAGAATAATATTCGTCCGTCACCGAGTAAAGATTGTATTGTCCCGTGACCTGCGCTTTAAGTCCGATATTGAGCTTGAAGTGTGCGACCAGATCGTCCACGCCGAAAAGTTTTCTGACGGTGCTGTTGGATGTCGTTATGCCGAGATAAGTATCCGTAATGCTTGTGGTGGAATCTTCCAGCAATGCCGCCACGATAGAAGCTATCGAGAGGGTGGAAGCGTTTTCTATCGCCTCGTTGGCACCCAGATACACGGACAGCGACTCCAAGAAGACGTCTTCTCTGATTTTTACGAGAGGAATATTGTTGAGAGCGGGAGTTTTTCCGCCGGTCAAATCGACGTAGACGTAACCGTATCCTTCCAACGTCTCGCCTTGTTCTATTTTCTTATACGTCTCTGTGTTGAAAGAGACGTTGTACGCGTACAGCTTGGCGACGAGATCTTCGTTATCCGCGCCCTTGACGGTAAGCGTGAAATAGAATGCTATTCTGCCTCTGGTCTCGTTGGCGATATCCGCATAATCGACTTGCACGCCCTCGTTGGTTATGGAAGAGATAATCTCGTTGAGATTTTCGTCGTCCTCTGAGTACCGGATGTACTGATCCATAATGAGATTGAAGTCGATTGCCGACGTGGGACGAGTGAGATAAACGGTGTTAAGACCGTGTCTGTCTCCTATCAAAGTACCCAAAAGCGCCGACAAGTCGACTCTGTCGGAAGAATTGAACTTAATCTCGCCGCGGATTTTTCCTGAGAGAGTTTTCACGCTCTTGAGTTCCGTATATCCGTCCAGACCGTCGTGGTCTTCGGGGAAAGTTACTTTCTCGGCGAATGTTATGCACCACAGATTCATTCTGAATACAAGCGCGCGAGTTTTGCGTACGCTGCTGTACATTTCCAGAGTAATTACGCCCGAATCGACGTCGTACGTTATCTCGAACCAAGTGTATTCCAGAAGTTTTTCCGCACTTTGTATGCCTAGCATGGAAGCTATTTCGTCCAAGTCGTATCCGATGAAGCTCTCCAGCATATACACCAGCCCCGCAGTCGTGTACAGAGGACGTCCCTCGGAGTCGAGAGAATATACGGGATTGCCGTTTTTATCGGAAGGTATCTCCGCGTCGGGATCGACTTCCTGAGTATATTTAAGAACGTCTTTCAACAACTCGTGATCGACCGTAACGGTTATGGTGCCCTCTTCCGTATCCGACACGACCTTACGCATTACGGCTTTAATCAAGCCCTCGTCGGGAGCGTCGTTTTTATACGTCTCGGGGTCGAGAAGAGCGTCCACTATGGAGACGACGCCGTTGTTGACGGTATCGTAGAACCATTTCATCAATTCCGCCATATCGATATCGGGGATATAGACCGTCGGGAAACCTACGTCGCTTATGGATATGAAACCGCCGTATCTGTCGGAAAATCCCTGAGTATTGATGTAGAGGAGCTCGTTTTCGTAAAAAGCCATCAGCATCTCTTCTTCCGTTGCTCTGTCGTAGAAGCGCGCGTCGATGCGGTTGGTCAGATTGTCGTACTCGTTGAGGCTGGTGAGAATGCGGAGGTCGAGAGTCGAATTGCCGCTAGAGCCGAGTATGGGGATATAGAGGTCTCCTTCCAGCTCGTACTCGCCGTGTTCGAACAGCGTATAACCGTCCTTGGAAAAAGCTATGTCGTCGGAGACTCTGGTGCTGTATCCGAGATTGACTTCCGCGCGGAAGGGGACCGTCTCGTCGTTGCTGTTGGCGGTACCGGAGAAGTCTCCCTCGAATCCCGTCAGAACGTTTTTCGCACCGGCGGAGTCGGGCGACGACAAAAAGCGCATATCGGAGACCAGCGTCCTTATTTCCGCTCCGGCGAGAGCCGAAAACTTGAATCTGAGGTACTCGTCCGTCAGAGGGTCGATTTTATCTTCGAAGGGAGAAAAAACGGACCTTACGACGGAGTTGATATTGCCGACCACGACGTTGAGATTGACGGAATCGTAATACACCGACGTCTCGTCGTTGTTTTTGGTCACTTTGTAATTAGTCGTAATTATCTGGTCGAGATACGACCCTAGGATGTCTATCGTATCGTCGATGTCGGACTCGTTGGCGGCGAGTATCGCGTCCAAATCGAACTGCGTTATCAATCGTATAATCTGTCTGAAAACGACCGTGTCGCCGAAATTGTCGTAATATCTTTTATTGCCCTGAACGTTGAGATAGAGTTTATTCCCGGGGTCCGTAACGGAAGAATTGACGCCGTCGTAGTAGAACCCGATAAGAAGTTCGTTTTCCTGTCCGTCGTACCACTCGATGAGGAGATCGCTCTTCTTACAGACCTCGTTGTGTCTGTTGAGAGCGGCGACGTATTCGGCGGAACCTTCTTCTTTATCCTCGTAGGGATAGGAATACAGATTGGCACGGAGCTTAAAATAGAAATTTTTGCCGTTCTCGGTATTGATTCTGAAGTCGGCTTCCATGTAATATCCGACGTCGGATATGACGGTGGTCTTGACGTACTCTTTGAGATTGTTGATAGAATCGGTCGTCATCGAGACGGCTTCTTCTTTCGTAATATTATCGACGTTGTCTCTGTTGGCTTGGTCGTCGACGTTTTCAAAAGGATATTTGTCGTCGTCCGTGGCGGGAGAGCACGCGACGAGAGCCGCGACCAGCGCGACCATCACGATAACGACCAATATTATCAACGCTCTTTTCTTAACCATGTGCCTCACACGTATATGTGCGGATATGCCCGAACGCGCGTCCGCATATATAATTATAAATATACAGATTTATTATAAAATTATCGGGCGCAGGTGTCAAGCGCGATTATCAATATATCACGGCGTTTTCACAACGTTCTCGGCGGATTTATCCGACATATCATAATCAAGAAAACAAATTTCCCGAGGAAAACCGATGTGTTTTATAAAAAAAAGCGCCCGACATAAGTCGGACGCTCGATTGTCGAAATATTCTTATTGTTGCTGACCGGAAAGCTTAAGATTAAGCATCATAAGCTCGTAGACAACCTTAGCCATGAATTGAGTGTTGTCGGGATTGTAACTGTACTCGACGCCCTCGAAGGTTATCTTGTGATTTTCGCCGTCCACTATCGACAGGGTGGAGAAGCGTAAAATCTTATCGTTACTCCAGTCGGAAGTGTCGACCGACTGACCGTCGGCTGTTTTGAGGTCTATGAGACTCATTTCCCAGCTACGGAAATCAATAGGATCGGAGAATCTGTTAATATCCACTTTTGTCACTTCTTCTATCTTGACGATGCCCGCGGTAACGGTCAGCTTGACAAGTTGTTCTCCTCCGCGAGAGAGGGTAAGGACGAGCGCGTTGTCGAAGCCGATGCTTAAGGACATATTTCCGTCGAAAAGGAATTCTTTAAGGGTCGTCGCGCTACCGACGGAAGACTCTCCGAGATAACCTTTGATATAACCGAGTATCTGCTCGTTGTAGAAAGCCAAATCGTGAGCGGAATCGTTTTCGTTCATCAGCTTAACCTGAGCGGCGTTTTCCATCTCGAGATACTTGGCTGCCTTGTCGGCGGCACCCGAATAATCGGCGGAAGTCGCGTCCATAGCCAGTCCGAGGGATTCTGCGCTCTCTGCGGTCAGATTGCCGTAAATTCCGACGAAACGGAGATACGTGATATAATCGACCATCTTAGAGAGTTGCGCCTTGTAATCCTCGACAGTGGCGTAAGCGGCGGCGGAAGCCTCGTCATAGCTCACGGACGTAGAATAAGACTTATAGTTGTAGATTCTGTCGGCGCTTTCTTGGTCGGCTCTGGAGAGGAAGTAAAGAAGCCAAGAGGCGACTTTTTCTTTCGCACCGTCCATATTCCCCTTAAGGTCGGCTTCGGTGATTCCGAGGTCCTTGACTCCGCCGAGAATCTTAACGAGAGTATCGGTGTCGACAGCTTTGTCTCCGACGATCTTGAGGGCGGTATCGATATTGCCGAGTATCATCGACATAACGTCGGTTTCTTCTCCTGTGAATGCGTACATAGGAGACTGCTTGTCGTCCTTTCCGCCGATTGCGGCAACGGTGGAGAATCTCTTCTCGTAGAATTCGTATCCCTCTCCGACCAGTTCATTGGTGTCGCTCTTGACGGAATCGTCGAGCGCGTAGACCGCGTAGAAATAGACGTCGGAAGCGTACGTTTTCTTATCTTCCAGTGACTCTATAGCCGCAAGGCTCGTGTTGTCCGTACCGCCGTACCAGCCCGAGAATTTAAGTCCCTTGACGGGAGAGGCGGGATTTATGGCGAGAACCGCGTCCTTAACGACCTGAGAGGTCTCGGTGTCGGTATCGAAGTCGTAGACGTTGGCAGGTTGGACATTGCTGCCTTTCTTGTTGTATTTGACGAAGTAGATCGTCTTGTCGAGGCTGTATTCGAGAGAACCGTTGTTGTCGATCAACACGTAAACGCTTGCTTTCATGACGTCTTTGTTGTCGACCGTCTTAGTGTAATTCTTAAACTGCGCGGTAATGACGTCGCCGTCTTGCAGAATATAATCGTTGTCCACGGAAGTAACTTTACCGTCGGCGTCCACGATTATCCAACCGGCGAAAGTTTCGTATTCCAATCCCTTGATATCGTAATCGACGAGTTTCAAAGCGGAACCCAGATCGGATCCCGACACCATCTTGATAGAGGAGCTCTTGTCGCCGTCGGAATTGATCGTGACGTTGACGGCGGACACTTCGGAAGCGGGAAGGACGGAGACGGATTTAATGCCGCCTTCATATGCGCCTTGCCAGTAGCTGCCGATGAAGAATTCAAACTCGGTGCTTTCGTCCGTAATGCCGTATGCGGCTCTTATTCTTGACATCAATTCCGAGTCGGCTAAGATATTACGCTCGAGGTCGTTGAGGTCGTAAGAATCGTTACCGTCCTCAAACCAGCAATAATCGTATACGCCGTGAGATCCGCCGCCCGCGTAGTCGACGAGGACGTATTTTTTGCTATACAGATCCGTGAGGAAAGAGCCTATCTCGATGGGATAGAAATATTGAGTATCCATTCCGTAGACATATTCTCCGGCTACTTTATAAAGAGCCGCCAGATCTACGTAGATACCGCTCTGACCGTTGCACACGCCGTACACCGCGCAGAGGTCGTCTTTATCGAAGACGCTGGAGCCGTCGGCGGTCGTCAAAGACACCGTGCTGAGCTGGACGAGCATTTCGTCGTCGATGACCGAGGGAGAGATAGCGAGTCCCGCTTCCATGGAAAAGCCTGAATCCTCGGGGAGTTCCGCTTTTACGTTAAGTACCACCGCGGGAGTCTCGGCGCTGTTTTCAAACTTAGCCACTTCGTCCGCTACGACGGAGTTTTCTTCGAGTTTTATAGAAAGATTGCCTACGTTGATTTTGATTCCGCCCGACCAGTACTCGTTGTCTTCTCCTGCCGCGACGTTGATATTGAGTCCGCCGATAGCGCCGTCGGAAGTTTTGTCGACGACTATTTCTATCTGGGACAGTTTTTTCTTAAATTCTGCCAATTGGTCGCCTTCGTAATCGACCGCGGCGCTGATGTCGGTAAGTCCGGCGCCCAAAATTACGCCGAGAGCCTTGTTAAGGACGATGTCCTTGACGTTGCCGGAAGGATCCAGCTCGTCGAGCACGCTGCCTACGATGCTGTTAAGCGTGTCGGCAAGACCCGCGAGTCCTTCGACTTTCAGCTTAAGCGTAATGGCGTCGTCGGTAACCTTGGAATCGAGAATTCCTCCGACGAGTCCCTTTGCAGCTTCTATCGTATCCATCAATCCGTTGATAAGTTCTACGATATCGGTCTCGCCGAGAAGCTTGCCGATCATAGAAGGAAGCGACTGAAGATACTTGACGTAATCGACGTTGTTGTAGGAAGAACCGTTGTCTCCCACGTTGACGACGTAATAGTTGGCGTCGCCTTTATATTTGAAATACGCCGTGGACCCCTTGGTGTAAAGGGATACCAGGTCTTCCGTATCGACGGTTTTGTCTTCTCTGTATTTGACGGAAATTTTGGCAGCGTTCTTATCCGCATTGTTTTTGTCGAAGTTGGCTGCCAGGTCTACGAGAGCCTTAACTCCGTCCAGCAAGCTATCTTCGTTCATATCGAGGGCTTCTTTTTTCACGGTGAATCCGTCGAATTCCGCGCCGATGCTAAGCGTGGCGGAAATTATGTCGGTAGCCTCGCTCGCATTCTCGGGCAGAGTCTTGTCGAGAGCCGCCACGAGAGCGTTGATAGCCGCTATCGCCGCGTCGCCCGCGCTGTCTCCGCTATCGTCGCCGTTGTTACCGCCGTTGTTACCGCCGTTGGGTTTGCTAGGCTTCTTGTTATCGTTACAAGCAACCATCGCAAAGGCGAAGCACACGACCAGCACGAGGATAAGCAGAGCTTTCCAGTTGATGTGTTTTTTCATTGAATTACCTCCAAGTAATTATTTGCGCACATTAGCACATACATTATACGCCCGTATGCGCGGCTTGTCAACACGCTAAATTTTACCGTCGTTTTAAGAGCGATTTTCGAGAAGTTTCGGTATAAAATCTCATAATATGTCCATAATGCGCCATATGAAAGTTGACGAACTTAAAAATCGACTAAAAAAATCTTTCCACTCGTCCGAGGATCTAATATTCCACGTCTTTTACGTAGGAGGAGTCAAGGCGTGTGCGATTTTTATCGACGGATTCATCGATAGAGTCGAGCTGGAAAAACACCTCATCGAGCCTCTGGTGAACGCGAGAGACTTCACCTTCGACGAGACTTCCCTGCTCTCCACGGTCACGGCGTCCCTACCTCCCGAAAAAGAAAAATCCGTCAAAAAAATCGCCGAGCGCATAGCGACGGGATCTACCGCGATCGCTTTCGATATCGGAGAGGAAATATATCTCTTTTCCACGAGAAAAACGCCCGAGAGAGCCGTCAGCGAGCCTCCGACCTCGGCGGTAATCAAGGGACCCAGAGAAGGATTTAACGAAAACTCTCGAACTAATCTTCTACTTCTTAGGAGAGCTCTCGCCACTCCCGATCTGGTCGTCAAAACGATGACCGTAGGAAGAAGAAGCCTGACTTCCGTGAGCGTAGTCTACGTACAAGGCATCTCTCGGAAGGGGCTCGTGAAAGATATCGTCGAAAAAATCAAAGCAATAGACATAGACGGCATAGTGGACAGCTCCTATATCGCGAGATTCTTGGAAGCGCGCCCTTATTCTCTTTTCAAACAGACCGGAGCTTCCGAAAAGCCCGACGTCGTCGCGTCCAAGCTGCTCGAGGGGCGAGTGGGAATAGTGGTTGACGGCTCGCCCATCGTACTGACGCTGCCTTTCGTGATGATGGAAGACTTCCTGGCGGAAGACGATTATTACAAGCGTCCGATAAGAGCAACCTTTTTACGCACGGCAAGGCTTCTGGCGCTGTTTTTCGCATTGTTTTTGCCGGCGACTCTGGTCGCTCTGGAAGAATATCAGTTTCAGATGATACCGCTCAAGCTTCTCACCACCATTCTCAATTCCGCTAAAGGAATCCCTTTCACTCCGGTCGTAGAGATGCTAATCGCGCTGGTGCTATTCGAAATTCTTAACGAAGCCAGCGTCCGTATGCCCCGATACGTCGGCATGGCAATGTCCGTCGTAGGGGCGATAATACTGGGCGAAACCGCCGTGAAAGCGGGCATATTGTCCTCGGTCGCCGTGCTGGTCACGGCATTGTCCGCGATAGGGCTATACGCTATTCCCGACGAAGTCGGGACCTTTTCCACTCTCAGAATACTCTACGTGGTAGTGGCGGGCACGCTGGGGCTCTTCGGGCTGGTACTGGCGGGAGTGGCAACCACCGCGTATCTGGTCACGCTAGAGGTCTACGGCACGCCGTATCTCGCGCCCGTGGCGCCGATGGTGTATCACGATATGGAAGACGCCTTTTTCAAAAAAAGCCTCGTCGGAATGAAATATCGTCCGAGGATATTCAAGCCCATAGACCGCAGGAGGCAAAAATGAAAGATTCCGTCAGACGCGGGCAATTTTCCGTCCTCGTGTTTTTTATGCCGCTTATATTCAAAATTTCCACTCTGCCGTCCTATATCGCCGGGGAGGCGGGGACGGATTCGATTTTTTTAATGGCGACGATACTGGGGCTCGAGTTTCTTCATCTCTTGATAATATTGAGGATCATAAAAGAAGGCGGCGTGCGCAGATTGGAAGAAGCCTACGGAAAAAAGCGCGTATTCTTCGTCACTCTTCCGCTGGTTTTTTCTTGTATTGCAAGGCTGCTCGCCTACGGGGTAAAAGTAGCCGATTACGTGACCTACTTCCTCTTCTACAACGTGGACCACTTCGGCATAAAAACCGTCCTGTATCTGTCGGTCTTCTACGTCGCGATCAAGGGACTCCGAGGAATAGGCAGACTGTCGGAACTGGGGCTGGCGTTTTTTCCTCTCATCATATTTTTGGGACTGGTCTTCGGCAAAACGGAGCTTAATCCGCAATACGTACTGCCTCTGGGGACGATAACTCCCGAAAAATTCGCCGAATGTTTTTCTTCCCTGCTTTTCTGGTCGCTGGACTTCACGCCCTTTTTATTCGTCGAGATAGCCGACGAACCCTCGGACAAAAAGAAAAAACGATTTCCTTACGTAGCGGTAGCGTGCGTGCTATGTTTTATTGCGCTGGAAGCGATATATTTCGTCTTTTTCGCCAACTACGGCGAAGCCGCGCCTATAATCGATCACGTTTTCGCGAGGCTTGCGGCATTCAACGTGGTGACGACGCAGGTGGGCTCTCTGGAATGGCCCACGATAGTCATGTGGCTGATATTTTCTCTTCTATATCTCGCGCTCAACGCCTATGCGGGAGGGAGAGCGTTGTCGGAAATAATTCCCGGCTCGCGATTGTCTGTCGGCATAATCGTCCTTATCGCCGTCATTCTGTCTCAGACCGTCGTCAAAGAGACCGCGGGCAGTATGGAGATGGCTTTAAGTCCGTTAAGATATATCCTCTTCGGCACGGATATAGCGGTCAGCGTAATAATGCTGATACTTCTGGCGCGCTGTAACAAAGAAACCTTTTCCGCGGAGAAAAAACGATGAAACGCAACTATAAGTGGCTGGCGATACTGGGAGCGTTCGTGATAGCGTTCTTTATGGGATCCACCATCGACGTGGCTCCCATCAACAATCGTGCGATAGTCGTCGGGATGGGGATAGATTCCGTCGAAGGAGACCTAGAGATATCCGCTCAGATATTGATGACCACCGCGTCGGAGACCAACGAGAGCGGATCCAAAATGATATCCGCAAGAAGTCGCACCGTCGCGGCGGCGCTGGCACAGATAGCGGAATACACCTCCATGCAACTGTCTCTCGCTCATTGCAATTTTCTCGTCCTCGGAGAGGAACTGCTAAAAGACAACGCCTTCTCCGCTCTCGATTATCTCGTGCGCAACGCGTATTTATCGGAAAACGCTCTCCTCGCAGGCGCGTCGGGCAGTGCAAAAGACATATTGAGCTCAGCCGTCGCATTCGATCAGATGTCGTCCTTTTATGCCCAGCGCACTCTGGATACTCACGCGGACTACGACGACGTGGCGGTGATGACCGTAAAAAAATTCGCCACGGAGAGGAAAAAGCGCAATCCGTCCAATTATCTCACCTTGATAGAAAAGCTTCCTATGGAAAAGGGCGCCGAAGAAACCGCGACAGACGAAAACGCCTCGCCGTCTTCCGGCGGAGAGGGCGAGACCGAATATTACTTTTCGATGACTCGGACAGCGGTATTTTCGGGCGACTCGATGCTGGGGATACTGGAAGAAAACGAAACCTCCGGGCTTAACTTCGCGCTGGACGAAGTGGACCACGGCTCGATAGAATTCATCGGGGAAGAAGGAAGACTTATCGACCTGTACATCGTCAAGAGCGACACTTCCGTCGTCTATAATCGCGACGAGTCATCCGTCGTCTACGATATCTCTATAAGCACCATATTAAAAGAAGTGGAATCTCCTGCCGGTCTCAACGAAAAATTCGTCATAACGATAACGGAAGAAGAGAAAAAAATCGCGGAAGCTCAGATAAAGAACAACGTTATGGCTTGTTATCGGAAGTGTCTCGAGCTAGGCATAGACGCCTACGATATCTCGGGCGCGATGTATCGTCTCTACAAAAAAGAAAAGACGGAGCTTAACTACGACTCCGTCTCCGTTAACGTCGATATCGACGTGCAATGATCAACCGAACGCTTCTACCGAGAACGACGCGTTGTCTCGAGATTGCCTTACGACCACTCTTACTCCGTCCGCGCGATTATTGAGACACGACGGCAGAATTATAATCTTTCGGTATCCTACGACGGTGTTTCGGGATACTAAAACATACTTTCCGTTCCGTTTAAGATAAACATCGAAAGCTTCTATTCTCTGACTCTTTTCTATCTCCTCGGTAAGGCGAACAATCTTCACGTTTCGTTCTACGGGGAAGACCAAGTCGAGGATATGCTCGTCGTCGCGGAGCGCGCAATATCCTTCTACTTCTCTCAATTCTCCCGAGATATTACGGACGTAGCGGACTCCGTCCAAAGGAAGCGAAAAGTCGCGTCTTATAGACTCGCCGAATTCCGCCAAAACCTTTTCGTCGGCGACGTCGATGGTGCCGTCCTTTTTCGGCGGGACGTTGAGTAGCAAAAATCCTCCGTTGCCGACGGACCCTTTATAATAAATCTTGCGGAGATTTTTGACGGAACGAGGTTTCTCGTTGTCGTGATAAAACCATCCTTTTCTTATAGAGACGTCCACTTCGCCTGGGTACCATTTGAGGTTTTCGTAGTTTTTCAGAAGCTCTCTGGAGCCTATATCGGAAGCATTGTAAGCTACGCTCGGCACGGTATCCACGATGGAGTCGTCGCCCTCTCTGCCCTTTTTCTCGCCATCTCCGACCGAGACGACGCACCACTCGGACTTGCGCGACCTGCCCTCTTCGTTGCCTATCCAGCGGATATCTTCGCCCATAATCGCGGTGGTAGCTTTTGGCTGATACTTCTTCACCAGCTCGAAGAAGCCCTTGAAGTCATATTGGAAATCGGGTTCCACTTCCACTTCCGAGCCTCTGGCGCCGTCCAGCCAGACCGTGAAAATCTCACCGTAACCTGTGAGCAACTCGGTCAGTTGACGTTTGTAATAATCGTTGTAAGCATTGGTGCCGTAACAATCCGCGCTGCGGTCCCACGGAGAGAGATAAATACCCAACTTGAGGCCGTACTTTTTCGCGCTCTCGGAGAGCTCTTTCACGATATCTCTTTTGAAGGGAGTGTTCATAACGTTGCGTTCCGTAGTCGCGGTGTCCCACATACAGAATCCGTCGTGATGCTTGGCGGTGAAAATGACGCCTCGACTGCCGCTCGACTTAAGGATACGGCACCACTCGTCCGTATCGAGGTTGTAAGGATTGAATACGCTGATGTCGTCCTTTCCCGTGCCCCACTCGCGGTCGGTGAAAGTATTGATGCCGAAGTGGATGAAATTGTAGTACTCCATATCCCTATACGACAATTGTTTCGCATTGGGCAGCACCGAGACGAGTCTCTCTACTTCTTTGCCGTACTTGGCGTAACCGTTGTTGTCCGTCGCCGCGCCCTTATCGAAGCGTGAGGCGGTTTCTTTGAAAGCAATTCTCATAACGCAGTCTCCAAAAATCTCCTTACGAATATTAGTTTTTCTCTGTATTTCATCCTGTCTAGTCTAAACTCGACCACAGGCTCTTTCCTCACGCTGAACGTAACGTTGTCCACAAAGGCGGACAGGCTCTCCAGAATATGTCCTCTCTCGACTGCGGATATATCGGTGAGCGCGAGATAGGTCTGTCTGCCTATCGAGGCGGTTTTTATCCCAAGCCTCGTGCAGATGTTCTTTATCTCGCCCAAATCCATAAGATTGAGTACGCTGTCGGGGAGTTTGCCGTAGGCGTCTTTAAGCTCGTCCATATACTTGAGCCGCTCGTCTTTTCCTCTTATCGCGCGACACCGTTTCATGCACTCCAGACGCTCTTCTTCTTTTTTGATATAGCTCTCGGGGACGTGTTCTTCGCCCTCGGTCTTGATTTCCACTTCGACGGTCTCTTCTCGTGGCACGCCGCGGAGCTCGTCGACCGCTTCTCGTATCAGTCGGACGTACATTTCGTAACCGACTTTTTCCATATTGCCGTGTTGCTCTCTACCCAAGACGTTGCCGGCGCCGCGTATCTCGAGATCTCTTTCCGCCAGTCTGAATCCGCTTCCCAGCTCGTCGCACTCCATAATCGCGGAGAGTCTCTTAAGCGCATTGTCGCCGACGAGAGAGTTTTCTATCGTAAAATATGCGTATGCGGAGACGTCGCTTCTGCCGACGCGTCCTTTAAGCTGATACAGGGACGACAGCCCCAGCTTGTCCGCGCCTCTTATTATAATCGTATTGGCATCGGGGATATCGACGCCGTTTTCTATAATCGTAGTCGCGACCAAAACTCTAGCTTGTTTATTATAAAACAAACGGATGCGTTCGTCCATCTCTTTTGCGCTCATTTGTCCGTGAGCGAACACAACCTTGACGTCGCCGAGTTGCTCCGAAAGCTTAGCGGCGTATTCTTCGATTCTCTTAACGTCGTTATAGAGAATAAAAACCTGTCCGTCCCTAGCGACCTCTTTTCTTATCGCGTCAAGTGCCAGAGCGTCGCTGTACTCGGTAACGTATGTTTCGACTGGGAGGCGGTTTTTAGGAGGCTCGGTCAACAGAGATATGTCGCGTATGCCCGATAACGCCATATGGAGGGTCCTGGGGATAGGGGTAGCCGACATCGTCAGGACGTTGACGTTGGTCTTAAGCGCTTTGATTTTTTCCTTATGCTCCACTCCGAAACGCTGTTCTTCGTCCAGAACCAACAATCCGAGGTCATGAAACGCCACGTCGGAAGAAAGCAGTCTGTGCGTAGCAACGACTATCTGAGCCTTGCCGGACGCGATGTCCGAGATACTCTTTTTGATTTCTTTCGGGCTCTGCAATCTGGACAGGATGACGGGCTCTATACCGAATCTTTCCAGCCTATCCTTGATTGTATTGTAATGTTGCTCCGCAAGAATCGTCGTGGGGCACAGGAGTGCCGCCTGTTTGCCGTCCCAGACGGTCTTGAACATTGCGCGCAGAGCGACTTCCGTCTTGCCGAATCCGACGTCGCCGGCGAGAAGTCTGTCCATGACTTTTCCCGACTCCATATCCTCTTTGATTTCCTTGACGGCACGCAACTGATCCGAGGTCTCCTCGTACGGAAAAGATTCTTCCAATTCCTTCTGAAACTCCGAGTCCTCCGAATACACGAATCCTTTTACTCGCTCTCTCCTCTCATAGAGAGACAGCAGATCTATCGCCATCGACTTGGCGGACGCCTTGACGCGCTCTTTAATCTTTTCGAATTCTTTCCCGCCCAGCTTGTGTATGGAAGGAGTGCCGCTGCCCGACCACAACTCTATCTCGTCCGTCTGATCCGGAGGAACGTACAGTCTGTCGCCGTCTTTATAGAGGATAACGTAATAATCTTTATATCCGTAAGGCGTTTTTACGGAATTGATGCCTTCCGATATCCCTATCCCGAATCTCTCGTGGACGACGTAATCGCCTTTTTTCGGAACGACTCCCGACTTCTTCTTATAGTCTTCTCTCCTTGTGAACGCCCTGCTTCTGCCGAAGAGGTCTTCCGTGCCTATCAAAGCGAGTTTTTCTTCCGGGAACACGAACCCCGACGAAACGCCCGACGGTACTACGGTTATCTTCCCGACGATCGGCTCGGACGCTACCTCCGCGTGGACGCCTTCTTCCAAGAGTCCTTTTCTGAAATTTTTGGCGGCAGGCTCGTTGGGCGCGCATAGCGCTACTGTAAAACCGTTGTACGACCAGTTGTTAAGGTCGTATACGAGACCTTCTCTGTTACGATAATATTTGTCTACGGACAGCGACTTGACGTTAAACAACTCTTTCGGCTCGAAGACTCCTCCGCCGTTGAGAATAAGGCTGAACCCGAGCTTGACTCTCTTATCGAGAGCCCCGACAATCGTATCTCTGTCCGGGACGGCACGAGAATGATCTTTAAGACAACCGTACGACAAAACGTAATTTTTTAATCTGCTCTCAAACTGCTTATATTTATTGTCGATTAAGGCGTCGATTGTTTTTACGTCGGAAAATATTACCACGGGATCGTCGAGATAATCATCCAAAAAAACCATCTCGTCCAAAAAGAAAGAGGCGAAGTAATACGGAGTTTCGCTCACCGATTCGGACAACTTCTCCAGAAGCGCGTACTCTTCTTTTCGCGCGGTCTTCATTCTGTATTGAAAGGCGTTTAGCGTCCTGTCAACCGCATTTCGGGATGCCAAAGTGTCATTATACGGCAACACGGTCACTTCTTCCAGTTCTCTGACGGACACCTTGGTATCGGGGGCGTATTCTTTGATTTCTTCTATCTCGTCGCCGAAAAAACTCAGTCTCACCGGGAGCTCTCTCCCGATGACGAAAATCTCGAATCTGTCGCCGTGCAAAGAAAAGCTTCCCGCACGCTCGACGGAATCTTCCCTCTTGTATCCGGCGCGCACTACCCTGTCTATCAGTTCTTCTACGGATATTTCGTCGCCCTTTTTCAATGTAACTGAGGATGCTAAAAAACATGACCTGGACGGGAAATATTGCATCAAGCCTTCCGCCGTGACTACTGCGCCGACGGCTTCTCCGCGAGCGAGTTTTCCGAGGGCGTCGACGCGCTCCTTCCTGATCTCGTTGGAGACCTGTCCCATTCTCAACGGATCTTCGCGCTCGGGGACGTAGACGACCTCTCGCGAGGAATATTCTTTTATGAGCCTTACCGCTCTTCTCGCTTCCATAACGTCGGCAGTGACGTATATGAAATTCTTATCGAGTTCTGCCGTTATATCGTACTTGCCGTTTTCCGCACAAGAAAAAATCATCGTATCCCTACGATCGTCGATTTTTCGTTTAATAGCTTCTACGGACGGTCTCTCGACGTCAAACAATCGGTTCAATTCCCGTATTTACCTTCTGCTGCAGCCTTATAAAATCACCGTCGGCGATATAATCTATAATTGCGTCGGCAACGAAGTCCGCCACCTTTAAAAAAATCTTTTCGTCGTCGGGAGATATTCTGGAGAGAACGTAGTCCTTCAATTCTCCCTGATTTCGCCCTACTCCCATACGGATCCTTTTGACGTCTTCTCCCATAAGTCTGACCACGTCGCGCATGCCGTTGTGCGTGCCGGCGGAGCCTTTTGCCCTGGCTCTGGTCGAAAATCTCGGGAGATCAATATCGTCGTATATAACGATAACGTCGTCGACTTTATACTTGACGGCAAGGCTCTTGACCGCCTCTCCGGACAGGTTCATATACGTGGTAGGCTTGGCGATGACCACGCGATTGCCGAAGCGGCTAAACGAATGCGTCAAGGCTCTGCACTCCTCGCGTTTGACCGTCACGTTAAGTTTTTTCGCAACGGCGTCTATGACAAAAAAACCCATATTATGATAGGTTCTTTCGTATTCTTTGCCTATATTCCCCAGTCCTACTATCAACAACATTTTCTTTTCTTCCTAAAAAATTCTCTGAGCAGAGTAACGCATTCTTCTTCCATGACCCCTCTATTCACTTCCACGCGATGATTGAAGGTCTTCTCGTCCAGTAAATTATATACGGTGCCGGCACACCCCAGCTTGGCGTCGGAAGCTCCGTACACGAGTCTGCCGAGTCTCGTCGCCAGCATTGCTCCAGCGCACATCGGGCAAGGCTCCAGAGTGACGTAGAGGGTCGCGTCGTATAGATACTTGTCCATAATCCCGACGCCTTTTTCCAAAACTTCCATCTCCGCGTGTCTTACGGGGTTGCGGAGAGCCTCTTTTCTGTTGTGAGCGGACGCCAGTACTCTTCCGTCGGATGCAACCAGTACCGCTCCTACGGGGACCTCTCCGTCTTCTTCTCCCTTACGCGCTTCCGCTATAGCCAGACGCATATATTCTTCGTCGGTCATCATCGTAACACGCCCCAGATATAAGTCGCTACGGTGGAGAGCACCGTCACCGTTATCGTCGCTATCAAAAATCCGTAATCGGCGAAGCTCTTTTTTCCGACGACGGTCGGAGCTTCCGTCGGGACCGTCTCTGTACGTCTCGGAGCGAAATTAAATATCCCGTCGCCGTTATAACTGCGGACGGAATCCGCCAGAGAAAAGAAATCGTTTTCTACGAAAGGACGTCTTTCCGGCTCCTCTTGTACGGTTTGTTTGGATTCTTTCATAATAAGATAACACATATAGACGACCGCCGCCGCGGCTATAATCCAGCTGAGGAATATTATCAGGAAAAACGTCGGCAGAATCGTCTCGTAAAACATATCGTAGAGTTGCCCTATGAAGTTGCCCCGTTGCGATGAATAATCGTACAAAACGGACAAGAAGTTGTTGACGAAATGCATATACACGCACGGCCAGATACTCTTAGTTTTCATAGCCACTATTCCGAAGACGAAGCCCGCGAAGAAAGTGTAGAAAAACTGCTGAACGTTTTGGTGGAACAATCCGAACATCAGTCCCAAAAACAGCGCCTTACCCCAGCCGTCTTTCATATCAGAAGTTGCCGATAATAACACGCCTCTGTTGTAAAATTCTTCGCAAAACGCCGGCAGTACGGCGGTCGTTACGACTTCCGCTACGAATACCCACGGCGAGCTGTATATCGTCCCTGCGCCCGACACCGTCGTGAATCCCAAATTTAACAAAAAGACCTGCGTCAAATAACTGAGCCCTACGGACGCGTATCTCAAGACGAAAGGCATCACGATTATGATCGACAGGGTCGCGGGCGAGAGATTTTTCGGTTTTTTGATATAAAAAGCATCCGTGAAGTCTCCCAGTTCCTTATCTCTGTTGAGAATAAAATACAGCGCGACGACTACCGTGAAGTTGAGGACGAGTTGCGAGCAGAAAGAAAAAATCCACTCTACGTAATTGTCCGCCAACGGAAGAATCGACACAACGTATCTCAACAAGAGAAACAGCATCGTAGGAACCATATAAATAAGATAAAATCTGCTTTTTTTACTCATAATACTATATTACCACATCGACGATAATCATTGCAAGCCAAACGACAATCAGCACGCACAGGGTGATTATCAGCCCCGCTCTCTCGGACGGAGAGGAGTTGCCGTTCTTAACGCGGACGTATTCTACCTTCTCCGACGACTTATCCATATGTAAAAACGCGACTACGAAAACACCGAAGCCCGACAAAGCTATCGCGACGAGTATTCCTATATTTGCCCATGAAAAAGCGTCGAGAAACGTCAACGCTCCCGTACGAGTGAGTATCAGCGTGAGGACGTTATTGACGCAGTGCATAATCATTCCGTAGACGATAGTGCCCGTTTTGTACGCGATGAACGACAGCACCGCTCCGTATAACAGAGGGTAGACGAATTGTGCCAAATTGAAATGGAACAGCGCGAAGCTCAGCGCGGAATATCCTATGGCTATTATAGTGCCGAAAGATTTAGCGGAATTAAGCAATATCCCTCTGAACAAAACCTCTTCCGCAATCGACGGAAGAATACATACGGCGAATATTGCCAGCCCCCACTGCCACGGCGTGTCCAATACGGGCGTGGTAACGCTCATTTCGCACCCGACGGCTTCCGCTATATACACGGCGAGGTAATTAAAGAGCATCAGCATGGCAAGCAACCCCGCTCCCGCCACGGGAGATAGAATCAATGCGGACGGACGGATTTTTTTAACGTCTCCGAAAAAGTCCGGCTCTCTGTTACCCGCAATCAGATACGCGCTTACCGTCAATGCTATGGATATAGGTATAATCATATACGACACGGACGCCTTATAGTCGGGGATACTTTCCAGCACGCCCGAAAGAAGAGTCGATATAAGACTCCCTACGAGTAAAACTATTCCTAATATGATACCTCCGTCCGCTACGCGAAAAGGAGTGCGAGGCGATTTTTCCATATCTTAATAATTATGTCACGTTTTGACGATTTAGTAAAGTCCTACCTTGTAATCGGCGTCGATATATGTTATTATTAACCTATAACATTGTAAAAAACTTAAATTTACGGAGGTCCGTATGACAAAAAAGCAAATCGTCAATTCCGTCGTCGCGGTCGCGATGACGCTCGTCTTCATCGGAATAGTTTTGACAGCGATATTCCTGGGGCTGTATTTCGGCGGAGTCAAACCGACCGTAGAGACGGCTCGTTTCGTCGCATACGTCACCCAAGGCTCCTTTTCTTCCGCCGCGGATCTGGACGATATGGAATTCGATAAATACACTCACGTCATATTCGCTTTCGCCGACGTTTCCGTCAATGGTCCGTATCCGACTTTTTACGACGACACGCCCGACGGAAGAATCGAAAAAGACGACAGCGCGGAATTGAGACTTCTCTCTTCCTATCTCTCGACCAAATATCCTTCGATCAAGTTGTCCGTAGGATTCGCTCACGGTTCTTTTTGCGAGACCTCAAAAGACGAAGTCAAGCGGAAACAATTTGCCGCGGGATGTAAAGAATGGATGGAGGAGTACGAGCTGGACGGCTTCGACGTAGACTGGGAATATCCCGACATCGACGGATGCTCGACCTGTTGCAGAGACCACGCATTGCTCCTTAAACAGATGAGAGAGACTCTAGGCGAAGACGCCGTTCTCTCCGCCGCCATAGCGGCGTGGCCGAGTATGATATCTCACCTGGACGTATCGAGTCTCAACAAGTCGCTTACTTTTGTCAACGTCATGACTTACGACTACGGAATGAAAAATCATACGCCGTACGACAAAACCCGCAATTCCATGTATTACGCGCATCTGGCGGGCTTCGATAAAGAAAAACTCAACGTAGGACTTCCTTATTACGGAAGGTCCGAGCAGTCCGACTATTGGGATTATTACAAAATAGCCGACGCCATAGACAACAACGAGCTCACTCTGGTAGAAACGGACAACGAAAGCTATGCCTACAACGACAAAATGTTCCATTCTTTCGACACTCAAAAAATGATATATAAAAAAGCCAAACTGGTCAGGACGTGCGGATACGGCGGAGTGTTCTGCTGGCACCTGTCCTGCGACAGAGACTATGAATTGATCGGCGCCGCGTACCAAGCCATCGCCGACGAACCGTGGGAGTAATATTTATTATGCTGGGAGCAATCATCGGAGACATCGTAGGAAGCAGATTCGAATTCAAGGAAGACGACAACAGACGGAAAAACTTCGCCTTTTTCGCGCCCGCTTGTTGTCCGACCGACGACACTTTCATGACAATTGCCGTCGCCAAAGCTCTCATTCTCGCGAAAGGCGACCTAGAGAGACTTAAAGCTATCGTAGGCGATTGTATGAAAGAGGTCGCGCGCGCTCATCCTCATACGGGATGGGGAGGGCGTTTTTATAGATGGCTCTTCGTAGACAAGCCGTCTCTTCCTTATAACAGTTACGGCAACGGTTCCGCAATGAGAGTCAGTCCCGTAGGCTGGGTGGCGGAAAGTGAAGAGGAAGTCGTCGAGTTGTCCCGAGCGGTCACCGAGATCACGCACAATCATCCCGAAGGTATCAAAGGCGCGGAAGCCGTCGCCATGGGCGTGTATCTGGCGCGTATCGGCAAGGATAAAGAATATATAAGAAAAAGATTGTCCGAATATTATTCGGAACTCAACGACGAAAAATTCACTATCGCCAAAATATACGGGCATTACGGTTATGACGACGACGGAAACTGGGTCACCTGTCAGGGGAGCGTGCCTCAGGCGCTGGTCGCGTTCCTGGACAGCACGGACTTCGAAGATGCAGTGCGTAACGCCGTCTACATCGGCGGAGACTCGGACACCATAGGCGCGATGGCGGGAGCTATCGCAGAGGCATATTACGGAATTCCTCTCGCTATGGAAATGCAGGCGACGGACTATCTCTCCGACGACCTTAAAAGTATCTATTACGCTTTCGAAACGATTAAAAGAAAGCGAGTCGCGCGATAGACAATCTTTTATAAAAAAGGCTTACGGACCGATAACACGATTCGTAAGCCTTATTTTTTTACTTTAATCTTACGTCAGTTAACCTGCTTGTTGGCGTTTTCTTGTCTCTCACGATATACGGAAGGGACCAGTTTGAATATCTCCCTCTCCACTCCTTCTACGTCGGAATGAGTCGCCGCCTCGAAGAGATTGAGAAGAGCCTCGTCCAACTGTGTGTGGTCGACGTCGGCGAGCTTGTTGACGAAGATTCCCGGATTGGACGTTTTGTCGACGTCCTCGTTACCGAAACGGAGTTCTTCGAACATTTTTTCTCCCGGACGGAGTCCCGTAATGACTATGGGGATGTCTTTATACGGCTCGAGTCCCGACAGACGAATGAGATCCTTGGCAAGATCTATGATATAGACGGGCTCGCCCATATCCAGCACGAAGACTTCTCCGCCCTTGGCGAAAGCGCCCGCTTGCAGAACCAGAGTGACCGCTTCAGGAATGGTCATGAAGTATCTCTTCATCTTCTCGCTGGTTACGGTGACGGGGAGACCTGCGTTGATCTGCTTAAGAAACGTCGGAATAACCGATCCCGACGAGCCCAGCACGTTGCCGAAACGAACCGCCGCCAGCACGGTGTTGTAACTCTTGGCTCTGTCTTCGAGAATCAGCTCCGCTATTCTCTTGGTCGCGCCCATTATATTGGCGGGATTGACAGCCTTGTCCGTAGAAATGAGAATAAACTTCTTGACGCCGCTCTTCTCGCATTGCTCGATGACGTTCTTAGTGCCGAAAACGTTGTTTTTGACGGCTTCTTCGGGAGCCAGCTCCATCATCGGAACGTGCTTGTATGCCGCGGCGTGCAGCACTATCTCGGGCTTGTACGCGTCCATTACGCACTGGAGCTTGACCTTATCTCTGACCGTACCCATAACCAACGAATAGCGGTTTCGTTCAAACGATTTCTTAAACTCCTCGTTGAGCTCGAACATACCGTTTTCGTTATGATCGAAGATGACGAGATGCTTGCACCCCAGCTGAAGTGCCTGACGACATATTTCCGAGCCGATACTGCCCGCGCCGCCCGTGACCATGACGACCTTGTCTCTGATGAAGTTGTCGAGGAGCTCCGCGTCCACCTGATGGGGCTGACGTCTGAGGAGGTCTTCTATCTTGATTTCTTTAAGGCCTATGGCGTCGTGAGAAAGGACGTTTTGCGCATTGGATATATTATCGCACAGCTTAATATCTACTTTGAATTGCGAAATATAGTTGTACAGAGCGCGCATTTGTTCGCGGTTGATTTCCGTTATGGCAATGGCGACGGTGGAAGCCTTATACTTCTTGATGGTTTCTTCCAGTCTTTCTCTTCCGCCTACGACTTTGACGCCCTGGACGTAACTGCCTTTCAGCTCCGCGTTGTCGTCGATGATGGCAACCGGATTGTAACCGTCCTGAGGATTGTTGACGAAACGTCTGACCAGCGCGGATCCCGTGTATCCCGCACCGTATACGATTACGTTTTTATTCTCTCTGTATCTATCTCCCAGGAAAGCTTTCCTCGCCAGCAAAATATATCTGGGCATAAACCTCTCAAGAAGGACCAGTCCTAGCGCCATCGCGCAGTAGCTGAACACGAAAGATACGGTTATTTTTTCTATAACGTCGTTAAACGAGCTTATAATCTGTATTATCAAGAGGATAACGAAGGATACAAGATAGACGATTACTATTTTTACGACTTCGATCGTACCGGCGTACTTCCATACGACTTTATATCCCTTCATCAGAGCGGTGATGATAATCGGTACTGATACCGCTATAAGCCAGTATAAAAACACGTGCAGGCTATTGGGCTTGACCATCTCTCCGATATAAGATATTTCCATCAACCAGGTGAGGAAAAACGCTACGGACATCATTGCGATATCCAGTAAAATCGTGGTGAAAATTTTGTAACTACCCGATAATTTTTTCATGGTTTAAGTCCTTCTTCAGTATATCGTCGAGATGACTTTCGTCACCGCTTCCACCCCTATCCGAGAGGCTTTTTCCGCCAACTCGTGATAAGAAAGAGGCGCCTTTTCGTCGGCTCCGTCGCTTATTACTCTCACGGATACTCCCTCGACTCCGGCGATTCTACACACCTCGAGGACGGCACCCGACTCGCAATCGCAAGCCACCGCGCCGAAAGTATCTCTTAAAAAGTCGTTCTTTTCTTTGTTTGCTATAAACTGGTCTCCCGTGGCTATCGTGCCGACCTGTGCTCCCTCTATAGCGGACGAGAACGCTTCCACCAATCTGGGAGAAGACGACAGATAAGTGCCTACGCCCTGTATATGACCGAGAGGTTGACCGTCTGCCGTCAGGTCGAAGTCGTGCTGAACCGCGTCTCGGGCGACTACTACCGACAACGGACGAGCGGTTATTCCGCCGGCTATGCCGGTGTTGACGATAATATCCGCGCCGAATCGGTCTATGAGAATAGCCGTAGCCAGAGCCGCAGCCACCTTGCCTATTCCCGATTTGACGACGGTCACGTCGACGCCGTTAAGCTTACCCGTCATAAAAACGAGATTGGCAGCCCTAACGGACTGCTTGTTTTCGAGTATCTCTTCATACCCTGCGATTTCTTTATCCAGTGCCGCTATAATTCCTATCATTTCTATTCGTTCATCAAAAATTGGAATCCGCCGTCAAGTATTCCTTTCGCCCCGTATTCTTTTGATTCAGAAATGGTTATCATTTGCGATGCTCCGTCTATAGAGGCGTTACCTATTCTTCCTATATTTCCTATCACCGTCTCCACCGTGTCGCCTACGGTGTCCTTAATCGTCGCGATATAATCGCCTTCGACGTCGCTATGGGCTATTTTATACAGCGCCGTGACGATGGCGTTGCTGGAAGCTTCGTCCAGACCGTTGATATCGACCGCACGATCGCTTAGTGTCAATCTACCCTCGTTGTCAACGGACATTTTCGCGGAGAAGTTGAGATACGCGGTCTCGGGCCAATTAAAAACTTTGATATCGGGAAGGGTTGAAGAAATAGCCGTAACGTCCACCCCGAAAGCTGTTTTCAGAGTCATATCGTCTTTATCGATGACGACCGACTTAGCTCTAAGTCCGAGAGCGGAGAGTTGATTCAGGCTCGTGTCTGAGGACGCGAAGACTTGTTCCAACACATAAGTTAACATTCCCTCTTCTATTCTGTACAGATAACCGTTACCCTTATTGAGAACGGCAGGAGACGAGAGAAGAGCGGCGTATTTAGGCACGCCGTTGATTTGGGGCAGAAGAGAAAAAATTTCGTTGACGTCCTCTCTATCGTCGACGTCGTAAGGATTGACGACGTAGTCCTTTTCGTCGGCACGGCAGAGACTCCAGGCGCTCTTAATGACGACGAAAAACTTCTCGTCGGCAAGCCCCGCGTCCGCCATCGTGACGCCTTCCGCTATCTCCAGCGTGTCGAGTCCCAGCGTGGAGACTTTGAGATTACCCACGATAACAATAGCCACGATAGCTATAACGACGATTATCGCCAGAGTTATGACTAGCTTAAACAATTTTTTTATACACGGTACGTTGGGTACAGCCATCTATAGTTTCCTTTCCTTCCGCAATTCGGTTTTATATTTTTTATGATACCACACCTTAAGACGGAATTGCAACAATATATTTTACGGTCGCCTTGTCCTCGGGCGAAACTACTCTTCAATAACCCCCGACAGAGTCCGACCGTCCGAAGATTTGATACCCCTTACTTCGATTTTTTTAAAACTCGACGGGAAGAGTTCTTTCATCGTCGCCTTACCTTCCAGGACCGATTTCAGTAACTCCGCTATGCCCGAAGTCAAACCGAAGTTGCCGTCTATCTGGAACGGAGGATGCGCGCAGAGAAGGGATGCATAGCAGCCGCCTCTTCCTACTCCGCCCGGCTTAACCAAATGATTGTAATGTCTCAACAGCGTACGGGCGTACTCTCCGTTATTAAGCCTTGCCGCCAGATTGAGTTTCCAGGACAGAGACCAGCCCGTCCCGTATAATCCCCTTGTCCTCAAGACTCGCTTAACTCCCTCTAGAAGCTCAGGCGTGGAAGAGTCGATTTGAGAGGACGGATACAATCCGTACAAATGAGACACGTGACGATGTTTTTTCTCCGTCTCGGGATATTCTCGACTGTATTCCAGTATCCTTCCGTCCTTGCCCAAAGCATACGGCGGAAGTTTAGAAAGAGCCGCTTTAGACTCCTCAACCACTCTGTCGGGTTGCCCTAACTCGAGTTTTTCGTGTAATTCGACCAGTGCGGTGAAGACATCTCTTATTATCGCGACCTCTATTGTCGTATAGGCGTCGAGGTAGCACTTGGCGCCGTTTTTGTAATAGGCGTTTTCGGGGCTGGTAGAGAGGAGAGGAACAAGATATCCGTCGTTCTCTTCGAGATAATCCAGGTAGAATTCCGCGGCACCTTTCATCAGAGTATACAGTCTGAGAGAAAAGTCTCTGTCACCAGAGAGACGCGCTCCCTCGTACAGCGTGGAGCATAGCCATCCGCCGCCGCCCAAAAAGTACGCGTACGACATAGGGGACGACGGCGATTCTCCGCCTACGGGATTGGCAGTGCCCCATATATCGCTGTTGTGGCTTAAGCACCACCCTCTCATCCCGAAGGTTTCTTTCGCAACCTTTTCTCCCGTGACGGCGACCTTTTCCGTAAAGTCCAGAAGAGGCAACATACACTCGTGCAAAGAACATATTTCCGCGCACCAGTAATTCATCTCGGTATTGATGTTGACGGTGTGATGAGTATTCCAGGGCGGTTGAAGAGAGTCGTTCCATATTCCCTGAAGATTGGTCGCGGGACTGCCGGGACGGGAAGAAGATATCAGCAGATATCTGCCGAAGTCGAACTCCGTCACGATGAGAGACGGGTCCTCGGACCCTCTCTCGTATCGTTTGATCGCCTTGCGAGTGACCGCGGGGGAATTCTCTATATCGTTGACCGTCAATTCCGCTCTGTCGAACAATTCTTTATAGTCCGCTACGTGCGAGGCTTTAAGCTCTTCGACAGTCTTTTTTCGCAATCCTTCCAGCCTTGAGACAAGGGCTTTTTCGTCGACGATTTTTCCTACTTGGCTAACTACCGTGAGACGTAAATATTTATAGCTTTTGATTTGAAAACCGTCCGCCGTCGGCTCGATTTTTCCGTCCGTATCGACGCTCACCGCCCAAGCGAATTCAAGCCCGCGATTTTCGTCGTAGACAACGTTGCCGCCGGGATGAGAATAATAATGAGGATAAACTCTGGACGGGGCGACGCCTTTTATCGAAACGACGTTTTCAACAATCCGCTTTTCGTGACGGAGCAGATCGGAGACGGCAAGGGTCGTATCGAGAGGTCGGGACGAAACTCTCTCTTTTACGTAACAAGCGTCGGGGTGCGAACAAAAAGACGTCTCCGTATAACATAAGTCTTTATCTTCCGCTCTGACGGTGTGCACGGCGTCCGACAAAGACAATATCCTCTCGTACTTTTTCGTTTTCTCGGGTAAGTCCGTCTTGAGCGAAATTTCGCCTAGCGGCATATATCCTTCCGCAAACTCTCCGCAGACGTTTTTATAAATAACGTCCTCGGCTTCTTTCACCTTCCCGTCCAGGAACAGTTCTCGAGCAAGTCTTAGACTCTTGCCTCCGTCGGGACGCCACTTTTTCATTCCTTCGTACCCTGACCAGAGGAAGGCATCGTTAAGCAAAACGGTGCTGTTTTTCAGCCCGCCGTCTTCCATCGCACCCAATACGCCGTTGCCTAAAGGATAGCGTTCTTCCCACGCTCGCGCGGGTCTTAAATCTCTTAAAAAGCTGTTTTTCATAGGCGGATATTCCTTGTTTTATGCATACGGGGTTGCCGTTCCGACGAAAGCGTCGGCGGCTTTACTTACCGTTGCTTTCATCTTGACGTTACTTAACGCAAGACAGTTTTTGAACGCGCAACTCCCTATATAGTCTATGTGAGACAGATCTACGGCGGTGAGGTTCTGAAGTCCCGTGTTGTACCGACGTCCGTCCGCTACTCTGTCGTAACAAAACGCATTGTCGGCTATTCCTCGCAGCTCTACGGTTTTTCCGTCAACGACGTACGTATCGGGAATGACTATCGAAGTATAAGGCAGAAAGTCGTACTTGAGTCCGGTGACTACGTACACCCCGAGAGAAGAATCGAGAGCCACGTTGAGGTCTATGGCGCCGCCGACCGCCTGACTTCCGTCGCGGAGCAACTCTTCTCCGTAGAAAAACTTGCTTTCATCGCCCATAACTTCGTCGGAAAAGTCCGCCGTCACGGTCATCGCTTTATCCTTATACCATACGACGGGAGCATTGTAGCCGTCGGACGCGACCACTGCGGAAGGAGCCGAGATGAAATCGCCCTCTCGATACAGAGAAGATATATCTCCCACGCGCCATTTAGTACCCGTCTTCACCCTAAAAACAACGTACGTTTCGTCGGTCTCTTTTATAAAAACTTCTTCGTCCTTATATATTCTGACAACGAGAGTGTGCTTCGTCCCGTCCGTTGCCGTCGCGGTCAACATCGCCGTCGCCGTGAACAGCCCCACTCTGTCGGAGTAGCTGACTATGCGGCCGTCTTCCGCTTTAACCAAATCGGGGGCGGAAGAAACGAAAGTCACTCCGTCGACGTTTTCCGCAGGCAATGCCATACTGTCCCCCGCAAGAAGTTTGACCTCGTCTTCCGTAAAACGAAAATCGCTTTTTTCGTCGCAGGCGACCGCAACGACGGCGACGACGATGACGACTATTATCGTCAATATCGCGAAAAGAGCCCTTTTCACAGTATTCCGCCTCCGTCTACGGATAATATTTCTCCGGTTATGTAATCTGCTTCCGCCAAAAATCTAATCGCCCCCGCGACTTCTTCGGGGGTACCGAGTCTTCCGAGCGGCACACATTCTTCCAGCCCTACGCGCTCTTCCTCTCCCAGCATAGAGGTATCTATCGCACCGGGAGCCACGGCATTGACCCTCACGCCCATAGGCGCGACTTCTCTTGCCAATGCCCGCGTGAAGCCTATAATGCCTGCTTTAGCCGCGGAATAAGAAACTTCCATCGCGGCGCCTTCTTTACCCCAGACGGACGAAACGTTGACGATAGAGCCCGATCCTCGGCGGAGCATTTTTCTTAAAATCCCTTGAGTAAAAAGCATTGTTCCCGTCAAATTGACGTCTAGAATTCTTTTGATATCGAAAAAAGTTTTATCTGTGAAAATTTCCCTCTCCGACATACCCGCATTGTTGACCAACACGTCCACGGTCGGATAGAGAGAATTGATTTTTTTTACCGTTTCGTCGATAGACGCTTCGTCTCCTAAGTCGAGACGATACATATCGGCTCTCGTAACGAGAGAGAGCTTTTTAAAAAGGTCCGTCGCGGATTCACGACGAGTGTTGTAAGTCAACACCACGTTGTAGCCGGCATTAGCCAGTTCTATCGCCGTCGCGCTGCCGATTCCGCCCGACGCGCCGGTCACTATAGCCGTTTTATTCATCGTCGGATTTAGGTTCTGCGGCAATCGCCTCTACGTCGTAGCCCATCATTTCGTAACGGACGCGCTTGGGCGTAAGCATATAGAACACGAAAGTCACTATCGATACGACCAGCGTGTCTACCAGTCTGATAATCGCTCCCGCGGAAAGAGACGCCACTATCTGTGCGCCGACTTTTTCCATATAAAGACGAGTGGTAAGTATCTCCGTAATGGCAGTGTAGAGAATATTGGTATACAGGTCCATATGATAAGAGCCCTTGGAGAGCAACGGCGCGAGAGACGATATTATCGTCGCTATGAGGTAGCTGATGAAAATAACACCCATAACGGCGAGACCGTTTTTATACCCCTTGGTACGCGCGGTAAGTCCTACGGACAACGCCACGCCGACAGAGATAAGCGCATACAAAACGGCGTCCGCCTGAATTACTATGAACTGTACCATCATAGTCACTATAGACGTAATTATTCCCGCGGTGGGGCCCAACAGGAACGATATGTACGCAGTGCCCACGGTATCCAGATAAAGAGGTATCTGAAAATGTTTCATCAATATAAAAAGTCCTATGTTGACTATACAACCGCAAGCTATGAGAATAATGTTACGTTTAGAAAGTTTTATGGCAAAGAGTCTTTTAAGTCTATCCATACGCCCTCCGCCGAGACACCTCGGCGCGCTCGATTTTTTTATTAGTATATAATAAAAAAGCTCCCTCGTCAATGAAAAAGCGACCTCGACAAGGTCGCTTCCGTTTTATTAAGAAAAATTTAGTCGTTGTGCTCTTCGTTTTCGACGATTTCTTCCACAATTTCTTCGAGCGCTACGCTCTCGGACAGAGGATTGACGTCGATTACGGGAGCCACGCTCACCGACTCGATAGCAAGCTGCTCTTCGTCGTAACGAGCGATAGCTTCGGCAAGTTCTTCTTCCGACCAGCTGTTCCAGGTCTCGGGAGTGAGTCCGGCAAGCTTTTTGACGGTAACTCTCTTGACCGCCTCTCTCTGCTTGTCTTCGTTGAAGTTATAGAAGAAGAGCGGAATCACGCACAGTACCGTGGACAGACCGCAGAGGAGCGTGGTCATCATCCAGATATCTTGTCTTATGCTGATAGGCGCGGCAACCTTGGACGCACCGTCGTAACCGCCTACGGAGAGGACGATAAGGACGACGAACGCGACGAAAGCCATACCGATCTTGGAAATAAGCGTCTGGAGAGAGAAGCATATGCCTTCCGCCCTCTCGCCCGTTTTATCTTCCAGATAGTCGATAGAGTCGGCTATCATTGCGTACTGGATGATGTTGCTGTATCCCGAAGGAAGTCCGAGGAGTATAAGGACGATGAAGAACATTATCATCGATACGGTATTGGAACCGTCTCCTTCTCCCGTAAATCTACCTAAGAAATAGAGCGCAGTCATCGCTATTCCGCCGATGAGGTGAGATACGATGAAGAGATTACGCTTACCCATTTTTTTACTGAGAATAGGCGTGGTAACGGTCGCTATAAGTCCGCCGGGGACTACGAGGAGGGTAAGAATACTGTTCATACCGACGTTACCGAGGCAATACTTGGCATAGTAGATACCGCTGGTCATATAGATGAGACGGAGACATCCGAGGAAGCCCGTGAGGATAAGAAGAAGCGCGGGTTTGTTCTTCATAAGAACTTTCACGTTGTGCCCGAGGGACTGAACCTTGGACTCGTCTTCATAATATCTCTCTTTCGTATTCTTATATCCGACGAAGAACGTGGGCACCGCACAGACAGCGATGATTGCCGCGGCGATTAGATAAAAAATCTTGTATCCCATAGCGAGATCCGCTTCTATTTGATTATATTGCGCATCGACGACGATATATTTCCATACCGTGTTGCCTGCGGACTGAATCGGGAGCCAATCGGAAGAAGTCAAGGCTGCCGGAATCAACCCCGCATCGATGGCTGCTTGCATATACCCTTCGTTAATAGAGTCCTTCATAGACATAATGGTGTCTTTTGCGACCGCGATTACGGTGCCGTCGGCGAGGACTTTATCGGGAGCTCCGACGAGGATGTCGGCGACGACGTTGGACTCGATGATACCTTGTATGGCAGGAAGAAGAACCGTTACCAAACCTGCGCCTATCGTACAGAAAAGACGCGCTATGGTAAGCATGGTGTTACGCTTGTCGGTATCTTTGGTCATGGAAGAAGCCAGTCCCCAGTAAGGTACGTCTACGATGGTGTAGCAGATACCCCACGCCAGATAAATAACGGTGGAGATTGCGAAAGGCAACGCCGTGCCTACCGCCGTATCGGTCGGAATAAACTGCGAGAACAGGAGTATCGTCAGCACGCCGATCGGAATGGGCATGGCTTTCAGATACGGTCTCATTTTACCGTTCTTGGTCCTCGTCCTGTCAACGATCGTACCCATAATCGGGTCGTTGAACGCGTCGAAGAGTCTCGCGCAGAGGAACATAACCGCCAGACCGAAGGTGGGGAGTTTTACCGCGTCCGTCAGATAGAACAGGAAAAACGACGAGACCAGCTGACAGATAAGGTTTTGACCGAAGCCGGCAAACGAATAAGAAAGCACCTCTTTAGGTTGCATTTCTTCGGGTTTCGAGGGATCGGTGCCGAGTATCTTATGGAACAGCGGCTTATCCCAGAAGGATTGTTTGGTTTCTTCCATTTTTTGCCTCCAATGTAAAGTAAGGCGCAATCAATGCGTCTAATCTATTATACAATGTGAAAAGATAAAAATCAATACCGAATTTTTTATTTTTTCCGCGAAAATCGAGTCGTATTTCTCATACTATCATCGTGAAAAGATCGCTCATTATTCTTCTGGTTATATCCGTATTGATAACGGCAACGGGAAGTTGTTACGAGTTTCCCTACGAAGACGGCGAGGGATACTTCGAGGAAGTCGCTCGTTACGTAACCCGTTACGGATCCTCCTCCGACGGGCGAAAACATAACGTCGCTCTTGCCGCAACGGCTCTCGACGGAACGTATCTTCCGTCGGGCGGGAGTCTGTCATTCAACGCGGTAGTCGGGAAAAGAACCGCAGAACGCGGATACAGAGAAGCTCCCGTTATAGAAAACGGCAAGTACGTATCGGGAATAGGCGGCGGAGTCTGTCAGGTATCCACGGCACTCTTCAACGCGGCGCTGCTTGCGGGACTCGACGTAGAAAAATCCGTCAATCATTCCTACCCCGCCTCATACGTCGCACCCGGGCTGGACGCCGCCGTATCGGAATACGCCGATCTGGTGATCGTCAACACTACCGATTATCCCGCCATAATATGCATGACCGCGGACGGTCAAAATCTGACGACGACGATTTATTCTCAAAAGACTTCCGTCGTCGGAAAAATCCGTCTGTCCGCCGTAGTGGAAAAAGTCATAGAAGGCGACTACGAAATCGAATACACGAACGAGCGAGGTCCGGACGGAGAACCCGTCGAAAAAATTCTCGTACCCGCACGCGACGGATACGTCGTGACCGCCTACAGAATAATCGACGGTAAAAAAGAAAAACTCCGCACGTCCTATTACAAAGCGCAGAGCGGAGTTAAATTGATAAGTAAAGAGTCCGACTAAAGGGAGTATCTCTTGCGCACGTACTCGAGCTGACCTTCTCTCGTGCGCATCGTTTCGTCGTAAGCGGCACGTTCCAATATCGTCGACAATAATTTTCCTCTGTCCTCGACGGGTATTTCTCTCGCGACGAGGTCGTTGCCATCTATCTTCAGATCCGACACGAAAAAAGGCACGCCTTCGGACTTCATTTTTTCATACGTCTTTCTCAATCTTACTGCCGAACCCGGCACTACGGAATCCCCCTTGGCTCTGGCGTCGGCGACCTTAAAATCTATCAGATCGTCTATTATGTCGCAATTCTTCTGGACAAATATTCTCAAGGTTTTCTCATCCGCCTCGCACCTAAGATCGAACATATGATATCGAATAATTTTAGCCGTGCGCTCGATGACCTTTTTGGGATAAAGAAGTCTGTTCATCACGTCGCGCGCTATCCTCTCCGACTCTTCTCCGTGTCGCAGATGAGAGCCGTATTTCAGCTTAGAAGAAGGTTTGCCCAGATCGTGAAGAAGCGCGACGAGACGGAGCCGTGACGGAGCGTATCTGACCGCCTTGAATATGTGCTTGTCGAGAGGATATTTATGATACTTAGGATTCTGCGGATAATCGTAACAAGGTACTATTTCCGGCAACACAAGAGACAACAGTCCGAGCTCGTCCATAAGCGTCAATGCGTAATATTGGGCTCCCATAATCCCTCGTACGGTATCCGCAACCAGAATTTTGTCTAATTCTGTTCTAATCCTTTCCGGAGCCACGTCGAGAATGAGTCGAGCATTGTTTTTTGCGGAAAGAAACGTATCCCTATCTATCTTCAACCCGAGAGACGCGGAGAATCTAACGAGTCTTAATAGCCTCAGTCCGTCTTCCGACAGCACGTCGTCGGGGTCTCTGACCGTCGCCAAAACTCTCTCGGACAGATCCTTCAGTCCCCGTCCCGTAGGGTCTAGGAGCTCCTCGTTTTTAGGATCGTAATAGAGCGCGTTGACGGTGAAATCTCTTCTCGACGCGTCCTCTTCTACGGAAGACGTGAATTTAACTTCGTCGGGCATATGCCGACCGCCGTCAGGATAACTGTCCGTGCGAAAAGTAGTATATTCGAATGAGACGTTGTCTTTGATTATTTTGAGCGTCCCGAGTTTAGGAGAAGTAGGCTTCACCGAAAACGGCGTCCCTTCAAGTACCGCCGTTATTTCTTGCGGCGTAAGGTCGCACGCCAAATCTATGTCGGTCGCGCGTACGTAATCGGCAAGCGATTCTCTCACCGCGCCGCCCACCACGTACAGTCTCGACGGAACATATTCCGCCAATTCTTTCAAGGCGTTGTCTTCAGCCTCGGGAAAACGCAGTTTCGTTTTTTTACCGACCATCATTTTATCCTCAATACGTATCTCTCGACGGTTTCGTCGTCTATTTTGACGTAATCGGAAATTTCCTTGCCAAAAATCATCAACACTTCTCTGCCTGACGCCAGGACCAACAGTCCTTCTCTTACGCTTCTCGGGATCTTTTCGTCAGTAAGATAATCCGACAAGCTTTTTCTCCCACCCTTATAACGCTTGAAGGTATCGCCTTCTCTTCTCGTCCTCACGATCGCATCGGCGGGGATCTTCTTCACGTCCAGCGTCATTCCTTTAATCAATTCGTCCGACGGCTCGAAACTATATCTCTTCCCCCCGAACTCATACGTTTCCGTAACCGAAAAAGGCTTTTCATAGACCTCCGCAAGGTGCTTTTTGGCAATAATCAAACCGTCGTACGACCGTCTCGCGACCAGCCCCTGACCGATATCGACCTCCGTATTGCTTGGACGCGACCTGAGCGAAAAAATCGTTTTGTACGTTTTGAGCTCTATATCTTTATATATCCCCAGCGCCTTAATCGCCTCGAGTACGGATCTTTTCCCGACGGCGCCGTGTACCTTGAAGACTTCTTCTCCCAGCGACGCCTCGTCTTCCGTCGCGACGTAGGGCACCAGAACGGAACTGAAATAATCTTCCGTCTCAGCCGCGCTTTCTACCAGTCTAGACACCGCCGAATCCAAATCGGGGTATTCTTTCTTGAGCTCCGGGAGAATCTTGTTGCGAAAAAAATTCCGTTTGTAAAGAGTGTCGGCATTGGTAGAGTCTTCTCTGAATTCAATGCGGTTTTCCTTGGCAAAATTCCTAATATCTTCTTTAGAAAAGTTGAGTAGCGGTCTAATGAAAATCCCTCTGTTTTCTATTCCTTTGAGTCCCGCCACCCCGGTGCCTCGGCATATCCTCATCAGGACCGTTTCCGCTTGATCGTCCAGATGATGCGCCAACAATATATAGTCCAG
The DNA here is from genome assembly GCA_964613035.1 of uncultured Christensenellaceae bacterium. Lineage (GTDB taxonomy): Bacteria > Bacillota > Clostridia > Christensenellales > DTU072 > CAVIQK01. The sequence continues at coordinate 2,910 of CAZTFQ010000001.1, read as the reverse complement.
CCCTCTATTCTCCGCAACTGTTTCAAAAAACTCGTATCGGAGTTTTCTTCCTGCCAATTCTTCGGAATCGCCCGACTTCTTCGCCTCTCCCGAGACGTCGACCGAGACTCTCACCGTTTCGTATCCTCTGAGGGAAGCTTCCTTCTCGACGAAATCCGCATCCGACTTACTGTCCGATCGCAAATTGTGATCCACGGTCAATACTATACAATTTAGCCCTTGCCGATAGGCAAGTTCCATCATAACCATCGAATCGACTCCGCCGGACACCGCCAGACCGTATTTTTTATTTTTGTTTAAGTTCATTTCCATATCTCGATTATATATCATCGGCAACTTTTTGTAAATAGCGGAGACCTTTTCGACAAAAATCTCCTCGATACGAGCTTTTACGATTAAGTCGCCATCTTTTCGTCCGATATTTTCATTTATAATATCCCGTATGAAACGATTAAAACGATTATTACCGTATCTTCTTTATTCCCTCGTCATCGTAATTTTCGCCTTCGGCGACAAGGCTCTCGGCGGTCGATTCTTTTCCGTCGGTTTTTTAGTCGCTCTGTTCGGCAGACGAAAAAATCTCCTTTTCATACTCCCCGTATACGCCGTCGCCGTAGGACTGGCGGAATGGAGCCTGATAGGACTGGTGCCCGCGATACTTCCGCCCGTCGTCATATTGATAACGGCGTTTTTCTTCTATCGATATAAAAAAGAACCACGCTCGGCGATATTGCCGATAATCACTATTCTATTGTCTCTTACGTATTTCGCTTCCGTTCCTTTTGACGAAACTCACATCGTCACGGGAAGTCTTTCCGTAGTCGCGTCCGTCGCAACGCTGTCCGTCGCCACGGTTGCTTTTTCCGCATTGGAAACCCGCGGACTTTATTATAAACTGGCTCCGCGAGAATGGTTGTCGGTGGTTGTCTTTTTCGGCATAATCGTATATGCGGCGTCCCCGTTGGAATTATACGGATTTTATATTCTGCCGATTATAGCGTCGTGCTTCATATCTTTTTCTTCCGCTTGCGGAGCTCTGGCATGTCTTACTACCGGCGCGCTTACGGGGCTCTTCGCATCCGTATATCCCGCCGACGTATCCATGGTCGCGCTATACTTTCTGTACGCCGCAGGCATCGTAGCAGGCAGACGACACCCCGCTCTGTCGTATGTCTTCGGGAGTGCGCTTTTTATCGCTGCGGATTATTTCCTTTTCGGGACGTCCGTCTATCTCCGCTGGATCGGAATAGGATTCGGAGGTCTTTTGTCTGTCGTGTTTTACGCAGTTGTCTCTCCCCTATTCTCCCGCATTTCGGATACCCAAAGTAAAGAACAGGGGTCCCGTTTTCTGATAAATCGGACAAGACAAGACGTAGCGCGACGACTAGGCATATTGTCGGACGTATTCAAAGATATGGAAGCCGTCCTACACGGCGGTGCGGACGGATCTGGTGAAATCAGTGTCGCAAGGTTGTCCGAAAAGGTCCTGGAAAGCTGTTGCGATCTATGTCCTCGAAAGCAATCCTGCGAAGAATGTATGGGAGGGTCTCTCGAAGCTCTCGTCGCGGAGCTGGTTTCTTCCGCCGTCGAGCGAGGAAAAGCGTCCATTCTCGATACTCCGCCGTTTTTGTCCGCCAATTGTTCTCGTCTCAACACGTTGATAGAATCCGCCAATTCGGCAGTGGCGCTCACCGTGCGCAGATTAAAAAAGGAAGACGGCAATCGGGTTTTAAAAGACGTCATGGGCAGACAAATGGGCGGCGTAGGAGAAGTTCTTAAAGACCTCTCTTCCGATTTGGAAGTCCCCGTAAAATACGACAGCAAAACGGAGCGCAAGCTTATATCCGAGCTTAATTACAAAAACGTCGCCGCCACGGACGCGATATTGTTCGGAGAAAAAGATCGGTTGGAATTGACCCTTCGATTAACTTCCGAATATGAAGATTATTCCTATTTGACAATGTTGGTTTCGAAAATACTCGGCGTAAAAATGGAAGAGACCCGCAGAGAAACGGGCGTGCTGGGAGGCGTAACCGTTTTCTACGGAGTCGCGCCGAGGTTTGCCGTCTCTTACGGAGAATACGGCCTGCCTCTTATCGATGACGACAAATCGGGAGACGCCGTAGAAGCCGTGAAAATCTCGAAAAACAAAGTTATGCTGTTACTTGCGGACGGAATGGGCAGCGGAGAAAATGCCTATGAAGCCTCCCGTCTGGCAGTCAATCTTATAGAAAACTTCTATAAGGCGGGGTTCTCCAGTCAGAGCGTTCTCTATGCTTCCGGAAGGCTCTTGAGTCTTAAGGGGGAAGAAGATTTCAATGCGATAGATCTGGCACTGGTAGATCTCAACGACGCGACGGTGGATTTCATTAAACTCGGCGGAAGAGAAGGCTACGTCAAATCCGGGCACAACGTGGACGTGGTCCCCTGCGGATCTCTGCCCCTCGGGATAGTCGACGAAATCGTCCCCGTGGTCACCCGCCGAAAATTATCCGACGGAGATATGTTCGTTATCGTTTCGGACGGCGTTTCGGACATTTTGGACAGAGAAAAATTAGAAGCCGTACTGTCTGCGACCGACAGCGTCAATCCGGGCGTTATCGCCGAGAGCGTCGTAAAAAACGCCCTCTCTTTGGGCGGCAAACACGACGATATGACGTGCCTTGTAGGAAGAATATTCCTCGCAAGCTAACATTTTAACTCCAATCGAAATCAATTTATTGACAGCCCCTCACGGATATGCTAATATAATTAAGCATAAATATTAGTCGGCACGGAGAAATACCCAAGTGGCTGAAGGGGCTCCCCTGCTAAGGGAGTAGTACGGTGAAACGTAGCTCGGGTTCAAATCCCGATTTCTCCGCCATTCAAAACCTAAATCGAACCCATAAAGTTTGGTTTAGGTTTTTT